>NZ_JADEXZ010000039.1 GCF_015206815.1 Fortiea sp. LEGE XX443
ACCGCAAAACTTTATGCTATTCCAAATCAGAACAAATGCTGAGATACTCGATTAAATTATTACTTCATTATTTAAAGTATAAAATTGTACCCATATAAATCAATTCATCTCTTCATTCAGCAACGCCGGTATTAAAAGTAGCTAAACGGGTGTTGCTGAATCATAGACTTTACTCCTTGGTGGTGTATTTGTTCGTTCTGTTTGCAAACATCGCTAAATATCTCAATCACTCACATTAAATTAGTTTGAGATTGCAGAACCCCACTTTCTCAGAGAAAGCGGGGTTATATATTTATAGCAGTAGCCAAGGCAGTGAGGACATCGGCCAATGATAAAACTCATGCACTAAAAGACTTTTAACCCTGTCACCTGTCACCTGTTCCCTGTCACCTCCTATAGCTATTCACCAAAATCAAGGAACAAACCAAATAGCGGTACTAATCTCTAGCCTCTCTTCATTCCTTTCCTCCTCAAGTAGCGAATATGGTGCTTGAATTACAAATGGCAGTTCTGCACCTATAAGGCCGCGTTGAATACGTTCTAATGTTTCATTAAAAACCACAAACAACGGATATATAGTGTTAGCCCCTTCACTTAAAACATGACTATGGCGAGGAGGCATTAACCACTCATAGTCTTGGTCTAAGCAAACTTGAGTTTGTCGCCAACGTCCCAATAAATCAGAAAAATCTTCATGGGGACGATGAATAAATATTAAAATTTCGGCTCCAGTTTTAATTTTCCATTCTGGATCGCACATTAATATTGCCATATCACAGGGTAAACAAGTTGCCTGTGGAGCCGCTGAAACAGTATTACGCAGGCGAACAATAGGCAGAGGGATAGTAATGACACTTTCATCTGGGCGACGCAAACTAGGAATCATTTCTAGATATGGTCTGTGTTGTTTGAGTAGAGCGATCGCCGCTTGATGATTGCTATACTCTGACAAGCTTGCTTCATAATGAGATTTTTGCACAGGCATATTTTATTAAGTATGAAGTGTGAAGTATGAAGTCTGAAATATCAAACTTCATACTGCAAATTTTGGTTAGCCTAGATTTTCAAATACCTTGAATAGAGGCAGATACATCGCCAAGATAATTGTACCAACCATGCCTCCTAAAACCACAATCATCACCGGTTCCAAAATACTGGTTAGTGCCTTTACAGCTTGCTCGACTTCATCTTCATAGAAATCAGCAATTTTCATTAACATTGCATCTAATTCTCCAGTTTCTTCGCCAATACTAATCATTTGAATTGCCATAGGAGGAAAAACTTTCTCTTTTTGCAAAGCAATACTAATCATGCCCCCTTGTTGAATTTCTAAACGTGCTGCATCAATGGCGTTAGCAACAACTTGATTTCCTGATGTATCCCGCACAATTTCCAACGAGGTCAGAATTGGTACACCAGAGCGAGTCAGCGCACCAAAGGTACGACTAAAACGAGCAACAGAAGATTTTTGAATCAAATCACCAAATAACGGCATTTTTAGAGAAAGGCGATCGATAGTTTGACGACCAGCTGCTGTCTTGTAAAACTGCTTATAGGCAATTCCTAAACCTATTAGAAAACCTACGATTGCTAAAGACCAAAAACTTCTCAGAATTTCACTACAAATCATCAAAAATTGAGTTAGAGCAGGTAATTCAGTTCCTAAATCTTTAAAAATCCCAGCAAAAATGGGGATAAGAAAAACTGTCATCCCCACAAAAATACTAACAGCGATAAAACCCACAACAACCGGATAAGCTAATGCTGATTTAATTTGGTTTTGTAATCGGGCTACATCCTCTAATAACTTCGCTAAACGAGCTAATACTTCATCTAATACACCGCCCACTTCGCCAGCTTGAATCATACTCACATACAAACCATCAAAGCAGTCAGGATGTTTACGCATTGAATCAGAAAGATTGACACCGCTCTGCACATCATTACTAATGTCAATTAGCGCTTGTTTCATTTTAGGATTGGTACATTGATCGGACAGCACGCCCAAACCTCTGACAATTGCGACCCCAGCATTCACCAAGGTAGCAAGTTGTCGGGAAAAAACTGCTTTTTCCTTAATCGGAACCTTAACAAATGAATTCTTAATTTTTTTCAAGTCAAAGCTTCCTGAAAAGCCTTGAGATTGTTTGAGTTCTTGGACTACAAAACCTTTATCTCTGAGATTAGTACGGGCTTGCGCTAAGGAATCAGCAACAATTTTTTCTTTCCGAGATTTTCCTTGAGAATCCCGAATACGGGCAACGTAAGTTGGCATAGATTAAATAATTAAAAATTCAAAATTTTAAATTTGCTTAAGAGGCAATAATCAATAGTCAATAGTTGTTTTGACTAATCACTATTACCGAAGAGGCAGAGGGGAAGGGGGCAGGGAGCAGGGGGAGCAAGCCCTTCCTCTCTGCGCGGAGCATGGGTAAGAAGCCCCGCTCTTCCAGGGCGCTCGGCTGGGGCGGGGTACAAGCTTTGTCCCAGTCTCTCCCCCCTGCTCCCCGCTCCCTGCTCCCCTGCTTCTTTTGACCATTCTTAATCGAGGTGAAATTTTAGTGAGCTTTAGCAACTCCAGCACCAGGTTTTGCTCCTGTTGGTGTTGCAGTACCAATGAGACGTTGAATTTCATCCGGCTTGGAAGTCTTAGACATTGCCGCTTCAAAAGAAATATTTCCGGCTTTGTAATGATCTGCTAAAACCTTTTCCAGCGTTTGCATACCCAATTTACCGCCAGTCTGAATAGCTGAGTAAATTTGTGATGTTTTACCTTCTCGAATTAAGTTGGAAATAGCAGGAGTAACAATCAGAATTTCTTGAGCCATGACTCGACCATACTCACCTGGTTTGGGATTTTTCTTCGGTACTAAGGTCTGGCTAAATACTGCTACTAGGGAGTTAGACAACTGCACTCGTACTTGAGTTTGTCTTTCATGAGGGAAAACGTCGATAATCCGGTCAACTGTTTGGGCTGCGGAACTAGTATGCAGTGTTCCAAAAACCAAGTGTCCGGTTTCCGCTGCCGAAATTGCCAAAGAAATAGTTTCTAAATCCCGCATTTCTCCTACTAAGATGATATCTGGATCTTCCCGGAGGGCTGCTTTCAAGGCATTAGCAAAGCTCTTGGTATCTTCACCCAGTTGTCGTTGGTGAACCAAGCTTTTAATTGGTTCGTAGACAAATTCAATTGGGTCTTCCACAGTCAAAATATGCTCTGCCTTGGTGCGGTTAATCAAGTCAATAATTGCCGCTAGAGTAGTGGTTTTACCAGAACCTGTAGGGCCTGTCACCAGGATTAACCCTCTAGGCTTATCTGCCATTTCTCGCACCACATCTGGCAATCCTAATTTTTCAAAGTTAGGAATCTTAGAACTCAATGCCCGTAAACAAGCAGCGTAGGCTCCACGCTCTTTGTAAACATTCACCCGAAATCGAGCTAAACCCTTGACACCATAAGAACAATCTAACTCCCAGGTTTGTTCTAAAGTCTTACGCTGGGTATTATTGAGCATACTAAAGATTAATCTTTGGCATTGATCTGCTGTCAATGGTTGGTCGCCGATGGGAGTTAGTTTCCCACTAATGCGGAAATAGGGAGGCAAACCTGCGGATAAGTGTAGATCCGAGCCACCCATTTCAATCATTTGTTCCATCAAGTCTTCAATCATCATTTCCATAGTTCTGCTTCCTTTTGTGATTTTTGGACTATTGACTAATCTTGAAATCTTGGTGTCATACAGTAGGGACAATCCAACCATTCCGGCTGAAGTTCGGCACTGCAAGTCCGACAGGTAAGGCCGCTCTTACGTTTAGCTTTCAACTCTGCTTCTAAACCTGTATCTGTAAATGTCACCCGATCAACTTCTTCTAAAGTGGTGGTTCCTTGACGCACTAAATCTAAGCTGTAGGCCAACAAGGTTTTCATGCCTTCTTCTACAGCAACTTCTTTAATACGTTCTGTGGGTGCTTCTTGGTTGATCAAGGTTTGCAAATTTTCGGTGACGCGCATGACTTCATAAACACCACATCGTCCCCGATAACCACCACCACTACAAGTTGGGCAAACATGATTTTTGGCTTTGGCTTCTGCTAAAGCTTCTGCGGTTAAGGTATTGGCTTTGTAGAACGTGAGTTCTACATCACCAGAAGCAGATAGACCATAGCGAGCTAGTTCTTCGGGAGTGGGAGTATAAGGAATGCGACAGTCAGAACACACACGCCGGACTAAGCGTTGTGCCAACACACCAATTAAAGAACTAGAAACCATGAATGGCTCAATGCCCATTTCTCCCAAACGAGCGATCGCACCAGGAGCATCGTTGGTGTGTAAGGTAGTTAATACTAAGTGACCTGTCAAAGCAGCCTCAATCGCTGTTTTTGCGGTTTCTTTATCCCGCGTTTCACCCACTAGCAACACATCTGGGTCTTGCCGCAAGAAAGCCCGCAACGCTGTGGCAAAATCCAGTCCTTTTTCCCGAATTACCTGTACTTGGGTAATCCCTGGCAAACTATATTCAATCGGATCTTCGACAGTACTGATATTAATTCCGGGCGAGTTTTTTTCTGCTAATGCTGAATACAGCGAAGTAGTTTTACCAGAACCCGTTGGCCCAGTTACCAAAATCAACCCAAAGGGGCGACTGACCATCTCCTGGACAATTTCCAATGTTTCTGGATCAGTGATTAACTTATTCAATCCAAGTTGAGTAGAAGAGTTATCCAAAATCCGCAGTACGACCTTTTCCCCGTAACGACTGGGCAAAGTATTAACGCGGAAATCCACCTTCCTTCCTTCAAACATCCGGCGAATGCGACCGTCTTGAGGTAAACGCCGTTCGGCAATATCTAGGTTGGCGATAATTTTAAATCGGGCTGTGACAGCAGGAATGATTTTTTTCGGCAGTTCGGGAAAAGCTTCATTCAGTACACCATCCTTACGAAAACGGATGCGTAAGTTTTCTTCTTGCGGTTCGATGTGAATATCAGAAACTTTCTCATGCAAAGCTTTGGCAAGAATTCTATTCACAAGGCTGATGACTGGGGCATCCTCTGCACCTTTCATAGCTGCCCCCAAGTCAGCCTCCATATCCTCAGGGGCATCTTCTAAATCAAGATTGCCAAGATTTTCTAAATCTTGATTGATATCTGTAAACTTTTCTTGCTCCAGATGCTTTTGCTTGACAGCCATCTCATCTAAAAACTGGTTGATGAGTTGCTGATAGTCTTCTTGGGTAATCACCATGCGCTGTAACGCCAAACCTTGTGGGCGCAAGATGCGATTTAGGTCATCAGATGCTTCTAAGTTATCTGGATCGACCATCGCCACCAAAACACTGGGTGGGTTTTGGTCTTCGCTTTTGGATAGGGGTACTAAGCGATGGCGACGACAAATATCTACTGGGATGAGGGTTTCAATTAAGCTCCCGACATTCGTACTGCCAATGTTGTTGACTTCCGGATCAAGGAATTCAACCCCGTATAGTATTTTAAGTTCAAATAATTGTTGTTTTTTATACTGTCTGAGAAATTCAGGTGATAGTTGTCGCCCAGTGATCGACTCCAGCACTTCCGTCAGGGGCCTGCCAGATTTGCGACTTTCAATCAGAGCCTGTCTCATCTGTTCGCTATTAACATAGCCAGATTGCACTAGCTTACTGCCGAATGGCGAAAATTCTGTTCGGGTCGTGAGCGCGGTACTACGCCTTTGCGGGGACGATTGAGTCATAGGTGAGCAATTATTGGGGAAAACCTCTGCTTAAAGTATTCCCAACCTGTGGCACAGAATTTTCATTTAAACTTAATAAAATTCCAATTGAATTATGAAGTGTAAAATATGAAGTCTGAAATTAATACTTCATACTTTAGCTTTGAGCGTTCGGATTCCCGTCCTTAGAGGGTATACGCTAAGATATTCACCATTTGCCACAATAAAATGACGGTGATATTACTTCCAGAACAATATTGTCCATAAAATCTACCCCTGTGGTGATTTATTGTCCTCAAGAGTATCTGGAATAGACAATGATGGACGAAAATAAACAGGTAAACAATACAAGCCAGCAATTGGGTGAACCAACAGAGGTAAAGCAAGAAATGATGAGCGACTCCCCAGCCCAAATGAACTCCCACGAATCTGGCAGCGAAGTTACTGAGAAAGTGGCAGCCACAAGCAATGTATCAGGAGATACGGCTGCGCTCAATCAAGAAGATGGCTTCGCTGTAACGGATAAGACGGAAACAGACACAGCTGCTTTGACAGAACTGACTCAACAAATTGAGTCTCTCAAAGCCCAGGTAGAAGAACGTAGTACTCAGTACATGCGGATAGCCGCAGATTTTGAAAATCACCGCAAGCGTACTAGCAAAGAAAAAGAAGAGCTAGACGTACAGGTGAAGCGGAACACAATTCTAGAATTATTGCCAGTGGTCGATAATTTTGAGCGGGCGCGAGCGCACCTCAAGCCACAAACTGAAGGCGAGATGACAATTCACAAAAGTTATCAAGGAGTTTATAAACAATTAGTGGATTCTTTAAAACGCCTGGGAGTATCACCTATGCGTCCTGAAAACGAACAGTTTGATCCCAACCTCCACGAAGCAGTAATGCGGGAACCTACGGATGAACATCCGGAAGGAACAGTGTTAGAAGAGTTAGTACGCGGATATTATATAGGCGATCGCGTGCTGCGTCATGCAATGGTTAAGGTGGCTGCTCCTAAGGAGGATACACCGCCTGCACAAGAAGATCAGTCGAGTTCAGCCAACAGTTAAGCTGTATTTGCTCGCCTTACTTCAAGTAAAAAGTTAAAAGTAAAAAGTCAAAACCAATCATGCTTTTAACTTTTGATTTTGATGTTCTAGAAGGAAGGATGTAAGGGTGTCTGGGTTTTCACTTGCACCCTTACGCTTGATTGATTGCCAGTAAATATCCCGTACAACACCACGGCAAAAGCATTCAGTACAAATACTGTAAGTATGGGAAAAGTTATTGGGATCGACTTAGGCACGACTAACAGTTGCGTCGCAGTCTTAGAAGGTGGTCAACCCCTTGTCATCTCTAATTCTGAAGGCGGACGAACCACTCCTAGTATTGTAGGATTTGGCAAGGGTGGCGATCGCTTAGTCGGTCAGCTGGCAAAACGCCAAGCCGTAACTAACGCCGAAAATACAATCTACAGTATCAAGCGATTCATTGGTCGACGTTGGGAAGATACACAAGAAGAACGCGATCGCGTTCCTTACAATTGTGTCAAAGGTCGAGATGAAACTGTTGATGTTCATATTCGCGGCAAAAATTACACCCCTCAAGAAATCTCTGCCATGATTCTGCAAAAATTAAAGCAGGACGCAGAAAATTTCTTAGGTGAATCTGTAACACAAGCAGTAATTACCGTACCAGCATATTTCACCGATGCCCAAAGGCAAGCAACTAAAGATGCTGGGACAATCGCCGGTCTAGAAGTTCTCCGAATCATCAACGAACCAACGGCAGCTGCTTTAGCCTTTGGATTGGATAAGCAAGATCAAGAACAGCTAATTTTAGTCTTTGACTTGGGCGGTGGTACTTTCGATGTCTCCATTCTACAACTAGGAGATGGAGTATTTGAAGTCAAAGCAACCAGTGGGAACAATCAACTTGGTGGTGATGACTTCGATAACTGTATTGTCCGCTGGATGATTGAACGCTTCCAGGAACAAGAAAAAATTAACCTTGCCCAAGACAAGATGGCTTTGCAACGTTTGCGAGAAGCAGCAGAAAAGGCCAAAATTGAACTCTCCAGTATGGCAAGTACCTCGATCAACTTGCCTTTTATCACGGCTAACGAATCTGGCCCGAAGCATCTAGAGATGGAACTAAGCCGCTCTAAATTTGAGGAACTGGCAACCCATTTGATTGAGGCTACCATCGAACCGATGATTCAATCCCTCAAAGATGCTGACCTCAAACCACAAAACATAGACCGGATTATTTTAGTTGGCGGTTCTACGCGTATTCCCGCAGTTCAAAACGCCCTGATCAAATTTTTTAATGGCAAAGCGCCCGATCGCTCTATTAATCCTGATGAAGCTGTAGCGCTGGGAGCCGCAATTCAAGCTGGAGTTCTCGGCGGCGAAGTTGATAATCTCTTGCTATTAGATGTTACTCCCTTATCTTTGGGTATTGAAACCCTAGGGGAAGTATTTACTAAAATTATCGAGCGCAATACCACAATTCCGACAAGCAAGTCCCAAGTTTTTTCCACTGCGATTGATGGGCAAACTTCGGTAGAAATTCATGTTCTCCAAGGGGAACGGGCAATGGCGCGGGATAATAAAAGTCTGGGTAAGTTTTTGTTGGCAGGAATTCCCCCTGCGCCTCGTGGTGTACCGCAAATTGAAGTATCTTTTGAAATCGATGTTAACGGTATCCTCAAGGTTTCCGCCCAAGATAAAGGCACAGGTAGAGAGCAGAGCATTCGGATTACTAATACGGGTGGTTTAAGTTCTAACGAAGTCGAACGGATGCGACAAGAAGCCGAAGTGTTTGCGGAAGAAGACAAAAAACGCAAGGAATTTGTTGATCTCAAAAACCAAGCTGATAATCTGTTAATCAGTTACGAATCAACCTTGAAGGACAATGCCAACTTTATTGGCGACCAGATGAAAACTTTAGCCAATGAAAAATTTGTCCAACTTCAAGCTGTAATGACTAACTCCGGTATTTCTCTGCAAGAATTTCAAAATTGCTTGGATGATTTCCAGCAAACTTTGTTTGCGATCGGATCTGATGTGTACAACCGCGCTAATAGCCAAAATACTGATGAGGTTGAAGAAGTTTCCGAGTCCGTATTGACATCTGAATTAGAAAATCCTGTCAATGGAACTGTTATACCACAGTTTAATTTTGATTTTGATGAGGAAATGACCGCACAAGCTGATTATGAGGCGATAGACTAAGGAATGAAGGATGAAGTACGAAATATGAAATTTCAGCCTTCATCTCCTCTGATTCACCCTTAAATAATGTCTTACTACAGATGTGATGTATTACAAATGGGGGGTTTTCCACACCTAAGGGTGCGGGTAGCCCCTCTAGTTTATAGACAGGGTTTTACCTGACACGTAGCACAATTGTAAAAGAGACAGCCAACTCGACAGCAAGGGATTCCGACATCTGGTGACTCTGCTGTTAACACTCGTTAATACTTCTCCTTTCCCAGGAAAAAGCAAATGTTGCTCAATATTTGATTTGCTGGTGATTTTTATAAAAGGTACAATCAATTATTAATAAAAATTAATCTATGCCTTCTATCTTAAAAAAGTGCTGTTAGCGGTAGCGGGATGTTTAGCCCGTGCCAAGTAAAAAGACTAGCCTCTAGTCCGCCTTCTGCTTTCTTCCTTCTAACTTTTACCTTTGCTATATGGCCCGCGATTATTACGAAATTCTGGGTGTCTCTCGTGACGCCGACAAAGAAGAAATCAAACAAGCCTATCGCCGTTTAGCCCGGAAATATCACCCAGATGTGAATAAAGAACCGGGGGCGGAAGAACGGTTTAAAGAAATTAACCGCGCTTATGAGATACTGTCAGAACCAGAAACCCGTGCGCGTTACGATCGCTTTGGACCAGAAGGTGTTTCAGGTGCTGGTGTTGGTTTCCAAGACGTAGGCGACATGGGTGGTTTTGCCGATATCTTTGAAAGCATTTTCAGCGGCTTTGCTGGTGGCGGTATGGGCGCACAAACAGCCCAAAGACGGCGCAGTGGCCCAGTACGAGGTGATGATTTACGGCTAGACCTGAAGTTAGATTTTCGAGAAGCGGTATTTGGTGGTGAAAAAGAAATTCGCATTTCCCACCTAGAAACTTGTGAAACCTGTAATGGTTCAGGTGCCAAACCAGGAACTCGCCCGCGTACCTGTTCAACTTGTAGCGGTTCCGGTCAAGTCCGCCGAGTGACACGCACGCCTTTTGGTAGTTTTACGCAAGTTTCTACCTGTCCTACTTGTAACGGTACGGGATCGGTAATTGAAGATAAATGTGATTCTTGCGATGGTAAGGGTACAAATCAAATCACCAAGAAACTCAAAATTACCATTCCGGCTGGGGTAGATAACGGTACCCGCTTACGGATATCCCAAGAAGGCGATGCAGGTCAACGTGGTGGCCCGCCTGGAGATTTGTACGTTTACCTGTTTGTAAACGAGGATGAAGAATTTCAACGGGATGGGATTAATGTTCTTTCCGAAATTCAAGTTAGCTATTTACAAGCAATTTTAGGCTGTCGCTTAGAAGTTAATACAGTAGATGGGCCAGTAGAATTGATCATTCCGGCGGGAACTCAGCCCAATACAGTGATGAAGCTAGAAAATCGTGGCGTACCTCGCTTGGGTAATCCTGTGAGTCGGGGGGATCATCTACTAACGATATTAATTGATATCCCTACCAAGGTGACTCCAGAGGAGAGAGAATTGCTAGAGAAGCTGGCTAAAATTAAGGGAGATCGTACTGGTAAAGGCGGTCTGGAAGGATTCTTGGGAAATTTGTTTAAGTAATGAGTTTATCTTCCGTATCTACTCCTGATGCTCAACTTGATTTGCGCGGTACTCCTTGCCCGATTAATTTCGTGCGGACAAAACTCCGCCTGGAAAAAATGCCCCTAGGCGGTTTACTGGAAGTATGGCTTGATCCCGGAGAACCAATCGAGCAAGTACCTGATAGTTTGACTATGGCGGGCTATCAGGTAGAACAAATTACAGACTGTACTGGTTATTTTTCTTTGTTAGTTCGCCGTCCGGCCGCTAACCAATGATAACTGTTGTAAATACTGGACAGTTACTCGGTACAGTTGTGGCTGTACAAGCCAATTTTTATCGCGTACAGCTAGATCAAGAATTTCATCCCGATCCTGCTATTCTCCTGTGTACCCGCAGAACGCGATTAAAAAAAATTGGACAACAGGTAATGGTAGGCGATCGCGTGGTAGTTGAAGAACCAGATTGGGCTGGTGGAAGAGGCGCAATTTCTGAAGTTTTACCCCGCACTGGACAATTGGATCGGCCAGCGATCGCTAATCTCAATCAAATTATGCTGGTATTTGCTGTTGCTGATCCACCTTTAGAACCTTACCAATTGAGTCGGTTTTTGGTAAAAGCTGAGTCTACTGGCTGGGATGTGGTGCTGTGCTTGAATAAAAGCGATTTAATATCACCACAGGAACAGCAAGAAATTAGCGATCGCCTCTTGAGTTGGGGTTATCAACCTTTATTTATCAGTGTGCAAAATAATCTTAATATTGACCAAGTAGTAAACCATCTCAGCCATAAAATTACTGTAATTGCTGGGCCTTCTGGGGTAGGAAAATCTAGCTTAATTAACGCCCTTATACCCAACGTTAACCTGCGAGTCGGGGAAATTTCTGGTAAACTGGCGCGTGGTCGTCATACAACTCGCCACGTAGAATTATTTGAATTACCTGATGGCGGTTTGCTGGCTGATACTCCCGGCTTTAATCAACCTGACTTAGATAACCAACCAGAAGAATTAGTACATTATTTTCCAGAAGCGAGAAAAAAACTAGCGGTTGCTAAGTGTCGCTTTAGTGATTGTGTGCATCGAGACGAACCTGATTGTGTGGTGCGGGGAGATTGGGAACGCTATGAACATTATGTAGAATTTTTAGATGAAGCGATCGCTAGACAAACTCACCTGAACCAACAAGCCGATCCCGAATCGACTTTAAAGGTCAAAAATAAAGGTAAAGGGCAGAATCAATACGAACCCAAACTAGAAAGTAAAAAATATCGTCGGGTTTCTCGTAAAACTCAACTACAAGCATTGCAGGATTTATATCAAGATAGTGAAGAATAACTTCCTATGGCAAGGTGGCTCATCACCCTACATCCTATAACCCGGATTTCTCACCAATTATTGCAACCTCAGTCCAGAGTCCGTAGGGGCGGGTTGAGCGAAATATTCGTGAATGATTTGAGCATATCTGTGAACCCGCCCCTACTGTTTGTGAGAAATGCGGATATAGGTTGTCTCGCTTCTGTAATTGATAACTTGCTGGGGACTTTCCAATACTCCCCAACTTTTATCCACACTTCACTCAACCCATCTACCAGATTTTTTAGCACTGTTCGTAATTTATTCATAAGTAGTAGTGCAAAAATATTTATACATTTTGAAAACTTCAAACCCTTGTCATTGCGAGGAACGAAGCAATCGCAATATATATTTAATTTTGCTTAACCACTTAAAAGAATCAACTTTGATGATAAAGCTGAAATTCTCTGGCAACATCAGCAGCAATAATTTGCCTTAAATCGAAGGGAAAAAGAACTTCACAATTAGGTCGCCATGCACGCAACCGCATCATAATGCCATGATCTTTACCAGAGGGCTTTGTACTCAAAACTTGTACGATTGCGTGCAAAGCTGATGGATGGTACTGTTACATTTCTATGCAAGATGATTCCGTGCCGCAACTATTACCACTTGATGAGGTTAAATCTGCTGTAGGGATTGATGTTGGATTGAAAGAATTCTTGACAACATCAGATGGTGATACAGTGGCTATTCCACAGATTTATCGTCGCACTCAATATCACCTAGCTCGTCAACAACGTCAACTAGCTCGTCAACAAAGCGAAAAGTTTGTGGGGACGGCTTCCGTCCACAAAACTTTTCAAGACAAAGGTTCCCGGCGACAAGCTAAAAAGAAAAACCACATCGCCCGGATTCATCAAAAAATTGAGCGTCAGAGGCAAGATTTTCACTACAAAACAGCACACAAATTAGTCAAAAATTTTGACTTAATTGCCGTAGAAGACCTAAATATTAAAGGTCTTGCTAGAACAAAATTGAGTAAATCCATTCTGGATGCCGCATGGGGAGCATTTATCAATATCTTGGAGGCAGTGGCGGTCAAACGCGGTGTCCGAGTAGTTAAAGTTAACCCCCATTCTACGAGTCAGAATTGTTCCGCTTGCGGTCATAAAGTCCCGAAAACTCTCTCTGTTCGTTTGCATCATTGTCCGAAATGTGGATTATTGATGGATAGAGATGAGAATGCCGCAATCAATATTTTAAATCGGGCAATTAACGAGGTGGGACTCATCTTGTCTGCGCGTGGAGGCTTCGGGGCAGCCCAGCCTGTGAAGCGCGAAGCTTTTTTAGAATTTGATGGTTCTTTACTATCTAGTTCTATATTAGTAGCTCCCGTTATACCGCATGGTTAACGGGAGAGAACGTCACTACCTTTATTTAAGCAAATTTACTTGCTTCCGCAAATCGCCTGTTAATCTCATCCCAGTTAATAACATTCCACCATGCTTCTAAATAATCAGCCCGACGGTTTTGATAATTGAGATAATAGGCATGTTCCCAGACATCATTGCCGAAAATGGGATATTTACCTTCACTTAAAGGACTATCCTGATTCGCGGTACTTGTCACTTCTAGCTTGCCATTTTTGTTGCGGACAAGCCAAACCCAACCACTGCCAAAACGTGCTGCACCAGATTCGTTAAATTGCTTTTTAAAAGCTGCAAAACTACCAAAATTTTGATTAATGGCGGAGCCTATTTCTCCGGTGGGTTCTCCCCCTCCCTGCGGCTTCATAATTTTCCAGAACATGGAGTGGTTGACATGGCCACCACCATTATTGCGGACTGTCTTGCGAATATCTGCTGGTACTTTGTCAAGTCTGCGTAATAGTTCTTCAACGGTTTTGTTTTTGAGTTCTGGGTGTTTGTCTAGCGCCGCATTCAAATTTTTCACATAAGCCGCATGATGCTTATCGTGATGAAACTGCATTGTTCTAGCATCAATATGTGGCTCTAGCGCTTCGTAGGGGTAGGGTAAAGGTGGTAGTTCAATTGCCCTTATGGTGCTTGGTTGTTTGCTAATGGGTGATTTATCTGCTAATGCAAAGGAGTCTAATGCAAAAGCACCTGTACCTGCACTCAGTAAAAACAAGAAATGTCTGCGGTTAAGAGTCATAAGAGTTTTTGCAGCAAATCTACGCAATTTGTTGTCAGTTTTTATTGTCTTAGATTTAGGCTACAAAAAATTAATTGGCTAATAGAAATATCCCAATAAGTGGAGACGTGGCACTGCTAAGTCTCTACAAGGATTTCGGGCAACGCAAAATTAATTTTTGGAGATGTCTAATATACTCCCCATTTACCCATGCTGTACCTTCTGGAGGGCTTTGCAGCCAATCTTCTAGGGAATAATCTGTAGATACATTTTGTTTAACGGGAGTAGCAACCATAACTATCTATACTCATGAAAAGTATATTGTAATGATAAATTATTTGATTCTAAATGTTTTGATGTTGATACAATAATATAATTTTTATTAAATGTACCCTTCAGTACATAGGTTATTATCAATATGAGTGAGCATTGAGGTTAATGAAAATGACGCAGGAATTAATCGACCTCAGAAATAGTATTTTACAAGGGCGTTACGAGGATGCTTTGGCAATTGTTGATGAGTTGGAGGGAATGAGTAAACAAGCAATTTTGAGGAATATTCAATCTTATTTAAAGATTTTATTGATTCATCTTATCAAAAATCAAATAGAGCAGCGACTGACAAATTCTTGGGCTGCGTCAATCCGTAATTCAGTTAGAGAAATTCAGAAGCTGAATATTAAAGAAAATAAAACATTTTATTATGTTAATCAAGATGAATGGGAAAAATTAATAGAAGAGGAAGTAATCGAAGATGCCATAGCTGATGCTAGTTTGGAAGTCATGAACGGTGCATATAGTCAATTTCAACTAGCTGATGTAATCAATAGAAAAGAACTAATGCAGAATGCTGTAAAATTGTTGCTCTTAATTTATACTTATTCACCTAAAGAATTATCCAGGATGGTTGTAGAAACGTTAACTCAATTGCCTGGTGGTGAAGATTGGCAATTTTAATTTTAAATGATAAATACTGATAGGACGGGGAAAATCCCGCCCTAATAGTTAACTGAAATTAACCAAAATGTTGAATAATTGCATCGGCAAATTCAGAACATTTGAGCGGTTCTACAGGTGGTTCGAGTAACCGTGCTAAATCATAAGTGACTTGACTGTTGGCGATCGCATCGCTTAAACCTTTCTTCACTAAGTCGGCTGCTTCTTGCCAACCGAGATATTCCAACATCATCACACCAGATAAAATCACCGAACCAGGGTTAATTTTGTCTAAACCAGCGTGTTTAGGTGCTGTACCGTGGGTTGCTTCAAAAACGGCGCAAGCATCGCCGATATTTGCCCCTGGCCCCATTCCCAAACCGCCGACAATCGCAGCTGCTGCATCAGATAAGTAATCGCCGTTCAAGTTCATTGTCGCCAGAATCGAATACTCATCCGGTCGAGTTTGGATTTGTTGAAAAATACTGTCAGCAATCCGGTCATTGACCATGATTTTATCTTTCCACAAACCGTTACCGTGGGTGTTCCAAATTGAGTTAAGAACGGTTTCAACTTCCTTGACAATTTGGGCTTTTTTCTCTTGGGTGAGGGCATCGAAACCCGGATCAATTAACCGGGCGTTTTCTTCTAGAGAAATATCAGGATTTTTTTCCTTGTTGCTTAAAATCCAAGATTCCCGTTCTGTGACTGTCTCTTGACGAAACTCGGTGGTTGCTAGTTCGTAACCCCAATCACGGAAAGCGCCTTCGGTATATTTCATGATGTTACCCTTATGCACCAGAGTTACCTGTTGCTTGTGTTTGGGTAATGTTAAGGCGTGTTTGATGGCGCGGCGTACTAGGCGTTGAGAACCGGTTTTGCTGATGGGTTTGATGCCAATACCAGAATCGAGGGGAATTTGCTTCCTGCCGTGTTCTGGGGTGGCGGGGATAAGTTCTTTGTTGAGAATGGAGATTAAGCGATCGCCTATTTCACTTCCTTGTTTCCACTCAATTCCCAAATAAATATCTTCAGTATTTTCCCGATAAACAATTACATCCAACTTCTCTGGATTTTTGTGTGGTGAAGGTGTACCCGCATAATAACGGCAAGGACGTACGCAAGCATATAAGTCAAAAATTTGACGTAATGCCACATTCAAAGAACGAATTCCACCGCCAACAGGAGTAGTCAAAGGCCCTTTAATTGCCACACCATATTCTCTAATCGCTGTCAGCGTATCTTCGGGTAAATACTGATAAATACCGTATAAATCACAAGCTTCATCTCCAGCATAAACCTTAAACCAACTAATCTGGCGTTTACCCTGATATGCCTTAGCCACTGCTGCATCCAAGACTTTTTGGGTAGCAGGCCAAATATCAATACCCGTTCCGTCGCCCCGAATAAAGGGGATAATTGGATTGTCAGGCACAATCGGTTCACCCTTCTTGAAGGTGATTTTTGCTCCGGTTGTAGGGGGGGTAATCTTGTTGTACATAGTTCAAACACTCCAGAAAAATATAAAAAGTATGAAGTATGAAGTATGAAGTATCAAATATAAATTTCAGCCTACCCTGCGGGAACGCCAAGGGTAACAGCCTTTATGCTTCATCCTTCATTCTTTCTAGTCCTTAGCCTCTTGATTTGCAGATTTTCCCCCTATTCCCCTTGTACAGCATTTAGGGATTTCAGTGAAACTGTCGCAATTTTGTACGATCAAAAATAGTAAACTACATTTCGCTATCAATGCTTCGTCATCAAGAACCCTTGATAGCGATCGCTTGTTCACTGACCGCTAACATGAATAATGGCATGACAGACCCAATGATTGTATCAGGCACTGCTAATGACATCGACTCCCTCCGACAACGTTTAATCGCTGGGTCTCTTCAAGTCCAACAACAGATCATCCCACAATTGGCTGAATTGGGTAATGGGGGATTAGATGTGTTAATGGACTTTTTACTGAAACGTCGTGATCTTCCAGCAACTTGGATTGATGGTAAAGCCTACCAAATACTTTACAACTCTGATGCACCGCAAGCCAGAGACTTCCTGCAAAATAATTTTCCTGAGGGCATTGTACCTCTAAAATCAGAGCGTCGGATTAATTACAATTCTTTGCAACAGTTACTTGCTGCACAAGACTTCCAAGCAGCCGATCGCCTAACTATTGAGAAAATGTGCGAACTAGCAGGGTCAACTGCTGTTCAAAGAAAATGGCTATATTTTACGGAAGTTGACAATTTTCCTGTGATTGACTTACACACCATCAACAATTTGTGGTTAGTCCACTCTGAAGGCAAATTTGGCTTTTCAGTACAGCGTGAAATTTGGTTAAGCCTCGGCAAAAATTGGGACAATTTCTGGCCAAAAATTGCTTGGAAAAATGGCAATAATTGGACACGCTACCCCAATGAATTTATTTGGGATTTGAGTGCGCCGAAAGGTCATTTACCTCTATCAAATCAACTACGAGGAGTACGTGTGATTGCGTCTTTATTTGCTCATCCGGCGTGGACAAGTAATTTAGAAAAGTCATGAGTATACGTAAAATTAAATTATGCAGAATGCCAGCAAACGTGAATTCTACGTCATCATTGAACAGAATGAAGATGGCTATTATGTCGCAGAAGTCCCGCAGTTAACAGCTTGTTACTCACAAGGAAACACAATTGATGAGTTGATAACAAATCTTAAAGAAGTTATTGAACTTTGTTTAGCAGCAGAAAATAAGGATAAGCCAGAAATGAAAGGGAATCTGCGCTCAGAATATGAATTAAAAAGTCTAAAAGTTAAAAAGTTTGGTTCTGAAAGAAAAAACTTTGATCAAACAACAATTACTTTAGAACCTGATGTCGCAGCAATGTTTCCCAATGCTGAAGCTGTGAATGAAGCTCTCAGGTTTCTGATTAGAGTGACACAGAAAAATCAACTTACTCAATTTACAAAGCAACCTAATATTTTATTAGAGCAGAATGACACATGAACTTAGAAGCAAGGAGTTTATAGCATTGCTGTAATGAAACAATAGGGAATATCCCTAACAATTGCAAATTCAAATTATCAGATTGAATAATGGCAAATGTTCGTCTAGAAGACATTAAACGTCGGTTTAACAACGTCACCGCAATCGAAGATATTACCTTTGAAATTCCTGATGGCGAATTTTGGGTATTAGTCGGGCCTTCGGGTTGTGGTAAATCTACAATTTTGCGGACGATCGCTGGTTTAGAAACTGCAACATCTGGCAAACTGTTGATTGGCGATCGCTTAATGAACAACATCCCAGCCAGACAGCGGGATGTCGCAATGGTATTTCAAAATTACGCTCTTTACCCCCACATGACGGTGGCGCAAAACATCGCCTTTGGCTTACAGATGCGGAAGGTTGACGCGAAGATCATTCAAGAACGAGTCGTAACAGTGGCGCGATCGCTGTCTTTGGAACATCTGTTAGAGCGCAAACCCAAACAGCTTTCCGGGGGACAGCAACAACGGGTAGCATTAGGGAGAGCGATCGCGCGTGAACCTCAAGTATTTTTATTGGATGAACCTTTATCAAATTTAGATGCTCAATTGAGAGATGATACGCGAGCAGAATTAAAGCAGCTGCATCAAGAATTGGGAATTACTACTGTCTATGTCACCCACGACCAAGTTGAGGCGATGACTTTGGCTGATAAGATTGTGGTGCTAAATCGCGGCAGAATTCAGCAAATTGGCGATCCACAAAGCATTTATGCTCTTCCTGCTAATCAGATGGTGGCGACTTTTTTAGGTAGTCCACCAATGAATATTTTGCCTGCTATTTATAAGAATGATGGCTTTGATATTGGTGAACAACTAATTCAAGTTCCAGCAGGTATTCAGGAGAAGTTGCAGCTGCGCCAAGGTCAAAGTTGTAATTTAGGTATTAGGCCGGAGCATATCTATATTAACAGTGACTCAGCACTTAGCAACGCCAGTCGCCTCAACTGGGGGAACCCCCGCACGGCGCTGGCTCCTCAGCACGCTGCTCAACTCCCGCTACCGCTAACAGCACTTTTAGTTGATGTGAAGGTGGTAGAACCTTTGGGGAGGGAAACTCTGATTCGCGCTAGTTTACCTGGTTCAATTGTGCTGTTGAATTTACAGATTGGCGGAGATGTGCGTGTGCGTACAGGCGATCGCCTGCACACACAACTAGATTTGAATCACTTGTTTGTATTTGACTCTAAAACAGGAGATAGAATTATTCCTAATTAGTTGCCAGAGGCAAGTTTAAATCCTTTAGCACTCAAGATGACATTTGCATCTTTTCGGACGGTAAAAATTGTTGAAGAGGCTATTTCCTGAGGATTGTCTTCCTCAGTTATCGGCTGTTCCAAAATATAGGAATAATCCCCATTACGCCAGCCTGTGGTACATTTACCATCTCGACAGGTAATTTTTCCTCCTGTTAATTCTAGGCAACTACCTTTAGCATCACATCCTTTGTAAGTCAGATTTCCTGTACCATTAACTCCTGACCAAGAATCTGCATTACCAATAGTTATTGTCCATTCACCATTGCTGAGAATCTGCGATTTACTACTTGGAGATTGCTTTGATGATGTTTCATCTAAAACTTCCATTTTGGTAATTATCGATTCTTTTTTAGATTTGCCACAAGGTTCGATGCTTTGACAATCATTTACTGATGCAATTGTGTAAGATGCACGGACTTTCTTATTTAAAAATTTTTCCGATTCTGCACAAATCTCAAAAGATGCGCCTACATTATGTTCAGTTCCTTTTTCATCAGTTAATGTGGCATAACACAATAAATCACCGTTGACGAGTTCTTTCACTGTCCCAATTGTGGGTTGCTTGCTATTAGGTTTTTGATTATTCTCAGATGTAGAGGAATTTTTTATAGGAGTTGGTCGAGTAGAATTTTTACTGACAGTTTCTTTGGTATTATTTTGTGTAGCTTCAGATTTGACTTGCTCGACATTATTTGTAGGAGTTTCTTTGGTATTATTTTGTGTAGCTTCAGATTTCACCTGCTCGACATTATCTGTAGAAGTTTCTGTGATAGCTGTCGATGAGTTACTGCAACTCATAATCGAGAAAGGAGAAATAATTAATACAATTGTCAAAATGAAATTTTTCATGGGTAGAATGTTCTTCAATAAATGCTAGGTATTCACTACTATAAAAAAAGCAAAGCCACGTCTTGAAGTTTTGCATTTTTCAAGCGCAGTAAATTAACTAGAAATGAATAACCCATTATATTGATAGTAGCAGTTTTGTCCAGAGGCAAATCTACAAAATAAATTTTAATATTGCTAAAGTTTAAAGCATTTGCGGTGAAAGAGATTTTGCTAATTGATTAGGAAAAAATGCGCCTTTTTCCGTAATTATGGCTGTAATCAAATCTGCCGGAGTTACATCAAAAGCTGGGTTATAAAAATTTACACCTTCAGGTGTGAGAATGGTGTCGCCAACTTGATAAATTTCCTCTGGTTGGCGTTCTTCAATGGGGATTTGAGTACCATCAAATAAGTCGAAATCAATAGTAGATAAAGGCGCAGCCACAAAGAAGGGAATATTATGGGCTTTTGCTACGATCGCTAAACTATATGTCCCAATTTTATTAGCTGTGTCACCATTGGCCGCAATGCGATCGGCCCCCACAACTACAGCATGAATCAAACCCCGCTGCATACAGTGGGCTGCCATATTATCAGTAATTACTGTCACCGGGATACCTTCTTGTACGCATTCCCAAGCAGTGAGTTTTGCTCCCTGTAAGCGGGGACGAGTTTCATCAGCAAACACGCGTTCTAAGCGTTCATCTCGCCAAGCGGAACGCACAACCCCCAATGCTGTACCGTAACCAGCAGTTGCTAACGCCCCAGCATTACAATGAGTTAGCAGTGTCAGCTTGTCTGGGGTTTTGGGTAGCACGGCTAAACCGTGATCGCCGATCGCCTGACAGGTTTGCACATCTTCAATATTAATTGCTTGGGCTGTTTGAAAGAGAACTTGTTTGATATCCTCAACGGTTCCCAAGGTTTCGTAGGCAGTTTTCAACATCCGGCTAATCGCCCAAAATAAGTTTACCGCTGTCGGACGAGTTGCCCGCAATAACTTGGCAACTGTTTCTAAGTGGTTTAAAAACTCATGGCGATCGCTAGTTGCAATTTCTCTCGCCCCAAGATACATCCCATAAGCCGCAGCCACACCAATTGCTGGCGCACCCCGCACAATCATGGTTTTAATCGCTTGCGCCATGTCTTCGCTACGATGAATTTCCACAAACGCGTACTCATTGGGTAAACGGGTTTGATCAATTAGTGACACTGAATTGTTGTGCCAAATTACGGGATAAACCTGGTTTGTAGAGTGTGTCATCAAAATTAAGTAGTTAATTAAGTTAGTACGTAAATGTTACTAGAAATGGCTGCTAGTTAGACTAAAAGTTTAGGTACTTTTAGTAACTGCAAAACGGTACAAGGCAATAACTATTAGTAGAAATACTGATGTCTACAGTGCTTTCCGAGAATTAGAACAAACCTCGTTAATCAGCAAAACTCCAAAAAGCAAAACTTTTAGAAAAGTTACAGGTTCGCATGGAATTGCGCTGGATGTATGAAGACAAAGATAAAGTAAGAAAGATGAAGGATGAACACGAAACTATATTCCATCCTTTACACTTGATATCTTAGGCTGCGATTAATCCTCCCTCAGCAGAAGAATTAGAAATTTTGCTAGATTTATCTATGTGGAGTAACTAAAGAAGTAAGTAGTCGGACACAATTAAATTCATAGGTGGATATAGGGGACAGAGTGAAGGTTACAGTCCAAAACTTGTGTAATTACTTATTGTTGAACAATCTGTAAAACTAGATGAGGAGTTATAACCTTTAACCAGATGTTTATATCAACTAGCTAAAAATTTTAACGGGAAACAAATCTTGATGTTTCTCCAAAGGTATTCTGAGGCTTTATGAAAAATGATTTTAATAAATCCAGTGTCATTTTAATTGTTGATGACACTCCTATTAATTTAGAAATGTTGTTTGATTTTTTAGACACAGCCGGATTTACGGTTTTGATTGCTGAAGACGGCGAAAGCGCGATCGCCATAGCCGAATATGGCACACCTGACTTAATTTTGTTAGATATCCTCATGCCGGGAATAGACGGCTTTGAAACTTGTCGTCGTCTGAAAGCACGTCAATTAACACAAGATATTCCGATTATTTTCATGACTGCACTTTCGGAAACTTTGGATAAAGTCAAAGGCTTTGAATTGGGTGCAGTCGATTACCTTACTAAACCACTTCAATATCAAGAAGTTTTAGCTAGAATTCAACTCCATCTCAAGCTAAGAACTCTCACAAAAACGCTGCAAGCACAAAATTTGCAGTTGGAGGCTGAAATTGCAGAACGTCTGCAAGTCGAAGAAAAAATCCGCGAACAAGCAGCTTTGTTAGATGTTACTAGTGATGCAATTATCGTCAAAGATGTTGACAATCAAATTTGTTTTTGGAACTCAGGCGCTGAACATTTGTATGGCTGGAAAGCCACAGAAGTAATAGGTACAAATGTCAATCAGATTTTGTATCTACCAGAAACTTTACTTCAAATCCAAAATATCACCACAATTATAGCTGAGTCTGGTTTTTGGCAAGGTGAGTTAAACCAGGTTAACAAACAAGGACAAGATGTGATTGTTGCTAGTCGTTGGACATTAATGCGCGATCGCAATGGCCAAGCAAAATCAATTTTGACTGTAAATACTGATATTACCGCAAAAAAACAGTTAGAAAGTCAAATTCTCCGCGCTCAACGGCTAGAAAGCATTGGTACATTAGCCAGTGGTATGGCTCATGACTTGAACAATATCCTGACTCCCATTTTGACAGCAGCACAACTGTTGCAACTCAAAATGCCTGATACTAATGAGCGTAATCAGCAGATGTTGAAGACCATAGAAATTAATTCTAAACGTGGGGCTGCTTTAGTCAAGCAAGTATTACAGTTTGCGCGGGGAGTTGATGGTCAGCGTACCATTGTACAAGTTAGTCATCTGTTCTCAGAAATTCAGCAAATTGCCCAAGAGACATTTCCGAAATCGATAGAATTGGCGACAAATATTCAGCCAGGACTTTGGGCTGTGATTGGAGATGCGACACACCTACATCAGCTACTGATGAACTTAGTAGTTAATGCTCGTGATGCCATGCCTAGAGGCGGTAGTATTAAGATATTTGCCGAAAATGTCTTGATTGATGAACAGTATGCGCGAATGAATCTGGATGCCAGTGTCGGTGCTTATATTGTGATTACTGTTGCAGATACAGGTGTGGGGATGCACCCAGAGATCATTGATAGAATCTTCGAGCCGTTTTTCACCACTAAAGATATTGGTAAAGGCACAGGATTGGGTTTGTCTACCGTTAGGGGTATTATCCAAAGTCATGGCGGTTTTGTAAATGTGTCCAGTCAAGTTGGTCAAGGAACGGTATTTAAAGTTTACTTACCAGCGCTGGAAGTGCCACAAACACCTTTAAGAGAAGACTTGGAATTATTCAAAGGTAACGGAGAATTAATATTAGTTGTTGATGACGAAACCGGAATTTTAGAAACAACTAAAATTTCCTTAGAAACTTACAACTACAGAGTAATGACAGCTAGTAATGGGATTGAAGCGATCGCTCTCTATGCTCAACACGAAGACGAAATTAGTTTAGTATTGATGGATGTGATGATGCCATTAATGGACGGTACAACCGCCATTAGCACATTGCAAAAAATGAATTCTCAGGTCAAGGTTGTGGCTGTTAGCGGTTTAACTGCCACTGATAAACTCACTAAAATGTCTGGAGTCAGAAAATTTCTTTCTAAGCCCTATACGGCGAAGGAATTATTACAAACTTTACACAAGATTCTTGTGCAGGAATCTAGAAACCCTGAGGGTGCTGCCAAATCCTAGAACGAATCAATTAATGGACATAATTGAGTAATTTAACTTGATTGTGGCCAGTGTGTGGGGGCTTCAAGATCATCCGGTAGACGGGTTGTGCGATCGCCTACTGCCATGCCAATTTGTTGTGAGTCTAAATTTTTCACGCCTGTGAGGATTGCTCCTTCTAGTTTGACATCGCAAAGGTTTGTGCCGAATAAATTTGCACCGATTAGATTAGCCTGAGACAGGTTGGCTTCATATAAAATTGCCCGATTCAGGTTAGCTCCCATGAGGTTGGCTTGATATAAATCGGCTTCCGTCAAACTCGCCTCGGTGAGGTTAGCAAAGAAGACTTCTGTTTGTTGGAGTTTGGCAGCATTTAAATTAGCTCCGGAGAGGTTAGCGCCATTCAAGTTGGCTCCTTGTAGGTTAGCGCCAATCAATCCAGCCAGATGCAAATTGGCTTTACCCAATTTTGCCCCTTGTAAATTAGCCAGAAACAACTTTGCCCCTTGGAGGTTAGCAACTTTTAAGGTTGCCTGTTGCAAGTTGGCTTTATAGAGGTTTGCTCCTTCCAAGTTAGCTGCACGCAGACTTGCGCTTTGCAGATTAGCTGCACGCAAGTTTGCCCCTTGTAAGTTGGCTCGGTTCAGGTTTGCCCCTTGTAAATTAGCGCCGCGCAGGTTGGCTTTCAGCAAATTGGTTTCATAAAGAATCGACCGAGCTAATTTTGCACAGTTGAGGTTGGCTCCTGAGAGGTTAGAACCGCGCAAATCTGCCCCTGAAAGGTCAGAACCGCGTAAATCTGCCCTTTCTAAATTGGCTCCCAGTATATCGGCTCGCCTGATATCTATGTTACGTAAATCTAGTTTTTGAATTTCTAACTCTAAGAGAGAATTACGCCTGCCAATGACTATTAATGCGGCTTGCACATCCCGGCGAATTTTGGGTGCTTCTTCATTGCTGTTTTGTTCTACAAGCTTTGTACTCAGCACTCGGCTTTTTGGTTTGCTCCAGTATATCGGCTGTGAGTCTTCCTCTTTGACTAGTTCACCTTCTTTTAGAATCCCCGTATTCTCTCGCACAAAGGCCGCCAAAATTTCCATGATTGTCCAGTGTTCTTTCGGAAAATCCTGGGCTATACGTTCTAAAATATAAATTGCGCCTATGCGAGTTTCAATCCTCTCATGACCCAGTTGAGTGATAGCAGCCATAAAGCGTTCGGCAATCAACCTATCTTGAGAGATTTGAGCATTTTGCATACTCAGTTCTACGTTCTTTTCAGATGCAGCCGCATTTTTCTGCATCGCTTCTGCATGTTTGCCTGCATAGTAAGCATTAATCATAACTGCCAATCCTAAAAACATGATCGCAGTAGTTGTTAATGCTTGGGTTCTATATTGCATTTGTTGCGGAATTGATAACTCCTTTTTATTGGAGGCAGCGAAAACAATTAGATTCAGTGCGAGAGCGAATATAACTGTCGTACCTATCAACCAACGCAATATTTTATCTGTCTGATTTGCAGACATAGCAGTAATATTCCTCACAACATAGAATTATTACTTAGAGGTTGGTACGAGTATATCATTTTGTCAAAAATTTGAATATGCAGCAGAAAATTTTCATTGATGCTACTTTAATTCTTGAAGTTGTCTTTTTAGGGATATTTTGACGAATGAGGATTAAAAATACTAGTTTAAATAAAACTTTTATCTATTCAACGTCTGTAGTCTCTTGTCCGGAAAATTTTACCTCTCGGAGATTAGCCCCATCAAAGATAGCATCTTGAAGATTAGCTTGAGATAAATTAGCTAAATACAAATTCGCCTTCATCAGATTGGCTTTTGAAAGGTTAGCCTCAGATAAATTAGCCGCGCTCAAAATCGCACCTGAAAGGTTTGCACTAGCGAGGTTAGCTTCAGATAAATTAGCAGCGCTCAAAATCGCACCTGAAAGGTTTGCACCTGAAAGGTTTGCACCTGATAAATTAACTTGGTAGAGATTTGCACCAGCGAGATTTGCTTCACAGAGATTTGTCTTTCTTAAATCTGTATGGCTTAAATCAATTTGTTTATATTCTACGTATTGTTGGGAATCGCTTCTACTGATAACGCTCAGAGATGCTTGAATATCGGGATGAATTTTGAGTGATACGATGTCTTTAACTTCTTCGTAAGTCTTGCAAGGCGAATTTATCCGCACAAATGTAGTGAGAATTTCTATTATTTCCCAAGTGTATTTGGGATGAGTTTTCCCTAAGTTTTCTAGCTTTATAATTCCTTCTAATCTTGTATCTATTGTTGGAGAATGTAGCTGTTGAACTGCCATCATTAAATGTTTTTTTTCTTGGCTGTATACTATTTCATGAATGACATATAAAATTACATTGCTGTTTATTGAATGGGTTATAACTGGATTACAAGCATTTAGTATATGAGCGAACATATAATTTAAATAAAATATTTATTTATGCTATTATCCATGCAACTAGCAAATTTTGTCATTGGTAAATTTAATGATTATTTATCGCTATTAGCGAGAAAATATCACCATGTGAGTATATGGTTTAAATGTGTCTTTTGAAAGATAAAAAACCAGCAAAAAAAAACAATTTTATATATTAATGTATATTTTTACAGCGTGTTTCAACTTGGTGAAGTACATAACCTATCACTCAAAGACAGGGATACAGGGCATTTTACTGCTGACTCTTGAATTCTCCTGTATACAGGCGATCGCTTAAGTAGAAAGGTGCAAATAAACCGAACTATGTAACGGAAAGTAAAGTAGCTTGAAAACCTCTTCCCTTCTGCCTTCTGCCCTCTGCCTCCTGCCTTGTCATAACGACAATTTTTAACACCGACCTACTTAATTATTTATGATACGAAAAATATCTTCTATTTATTTACTCCTGAATTATTCAGCAATGTCCCATTCCCCCTCTATTTTTTCTGTGCGGCAAACACGCAACCAATGATAAACACCGTAAATCCGACATAACTCAGTACAGTTACCCACTCTTGCCAGCTACTAAATGTATTGTTCATCAGTCAAAACAACGAAACTCTCTTCTAAAATCCTAAAGGCTGACGTTGCAACTTGTTCATGGGTATGGTCAAAAATACTCAGACAAATTCCTCAAAAAATTTTTTTACTTTTCCGGAATAAGCCTAAACGAAGTGGTATTACCTATCAGTACAGCGATTTATACAGAAACTCTATATGTAAGCTTTGGGAAATATACCCCTACCACCTTTCTTAAAAGCCCGGCTATAATAGCCGGGCTTTTGAGTGCAATATCTCCCTATGGAAGCAAACAGCCTGTTCTATATTTTGAGTAGATTAGCAATAGACCATCCTAGGGAAAGTTATGAGTGCTGAAGATTTAGTGCTAGTTGTAGGTGCTACTGGTGGAGTGGGGCAGCTAGTTGTAGGTAAGCTGCTAGAGAAGAATGTCAGAGTGCGTGTCCTGACACGCAATGCGGCAAAAGCACAAAAGATGTTTGAAAACAAGGTAGAAGTTACTGTCGGTGATATCCGCGACTCTACCACCCTCCCAGCAGCAATGCCGAATATTACTCACATTATCTGTTGTACTGGTACTACAGCTTTTCCCTCTGACAGATGGGAATTCGACCCTCAACCAAACTTGTTTGAATGGGGACAGATTTTGCTTGACTCTGATTATCGGGAAGCAAAAGCTAAGAATACTCCAGCAAAGGTAGATGCTGGAGGTGTCAGCAACTTAGTAACTGCTGCACCTCAAAATTTACAGCGATTTGTGTTTGTTTCTTCCTGTGGTGTTCACCGCAAGGATAAATTTCCTTTTAGTGTGTTGAACGCTTTTGGCGTGTTGGATGCGAAACAAAAAGGTGAAGCTGCGATCGCAAATTCTGGATTACCATATACAATTATCCGCCCAGGTCGTTTGATTGACGGGCCGTTTACTTCCTACGACCTCAATACTCTCCTCAAAGCAACTACTGGGGGTAAGTTGGGTGTGGTTTTGGCTAAAGGCGACACCTTATCAGGAGATACTAGTCGCATTGATGTCGCCGCTGCTTGTGTGGAATCGATTTTTTCCCCATCCACAACAAATCAAGCTTTTGAAATCGTCAATCAAGGAAAAAGACCGCTTGTAATTGACTGGGAGGCGCTTTTTTCTCAGTTAAGCAAGGTATGAATAAGCGAATTTCACGCAAAGATACAAAAAATCTTTGCGTGAGAAATTTAACCTACAGTTACGGTTTCGCTGACAGCTTCACTAGCTACGACACCACTAGTTAAAATCGCTTGACGAGTTTTGAGGTTAAATTTATAACCATGTGGCAAAATGTGTAACTTCGCTCCGCAAATGGCCAATGGTTCATCTTTAAGAATTTCCCCTGCATTGTTATATGTAGACTCTGATTCATCTACAATTGTGACCGAGCCTTCACCAACAATTTCAATTTGATTATCAGTCACAACTATAGCGGTATTCTCGTCAATACCAAATCCTAAAACTGCTGGCTCTTGGATTAAAGCTGTAATCAACCGTCCTAAGCGTCCACGTTGTGAGAAATGTTGGTCGATAACTACCCCAGGTAGAAAACCAAGGCCAGGCCCCATTTCAACAATTTCCATTCGGGGATTGGTTTGAGAATCGCCTTCCACAATCATTTTATCAGGCATCACCGCAGCACCGGCACTTGTACCCGCCACAACTACACCTTGCGAAAAGCGTTGGTGAATAACCGCATCAATTTCAGTATCCTTGAGGATGCTGGTAATCCGGGCTTGGTCTCCTCCCGTAAAAAATATACCAGTTGCGTTACTAATAGCTTCTAAAGCAGTGGATGAAGCTGCATCTTCACGGGTTTCTGTGTCAACAATGCGAACACTTTCTGCCCCTAGTCGCTCAAACACCCTAATGTAATTTTCCCCTACGTCTCTGGGTAGTTCTGTTGCCGCTGTCATAATTACAATATTAGCTTTTGTACCCCCAGCGCGGCGAACAAACTCTCGTAGAATTTGGCAATCTCCTTCTTTGTCTTCTGCTCCCCCAATAATAATCAACTGGCGTTTATTATCAACCTCTGTCATAATGCCTCCCGGATAACCGGATAAGAATTAAATTTATATTAATTTCAATAAAACATGACAATTCTAGTAATCAAATCAGCCATTTGGCAGATTAATTTTTCCTAGAAAGAGTTAGAATATATATACCTTAATGAGTAGATAAAAATATTTTTTATAGAAAAAAACAAGTTTTACAATTTTGCAAATGATGAGTAATTGGTAATTTATTTAGCAGAATTACCAATTACTAGTGCCGTAAGAATATTTTTATAGCCCACTCAATTGTAATAACTAGAACAGTCTAGTTACGAGACTGCTTGCAATAGTCTTAATTTTTAACTCTTTCTCTGCACTTGTGCTGCTCTGTGTGAGGTAAAAAAAATTATGCAAGAAGTCTATGAGGAAGCAGTTTCTAGCCTTACTAAAAAATGTAAGACTTAAAGGAGAAGCGTTATAAGTTGATTTTGTTATTAGCCCTAGCTCCGTGAATTTGGGTATTGTTATCTACATATCTAAAGGGGACTTTCTACTGTGGACGCATTTTGTAAAGCAAGTTAACTAAGAATAAACGTGCTTGTTCCAGAGGTAAGTGCCGTGGTTTACCTTGATATACTATTTGGAATTCGTTGATGTCTGGGCCATCTCCATAGCCAGAAATTAGCTTACAGTGAAAAGCTTCCTCTGCAAGTTGTCTAACTTCATCTTTAAGGGCAGCTTTTGTGTCATTCATGTTTGGCTGTCTCCGCGAAACCCTAATTTTTATATTTATATATTTTTTTCGAGGATATATCACCTTTCAAAGGTTATATTTTTATCGTTACTGATTGCGTGTAGAATGCTATTGATTTTATTCAACTTCACGGAGATTGGATCATTCCCTACGATAGTTAAAAATGCTTCAAAAGTAGAATTAGGGTGAAGCTAACGAGGTCAAGAAAAAAACTTACTACTTTTATCAATTTAAATTGAATTAACCTACAATATTTGATTGCGTCTAAGCAACTACAAATTAAAGTCTAAATTTCAGGGTGTTTAGCAAAGGTTTAGAATCAATGATTCAAGAAAAAAGTACCAATGTAGTCCGGATTAATGCTAGAAGAACAGATGTGTTTGATGTTTTTAACTTCCAGCATTACAACGGGTCTAACCCCTATTTGGATAGAGGCGCACTAGTATTTGATTTTGCGCTGACTGGATATAGAGAGCCTTTGCCTATTGAAGATTATGTTGCCAGGATTAGCGATCGCTATCCCCATTTAGGTAACGAAACTTATGAATCCTACGCCCATCTGTTCGCCCGTACTGCGTCAGAAGTGGGTAAGCTGGAAATGGATTTGCATCTAGGCCACTGGAACGTTAAGCCATACGACAAGTTCACGCGGATTAGTATTCAATCACTCCATGCACGCACAACCAGAGCTATGATTTACTGCGTGTGGGATTGGTTTGAAGCCATTAGTCAAGACGAAGATTTTCTCTTTGATGACCAACTGGTAAAATTACAAACTAGATTCCGCAAATCTGTCTATGGCGGCCCTACTGTTTACTCTTTATTACGCACCGCCGATGAAAAAGGTATTCCCACCTTTTACCTCTGGGACGAGGGACTGATGCAATACGGTTGGGGAAAAAAACAAGTGCGCGGTGTAGCCACAACCTTTGACTGTGATAGCCATCTCGATTCTGACTTCACGACCCGCAAGGATGACTGTAAGGACTTTTTGCATAATTTAGGCTTCCCAGTTCCCAACGGTGAAATCGTGGCTTCTGAAAAAGAAGCCTTGATAGTAGCCAAAGAAATTGGTTATCCTGTAGCTGTCAAACCGGTGGTTGGTCACAAAGGAATTGGTGTCACCGCAGAAGTACAGGACTCTTACGAGTTAGAATCTGCTTATGGTCGCGCCTTAGCAGCCATTCCCGAAGACCAACCCACCCGCATAATTGTCGAAAAAAGCATTTCCGGTAAGGATTTTCGCTTACTTTGTGTCAATGGTAAGTTCGTTGCAGCTACAGAACGCCGTCCAGCGTCGGTGACAGGTGATGGCAAGCACACCATTAACGAGTTAATCCGACAAGAAAATCGTAAACCTGCACGTTTAGATTCACCCACCTCGCCAATGAGCAACATTCAGATTGATGAGGCGATGGAATTGTATCTAGAAGAACAACGTTTGTCCTTAAAAAGTGTGCCAGAGAAAGGTCAGACTGTCTACCTGCGTAAAGTTGCCAATCTCTCCGCTGGTGGTATGAGTATCAATGCTACCCACACAATTCATGATGATAATATTATCTTGGCTCAAGACATTGCCCAACACTTTCGGCTAACTTGCCTTGGCATTGATATTATTGCCGAAGATTTGGCAGAATCTTGGAAAAAGAGTAACCTTGCCATCCTAGAAATTAATGCAGCACCAGGCATTTTAATGCACCTTAACCCGGCAGTTGGTGAAAGCGTTGATGTCCCATCCCACATCCTCGAAACTTTTTTTGAGTCGGGTATTGATGCCAGAATTCCCACTATTACCTTTAACAAAATCTCAGTTCAAGAACTACAAACAATAATTGACCATATTTTGTTGCACCACCCCGAATGGACAGTAGGTGCTGTTTGTCGTGAGGCTGTTTTTGTTAATCGCTCACAAAAAGTCCTTCGTCCAGATTACAACAGCAATATCCAAAGTTTACTTCGTCATCCTAAACTGGATTTATTAATTGCTGAGTATGAATCAGACATTTTGGAAACAGAGGGTATGTTCTATCAGGGAAGTAATCTCGTAATTTTAGATAATCCCACTGAAAGCGAAATGATGTTGGTGCGTGATGTGATTGATGGTTCAACAGTTGTCATTAAAAAAGACAAGGATATTTCCATTAGACGCAAGGGGTTAATAGAAGACTACACCTTGGGTGAAGATGAGCCATTCAATAGGGTTTATTTGAAAGAAGTTGGCACGATTTTGTAAACTTAATCGAGAGACGTTGCATTGCAACGTCTCTACCACTAGCTCAATTTTTCGTGAGCTGCTAAAATAATTCGTTCTGTTTCTTCCCAACCAATACATTTATCGGTTACAGACACACCATATTTTAATTCCTCTGGTTTACAATTCATCGGTTGATTACCTTCATATAAATGAGATTCCAGCATCATGCCGACAATTGATGTATTACCATTAATTATTTGTTGAATCACATCGGCGAACACAGTAGATTGCAATCGGTAATCTTTATTTGTATTGCCATGACTACAGTCAATCACAATTCTTGGTGGTAAATTGGACTGTTTTAATTTTTCTTCCACCAATTTGACATTGGCCGCATCATAATTAGGCTGATTACCACCTCGTAAAATAACATGACCATAGGGATTACCTCTAGTTTGAAATACGCTAACCTGTCCTTTGTGATTAATCCCTAAAAAATTATGCGGACTGTTGGCTGAGTGGAGAGCATTTAAAGCTACTTGAATATTACCATCAGTGCCATTTTTAAAACCGACAGGCATGGAAAGTCCGCTAGACATTTCGCGGTGAGTTTGTGATTCTGTGGTTCTAGCTCCAATGGCAGACCACGCAATCAGTTCACTAATATATTGGGGTATGATGGGATCTAAGGCTTCTGTACCCGCAGGCAATTCTAATTCAGTAATTTCTAATAACAAGCTTCTGGCAGTTAATAACCCTTTTTCAACATGGAAAGAATCATCCATATCAGGGTCATTAATTAACCCTTTCCACCCTATTGTTGTTCTGGGTTTTTCAAAATAAACCCTCATAATTAGTAAGAGTTTATCTTTAACTTTATCAGCTAAAATCTTCAAATTTTCGGCATATTCGATTGCTGCTTTTGTGTCGTGGATAGAACAAGGGCCAACTACAATAAATTTTCTACTGTCTTGAAAATCTAAAATATGTTCTAGTTCCTGTCTATATTTTAGAACTATATGTTCTGCCGATTTAGTTATCGGTAATTTCGTCTTAACGTCATGAGGCGTTAATAAGACGTGAGAACTTTTGATGTTAGTGTTAGATAATTTGTTGTGCATGGAGCGACTCTGGAGATTTTTGTTATCTCATTGCTTGAGGGAAAATTAATATACACATTTTAAGTCAAAAGCACAACAATTAACTCATGGATTTTTTTTTAAACAGACTTTACTCCTCAGTCTATTGATAGTTTAACTGTATTTGCTGAGAAAGAAAATTACTGGCGATCGCTAGTTTTATAATCATAAATAAAAAAGGGGCAAATATAGCCCCCTTTATTTCTTTATGATATGTCCAACTCAATGTCAGAGAATCTTGTTACTGCCAGACGAATACCTTAGCTTCATATGGGCCAATATCAGTCATAATTCCGTCATCACCAGCCTCAACATCATAATTACCTGTCCACTCATGCCATGTACCGCCACAAGGGAAGTCAGGAACATGATAACCAGCTAAAAAGTTTTCCGAAAAATTTGCTACCACAGCAACACGGGAACCCTCATCATTCCAACGACTATAAGCAACCACCTTAGCTTCAGGATTCTCATGGATAAAATCAATATTTTCGGTGTATAAGGCATGACTATTTTTCCGCAAATTAATCAAGCCTTTGTAGTAATCAAATAAACTGCGGTTTAAGTCATTACCTAGAAGTGTCCAATCAATTTTGGATGATTCTGGTGTTTTGGGTTTATACTCGCCAAATTCTTGTCCCATCCACACCAAAGGTACACCAACAGCAGTCATCAAGATAGCTACACCTAATTTTATTCGTCTAAAGGCTTCTTCATCAAAAATATTACGATTACCTAACTCGACTATCACCCGATTATGGTCGTGGTTACTAAGATAATTTACTACATTGGTAGCACCCATAAAACCTTGGCGTTTAGGATCAATCACATCTTTGAGGTTTTCTAAATCAAAAGTTTCACCAAAGATATGTGCTGTAATTGTGTGCATAAAGCTTTCATGCCAACAACCATCCATCGGGCCATCTACATTAGTAATGCTTGCAGTTTCAGGGATGTGTTCGGCAATATTATAAAAAGGTTTAGCACCAGCTGTTTTTTTAGTTTCTTGAACTATCCAGTGCATGAAGTCGTAATTAGCTATTTGCCTTGCAGCATCATAGCGAATACCATCTACATGATATTCTTCAATCCAAAAACGGACTGCATCACCACTAAATTTCCGTGCTGGATAAGTTTCTAAATTTTCATCATAAAATTCATAATTAAACTCTGGCCCCCAACTGTTATCAGGGTCACGAGGAGCATGGTGATACCAATAATCATGGTCTATTTGAGTTAAAGGGCTGGAAGCTTCCGAGTGATTATAAATCCCGTCCATAATGACACGAATACCTCGGTTATGACATTCATCAATTAGTTGCTTTAACTGTTCTGTAGAACCATAACTAGATTCTGTAGCAAAAAAATATCTTGGGTTATAACCCCAACTATAATCACCGGGATATTCTTTAACTGGTAATAACTCAATTGCGTTGATTCCTAACTCACACAAATAATCTAGTTTTTCCATTACATGTTTATATTTACCTCGCGCATGGGGGTCATTTTCACCACCAGAAAAGTCACCCACATGTAATTCATAAATAACTAACTCATGGTCTGCTGGTAAGGGTTTATCATCATGTTGCCAAACGTAAGTATCAACAATTTTTTGCCCATCTTTGATGCGGATGATACTATTATCTTGTCCGCCAATTTCGTCAATATCTGTTGCATATGGGTCGGTAACATTTACCCACTGATCTGGTTCAAAAAACCATGATTTTGACTGAACACGAAATTTATATTGATAAACACCATCTCTTAATTCAACATTTGTCCGAAAATAACCATCTTCGCCTTTTTCCATTGGAATTTCTTGCCAATCAGAAAAAGAACCTATTAATGCTGCACCTTTGTTATAAGGTGCAAATAATCTAAATTCAATGGTACTTGCCATAAGTTAAAGTTTTGGAAATATATAATGCGAGTATCAGTATTCTCTTAATTATTAATCATTTTGCATATCGGTCTGAAGAAATAATTAAATAAGTACTTCCTCTATCTGAAGAGAGACTAGTTCATATTCAAAATAGGTGTTTTTTAGTAATTAGTTGCAGTAAATGCTCACCATATACTCAAAATCCACTATCTACCATCAGTAGATAGATTTTAAAAAATCAATTCTACTTTATTTGTATATATTGACATAGCACTCCAAAAAGCTCAGATATTTGGCTTTTTTAAAAAGTCAGTTATCTTGTTGTTCGCCAATAATTTAAGATTGGTATATAAAACAATATTCAGTTGAAAATAAAATCATCTCAACTGAATATTAGGATAAACTTTATCTAATAACTATAATTCAGGATGTTGTTGCTGCCAATAACTTAACAGCCAATTTGCGGCTGTTGCTCTACGAGTCTCTCTTGGTGTAAATTCACCCAGTTTATAACCTTTAAAACCCAGCTTTTCTTTGGCAATTTGCTTGTATTGTTTGGGAATTGAACGGGTTAGCTTCATAGTTGCGGGACGGCTTTCTAGAAAGTTGGGTGGTTCTGGGTATTCATCTCGCCATTCTGGGGAAACTGCGCTATTATCCCATTTCCCAGTTGTGGAGTCATAGTGATATCCTAAGTAGTACCATACTAAGTGGTTGACTGTAATATCATCAATTTGATCCTGAAGTATTCCCCAGATTGTATCTGTGTTAAGTGGTGGTAAATTAGACATAACCAATGCAGAATTCAAACTTAAAAATTAGCAGATTGGTAAGTAGTAATCTGTAATTAAGGATGCAGGTATCCGGCGAAGAAAGGGATAAAAAATAATTTATCATTATCTTGAGATACTTTAAAGATAATGATAATCCTATTATTCTCTAAATTTGCTAACCAAGTTATTATCTAGAAAGTTAAGTATGAAATTAAAATGCAGGTAGACTGGAAATCGTAAACAATTGACCAGTTTATGCAACATTCCCAACAACTGCCAAAGATAATTCGCGCCCATCTGTTCATTTCTGGTCGAGTTCAAGGAGTGGGCTATCGCTATGCAACCGTCGATACCGCCAGCCAATTGGGCTTAACTGGTTGGGTGCGAAATCTTCCCGATTATCGTGTAGAAGCGGTATTTGAAGGGGCGCAGGAGGTTGTGGAGGAAATGATTCGCTGGTGTCATTCCGGACCACCTGCGGCTGTGGTGCAAGAGATTGTGACTGAGTATGAAAAACCAGAAGGTTTGCGCGGGTTTGAAGTTACGTAGGTTGTGAAATGAGGAATTATGATTTTTTTCCACATACCAACCCAAACCGAACTAAACCACGCTCATAACCGCGACGCATCAACCCTAGGGATAATGCTCCTTGAATCGTAGTCCAACCGGAACACAACAATCCAAACAAGGCTTGGGGAGTGAATGCTGAATCAATCACCATATTCCAGAATGGCGCAACAGCAGTTGACCAATCAGCAGTGCGGATATTGTTTAATGGTAGTTGATGTGCGATCGCTTCATACTCCGGTAACGAAATCACATAAGGCAAACAATACACCCGATAAATATCCTGCAAATGTTTTTGTTCATCTGCCGTTAGTGGTGCTTCATCTGTTGGTCGATGGCACCAAGTTACCATAATCAAAGTACCACCTGGTTTCAGCACCCGATAGCACTCTTGCATAAACTTGATTTTATCTGGCATGTGTTCGCCACTTTCCAGTGACCAAACTAAGTCAAAGGAATTATCAGCAAAGGGCATTGCTTGAGCATCAGCAACCAAAAACTGACTTCTGAGATTTAACAACATTTCCTGAGAGCGTTCTGTAGCTCTCGCCGCTTGTACAGGACTCAAAGTAATACCTGTAGCCCTCGCATGAAACTTTTCTGCCAAGTATAAAGAACTACCTCCAATCCCACAACCCACATCCAAAATATTGGTTACTGTTTTTACATTTGCCCAATTAAGTATTTCTTCTATTAAATCAATTTGTGCCTGACGGCGGTCTTTTTTTTGCGTCCCATCTGCGCCATAGTAGCCGTGGTGCATGTGTTCGCCCCAAATTTCTTCCCATAATCCAGAGGAAGCATCGTAAAACTGCTGAATTTGTTGATAAAGTGTATTACTCATGAAGCAAATAATGTTAAGACAAAATAGATTCTAAATAAACATACTGGTTAGGCTACCATGTGTGTTTTTAATTAGATTAGAATGTTTTTCCTTCTAGGAAAATCTATCGTGTAGTCCCTTCTTGGAAGAATTTAGCGGTTTTACCTTGATATGACTGTTCCTCGGACAATTTGTTTAGGATTTTTGGCTGTCATCACTGTGGGAACAATTTTGCTGATGCTGCCTTTTTCGACTAGTGATGGTGCTTGGAATGACCCAATTGTGGCACTGTTCACTTCTACATCGGCAGTTTGTGTTACTGGTCTATCAGTAGTTGACCCTGGTACTTACTTTTCTTTTTGGGGACAATTGTTTATTGTGTTGTTAGCTCAAATTGGCGGGTTGGGCTACATGACAACCACCACTTTTTTAATTTTGTTGATTGGACGTAGGTTTGATTTACGACAAAAAGTCGCCATTCAACAAGCCTTAGACCGACCGGGTATGAGTGGTAGTACCCAAGTTATTCGCTCAATTATGGCTACTACCTTAATTTTTGAAATCACTGGGATATTTTTACTTTTGCCTGCTTTTGTTCCAGATCACGGCTGGTCAAAAGGGCTGTGGTTAGCGATTTTTCATAGTGTTAATGCGTGGAATAATGCTGGTTTTAGTTTATTCAAAGATAGTCTAATTGGATACCAGTCATCTTTTTTAGTAGTATTCACAATTACCGGGTTAATTATCTTTGGTGGGATTGGTTATCAAGTAATTTTAGAAATATATATTTGGTTGCGCGATCGCTTGCTCAAAAAGAGTGAAACTTTGGTATTTTCTCTAGATTTTAAAGTTGCTACCAGTACAACTTTAATTCTTATATTCTTAGGGATGTTTGCTTTTTTTTGTATAGAAATTAGAAACCCTGAAACCTTTGGTCAACTCAGCTTAATTGATCAGTTATTAGTGGCTTGGTTTCAATCTATCACTCCTAGAACTGCTGGTTTTAATACCATTGATATTGGTAAAATGACCTCTGCCGGTTTATTTATTACGATTGCGTTCATGTTTATTGGTGCTAGTCCTGGAGGCACAGGTGGCGGGATGAAAACTACAACTCTGCGAGTTCTCACGAGTTGTACTAAATCAATTCTTCAGGGAAAAGAAGAAGTTTTGTTATATGAGCGCAAAATAGCAATATCTTTAATTTTGAAAGCTGTAGGTGTGTTAGTTGGTTCCGTTGCTACCGTAATTTTTTCAACAATTATAATTTCACTCACAGACCCAAAATTTGATTTTATTCAAATTCTATTTGAAGTAGTATCAGCTTTTGCCACTGTTGGTCTTTCTACAGGTATTACAGGCAGTGTCTCCATACCAGCAAAGCTCATCCTAATTATCACAATGTATATTGGCCGAGTCGGCGTTTTATTACTAATGGCTGCTGTTCTCGGTGATCCTCGTCCTAGCAGAATTCACTATCCCGAAGAAAATTTGCTTGTGGGATAGTCCAACAATTTAAAATTTGAAATTTAAAATTTCTGAGAGGCTCAGATACCTGATTTTTTTTTGACGAATCGGGGATATTGTTGTTCGTCCCTATTTAGCAAGGTAAATTAAATAGGATTGCTATATAAATCGATACTATTAACTGAAACTGATAAAATATAACTCACTAGGCAAAAAATAAAATTATTACATCAAGTTAGTTCTTACTATTTTTTGTCCTAAATCCAGGGAGCGTTAATAAGGATAACAACTGTGAATCTTGCATCGTTAGGGTTTTTTCGCAGTTTGCGTAGAGATAACCACCAATTTGCGGTAATTGGGTTAGGTCGCTTTGGTCGATCTGTCTGCTCAACATTGCATAAATTAGGTTATCAAGTTCTGGCAACAGATATTGATGAAAAAAGGGTTTCAGAAGCATTAACAGAAGAAATAGTTGGTCATGCTGTGCAACTAGATTCTACTGAACCCGCTGCGCTCAAAGAAGCTGGGGTTTTTGAATTTGATACGGTCATTGTGGCGATTGGCAACTATATTCAAGAAAGTATTATCACCACACTAAATGTCAAAGAAGGAGGTGTACCTCATGTTGTTGCCAAAGCATCTAGTGATGTTCACCGCAAATTATTAAAAAAAGTAGGAGCAGATCACGTTGTTTTTCCCGAATACGAAGCCGGTTGTGCTTTAGCACGTACTCTTACCAAACCATCAATATTAGACCGATTTGACCTCGATCCCGATCACAGTATTGTCGAGATGATTGTACCAGATGAATTTCACGGCAAAACCATTACAGAAATTCAACTGCGTAACCGTTACGGTTTGAATTTGCTGGCTGTGAGTCAAGATGGCAAATTTGTAATTAATCCAGACCCTCTCAAGCGACTAGAACGTGGTTCCGCAATGGTAGTTATTGGCTGTAACAAAGATATTAATCGCTTACCGATTTAATGATCGTACTGAGGAAAATAGGAATTACACTTAAGTATATAGTGTAAAAACCCTGAATAAAGAATTTTGCTTTTGATCATACGTATGGATTTAATAGTTAAAGATTTAGTGGCAATTGATGATAAACTTTCTCAGCGTCATATTGACCTTGACCCTGCTGGATATTTCATCATCTATTTAGATAGAAGTGAGGGATTAATCTATGCCAAGCATTTCACCAATGTCATTGATGAGCGTGGTTTAGCTGTAGATCCCGAAACAGGAAAAGTCATCCCGGCACGGGGTAAAGTAGAAAGAACTTACACAACAGTTTTTAGTGGCAGAACAGCTAAAGAACTGAGTGTCAAAATATTTGAACAAACTCAGCCCTGTCCAGTTACTCAGTTAGACCATGCGGCCTATTTAGGAAGAGAATTTGTCCGCGCTGAGGTGGCTTTGGTGACAGAGCAAGAGTATGTTCAAGACTAAAAAAAGTATGAATTATGAAGTATGAAGTCTGAAATTTTTTACTTCATACTTCACACTTTAGACTTTGAAATTAGCTGTTCGATGATGGTTGATTCACTTGGTAGATATAGTAAGTCGCCATCGGGATAACGGTTGCAGCAATTAACAGTCCTATAACCCAAGCAGTGGCGTTACCTTGGTCGGTATCTTCTGCTTTTGTGAAGGTTCCTTCGACCTGTACATTATCAGTAATTTGTGGTGGGCCGGGGTCAGGTTCACCAGAAAGGACTGTGACTAGGCGATCGCTTGCATCCAAAAATGCCTGATTATATTTGTTACCATCCCGTAATGGTGCAATTAGGGTTTCTGTAGCTACGCTGTTGGCAATAGAGTCAGTTAACAAAGATTTGACTTCATCACCACTCAGAATAGCCGTACCGTTGGTAACAGTATCTAGCACTAACAAGGTTTGGTTAGCTTGCGCTTTTTTTGTCGGAAACCATTTTTCAAAAAGCCCTTTAGTAAAGCTTTCTGGTGTTTCACCATAGTCTAAACGGCGAATGGTGACAAATCTCACTTCATTACCAGTTTTCTTTGCCAAATCGCCAAGGATATTGCTGATCTTACCTTCGTTGACCCGACTAATCACTTCACCTTGATCTACAACCCAGTCACTACCTGGTTTGATATTCGGAATTTGATACACGCCAGTAGCGAATGCCGGAGCAGTTAATAGCGAAGTACTAAGAATAATTGCCAGTATCGGTGTTACCAAACAAATGATGTATGTTTTAATGCCAAATACTGTTCTGAGGAGCTGTTTCATTGAATTCATCCTAAGACAGACTAGCACCAAAAATACTACACAATCCATGTCAAAATCACCCCGGTTATGTATTTATTTCAATAGAAAATTAGGTGTGATGTCTCGATAATAAGTATTCTTATGTATTTAAACAGCACTGTGTGAATTAATTCAAATGTTTAGAGCGGACTTTGTAAATCATTTGAGGATTTTATGATATAACCGAAATTCTGTTCTTACAAATGCCATAGGAAGTAATTCCTGGTAAAAATATTGTTTTTGGCACAAACAGGCTAGTTTCTGCCCGATTTTATTCACAACGATCAGGACAGAATTCTATGAAGCAGTACTTTTATTGATACCAAGGTATGCTACAAAAAACAGCCGCTTTGAAATTTGTCATTTTATTAGGTTTTGTTAGCCTCTGTGCCGATGCCACCTATGAAGGAGCGCGTAGTATTACGGGGGCTTATTTGCAGGTTTTGGGAGCCAGCGGCACTGTGGTAGGTCTAGTAGCTGGTTTTGGTGAGTTGATTGGTTATGGTTTGCGCCTAGCCATTGGTTATCTCAGCGACCAGACGCGTAAATATTGGGGGATCACAACTTTAGGGTTCATTTTAAACACTGCTGTTGTTCCACTCTTAGCCTTTGCAGGTAGATGGGAAGTAGCCGCAGGTCTAATGATGGCAGAACGTACTGGTAAAGCCGTGCGGACTCCCCCACGAGATGCACTGCTGTCTCACGGTGTTAGCCAAATTGGCAGAGGTTTTGGCTTTGGTTTACATGAAGCAATGGATCAAACCGGTGCTGTGATGGGGCCTTTAGCTGTAGCGGCAATGGTGTACTTTCAAGGGGAGTATCGTAACGGCTTCACAATTTTGATTGTCCCGGCGGTGTTGGGATTGATTGTGTTATTGGTTTTGCAATTTCTATACCCTAATCCCAGCGATTTTGAAGTAGAAACTGAGGTAGAGCAAGAAGATAAATTACCCCAAGCATTTTGGATTTATCTTGGTGCAGTAGCGATTATTGCGGCTGGATATGCTGATTTTCCGTTGATAGCTTTCCATTTCCAAAAAGGGAATATTGCTTCTGGGCAAACAATTCCGCTATTTTATGCTTTGGCAATGGGAGTAGATGCTGTAGCTGCACTCATATTTGGATATCTGTTTGATCGCATGGGTATTTCTATCCTGATGGTTTCTGCCTTTATTTCATCTTTTTTCGCGCCATTGGTATTTTTAGGAAATACACAGATGGCGTTGTTAGGTATGGCATTTTGGGGTATTGGGATGGGAGCGCAAGAGTCAATTTTAAAAGCTGCGATCGCTGGACTTGTCCCAAAAAACAAACGCGCCACAGCTTATGGTATCTTCAGCACAGGCTACGGTTTTGCTTGGTTTTTAGGCAGCACTTTAATGGGTGTTTTGTACGATCGGTCGCTCATCTTACTAGTAATTTTTTCGGCTGCAACTCAACTACTGGCAATTCCCTTCTTTGTTTGGGTGCAATTGCAAGCTAATAAATCAACTCAAGTGTTAACAGATAAACCTGTTTAAATTAAAGAATCTGGATCTATACCAAGCTTTCGCAATTGTTCCGCTAGTATTTGGGCGCGTTTTTCTGCTTGTTGCACCCGTTCTTCTGGTGTTAACAAACGCCGTCCTGACTCGTCATACCAGTAAAGCCACTCTCGCGTAATTCCTAAATAAGTTCCCCGTTCATAGCCAATTTTTAAACCAATTTCTGGTAGCCAAACTGGGTTCCCTGGCAGCAATTTATATTTACCATCAGCTAAATAATACACTTCTAAACGTGCTTTTTGCCGCCGTAGGGGATTATAAATCACATAGTACAAAATTCCCAACTGGGCATAAAATTCTTTTTTGGTGGAGTATTCTCCCCGACGTTTGTGAGAAACTACCTCTAACACCATCGTCGGTACGCGCTTTTCTTCCCAAAGCACATAGCTGAGACGCAAGTTTTCGTCGAGAATGCGTTCTACTCCCAGGCTCAAAAACCCATCTGGAACAATGGCTGGTTCGTCAGGATCATAATAAATCCCCATATCAACGCCAAAAAACCAGTCCATACGCTCTGGCCATGCCATAGCTAATATAGCTTTTAATAAACCGGGAATTAAATCTTGTAGTTCATTATCTACAGGGGTATCGTCTGAGTCTGGCAAATCCTCAGCCGAGGGTAAGCAATCCAACGGATCGTACTGTAGCATGGGCTGATATATGATTATCACTTAACGTGGTGTGCAACTTTCTTTCAAACCTAACCCCCAACCCCTTCCCTACCAGGGAAGGGGAGTATTACTCAAAGCCTCTCTCCGCGGCGGGGAGAGGTTTGGAGAGGGGTTTGAAGAATAAGTTGCACATCGCGTCACTTAATTTCATCTTAGTGGGCTTCCTTCGTTTTACCCGCAAACCACCCGACAACACCCAAACCCAACAACAACGGTGTCAACCAATCACCCCAACGCACATATAAAGTTTGCGTTTGTCGGCGATAAATAGTTTCTGCGTGAGTTTCGTAGGTATTATAGCCAGATATCCACAAAGTTCTGCCGTGGGGGTCTACAAAAGCCGAATATCCGGTATTGGTTGACCGCGCTGACCAGCGATCGCTTTCTATTGCCCGCATGATATCCTGGGCATGATGCTGAAATGGCATGGCTTCACTGTAATGGGCATCATTAGAAGAACTGAGGATAAATTGCCCACCCGTCGCAGCTTGGCGGCGAAAGACTTCAGGAAATGCAGACTCGTAGCAAATACCTACAATTGCTCTGCCAAAAGGTGTTTCAAATATCTGGTTGGTTGCACCGTGGACTTGATGTTCATTTAATGGTGACAAGCGGCTAATTAGTTTACCTAAAATCTCTTCAAAGGGAATATATTCGCCCAATGGTACTAATTTAGATTTATCGTAGCGGCTGGTAATTTCGCCTTTGCTATTAACTGTAAATAAACTGTTTGTATAACTGCGTCCTTGTTTACCAAAAGCGCCAATCCAAGCTACTACACCTTTTTTCTCAACGGCTGAGATGATGGGAGTGTTTACCAAATCACTCTGAAAAATAGGCAAAGCGCCTTCTGGTGTGAGGACAGCATTGACACCTTGTTCGGCTAGGGTTAAATATCCGTTGGTGTAGCCTGTAATGGCGCGGCGAAAACCTTCAGGTTTTAGTTTAATTATGTTGGGAATATTACCTTGAACAATGCCGATTTTTATAGCCGCTTCTGGTGGTTGGGCGATGGGGTAACTGTATAAGTAAAAGCCAATTAGGTGTAGGGTGATAAATAATCCTGTAGCCAGTGCTAGGTATTTATTTACGAACCGCCGAGGCACGGTGAGTAGGTAGGCTTCGGCTATGAGGCCGTTGATGACTGCGATCGCAGCTGTGACAGTATTGGGGCCAGATAGTTGACCGAGGTGTAAAATTATTAAATTATGTGGTGATTGAGTATAAGCTAGAGAACTCCACCATAAAGAACCAGAACTCCACAGACTTTCTAAGGCGCACCAGATTGCTGTGCCAATTAGAACACGCAACCAAGGTTTCTGCATTCTCAACCGCATCATCACAGCTGCCCAAACGGCGACAAATATCCCGCCCCAAAGGCTAATAAATCCCCAACAAAATAGGGTAATTGCCAAACTCGGCCACCAAGGTACACCCAACCATGTCATAGGATGAATGCCTGTGATCCAGGATAAGGCAACACCGTGATAACCAATCCCCCAGAGTAAAGGCAAAAGGTAAAAGGTAAAAGGTAAAAGTAATTTACTTTTTTTAACGACTAATACCCAAAGCGGGGCTAGGGCTATCCAAGCCAGGAACCATGCACCCACAGGGGCGACGGTTAGCCCCATCAAAACCCCGCTGAGAAAGGATGAAATGTAAAGGCTAAAGGCTGAAAGCAGCTTTTTTATCTGATATTTCATACTTTACACTTCACACTTCATACTTCATTCTATTTCTTCTGTATCGCCCGTATCGGGAGGAACGATCGCAACTCCGGTAATTGCGTCATCTTCATCTAGGCGCTGCACTCTTACGCCAGTGGCTGATCGCGATTGTACGGAAATCGCATTTGTCGCCTGACGAATGATAATACCGCGATTTGTGACCATCATAATTTCATCGTCGCTGTGGACAATTTGCAAGGTTGCCAATTTGTCTTTAGTTTTGCGATTTTTGAATTTAGTCGCCATTAAACCTTGACCGGCACGATTTTGCAAGCGGAATTGACCAACGGGTACGCGCTTGCCATATCCGCCCATTGTAATGACTAACACCCAAGGGCCGACACTACCATTTGCTGGTATTTCTGCGGTTTCTTCACTATTTTCGATATCTTCGGTTTCGATTTCGTCAATTTCGACTTCCTCTGTGTCGAGTGTATCTAGAATGGCGGCGGGGATAATATCCATCCCCACTAATTCATCACCATTTTTGAGTTTCATGGATTTCACGCCACGAGTCGCCCTACCTAAAGGACGCAGTTGTTCGTGGGTACACCGAAAATGAATTGCCATCCCTAGACGAGAACCAATAATTATGCTGTCTTCAACTCTGGCGCGGCGTACCCAGCGGAGTTGATCCCCTTCTTCTAGAGAAATTGCAATCAAGCCATTAGCTCTGATATTACTGAAAGCTGCCAATGCAGTTTTCTTGATATTGCCACCTTTGGTCAGCATCACTAAATATTCGTCATCGCTAAACTCGTCAACGGGGACAATGGAGGTGATTTTTTCTTCTCTGGGAATGGGGAGCATCTGCACAATCGGTGTGCCGCGACTGGTGCGGGAACCCACGGGAATTTGGTAGGCTTTGAGGCAGTAGACTACACCGCGATCGCTAAAGAATAAAACGCTGTCGTGATCGCAGCAAGTCAAGAAATGCTCTACGGTGTCATCATCTTTCACCTTAGCGGCGGCTTTGCCTCTGGTGGCGCGGCTTTGTGCCTCGAAGGTGTTGACGGGCATCCGTTTGATGTAACCTTGTTTTGTTAAAAGAATGATCGCTTTTTCGTTGGCGATTAGGTCACGTTCATCTATTTCCCCTTCGGCGTGGGTAATGATTGTGCGGCGGGGTGTGGCGAAGCTGGTTTTGATTTGTGCGACTTCGGTTTCGATAATTTCTAGTATTCTTTCCCGACGTGCCAAAATATCCTGCAAATCGGTAATCTGTGTTTGTAAATCTTCGTGTTCTAGACGAATTTTATCTGCTTCTAGGGCAGTCAAGCGTCGCAGTTGCATTTGCAAAATTGCATCAGCTTGGACTTCTGAAAGTCCGTAAGTTGTAATTAATTCACCTTTAGCTGTAGGTGCGTCAGGTGCATGGCGAATTAAGTTGATGATCGCATCTAAATGCGCCAGGGCAATTAATAACCCTTGTAAAATGTGGTCGCGTTCTTCAGCTTTCCGCAACTCGTAGCGGGTGCGTCTAGTAATGGATTCAATGCGGAAATTGAGGAAGACTTCTAAGAACTGCTTCAGGGTGAGAATCTGCGGTTCACCGTTAACCAACGCCAGCATATTCGCCCCAAAATTGGCTTGTAGGGGCGTTTGCTTGTAAAGGTTGTTCAGAACTACGCGAGGATAAGCATCACGCTTGAGTTCGATGACAATTCGCATCCCGTCGCGATCGCTTTCGTCCCGGATATCTGCAATGCCTTCGATGCGCTTATCGTTCACCAATTCGGCAATTTTCTCAATTAATGCCGCTTTATTGGTTTGATAGGGCAGTTCGGTGATGATAATTGCTTCTCTTTCTGGCCTTCCTCGCTGTTCGATGGTTTCAATGTTTGCCACGCCGCGCATGGTAATTGAACCGCGCCCAGTGGTGTAAGCTTCTCTAATGGCTGCTGTGCCGAGAATTTGCGCCCCTGTGGGAAAGTCTGGCCCGTGGACATACTGCATTAATTCCAGGTCAGTGATTTCGGGATTGTGAATCACTGCTACCAACCCATCAATCAATTCACCTAAGTTGTGAGGAGGAATGTTGGTAGCCATCCCCACAGCAATCCCGGAAGACCCATTGAGGAGTAATTGAGGGATACGCGATGGTAAAACTGTAGGTTCTTGCTGGGAACCGTCGAAGTTATCAGCAAAATCTACGGTTTCTGATTCTATGTCTTGCAGTAGAGCATTACTGGTTAAGGCTTGTAAGCGGCATTCTGTGTATCGCATTGCCGCTGGGGGATCGTTGTCTACCGAACCAAAGTTACCATGTCCGTTAACTAAGGGCGATCGCATGGAGAAATCCTGCGCCATCCTCACCAAGGCATCATACACTGCTGTGTCGCCGTGGGGGTGATATTTACCCAGAACTTCCCCCACCACACGGGCGCATTTCTTGAAGGGGCGATCGTGCGTTAGACCTAGCTCGTGCATGGCGTAGAGGATCCGGCGATGCACAGGTTTCAGACCATCCCTGGCATCTGGCAGCGCCCGACCCACTATCACACTCATGGCGTATTCCAGATAAGACCGGGACATTTCGTTCCGGAGATCAATGGGGATAATCCTCTCCTGTGAGGTTGTCATAGCCTAAAAAACTCCAAAAATCGTAGATTTTAGCCTTTAAAGTTGGTAAAGCGTAAAATTATTCCAAATTACTCTTGAATAATTGTCATATTTTGATACAATTTTAGCATGTATTGTTTTTTTTTGCCTGAAGAGCTAACCTAAGCATCTCCTCAAAACGGCTTTTTTGGTGCGGCAAATAACATGCAGCCAAAAGATTTTTCGCTCAAGAAAATAATTCGAAAAATTGCTTAAATACCCTGGCGATAGCCTATATACGAGTAAGAGGGCAGTAAGAGACATATTAACGATTAAGCATAGACAGGTTAAGGAAAAAATGCGGCAATATCAAGAGACTTTCGATCAAGTATTTCCTCATCTCTCCTTTTGAGGAAATTCAGACTATCATCATAGTGACCTTCGTTAATAAATCTTGACTTTCCTGGCAGTTATTAAATAGAGGTTCTGAGGCTCTGATGACATTCCAACAATTAGCAATAGGTAGCTATTTTCGTCTACCCGGTATCAGTTACGGTTGCGTGTATAGAAAAGCAAGCAGTTCCTGTTGTAGCTTAAATGCTTTATTACAACCAATACGTCCAACCAGAAAAGTGATCCCCCTTAGTGCGGCAGAAATTGCTAAATATTTAGCAGAAAAAAAAGAATTACTGAATAATCTCAAGATATAAATCATTTGCTGGTTCGTTTAGAAATGTCTAATGAATAGCTTCTTGTTGAGACTTGAGTTGAGAAGCAGTTAAAAGAACTTTGGGAAAAAAAAGTCCCATCAAACTAGCAAATAGAATTGGTGTAAGGAGACTGAAATTAGTCAGATTTGATAGTAGCAAAGTTTTACTTATAGGTGTGTGTATCACTGATACATTGATCATCGCCATTATACAAATCATGGCTGTGGAATAAAAACTAGTCTGGCTTTAATCAAGGGATCTAGGAATATGTGAGAAGAATGGATAATTTATTTTCTTGAGTTCCCTTCAATACAGATAATAAAAGGGCGTATAAATAAATATACGCCCCCAGAGGAGATAATATTGAGCAGCTACAAGAAAATTACTCGTAAATTATCAACCCAGCCGCAGGAACAGTAATTTTCACAGATTTGCCATTTCTCGCTTCAACTTTCACCTTTTGGCCTTCCTGTTGTTTATCTGTGGAGTAAATGCAAGTCAGGAAATCACCATCATTGTGTAATTCATTATCTATAGTTACCCAAGCTTCACGAGGTTGGTCATAGTCGGTATTAATAGCCACAACTATTTCTTGGTTACTGAGAATTCTAGACCAAGGTACAACAGATCGAATTTCGGAGCCAATCATTTGCGGTAAACCAAAGTTTACGCCATCACCAGAAATTGGCCGGAGATATTGACGACCTCGACTTAAAGCTTTTTTCTCTCTTCTGAGTTTCAGAATTTTTGAGATTTCTTGATAGACGTAATTTTCTTCATTAAAGAAGTGAACGCCTTTAGTCGCAAATGCACCAAACTCACCACCGAACATGGCTTCTCGTAAATAGCGATCGCTATCTCCATGACCATTAAAGCATTGTTCTGTACCATAATAAATACAAGGGATACCCAGCGTTAAAGCATTTAGTGCTAACGCATTTAGTACCACTTTTGATGCGTCTTTATCTGCACAAAACCTAGCTTTGTTTTGTCCTTTGCGTACTTGGTCATGGTCGTCAAACATTGTCACGACCTTATCTCTAAACCAAATGTGAGATTCTTTCTGCACAAGTAAGGAATTACGAAATAGGCCAAAGTAATCTCTAGGATTGCGATATCCTTTCACTAAATATTCTAGTTTATCTGGAATATCATCTACACCTAAAGCCGCATTTAAACCTGTCTCTTCTAATGTTTCAAAAGCTCTGCGTCTTCCACCTGTAATCTCTCCAACTAAAAAGAATTTTTCCTTACCAATACTTTGAGTAAATTCATGAATAATGGAAGCAAAAATGCGCGTCGCACCTTTATCCATGTGTTTGACCGTATCAATGCGGAAACCATCAAGGTCTGCGTAGGCTATCCAATATTTATACACCTCAGCCAGATATTTAAGCGCCGGAGATGCGACATAATAATCAAGGCTGCCAAAGCCATGACTAATATCTTTTAAATCCTCAAAATCGCCTTCTAAAAATTCAGGATCACCATCCCAATTTCTAATGCGTCCTTTTTGGGTATATAAAGATGGATCTTGAAATTCTACTGGCCAAATTGCTGCATCTTCGTTAGGCCAAGTTGCCGGGTTGTTGGGATCAGTTTTGACAAATGGGATGCTAGGTTGACCGTTTTCGTCATTAAAGCCTTTGACTTTATAGGTTCTACCGTTGTTGTAATCAACATTCCCTGCTTCGTAACTAAAGATATTACCAGCATGATTCAAAATAATATCTAGAATTACGTAAATGCCATTGTCATGAGCAGTTTGAACTAATTCTTTTAAATCCTCACTGCTACCAAAATGAGGGTTAACTTCTAAGAAATCTTGAATACCATAGCCATGATAAGTATCTTGAAAAGATACCTGTTTAAAAATCGGACTAATCCAAATTGCTGTTATGCCTAAACGCTTTAAGTAACCTACTTTACTAATTAGTCCTTTGAGATTTCCACCAACGTATTTTACACCTGCTTCTCGCCAACGCGCCGCATCTTCTGGTGTGCGTGTAGCGTTATTATGATCACCTGTGAATCTGGGAGTCATACCACTAGAGACAACTTTTCCCGAATTGTCCTTATATCCATTCTCCTTACCATCGGAAAATCGGTCGAGCATCATAAAATAAAACACCTGATCTTCCCAGGCAATTGGAGATGGATAAAATGTTTTATTGGAGATATAAGAAGCCAGATTTAGTTCAGATAATTGCTTTACTGCCATTTCAGTATTCTCAGATTAATAACTGGAATTATTGCTGTTAGGATACGGAAAGCTACAAAACTAAATTTTTCGATTCCGGATGACTAGGAAATTTTTTAGAGTAATTAATGCTGATCAGTATTACTACAAGCCCTTAAATATACCTTGTTTTTACAAACATAGTTGCAAGTTAATATTTTTTTAATTAATGGCTAAATAACTAGAGTATGCTTTGTCTACACTACTGCTACTACGAATAAGCGTATTCCTCTCCAATTTCTTTTTGAAGAGGAATTTTATACAATTTCCTTGTTAGCAAAGTAAGCTTTTGGGAGGTGAAATTGAAAGTTTTCACTTTTCCTTCTAGCTGACTACCAGATGTTTAAGCACAGTTTGTGATATTTAGCTGCAAAGCAGCCAGCTATTTTGACTGTAACTTAGGCAGTTGCCATTGCCATTTGGCGACAAGAATCCGCGCATCGACGGCACATCTGAGCGCAAGCTTTCATTTGAGTATCATCACCCATGCGATCGCATTGATCAGCGCATCGTTGACATATTTCGGCACAAGTGCCGCAGGTACGAGCATGTAAGTCAGAAGCTCGAAGCATGAAATTAGCACTTGTGTTACAAATTTCAGCGCAGTCAAGTAATAGCCGAATATGAGCAAGTTCTGCGTGACGACCACCTTTTTGTAGGCAATAAGTCACGGTATTTAAACAGATGCTCTGGCAGTCTAAGCAGTTTTGAATACACTGCTGTACTTGTTGGTTTACTTGACTTAAGGTGAGTTCTTGTATAGCCATTTATTCACCCTCTTGAAATTTTTTAGGTTTACCAAAGGCAATAATGCCTTTGGATTCATCTTAAAGATTTGCAAGTGCGTTAGCTTCATACCAATGAGGTAATAAATATTTCTAGCTATTGAGCTAGGTCTTAGGTATTGACAAAGTAGTAGAATAATGATCCTAAAAATAAGAGTCGTTTGCTTGTTCTGCGCGATCGCCTATGACACACAGGTTGCGATGCTCTTGATCTTCACCTGAAAGGTAGATGAATAAACCTGTATTCTTTTTTAAATTTTCAAAAACCAACGACGACGATACATGCCATAGAGAATCATCCACCAAAATAAAACCATAACTATGGCAAATATTAGAGAACCATTTAGCGCCCCTGCCCAAGGGCGAAATAGATTTTCATAAATCCAAGTGTAAGTTGTGGTGCTGCCAATATTGGTTTTAATAAGGATTCTGCTAAACAAGCCAGAACCAACGAACAAAAAAATTGCATTTAGTCCCATAACTTCCAACGGTATTCCCCAGCGTTTGAAATTGCGGACTTCTATGAGTTCATAACACAAAGCCAAAGTTAATATTGCCCAACCCGCAGTGAAAATAACGTAAGAACTTGTCCACAGTTGTTTGTTAATCGGAAATACAAACCCCCAAAGCTGCCCGATAATTACAGCAATTAAGCCAAAGATTACTAAATTTACACTAGTGCGGCTTTTAATTGGCTGAGTTCGCAACCAGTCACCTGTAAAATATCCCAACAAAACTGTGACGACTGCTGGCAAAGTACTAAATAAACCTTCAGGATCGAAAGGTCCACCGCGATAAAGATGCTTACCAAGAATTATCCGGTCGATGTAACCGCCTAAATTACCTTCTGGGGTGAGATTACCAGCACCAAAGCCGGGGACTGGGATAAATTGCATAGCCAGCCAGTAACCAATTAGGACAACGGCTGCTAGTATCCACAACCAACGGCGGGAAAGATTGAGAACTGCTAGTGCTGCTAATACATAAGCTAGGCTGATGCGCTGCAAAACTCCCATAATTCGCAGTGTGCTGAAATTGGGTGGAATACCTTTGATTAACCAATCAAGAGTTAAAGAAAACAAGGCGAGGAACAAACCAAGGGCAAACAAAATCACACCGCGGCGGAGAATGCGCTGATAGACAGCAGCAGTCGGGCGATTTTCTGGGGTGTACTTGGCAAAAGAGAAAGGCATGGCGACACCGACAATAAATAAAAAGAAGGGAAAAACTAAATCTGTCGGCGTGCAACCGTGCCATTCGGCGTGTTTGAGAGGAGGGTAGAGATAATCCCAACTTCCGGGATTATTCACTAAAATCATAGAGGCGATCGCAATTCCCCGAAACGCATCCAGGGAAGCAAGGCGCTTAGAGGGTGTAGAAGACTTTTCCATAACGTTATAGTTTAATCTGTTAAACGCTCCTGCAAAATTTTTGTGAACATCAAAGACATTTTTCTTAGTGGATTTTTAAGTCTAGTGCAGCATAGTACAAATAACCAGACTGTGAGAAACATCAAGCTTCTTCCCTTGTTTCTCCTACCTTCTGCTTTTTGTCTCCTTCCATCCCAAATTGCTGACTCTTCACCCCAGCCAGCCGCGATCGCCCCACCATCACCAAATCGAGAATTTCGGGGTGTATGGGTTGCTAGTGTTGTAAATATTGATTGGCCTTCTAAAGCTGGCTTAACCACCGCACAACAACAGGCAGAGTTAATTACAATACTCGATCGCGCAGCAAAATTAAAACTCAATGCAGTTGTTTTACAAGTCCGCCCCGCTGCTGATGCTTTATACGAATCTAAATACGAACCTTGGTCAGAGTTTTTAACTGGACAGATGGGTAAACCACCTGCACCTTTTTATGATCCTTTAGCTTTCGCTGTAGAAGAAGCCCACAAACGCGGACTAGAATTACACGCTTGGTTTAATCCCTATCGCGCTCGTCATGCTCAAGCCAAATCGATCATTTCTGCAAATCATATCAGCAAAACTCGTCCAGAATTAGTTAAACGTTACGGCAAATATCTCTGGTTAGATCCCGGAGAAAAAGCTGTGCAAGATCACTCCATTGCAGTAATTATGGATGTTTTGAATCGATATGATATCGATGGCGTTCACATTGATGATTACTTTTATCCCTACCCAATCAAGGATAGTAAAAATAAACCTGTTGATTTTCCAGATCAACCAAGTTGGCAAAAATATCAACAATCAGGAGGCACACTAAACCGCAGTGATTGGCGACGGGAAAATGTCAATAACTTAGTTCAACGGTTATATCAAACTATTAAAAGTACTAAACCTTGGGTAAAGTTTGGTGTTAGTCCTTTTGGCGTTTGGCAACCAGGATTTCCGAAACAAATAGGCAATGATAAAGCCTTTAATCCTTATCAACAGCTGTATGCTGATTCTCGCAAATGGTTAATAAATGGCTGGTTAGATTATCTATCACCACAACTTTACTGGAGAATTGAACAAAAACAACAAAGCTATCCTGTATTGTTGAATTGGTGGATAGAACAAAACACCCAAGCGCGGCATATTTGGCCAGGAATTTATACTAGTCGTGTTGGTCAAAGTGGCAGCGCAGCTTGGCCTGCTAAGGAAATCATCTATCAAATTAAAACCACCCAAGGACATAACGGTTCAGATGGTAATATTCACTTTAGTATGAAACCTCTGCTGCAAAATCGTGGCGGAATAGCAGATTTATTACCACAAGATGTTTACAGTCATCAGGCGTTAGTCCCATCATCACCTTGGTTAGATAAAACACCACCAGAAAAACCACAGGTGAGCCTAGAAAAAGATGTCATTGGTAATAAGATTTTACTCAAATGGCAACCCACAGGTAAGCAACAAGTTTGGTTATGGGTTGTGCAAAGCAAAATAGGTAATGAGTGGAATACCAGTATTTTACCTGCTGGGCAGAATTCAACTTTGATCAATAATCCTCAAGTTGAAGATGTCGCTATTTCTGCGGTGACTCGCTATGGTATTCAAGGAACAAGCGCTGTTGTAGAAGTTCAAAAACGTCAGGCTCGTAATCTGTCAACTAGAAATTGATTTGTCAGACTACTAAAACACCAATTCAGTAATGCTGGAAGAACCTCTCCCCCAACCCCTCTTCGACGCGGAGAGGGGAGTTTAGCTCCTCCTTCCTTGCCTTTGCTACGCAACGCTACCGCGAACGGCACGCTATGCAAACGTAGGGAAGGAGTCTGAGGCAGGTAGGTTTTTAATTACTGAATCGATGCTCTAAAAAATTTGATTAGAGGCAGGGGGCAGGGGGAACGG
>NZ_JADEXZ010000003.1 GCF_015206815.1 Fortiea sp. LEGE XX443
TATCCCTCAACTTTCATTGGGATTTGCTAAACTTCAAGCCATTGTTTATAGGCTCACTTCCCCAATTTTTATATTCCTAACTCACCCTGAATTCTATTTTTCCTCTGCCTAAAGTGACACAACAGGGATAAATACTATACCTACCAAGCAAAACAGAACAGTATAAATATTGATGCCATACTTGCGCTGCCATTTCTCAAAGTTGGAAAGTAGCAAGTTTGCTTCCTTGGGTAGTAACGCCACAATGCCAGTTCCAAACGCGAGTGATGCCATCACCATGTGGTGGAGTGAGATATCTGCAATCATCAAGCCCGTACCAACTGCCATCAGTCCGGCAATGCTGGCGTTTTCTTTCCAGTTGCGCTTTTTGCGGCGGGTGGAAGCGGGGTATCCGTATTCTTCGTTGGAAGGAATGCGATCTGCGCTTCTCTGCGAGACGCTCCGCGAACGCAGCAGCGCTTCGCTATCGCTACCAAAATCAGATTCGTAGTCTGTTTTCATAAAAAGATTATTTCAGAAATTAGTGGATGAGACTTTGTAGAGTAACTAAGGTCGAATCACTGCTTTTTACCAAAGTTTTGATTGGAGTAAATATTTGCTCCAACTTCTCACTTGTGAAATTATTTTATGAGATTAATAACCGTGAAATCATCTAAAAATTTTCTATTTTTAGACACTATGTTTTTCAGTAAATCCTTCATTAAAAAATTAGAAAAATTCGATTGACAACTTTCAATAATTAAATCAGTGGTTTATTTCATAATGTTTACCTTTTGGTATTTATCATGCTGAAGGAAAGCTTTGATATGTGCAAAGCTTCCAAATCCGCTTTTAATGAGGCATAAGAAAATTTCATTCAAAAATAGTCAGAGCGATGGACTCTTACCATTTCAACGGTGCTACTGCCGATGCATCTGTGTCAAATATGGGTATGGAATTGGATGCAAACGAAAGCCTTGAATCCAAAAAGGCGAAGAGTGCAGATAAACGGGCTATTAGGTTGATTTTTCAAATTTTTATTGCAGATTTGGCTAAAAACAGTATAGTATGTTTTTTATTGCGTTCAGATAGTATTATTTCTGAGTATCTCAGGAAACGAATTTTGCTATCTACCTTTAGATAATTTTTTACTAAAAATAATCTCTATGAGAAAGATTTTTTAACTAATAATGAAACTCATTCGTCGAAAGAGATTACACCTGTATCTTTAGTCCCTAAAATCGCTTCTAGTTCGGCTCTAGAACGCGTATCAGCCGCAGTAAACAGACAGAACTCATAATTAGCCAGAATTTTTCAACTTTCCGCTCTAGATATGGTTCAAAATGCTCAAAATATGATTCAAATCACAAGGATAATCCCAATTGCTATTAACCCAGCACCGATCGCATAATGCAACACAGCAGTAGCGCGATCGCCAATCAAGGGACGAAAAAATTTTCGACTTGCGTTATTCCAGTATGCGGAAGGCTTGTAGTAAGTCAGGATAATCGTGATTAAGCCTGAAAGGATAGAGGCAATGGCACTGGCACGTTGCATTGATTTAAGCACTCACTACAGTGCTGTTACATACATCATAGCTAGACCTAGAACAAATTCAAAAAAACTCGCTTGAGACAACAGCCACGAGCCACCCTGCTTTTGTGCAGTGCGTGTCAAGTATGACCCCACTTCAACAATTACTTGCAACACAGATCCTGCGCTAATGCTGAAAAAAATACCGCCCAAATCGGAGTAAATACGAACGCCCCGATCCAAGTGCCAATCACAGCAGGCAAACCTGCTAAAGATGCTTCGAGTGTGCCTGCGAAGCTTGTTTTATTGAATAGCATTGACTTTAAAGATTTATACGAAATCTAGCTACACCTATAGGTATTTCTGTATTAGTGCCAACAAGATTAACAGATAAATGGTAGACAGGGCCATTACCAAGAAATGGTTGTTTAACATTCTTGATGTCAATTTTTAGCTTAGTGTTAGGAGCAACTGGTTCAGCAAAAGCTAATAGTATAGTTTTGCCATTCACAGAAACAGTCGTCTTAACTTCTTTACCATTTTCTTCGCTTACAACAACATCATTAGTATTATCGCTCCACCTGACGGTACTTGGAACTTTAACTTTTAACTGTGAAACACTCTTGCTATTTTTGGGAATGTGGACTCGCAAAGTGTGCCTAACACGTGACCAGCGAGTCTGAGGAAATTGATAGTTACCATCGACATGAGGAAGACTATCATTTTCGTCATTAGCATTTGCATAGTGGGTGGGAAATAAAAATGCAGTAGCTAAAGTAGATATAGCAACATAAAGTAACATTTTTTTCATATTGACGATTAATTTAAACAGTAATGTCCGCAAATCTTTAGGTTAGTGCTTTATAGGTTGCTATAAACTCATACAAAAGAATTACGTAAAGATACAATTAAATAACTCCTATATTTATATATAAATCAGGAGAAATTAAAGTTCTAACTCTATTGAATAGTTTGACAGGTCTTAATGAAATTGGGGTGAAATTTTTGATTAATGTAAAATTTAAATATTAAAATGTAGGAAATTGAGCCACACCAATGGGAATCTCTAGCTCACTACCAACGACTTTGGCCGAAAATCGGTATACCGAGGCTGGTCCAGTAGTTGGCTGTTGAACTTTATTAAAGTTAACTAAGAGTTTATTATTAGAAATAACCTGTTCAGGAAAATCTATAATAATCTGTCTGCCATTAACGGAAATATTAGTATTAATCCTCTGACCATTCACATCCAAGACATTAATGTCATTACTCACTGCTACAGTAGATGGAGTTTCAATAATAAGTTGAGAAAGAGCATTGTTATTTTCGGGAATGTTTACTCGAAAAGTATGTTTTACAAAACGCCAGCTATTAGTAGGATATTGCAAATTATTATCAATATTAGTCTCCTTAGCATTTGCAGAATCAAGGAAAATCAAAGCTATAGTGCTAATAGCAAACACTGTACCTATATAAATCGATGTTTTCTTCATCTTGAATTGTTAAACAACAATTATGTCAAATATGTTACGAGGTTCAATGAATAGACCTTTAAATAATAAGTTTGACAGGTCAGGATGAAATTAGGGTGAAATTTTGGCTAGTTCAAAAAATAATTTATTGATGTTGTGGTAGGTAGCTAAACCTGAACTCAAACTTTAGTTACTGCCACAAAAAATTCAATATTTTCAGTCTCAAGAACTAACAAGATCGTGAAAATCAGTTGCAGATGATATTAAAAAATCAGGCTTTTAGTTGTAATACTACAATTAAAAGTCTGATTCTGCATCAAAGCATAAGTTTAAACGGCTCAATAATAGTATAGAGACATCAAAGTGAAATTAAGATGAAAATTGAGCATGACTAAAGAGAAAATTAGTGTTTACTATCATTCACCCGAACAAATTATTAACGCTGAATTTGCTGAATCAGGGCTTGTGTTTGTTGATAAGCTTGGGTATCACCTTGTTTAAGAAACAGGTTTGCAGCTTGCTGAAGGTCTGTAACAGCACTATTACTGTCTCCTAAAGCATATTGTGCCAGTCCTCGGTTCCCATAGGCATCAGCTAGGTTAGGATTGATTTGTAGTGCTTGGTTAAAGTCTGCGATCGCTTGTTGATGATTACCCTGTCTAAAATGAGCAAGTCCTAAATTATAGTAACCGTCTTGTGAGGTCGGATCAATTTTTATTGTTTGCTTAAAGTCAGCAATGGCTTTCTGAAAATCTCCTAGTTCTACATAAGAAATTCCCCGACCATTATAAGCATCTGTATGCTTGGGATTTAACCGCAGTGCTAGGTTAAAGTCAGAGATTGCGGCACTAAAGTCTCTCAATTGAGATTTAGCTAAACCTCGAAGGCAAAAACCCTCGTAATATCGTGGATTCAGCTGCACTACAGAGTTAAAATCTGCGATCGCATCATTGAAGTTACCTTGGTTAAGCTTTTGCACCCCTTGGTTGTAATAATCTTGAAAATTCGCCGCCTTCAGAGGTAATTGTGCTTCCCGCGCCGAGACAGCAATAGGTATGACACCCAGTAGACTTGTTATTCCCAGGATGGCTATTGTTCGCTTGATATGGTTCATAGCTTTACCCTTTACTTGCAGCATGACGTTGGATTGCCAAGGAGTTGTTCTTTCATTTTAACTGGGAACTGATAACAGCCATCCCAAAAGACTTTGTAATAGCAGCCAAGCATTTAAGCCAACGATGACAATAGCAACTCCCCAGGCTAAAGATTTTAACCACAAAGGATTAACAAACTCACCCATCAAGCGGCGATTACTAGTAAACATTACTAATGGAATCACTGCAAACGGTAACTGCAAGCTGAGGATAACTTGACTAAGAACGATGAGGCGACTTGTACTATCTTCCCCAAAGATAATAATCGTAATTAACGCTGGAATAATAGCAAGCAAACGGGTAACTAAACGGCGTAACCAGGACGGAAGGCGAAATTGTAAAAATCCTTCCATCACAATCTGCCCAGCCAGGGTTGCAGTCAGTGTTGAACTTTGACCAGAGGCAAGTAAAGCAATTCCAAAGATGGCACTAGCAGCACTAACTCCTAACAATGGTGAAAGCAGTTTGTAAGCATCTTGAATTTCTGCCACATTCTGATTCCCAGAGAAATGAAATGTGGCCGCAGACACAATTAAAATAGCTGAGTTAATAAACAATGCCAACGACAGAGCAAAAGTTGAATCAATTGTGCCAAACTTAATTGCTTCCCATCTTTTGTTAGAAGTTGGTTGCCAATCACGGGTCTGCACAATAGAGGAGTGTAAATATAAGTTGTGAGGCATCACGGTTGCGCCTAAAATGCCAATGGCAATGTAGAGCATTTCTGGATTTTGTAAAATTTCTCGCTTGGGCAAATATCCTAACAAAATTCCCCCCATATCAGGTCGGGAGAACAGAATTTCCGCTGTGAAACATAAGCCTACGGTTGCTACCAGCATTATTACCAAGGCTTCTGTATAGCGAAAGCCTTTATGTTGCAAGAATAGTAAGACTATGACATCTAGCGCAGTGATGCACACACCCCACACCAAGGGAATACCGAATAAAAGTTGCAGCGCGATCGCACTTCCTAGTAGTTCTGCTAAGTCACAAGCTGCAATAGCAATCTCGCACAGTACCCACAAACAAAAGCTTATCTTCGGACTGAAATAGTCTCGACAAGCCTGTGCCAAATCTCGCCCTGTAGCAACACCCAAACGTACACATAGCGATTGCAGTAATATCGCCATCAGGTTAGACAGCAAAATGACTGTCAACAAGGTGTAGCCAAACTTAGCCCCCCCAGCGATGTCTGTAGCCCAGTTTCCAGGGTCGATATATCCCACTGAAACGAGATATCCTGGCCCTGCATAAGCCAGCATTTTACGCCAAAAGCTCTTGCTGTTGGGGACTCTGATGCTGCGGTGAACTTCGCTTAAGCTGGGTTTGTTTTCTGGTATAGCCATTTATTCTGCCGAAGAGATTTTCATATTTCTCTCATAATGTCAAAAAATCTGGCAGAAATATCAATATACTGAATATAGATATTTATATATGTACTCATATCTGTACTCAGACATAGAAAAGAGCATTTGTAACTGCTGTCACAAATATTTTTATAAAGATTAGTTTAGATGGAATTGCATAACCTTTTTATACACTATTGTTAAAAACAAGGCTCAGCTTAATCCTTTACCTCTCTCAAATGTTCTGAAACTTCTGTGTAAAGGTTGATAATATGGCGGTCAGCCAAACTGTAATAGACATTACGCCCTTCTCGCCGATATTTCACCAAGCGTTGCGATCGCAAAATTCGTAATTGGTGCGATACCGCCGACTCACTGACCTTGACAGCAGCAGCTAAATCGCAGACACAGAGTTCTCGATGAGCTAACGCAGACATCAAACGCAAACGGTTGGGATCGGCCAAGGCACTAAAAAACTCTGCCATCTGTTGCGCCCGATCGATCGGCATTACCTCTGACTGCACCTGACGTACCTGCTCAAGATGGACGAGATGCGTGTCGCAACTGGGTAGATCCTGGCTGGGAAAAGACTGTGATTTTGATGACGATGATTTGCTCATAGAACTTGGAGTTAGCTGCAAAGCGCAGGATGCAGATTCAGTATAGGAAATGATTCTCATTCTAACACATGAATATCTGAGAATATCTTCAGATATTTCATGATTTATGTTAAAGTTCAGAAAAGTTCTTCCTCAACCGTGGATTAAACCCCTATGGCTCAAACTCCATCGCTCAAAACTCAGCAGATGCAGATAGGTGGTATGGACTGCACAGGCTGCAAGATGAAGATAGAAGGTAGCCTGGAACGATTGAGAGGGGTGAGTGAAGCATCTGTAACGGTGGCAACTGGGCGGTTAACAGTGACCTACGATCCGCAGCAGGTGAGCGAGGTAACAATCCAAGAGCGAGTCAAGTCACTGGGCTATACCATTGAAAACCCAAAATCGCCCGCACCTAAAACTTCCACTAAAGCGCCCAACCATCACCACCATCATGGTGAAGGACACAACCATGACCATGATTGTGCAGGGCATAGTCATGAAGATGGTCATACTCACGACGAGCATGACGAGGAAGATGAACACGATCATGGTCACTCTCACGGTGCTGGCGAATTTAATCTTAAGAAAGAACTACCACCCGTACTGATAGCGATCGCTTTGTTTACCATTGCCATTGTGTTTGAAAAACCCTTACACAACACACCCTACAACATTGCTGAATTTGCCGTAATTATTCCAGCTTATTTGTTAAGTGGTTGGACAGTGCTGAAAACGGCTGGAAGGAACATTCTCCGAGGGCAAATCTTTGATGAAAACTTTTTGATGACGATCGCAACCTTGGGCGCACTCGCCATTCATCAGCTGCCTGAAGCCGTTGCCGTAATGTTGTTCTTTCGGGTTGGGGAGTTGTTTCAGGAATACTCAGTCGGGCGATCGCGCCGTTCGATTAAAGCGTTGCTAGAAGTTCGTCCCGATACCGCTAACCTGAAAGTAAATGGCACAATCAAACAGGTTTCCCCAGAAAAAATCAACGTCGGAGACTTGATTTTAGTGAAACCAGGCGAGAAAGTACCGCTTGATGGTGAAATTCTTGAGGGTAACTCCCAAGTCGATACTTCAGCTCTCACAGGAGAGTCAGTCCCCCGCACCGTGAAACCTGGAGATACCATTCTCGCAGGCATGATTAATAAATCGGGTGTGCTGACGATTCGAGTCACGAAACTGTTTGGCGAATCATCGATTGCCAAGGTGCTTGACTTAGTGGAAAATGCCACCAGCAAAAAAGCATCTACTGAGAAATTTATTACTAAGTTTGCCCGCTACTATACACCCGTTGTAGTCTTTCTCTCACTAGGGATTGCCCTGTTACCTCCCCTACTGATTCCAGGAGCAAATCGAGCAGACTGGGTATATCGGGCTTTGGTGCTACTGGTCATTTCCTGCCCCTGCGGACTAGTAATTAGTATTCCTCTGGGTTATTTTGGTGGAATTGGGGGAGCCGCCAAGCGGGGAATTTTGGTCAAAGGCTCGACGTTCCTAGATGCGCTGACTACGGTAAAAACTGTTGTGTTTGATAAAACGGGAACCTTAACCAAAGGCACATTTCAAGTTACCCAAGTTGTGACAAAAAATGGGTTTTCTGAGTCGGAATTGCTGACCTTGGCAGCGAAAGCCGAATCTCACTCAAATCATCCGGTAGCACAGTCGATTCTCCAAGCTTACGCTCAACCAATTGCTGAATCTGAGGTTACAGATTACGAAGAAATTCCGGGACATGGTATCCGGGCAGTTGTTCAAAATCAAGTCGTGATAGCAGGCAACGATCGCCTCTTACATCGAGAAAAAATTGACCATAACACTTGTGATGTCGCAGGTACAGTGGTTCATTTGGCAGTAGATGGACGCTACGCCGGATACATTCTCATTGCAGACGAAATCAAAGAAGATGCTCTTCAAGCCATTCGAGATTTGAAACGAATGGGTGTAGAGAAAACTGTGATGCTGACGGGAGATAATCAGGTGGTTGCTTCCTCTGTGGCTCGTCAACTCGGTTTAGATACTTTCATCGCCGAATTGCTACCAGAAGGAAAAGTAGACGAAATCGAAAAACTGCTAGACCTATCTGGCAAAGCAAAACTCGCATTCGTCGGCGATGGCATTAATGATGCGCCTGTAATTGCTAGAGCCGATGTCGGTATAGCAATGGGTGGTTTAGGGTCAGATGCTGCCATTGAAACTGCTGATGTCGTGCTAATGACAGATGCTCCCTCTAAGGTGGCAGAAGCCATCAAAGTTGCCCAGAAAACCCGTCAAATCGTAGTGCAAAATATTGTAGTAGCACTAGCAATTAAGGCACTCTTTATTGCGCTAGGAAGCATTGGACTGGCAACACTTTGGGAAGCCGTGTTTGCAGATGTGGGTGTAGCACTGTTGGCAATTCTCAATGCTACCCGCATTGCTAAGTAGTGGACTGTGCTTTCAGGAGTAGTCGCTCTCTAGAGCAGTCGGAGTATAGGTTAGGACAGTCCTGATTACTCAAAACCTATCACCAACCGCATTTTCACTCAGTACGCTGCTCAACGCCCCGCTGACGCTAACAGCACTTTTCTCTAGCTTCTATTAAATTATGTATACATCTACACTTGCAAATGAAACAAGAGAACAGCCTATCAAGCTTCTATGGATAGTGTTAGGAATGCGGAGTTGGCTTTTTTTGGCAGAGTTAATCGTCGGACTGTGGATTCATAGCCTGTCTTTACTTGCTGTTGCGGGACACATGATGGTTGATGTCTTAGCGATCGCTGTTGCTCTAGTGGTAGCTGAACTCAACCGTCGTTCATCAAATAAACTAGACTTTAATCCAAACCATTTAGAAGCTTGGTCAGCTGCGTTTAATAGTTTGCTCCTACTCGGAATTGCTGTATTCGTAGCTTGGTCAGCGTTCAAGCAGATTCAAGCGCCACAACTTAGTGCAGGTCTGCCCATGCTAATTATGGCTGTCTTGGGATTTGTGGTGAAAGGGGTAAACGCTGCTTTGCTATATGAGGAGAGCCATCACAGCTTAAATATACGCGGTGTATTTCTGCACGCGATCGCTGATGCTATCAACTCTATTAGCCTTTTAGTTGCATCTTTGGCAGTTATAATGCTGAACTGGTTTTGGGCAGATGCGATCGCCAGTATATTTGTTTCCCTACTAATTTTCATCAACGCATTATCCCTACTTCGAGAAAGCTCAAAAACTCTTAAAACTGAGTTGAATTGAAAATACAGCGTCATTGATTTTCGGTCGGTTCCTTCCGCTTGTTTGTCAAGGGTAAGTGAACGATGAAAGTGCTACCCTTACCAACTTGGCTTTGCACCTGTATACTACCTCCATGAGCTTGAACAATTGCTTGGGCGATGATCGCTAATCCCAATCCAGATCCCTCAGTACGATGCGAGCGATCGCTTCGTCTGTCAAGGGTAAGTGAACGATGAAAGTGCTACCCTTACCAACTTGGCTTTGCACCTGTATACTACCTCCATGAGCCTGAACAATTGCTTGCGCGATCGCTAATCCCAATCCAGATCCACCAGTACGACGCGAGCGATCGCTATTAACTCGATAAAAACGATCAAAAATCAGCTTATGCTCATGCGACTCAATACCAATACCTGTATCTTGAACTTCAATTACAGCATGACCGTTGCTGCGTTTGAGAATGACATTTACATAACCGCCAGCAGGGGTGTATTGAATAGCATTGGCAATTAGGTTAGAAAGTACACGTAACAGTTGGTCTTCATCTCCCATTACATATAAAAGTTCTTGGCATAAAATCGAAGATGTTAGCTGCAAAGAAGCCGCAGCCGCTAAGGCTGAAAATTCTTCTATCAGATCATTAATCAAAACATTCAGACAGCAATGTATTTTTTGTGTCGCCAGCGTGTGCTGTTCTAATCGAGACAGTAACAGCATATCCTGAACTAATTCAGCTAATCGATGATTTTGACGTTGAATAGATGCCAAAATATCTCGCGTCTCCTCAGTTAGATACTCCATATCAAATAAAGTTTCTACCGTTGCATTAATCGCTGCTAGGGGAGTACGCAATTCATGAGAGGCATCAGATGTAAACTGTTGCATTTGTTTATAAGACCTGTCAATTGGTCGCATTGCTAACCCTGCCAGCCACCAACTAGAACCGCCAACTAACAATACCGTAATTGGCAATCCCAACGCCAAAATCACTTTTAAAGCAGCCAGACGACTGTCAAGGTCACTTAAACTGCGTCCTACCTGAATATAGCCCCAATCCCGATTATCTTGAGTGTGTAACAATAGAGATTTTTGACTGTAACGATTGCCTTGTAAGTCTTTGACTGTTTGCCACACTTGAGTTTCCACAGTCGGTGGTAGTTCATTAGCTTTGAAACCTGCTACCGCAATTAACCGCCCTGAACCATCGACAAAACGGATGTAATATTGCTTATCTCTGTATACAGTACTAAAAATGCCGTGTTCATTATGGGTGCTTTGACTGTGACTGAGAATCTTTTGGGTAGGACAACTGGACTGGGCTAAACAAATATTTGGTAAAACCTGCTGGAAAACTGGCTCTATAATACTAGGTTGTTTTAAATTTGGTTCAATTACATCATGTAGTGTACCTGCTACTGATTCCAGTTCTCGGTTGATAGAAACTACATAAGCCTCAATGATTACCTCATAAACTACGAAAGCGCATAAAGACAGAATCAGAGCCATAACTACCGCATACCAGGTAGCCAATTGCCAGCGAGTCTTACGAAATAGTCGAATCTGCATTGCCAGGATTGAAACGATAGCCCATACTAGGGACAGTTTCTATTAAGCCATCACAACCATATTCCGATAATTTGCGTCGCAAAAGTCGGATTTGAGCTGCTACTACATTACTAACGCGTTCTGCACTAAAGGCATACAGATGATTTAAAATTTGATCGCGGGTGATAACTGTATTAGGACGTTTCATCAAGTATTCTAATAACTGAAATTCTTTTTTTGTTAAATAAATTACCTTATTTTCACCATTAGGATACTGCCGAGAAACTGTAAAATTACCGCAGTCTAGAATCAGTCCACCAACTTGCAATTGTAAAGGTTGGATCTGGGGCGTAAGCGATGCGCTTCCAAAAGCAGCTCGCCTTTGCAAAGCACGCAACCTTGCCAATAGTTCTGCCATACCGAACGGCTTGATCAGATAATCATCAGCCCCAGCATCTAGACCAGCCACCCGATCTGCCATGCTATCTTTAGCGGTTAGCATCAACACAGGCAAAGCATTGCCCCGACTACGTAATCGCTTGCATAGTTCTAAACCTGAGATTCCCGGCAACAACCAATCAAAAATTGCTAGTGTATATTGAGTCCAATTATGTTCTAGATAAATCCAGGCTTCATTTCCATCCAAAACCCAGTCAACAATATATCTTTCTTTACTCAACTTTCGCTGAATCGACGCACCTAGATCCGGCTCATCTTCAACTAGCAAAACTTTCATAAGCAGTAAATTTACTTTAGTAATTTGTTAATTTAATTACTTCAATATGTTGTTTAATGATCAGAATCATTTTTGGTAAATGAAGCTACCACTTAAATAGTTTGACAAAATGAGATGAAATTTGGATGAAATTTTAGCTAGTTACATGGATTTAAAATTGTCAAAATCAAGGCACTAATAAGTTAGTGCCTTTCCCTTAGTACTTAAAATCGGCAAGCAAAATTAAATACGATATAGACAAATTATTTGTCACAATTTACTTCTGGACAATCAGGAGTAGGAGTAGTACAAGGGGTTGATGCCCAAACTGCTAAACCAGTAACCGCGGTAACAGCAAGCGCAGCAACCGCCGCTAGAGAAAGCCTCTTAATCTGATTGAGTTTAACCATGAATTTGTCCTGTTATTGAAAGGGTTTTCAAGTTTCTGTAGGAAACTTTTGCTAATATATACTCTCCTCTTGACTGGAGAGTCAAGAGAGAATAAGAAATTCTCCGATTACAGATGCCATTGATAGCAATCAACTAATATGAATTGTTATCGGGACTTAAACAGAAGAGTAAATAAAAAAGGGTTATAATGGAATGGCACTAAGAAAAGCGAAAACGCTTATCAATTAAGCACTCTGCAATTGCTGACGTAATTCGTGCCGGGGTTTGGTCAATCTGGGGTAAGCTTTGGGGCGGCGTTTAATAACTCGTGGTTCATTGCGTGCGGGACGCTCAGGAACGATTTTGTGAACGATAATTTTAAGCAAAGTGCGGTAGAGTCTAAGCCGTTTTTGAGAGCTAGCAGCTTCTAATTTGGGAAAAAAGTTAATTAAATGATGACGAGTACCTTGCAGGGATAAACGTAAGGGAGGAGTATTGTAAGTAGTCCCGGCAGACCACATTAAGCTACGAAGTAGATTGTAAGCTAATAAATAAACGTGAATTTCTTTTCGTACCATTGAAGGTGTTTTACATCGTAAAACATCCATATCTAAGGTAGTTTTTAAATGTTTTAAGTCGAGTTCAACTTGCCATCTTTGATAATAAAGCCGAACGATTTTTAAGGTAGGATAGATATTTTGCTCCAGAAGGGTAGTAATTAAACTAATCGTTTGAGTACGAAAGCCAGGAATAACAATGTAATAGTAAATTTCTCGCACAGTTATACTTTTAGGTAAAGCATCAAATTCATCTTTACTTAATCCATTAGGGCATTTTTTAGGTTTATGCCAAGTAACAAGCTTGTCACAATCACCAATAATTTTACCTTTCCGCATAGTGGTTGTGCGAGATTGATGCTTACGAAATACAGCATCACAACCTAGTTTAGTAATAGTAACCATATCGGCATAAGCGCAAAAAGCTCTATCACCTAAAAGTACATCATTGGGTTTAAGAAAACTGTACAGTTTTCTTGCTAATTTAATATCATGAGTATTCAAGACATCGATGCACAAAGCAACGGCGGCTCCTGTAATTAAACTGAATATCACCCCAATTTTCGCAATTGGAAATCCACATCCTTCTTGTTGGGTACTAGGTTGAGGATATTCTTTTTGGTTCTCTACTGTGTCTGGCATAGATACAGTAGAGCCATCTATTACCTTTACATTACGACCACACCATAAATTTCCTTGGTTCACTTTCTCTTCTAGGCTTTGTGCAGAATAATTGAAAAGTTTCTCTAATAATTTCTCTGGCAACCTTGCCCTAGCTTGACAGTAAGCACTAGTATCAGTTGATGGAATTTCTACCTCTTCTTCTGCCAAATGTGCAATTACTTTACTCACAGCATTATGACAAGTTTTATCATTATCTAATACTTGCGATAAAAATGTCCATAAAGTTATTAACGGGTCAAATAACCGCTTTTTATATTTTATTTTTAGCTCAGATATTGCTTGTTTAATTATCGATTCTGGCAATATTTCTTTGAAAGGTAAACCTAAACTTTGGCTAAATTTATCCTTGAGGATTTGTACTCTTAGTGTCACAGTAGTCTTTATGATCTTGGCTTGCTCGTCTTCAAGAAGTATTTCATGAACGAGTAAGCTTTTTCTACCTCCAAAAATTTTTGACTAACCATACATCATCTTTAAGAGAGCGATCGCCTGACTCAGGCTATTACTACTAAATGGGCATTAAAGGCTGTAGCCCTTGAAATGTCTGGCTTCTAGCTTTTCTTAGTGCCATTCGGTTATAATGCTTAAACAGCATAGCTTTCACGTTGACAGAAGCTCATGAAAGAAACTACCTCCGCAGCCATGCCTCCGTGCTTTGAAAGATGGTGTCAACGGTTTGATGATTTGTTTAGTCATAAAGCTCAAAAAAGAGAGTTTAGGCACTATGTAGGAGGATTATTGGGTGAAAGCGAAAGAAAAAACTTGTCTCAAATGGCAGAGAACGCGGTAGAGGTGAGTTACCACCGATTACACCACTTTTTAACCGAAGCACCTTGGTCTAGTTCACAGGTGAATGAGCGTCGCTTAGAAATCATGAACAAGTGTAGCCAGACGAGAATTAGTCGAGGTTTTAGTTTAATAATTGATGATTCTGGTCATAGAAAGAGTGGGAATTTTACTGCTGGAGTAGGGAGACAGTATATCGGAGAAATTGGCAAAACCGATAATGGAATAGTAGTAGTAACAACACATTTAGATGATGGAAAAAAAAGCTTACCGTTAGATATAGAGTTATATCAACACGCTGATTCGTTATCCCAAGGAAAGCAAGACCCGCTATTTGAGAAGAAACCAGAACTAGCAATCAAGTTAATAGACAGAGTTATAAACAGAAAATATCATCCTGGGATAGTAATTGTAGATGCAGGATATGGCAATAACACATCCTTCCTATTAGAGCTAGAAAAGCGGCAATTAAAGTATTTAGGAGGATTGGCTAAAAATAGAAAAGTAAATGTTGCTTCTCAAGATGAAATTCAACAAACAATTAGGCTTGATGAACTCGCACAGAGTTTATCCAAAGAGGCTTTTAAAAAAAATTCAACTAAACTTAGATAAGCCAAAAACAGTATGGGTAGTAACTAGAGAAATAGAGATGCCGCAACTTGTGGGCAAGCGAAATATTGCCATCGTCATGAACGCTGATACTTTCGCTCAAGCCACGGATATTGATTATTTTATTACTAATATTTCCTCATCAATTGTTACGCCTCAATGGATAGTTGACACTTATTCTCAACGGAATTGGGTGGAAGTTTTCTATCGAGAAGCCAAGGGATGGTTAGGATTTAAAGAATATCAAGTTCGAGATAAAAGGAGTTTACTGCGCCATTTTATTCTAGTTTTCTGTGCCTACACTTTTATTCTTTGGCATCAGTTAACTGGGGGATTAAGACGAAGGTGGGCTAACAAACCTTTGAATACTTTTACTGAAGCTTTAGAAGCGTTTAGAACAGCCATGTCTTTTCGATTTGTTGATTGGTTGAACTTGAATCGGGACGTGTTTGCTTCTTATAAAGCTAGTTTGGGCTACGTTTGGGCTTGATTTTTGTTTAAGTCCCGTTATTTACTTCCATTTGGTTAGTTCGCGGTCATGTTGGTGAACCATAACTGTTATCTGATTGTTAGCACTTGCTGTTAATTATCGCTTGAAGGTAAAGCGACCGTTCACTTTTTCACCATTGATATCAGAAAGAATAGCAACTTTATACTCACCTGCTGCTTTTTTAGAAAGTACAGCATGGTAATGTTGTTCTTTAGCTTCATAGGTGAGGGGAAGCGATTTTTGGCTACCATCAGGTAGCTGAATTTGAGCCGTTACTCTTGCATTGGAAACTGTATCGTGTTTCTCTCCTTTCTTTAAATAGAAATCTATGTGAGTCACATCATTTTCCGGTTCAGCAAGAAACTCCAAATGATACTGCCCCGACTCAATAACCTGACCGCCGTGTGAATGCTCGCCTTTGCCATCTTCGGAATGACTATGAGCATTATTTTTATTATGAGAATGACCATCATTTTCTGAATGATTATCTTTCGCTGCGGTTTCAGTCTTGGCAGCCGTTTTTGTTGTTGATGCTGCTGAATTAGTCTCTGAATTTGCAGCTTGATTACTACCACTACAAGCACCTAAGAAAAGCAAGCTGACACTGCCTAAAACTACAAAGCTGGTTTTTAACAATTTCATTGATTGACACTCCTCAATATTTGGTAAATTAACAATTAAAAACTTGCCTCTCCTGCAACTTCTGACTGCATCACAAGCTGGCGGAGTTCTTCTAAGAAAATTAATTTTCTAAAACAGGACTAGCAACTTTCCCATCCTCCACAAAGGTTGGATTTTTCTGAGGCAATAAAAATTTGCCAAATTTAGAATATAAAGCTGGTAAAACCAGCAAGGTTAACGCTGTAGAAGTAAACAAACCACCCAAAACTACTATCGAAAGTGGTTGCAAAACTTCTTTACCTGGCCCTACTGCAATGACTAATGGTACTAATCCTAAAGCCGAAGTAAATGATGTCATCAAAATCGCATTGAGTCTTTCCATTGACCCAGCTATCAGGATTTCTTTTAACGACATTCCGATCGCAAATTTGGTGATGTAATTATCTACTAAAAGCAGTCCGTTACGAGTGGCGACACCAAATAAAGTTACAAAACCTACCAAGGAAGCAACTGAAACAACCCCCCCTGTTAAGGCTACAGCAATTACACCTCCGACTAAAGCAATTGGCAAGTTAATCATAATCATTGCTGTAGAAGCAATAGATTTAACAGAAAGATACATTAATACCGTAATTACTACGAAAGAAATGGCACTGAAAATTAAAATATTTTGTGACGCTCTTTCTTCGGCTTCAAATTGACCCCCATATTGAATAAAGTAACCAGAGGGCAATTGCACTTGTGCCTTGACTTTGTTTTGAATTTCATTGACTAGCGATCGCAAATCTCTACCTTGAGCATTCGCAGATACTACAATTAGACGAGAGACATTTTCCCGGTTAATAGTATTGGGGCCAGTGCCATAAGTAACTTTAGCTAAGGTAGCTAAAGGAATTTTATTTGCCCCTGCATCTCCCCCAACAGAAGGGATATCAACTAATAAATTTTCAATTGTTTGTAAATTATTTCGGTATTGTGGTTGTAACCATACCACTAAATCAAAACTTTGTTGTTGCTCCAAAACTTGCGATACTACTTTGCCATTGAGCGCAGTTTCAATTATTTCAGATAGTTGCCCAACAGTTAAACCATAACGTGATGCAGCAACACGGTCAAATTTTATTTGAATCTGTTCGATAGGCACTTGCGGTTCTAATTGTAAATCCACCAGCCCAGAAACAGATGACATTACACCTTCAACTTGTTTACCAATTGCGCGGAGTTCTTCTAAATCTGAGCCAAATATTTTCACAGCGATTTGACTTCTGACCCCAGATAATATTTCATCAATTCTGTGCGAAATAAATCCACCAATATTGGCAGCTGCACCCGGTACTTGATTAAATTCTTCTCGCAACCATTCTACTGTTTCTTGACGTTTTTCCATTCCTTTGTCAGTCAAGCCAATATCGAGGTGAGCGAGATTTACAGGTGCTGCATCTGGGTCATTAGGGGCGCGTCCTGCCCGTAATTGCACATATTTTAATCTGGAATCATCTTTAAGTTTAGTCTCTAATACAAAGGCGGCACTGTTAGTAGCTTCTAAAGATGAGCCTGGATAAACAGCTAAAGTATTTACCAAAGTTGTTTCTTGAAACTCTGGTAAAAAAGCCCGTCCTAAAGCTGGAAAAATCACGATTGCTGCTACCATTCCCGCCACAGCCACAGAGATAATCATCATGGGACTGTGGATAGCAAAATCTAAACAAGGATAATATAACCGCTTGAGAATTCGGGGTATTAATGGTTCTTTTAACGGCATTTTTCCCTGTGGCAGTAAAATTGCACACAACGCCGGACTCACTAGTAATGCTTCTAAACTAGAAACCATGACCACTACTAGATAAGTTATCCCCATTGGCCCAAAAATTCGACCTTCTACACCTGCGAGGGCAAATATTGGAGAAAATACGACAATAGTAATTAAAGTTGCCCCAATTAGAGATTGCTGGACTTCCTGTACTCCTTCAAAAACAATTTCTAGTACTGAGCGAGGGTTGGAAGAGTGCTTATTTTGTCGCAATAAACGAACAACATTTTCCGCATAGACGATCGCATCATCGATCGCTGTCCCAATGGCTACGGCTAATCCTCCCAAAGTCATTGTATTTAGCCCTAAGCCCAAAAAAGATAATACTTGCAATGAAAATATAAAAGTTAGGGCAAAATTCAACAGCACAACTCCCAGAGTCCGCCAATTCATCAAAAATGGAATGAGGATAATTGCGGCAATAATACTACCTTCCACCAAGGCGGATCTGACATTTTCTACTGAAGCATCAATATAATCTGCTTGGCGGAAGGTTTGTGTTACCTTTACTCCTTTCGGTAAACCTGCTTGCAACTCTGTCATTGCAGTTTCAATGGCACGGGTAACGGTAGGAGTATCAGCTAGGGGTTGTTTATTTACCAGCACCACTACAGCATCTTTGCCATTTAAGCTGCCATCGCCAATCTTAATCGCACCGCCAATTTGAATGTCGGCAACATCTCCCAACCGGACAGGCGTTCCTTGACGGGCAACAATTACAGATTGTTTTAAATCATCCAGGGATTCAATTCGCCCTATTCCCCGAATCAAAGTTTGCTTATCAGGTGTGATTAAAAAGCCACCAGGAGCATTGACATTTGCTCCCTGTACTGCTTCAGATACTTGCTGTAAGGATACATTGAAAGCTCTGAGTTTGTTCGGATCTACTAATACTTGATACTGACGCACTTCACCGCCATACACTAGCACTTGACTCACGCCAGGAACTGCTAAAAGGCGGTTTGTCACTTGCCAATCAACGATGCGCCGTACTTCCATTAAATCGATTTTGGATTTGAGGTTTTGGTTTTCTTCTTCCGCTTCTACTGTGAAAGCATATTTTAATACAGTGCCGATAGGCGAACTAATCGGAGCAAGTCTTGGTGTTTCAATTCCTTCAGGTAGCTTACTCACTGCTTGTTGCAGTCGTTCTTGTATCAACTGGCGGGCTTGATAGATGTCTGTTCCCCAGCCAAAAACAACTCTGACTACAGACAGTCCTGCTGAGGAGGACGAACGAACAGAGTTAATCCCCGGTGTACCGTTGATTGAGCTTTCAATTGGTAATGTCACTAGAGATTCTATTTCTTCAGGAGCAAGTCCAGGAGCTTCTGTTTCAATTTCGACCTGGGGAGGAGCAAAGTTAGGAAAAACATCCAGTGGCATTTGCGGGATGGTATTAAATAATATGATTACTGTAGAAATAAGTGCCGCAATTACTACTAACCAGCGTCGAGAAATTACCCATTTAGCGACTGCACTAATCATTATTTATTGAATTGTTGATTGCTAATTGTTGATTTTGTTTTTGTGAATTGTTAATGACTGTCTGAACGACGAGATTTTTCCTGTTCTTCGGCAGAAATAGAGGCGGTTGGTTGTTTGTGGTTGTCAATATAAACCTCTGTTTCATAATTAAAAGCATCACTTACTGGTACTAGACCGGAACGGATACGACGGCTAGACCAGAAGCTACCTCCCATGAAAGCTACGATAGCAATGCCTAATCCTCCCCCTGCACCTAGCAACCATAAGGGTATTGGCAAACTGCTAGGTTTAGCCTCAGTTTCTTGAGAGTGGGAATGTCCTTCTTCGTTATGTTCTTCTTTACTACCACCCTTCAAAGACTGTGCATAAAGTTGTGGCGCACGCTGAGTAACGACTGAATCTCCCTCAAATAAACCACTTTTAATCTCTATTAAATCTCCAGAGGTTTGTCCTAACTCAACTTCCACAGATTGGAAGGCTTTGCCGTTTTGGACATAGACTAATTTCTTATTATTTGCATCCACTACAGCAGAACTAGGAATTGCCAAAATAGCTGGAGATTTTTGGTCTGTTAGAACTTCCAGTTCGGCAAACATTCCAGGTTTGAGCTGTCCTCTAGCGTTATTGATTTCGGCTTGTACTGGTACTACTCGCGTTTCTCCTGCAACTACTGAGCCAATCCGTGTAATTCTTCCTGTAAAGGTTTGATTAGGCACACTAGCAACCTTCATCCTTAAGGGTTGACCTGTCCCTACCTTGCCTAAATCTTTTTCATAAATATTTGCTGTGGCAAACACCCGACTATCATTCACAATTGTCATTAACTTGCCACCTGCGTCCTCAAATGATTGACCGATGGTAACTTCTCTATCAGCAACCTTACCGGAAATTGGCGAAGTGACTGTGATTAGCCCCTTAGCATTAGCGCGGCTTCCTAGTTGTAGTAGCCGCGTTTCATAAATAGCACTGCTGCGATTAATATTAGACTTCGCTAGGCTAACTGCTGCTTGAGCGCGTTTTAGCTGATTTTCAGCAGCAATCACATCACGGCGACTATTGGCTGCTGTTAGTTTGGCTTTAGCTTCTGCCAGTTGGGTTTGAGATTCTAAGGCGTTGCGTCGGGGTAAAGCACCAGTGTCAGCTAACTGTTTGTCTTTCTCGTACTTTTCTTGAGCAAATGCGACTTGGCTTTGGGCTTGGGCAATTTCAGAGTCGGCTATTTGTTGGTAGCGGTCATAGTTTTGTTGTGCTAACCTCAAATCAGCTTCAGCCTGCTGTAAATCAGCCTGTGCTTGTGCCAGTTTTTCCTGAGAATTAACTCGTAGTTCCACTAAGTCAGGACTAGTGACAACAGCGACGGGTTGACCTTTCTTTACTGATGTGCCTGGTTCTACCAGTAGTTCAACTACTTTTACTCCTTGAATTGGAGTGGTAACTTCTACTTTCTGGCTAGGTAGAGTTTCAATCTGTCCAGTAGTTTTAATGCCAACCGCTAACCGTTGGCGTTGCACCGGTTCTACCTTAACTGCTAACAGTTTTGCGGTTTCTGCATCTACTTCAACGGAACCCGTCGATTCGCCTCCTGCTTGAAACGCACTGCTGCCACTGTGGTCGTGACCAGCACCAGCCAAAACAGTAGTAGGCGTATTTAGCAGTAACAAACTCAACGTTGTCAATGAAACATAACGCAGTGGAGCAGAAGATTGAAACAAATTCGAGATTCCCATCGCTTGTTGTGTCCTAAATATACTCAGAAAGCGGAGTCGCGTTTGATGTGTAAATTTGGACTACCACTTTCTTTAGCTAGTTACATTGCTTTTGTGAGTAGTTTACAGAATAGTAGTCTTTTTCCAGTGTTTCATATCAACATGAAATTTGGGTGAATTTTTTAGTGACGATTGCTATTAAGAAAAACTGCAATATTTAGAATAGATTCATGTTATGAAAATTACAGTTTTCTCAAATGCGTTAATTACACACAATATTTTGATAATTGTAGGTATTTTCATTACATAACCATAGATATTTACTTAAATATATTTACTGTGATCGCGGTGTTCCGATTCAAAATTAATTCTGCTTGGTTAGTGCTGGCAGGAGGAGCGCTCGGACTTGCCTCACGTAATATTGCTAGGCTCTAGGTGCATACATCATCACTAGAACACCTACCAGAACGATCGCAGATCCTACCTAGTCCAAGCGATTAGGTGCAACATTGTCGATTCGCCAGCCCCAGAGGATAGAAAGGATGATGAAAACTCCGCCGTAAGCGGCATAAGCCCGACCAAAGTTTGTCGGTTGAAGGGTGGCAACAAAACCATAAGTTGTTAGCAAAACAGCCCCACATAGCACTAGCCAAAGACTTTTCCCTTCACGCAACCATAGCCAAACTAAATAGCCACCTCCGATTTCACAGAAACCAGACAGAATGAATAGAAGTAGTGAATTGAGAATGTGCATATTGTAGTAGTTCAAATCTCTGACATTAAAAGCTTAGTTCTTGAGACTGACTAGGCAGTGGAAAAAAATGGCTGTAAACAAAAGTGTTGATACAACTGCTAAATGATACATAATAACCTCCAACAATATTGACCTGATTTAGCAAAACCTTAAACTTCGCCAATTCGTGTATTAAACAATCGCATGGCATTGAGCGTTACGAACAAGGAAGATCCCATATCTTCTAACACTGCTACTGGCAAACCGATTATCCCCAAAGTTCCCAAGAGAATAAACGTGCCATTCAAGACAAGTGCCAGGACAATACTTTGCTTGATTACTGACAGAGTGCGTTGGCTGAGTTTAATCGCATAAGCCAACCGGCGCAGGTCTCCACTTGTTAGTACAACATCAGCCGTTTCCAGGGTAACGTCGATGTTGCCCACTGCAAAACTGACATCGGCGGCTGCCAAAGCGGGAGTATCGTTGATGCCGTCCCCGACCATACCTACCACTCCAGTACGGCGAAGTTTGTAGATTGCTTGGAGTTTGTCTTCGGGTAGTAATTGAGCTTGATATTCATCAATGCCTACCTGTTGAGCAATCTCTCTAGCTACAGGAGAGCGATCGCCTGTCAGCATTACCAGCCGCTTCAATCCAAGTCGTTTCAACGCTCGAACCGCTTCTTTTGATTCCAGACGCAAACCATCTGCTAGAGCGATCGCACCGATTAAGCCTTGGCGAGTCCCGACTAACACGGGAGTTTGTCCCTGTGATTCCATCTCCTTCAACAAAGATTGATCTGCTGCTGATAGTGAAATTTCTTGCTCAGTAAACAATCGGCGATTGCCGACAAAGTAAATAGACTGTCCAAACTTTGCCCAAATTCCTTTACCAGGGACAGCAGTAAAGGATTCTGGCGACTCCAGTTCCATTTCCTTGGCTTTTGCTTGTGCCACGATCGCCTTTGCCAAGGGATGCTCTGATTGTTGTTCTAAAGAGGCAGCAATTAGTAGCACAGTATCTGCACTCATTTCCCCTAAAGTATAAACCTCTTGTACAACAGGCATTCCTTGAGTAATCGTGCCAGTTTTATCAAAGGCAAGGGTTGTTAGTCGTCCGGCTGTTTCTAATGCCTTGCCACCTTTGAACAACACTCCTTTTCGGGTTGCTGCCCCAATTGCACTGACAAGAGAAACGGGGGTAGCAATTACCAAAGCACAAGGGCAAGCAATGACGATCAGTACCAATGCTTTGTAGAACCAGACATTAAGCGGTTGGGCAAAGAACAACGGCGGAATAAATGCAATTGCTGCTGCAAGAGTCAGGACGATCGGTGTGTAGATGGTAGAAAAACGGTCAACCCACTGCTGGATAGGAGCGCGGCTTTCTTGAGCCTCTTCAACCAGATGAACAATCCGAGCAACAGTTGTATCTTTGGCAGTATGCGTGACCTCAACTTCTAAAAACCCTGTCTGATTCAGAGTTCCCGCAAACACTTGGTTTCCTTTTTCCTTGTTTTCTGGCAGAGATTCCCCGGTAATAGGAGATTGATCGACTGCACTTATCCCGGACATAACTATGCCATCGAGAGCAATTCTCTGTCCGGGGCGGATGGTCAAAATTTCGCCTAAGAGAATACTTTCAACCGGAACAGAAAACTCTTGCCCATTCCGCCTAACAGTTGCGGTTGTAGGAGTCAGATCCATTAAGTCTCGAATCGCATTGCGGGTACGACCAAGTGTAAAATTTTGTAGCGTTGTTCCGAGTGCAAAGAAAAAAATGACTAATGCGCCTTGAAACCACTGATTCAAAATTGCCGCCCCGATCGCTGCTAAAGTCATGAGCAGGTTCATATCGGCACGACGCAATTTGAGTGCAATCCAGGCTGCCCTGAGAATGGGTACGATGGCAACAATCAAACTAATAGCATAGAATCCCTGAGCAACCAGAGGTAGTGACAGTAGCCGTTCTGCAATCAACCCCAGTATTAGCCCAACGCCACTCAAAACAACCGTTTGTCCCCGGCGAGTATAGAGCCAGAATTGCCATCCACCTAGATCGGACTTGCGAGATTGCAAATTATCAGCCAGGTTCTCTGTTGAAATGCCCGTACCAGCAGATGAATTCGCTGTCGTATCTAGTTCGACTATGTAGCCCAAATCAGTTACACGCTTAACTATGTCAGCTTCACTGGCTTGTTGCGGGTCATAAATGACGTTCAACCGTTCTGAAGCGAAGTTAACCGTTGCCTCCGTAATTCCCGGTAACTGCTGTAAATTTGCGGCAATAGTCTTAGCACAGCCGCCACAGTCCATCCCGCCTATATACGCTTGTAGAGTTTGAGTCGATGGTGTTTGAACTTGAGTGACCTGATTTGGAATTGGTTCAATCGTGTAACCCAAGGCTGTAACGCGATCTCGAATAGTGGCTTCATTCGCCTGCTGCGAGTCGTAAGTTACACTCAGCCGTTCTGTAGCGAAACTGACTTTAACTTCAGCGACTCCGGTAAGTTTCTGCAAAGTCGCTTCGATTGTCTTAGCACAACCACCGCAGTCCATTCCACCGATTTGTGCCTGGAAAATTTTCAGTGCTGAAGCTGAGTTCATCTTGCCAGCCCTTCAAAAATGTGCTTTTGTTGAGGTCAAACGTATCAGTAGTTGCTGATATGTAATATATTATCAATTAGTGATATGTTGTCAACGTATCAGCCTTTGGTAATATGTCATGGTCTAAAGCACGCAATAAGCAAATGACTACCTGTACTCAAACAGCAGACTTGAAGGCGAAGCTATTTCGAGGATTTTCTGATTCCTCTCGTCTGTCCATCCTTAACACGCTGCGGAAAGGTTCGCTAACGGTAAGTGAAATCGTTGACCAAACTGGTCTTAGCCAATCAAACGTATCGAATCATCTCAGTTGTCTGCGCTGTTGCGAGCTGGTGGTACGCAAGCAGCAAGGACGGTTTATGTACTATGAGCTTGCCGATATGCGAATTGCGAAGCTTTTAGATTTAGCGGATGAATTGCTAGCAGACGTAGCCCAAGGCGTTCGTCAATGCTCTCACTATGAATCTTCGTCAGTAAATAAATTGAGTCAGTACTCAAGCGATTGAAGCCAACTGTTCAATAGTTATTTCATGCCGTGTATGGTGGGTGGCATGATGAGAGGACGGTAGCTGACAAATAACTTGGAGTAGCGATCGCAGTTTTGACACTATTGAGGATGATTGGAGAATTGAACCGAGATATCAAAACGAAAAATATATCTGAAACAGAATCTAAAACTTAGCCACTCGAACTCTTATGGATTGTTTTGTGTTTGCGAAGCGGACTATTTCTAGCGGAGTTCATGACGGGATTTCGAGTACATAGTTTATCCTTAATCGCTCTATCTGGTCATCTTTTCGTCGATTTAAGTGCGATCGCTATTGCTATAGTTGCTGCTTGGTTAGTCGATTATTATCCTCAAACTAAGTTACCTCTCAATCCTCCGCAAATTGAGGCTATAGCTGCCTTACTGAACGGCTTGATTCTCTTAGCCGTGGCAGGATCGATTCTTTGGGGAATCATACATAATTTTCAAGCTTTTGCATCTGAAACTAGCTTACCGATGCTGGCAATAGCAGCATTAGGACTGGCTGTTAAAGGAATAAATGCCAGTTTGCTTTACGAAGAAAGTCATCATAATTTAAATGTGCGGGGCGTATTCTTTCATGCGATCGCCGATGGTGCTAGTTTCTTCGGTTTATTAATAGCAGCGTTAGCTATTTTTTATTTAAATTGGGTTTGGGCGGATACGGCAGCTAGTTTTTTAGTAGTAATTTTTATGTTAGTGAGTGCATTTTCCCTACTGAGAGATAGTTGCTCGCTGTTAGTTAGTTTTGATATAGAAAACGGACAACACCCCTCAAGAAATTGCGAAGACAGTGGGGATTAACTCAGGTAGCTGGTGCAGCTTTTGTGGGTTTAGCTGCTGCTAGTCCCGAAATTGGTATTAATACGGCGAGTGCGATTACAGGAGTTTCGGATATCGGTTTAAGAACGATGCTCGGTTCAAATATCATTGCTATTCCTATAATCGTTACTAATGCTTACTTGGCTTCTCGCCGGGAGCGATTGGGAGAAGAAAACGATCCAGAATCGGGAAAAGATTTTGATACCCATGCCCGTCACCGCCAGCAAATATTGTTGCGAGTAGAAAAAGCAGCCGTGAGCGTCCAAGCGATTCCTTATTTGGCAATTATTGCCATAGTTGCCGTTTTGACTCTGCCGAAATCGGTACGGGGACTTCAGCCCATCGATGGTTTGGTAAACAGAAATGACCGTATATTGCAGTCCTTCTTGTGGCTGTTGTGGAGGATGGATCGAACATGCTCAAAAGCATGGTTTTAAAGTCAAAAACCACCAAATCATCGAGCGGTAACGTTTGGTAGCATCCACAACAGGGGTAAATAATAGAAGAAATGCCACCTGCAATTGCAAATGGCTTCACTGTAACATCTCGTTCGCAACTTCAGACACCGAAAGGTAAAGTTGTACTCCTCCAACAATTAGATGCACCCTGCCACGTTCTTCTCAAAAAGACTGTTTATTTCTGCTATTTACTTTCTAAAAAGTTTAGATGAAGTTTCTTGCCAACTTTAATGCCTAGAGTTTTGGTGCTGTTAGCAGGTAGTTCGATAACCTGGTTAACAGGATAGACGGAATCGTACTTAGGACAGATTTTGGTATTGCAAGGGGGAGCTGCTTCTACGATTGATTTGATAACTCCATCTTGGAGGAATATCATATCTAAAGGAATATACGTATCTTTCATCCAAAGTTTAACTTTTTCAGGTTTTTTGAGGACAAATAACATTCCGTGATTTTCAGGAATCGAATTACGAAATTTGAGCCCGTGGGCATATTCTTTTCTATCGTCAGCTAATTCGAGTTGAACTGTTTGATTGTTACTGGTAAAGGTCGCGCCAATAGGTAAATACTGGGGCTGGCGAGTCCAAAAGTATAGCGGTAGGGGTGATAAGGCAGCAGTAAAACCAGCAATTGGCCCAACAAATTTGATAAATTTGATGAATTTGTAAAATAGGCTTTTTTCTGGATTTTGTGATTGTTTAGTTTGAATGTTGGTTTGAGCAGTTTGTCTTGTGACTTCCATAGTTTTAGCTAAATAAGGTAGTAAAGTGTTTAGAAATGGTAAGGATTATGAACTGTTGAAATGTTTTGGTTACATTTGCTTTCGTCCAAACATGATGAAACTTTGAATTGATTTATGATGTGTCCTAGCTAAAAATATCAATGTTGCCAACAGCAAACTTGCTTTCGTCTATGGGACTACTAGGTAAAGCTTGTTGGTCAGCTTTGTTACGCATTGATTCGACTCTATCGGCTTCACGGATAGCAAGCGGATTAATCTGGCGGCGTTCTTCTAGTAATGCCTCGATTGTTAGTTCAAGTGCCGGGAGTTGGCTTTCTGAGTAGGTATCTTCTGTTATGGTTTCGCAGAATATCGTACTAGCAGCGCGTTCTACAATTGTCTGGATTTCTGCACCTACACACCGATTGGTGGCTTTAAGAATTCTGCGCCACTGTTCCTCACTCCAGGGGTCGCCGCCATTGCGAAAGCGTTCGTCAAACCGGGCAGCGTGCAGTTTGAAGATACTATATCTTTCTCCATTATTGGGCAAGTCTACTTTAAATAAATAGTCAAACCGTCCAGCACGGGTGAGTTCGGGTGGCAGCCATTCCATGCGGTTAACTGACGCGATGACCAGAACATCTGACATACGCTCTTGCATCCACGTCAAAAGCTGACCAGCAAGCCGTTTGGCGAGGTCATCATCCCCGGCGAAGCCTTTATCAAAGTCGTCGAAATACAAAATTACTTGGTTGAGCCTATCTGCCAGTCGCAACAAGCGTTTGAGTTTCATTTCTGCTTGGTTGCCAAAACTTCTAAAGTTGCCCCAATCGACCATGATGAGGGGAACACCCATGTTCTGGGAACAGGCTTTTGCTGAGTGTGATTTTCCTGTCCCTGGTGGCCCCACAAGCATAATCCCCTTGGGTACGCGCAGATTGTATTGTTTGGCACGGGGGGTAAGCAATCGCTTGAACTTTTTGAATGACTGCTGCATGAGTTCTAACCCACCAAGTTCGACTTTTGGTGGAGGTAAGAATTCGATGTCATACAAGCGGTTGAGCAGTTGAATTTTTTTTGCTAGTAGAAGCTTTGCTATCTCACTGGAATTTCCTAAGTCATGATTTTTTCTAATATCGCTTATGCAAGAAATAATATCAGAAATATACAACCCAGCACTAGCGTTAGCAATTTCTAAATAGTCTTGTTCATTATAAATTAAAGGAAATAAATTACTGCTGATTAAACTAGTAATTATTTCTTGTATATCTGGTAATTCTTGACTCCATAGTGGAATTTCTGCCGCTATCTCGCTTGCTATCTCGGCATTGGCTCCTAGTAATATGGTAGTCTTATCACTATTTTTTGTATGAAATTTTAGATTAACTAGCGACGACTTAATCCATTCTGATAGAAGAAGAAATTCAGTATCTTTAGTTATGCTTTCTTTTAACCAAGGAAAAATATTCTCAATGATTAGTACTCCAGTGCCAGAATAAACCCTCCAAAAATTGAGTACTTGAAAATAATCTTCCGTATTTTGTTTAACAGAAGGTTTATAGTCGTGAAAATATTGAAAAATAAGATTATTTTCGGGGCTGACGACCAATTCTTTAATACTGTCCTCGCTTAAATTCCATATATAGACTTTTTTACCTACTTGCTGGCAGGAAGTAGTAAGACGAATGAGGAAGCGGTGACGTTCTTGGAGGGGGGATTCACAGGCGATGATTGGATAATTGTCCGCAAGCAGGTCTTCGAGATACTCAAAGCTAGACTTCATCTTAGTTGCTTGTAGCGTAATCAGAAGCAATCTTATCTAGAAGGGATGCTGTACGATAACTGATAATTTTCTAATTTCTAAATCCAAAAAATTAGAAAAAAGTTGGTTTCTTTTCAGTATTTTGTTGATTGTGTAATGGTGTTGTGAATTTAGATAATTGCCAAGAGTTCTGATTTTCTAAGTGTTTCGATTTTCAGTTATGGCAAAAACACCGGAATATCCAATCGTTGTTATTCCAGAGTTAGTGAAAGACAGAAAACAGTTTACCCCTTTAGTTTTTCCGTCCGGACAAGGAGATGCACCAATTGGGGCAAGTGAGGGGCTGTTTGAAAATGTTCTCAAACATTATTTTGGTGAAATTGTTTCTCCTCAGCAGATGATGCTTCCACCAGGGCATCGACTACCATTTACGGCTGATTTTCTGATGGTTGAACCAAATACTGGCTTACACATAGACTTGGAGGTTGATGAACCTATCTCATTTGCAACTGGGAAGCCTACTCACTGTATCGGCGAGGATGACTATAGAAACAAGTGTTTTGTCGATGCAAACTGGCTGGTTATCCGGTTTGCAGAAGAACAAGTCTCATCTCAGCCAGAACGCTGCGCTCGATTTATTGCTGGTGCGATCGCCCAACTAACAGATAATAATACTTATCGCCAGAAGCTACTTCATGTAGAGAAAGTTACTCCTATGCGTCAGTGGTCTGCACGTCAAGCTTCCAGATTAAAGAAAAGTGATTACCGCCAAGGCTATCTTGTTCAGAGGAAGAACTAAGAGATAATTTGGTCAAAGCGATGAGCGTTCATCAGTTTTGAAATTTATCGATGAGGGTTTTGTTTTAAGATTTTTGGTGGGCTGATCGCAAAGATCATCGAGTTAAGTTGTTAAGCTAGGCAGCAAAAACAACTCAATGTCGGTTCAATAATTGCGTTAGGTAGCGTTTTACACACAGTTCCTGGCTATTAACCATTCCACTGTGAATATAACCTATTAATTTGATCGCCAACCTCTTGCATACTCGTGTAACCAATAGAACGTAGATGGAACAAGCTGAGAATACTCCATGCTGTGTACTTACAAATTTTAGAAATGTCAGCTTCGTTAATCACTTGATTGGCTAAATAATTCATACCTCGATGAATGATATCTGAGCGTTTGTCATAAAGCTTCGTCATATTTTTATACACTTCTTTGGCATCTTCAATCCTTATAAATTCATAGCCACTAAAAGCATTGACTGTTGCAACCCCTTTCGCTAAAGCGTGTGTAGGTTTTTCAGTTCCAGTAAATATACACTCCAGTGCAGTCCAGTACTTCAGAAAAGACACATCTAGATCGGCTTCATTTTGGGCTTCACCTATCCAGTAAATTGCCGTCAAAATGCATCCTTCTAGCTGCGTTTGAGAAGAAGCATTAATAATTGTAGAGAAGTCATCTAAGAAACCATTAAAAGATAAATCCTCAAGTCGGTTTTTATTGATGGGAAAAGTTTGTAGAGGTTTGCGACCGCGACCAGAAACCAAAATAATGGCATTATCTTTATTCCTTCTAATTAAAGTTTTTTCGCTATTACCATATGCTTCAAATGAAAGATTTATCTTTATCATTTGCTCTGAAACTCTATCATGTATGAACAAACAGAGTATATATCTAAAATAGTTTATTAACTCTCGTGCTTGCCTGTAAGCTTTTTTATTAGCAATATCATAATCTCCATAAGCAGTAGATTTCATACACAAGCGATTTAGGAAATTCTTATTAAAGAAATCTTGGGTATGCGATAAAACTTCTGGCTTCTGTGAATCAATTTCTCCAAAGTAAGCAGTGATCATCTGATCGCACAATTCTTGATTAAAAGCAAAAATTTCAACTTTATTACAACTGATTTTATCAAGGTCTTCTAGCTCCAGTCCTTCAACTGCAAAAAAGAAGTCAAAATAACTAATCTTATCATCAATATAATTTTGAATACTTTCTAGCGCAACGACAAACTCTCTTTTGCTTGTTGAATCTTTGTCTCTATTAGCAATTTCTACTTCTAATTCCTTCTTTAAAGCAGTATAAACTGTTTCATAAGAAACTACTCCCTTTAACCCAGGAGCCTCATGAATTCTGTTAAAAACTTCATTAAATGCCGTGATTGCATTTTCTAATAAGATCCAGTCTCGAAAATTAATTTGTAATCTGGGCGCAAATTTATCAAAATTATTGTACTCCTCAATACTGGTAGGAAGGCAATAATTTTTGTTTTTATTTTTGTTGTTTACTAACGTATTCCAATTCTGTGTAGCTGCTTTGAGATCACCTTTACTTAGCTGAATTTTCATAGATACTTCTTTTTTCAACTCCTATTTCGGATATCATACAGAATTTTTCCGTATAACCAACCTTCACTGGAGGATTATGCTTTGCTACCCGTTTATTACAAAACGGCTACGACATTCGCACAGTGCAGGAATTACTCGGACACAAGGATGTAAAAACTACGATGATTTATACCCATGTTCTGAATCGGGGCGGTAAGGCTGTGTGTAGTCCCCTTAATTAGAACTACTGGCCTATACCTTAAACAGCAGTCTCATTGACTGCTGATTAATTTACCAACTTCCTAACTTTTGATAAGTGTTTGTAAACCAGTTATAAATTATGACTCTGCGGTTTAATTTTGCTGCATCAGCGATAAAATTACCTGTTCCTCCAGGTTGCCCATCCCAGATAGCAATAATCATATCGTAGGCATTTTTTATTTTATTAACTATCCATCGATTACGAGCATTTAAGCATTTGATTCCTCCAGCTTCTTGGTAAGGTAAGTTGGAAATAAATTTGATAGCGTCGCATTGGGATAACAGCCAATGATACTTCTGCTTATCAAGATTATTCCATTTGGCATCTTGGTTAATGCAGTGTACGGCGGCAGTGAGGTTTATCTCAATAGGGTACTTATCTTTTAAGCCTAAGATTATCTCTACTGCTGCTGTATCAACCCCCAAAGCCATGCCTGAATAGAACTGGATGCGTTTGTAACCCCACTCAAGAGCGCGATCGCAAGCACGAACAATCATAGCTTCAAGTCGGTTACGCACCTGATTCCATCCCGACTCATCAAATTTTTTGTGACTGTTTCCTGTAAATGCCACTTTTAGGGTTGGTTTATCTTCTATAAGGCAATCAACAAACTCTTGGGGCAACCAGATATTAGGAGGAAGATTAAAATTGCTAATCAGGGAAGCTATCTCTGGGTCAGTGTATCCTGCAAGGTTGCATCCAATCCTAGTTGTTAGGAATTCTAGTTCAGGATGAGTCTTTGCATATTCGACTAGTTTCTCAATTTGGGATTTGATTTGGGGAAGGGGAATTGACCGGATACCCTTATTTAGGTCTTTGGTCACGATCGCCCAGGATTGTCCTTGTCGTCCTTGGGGATTACCGTATTCTGCATTGCAGTACTGTCGCGCAAATAAAGCACTTCCAGCACCATGTCTTCCTTCTGTGTTGCTGCCAAATACAAAAATCTGGTTTTTTGCTAGTTTGATAATTCTATCAGGAATAATTTTGTAGGGATGATTATTTGACATTTGGTTCTTTTACCCAAAAGAAAAGATTGGGATATCTGTGATTAAATTTTTTTACTTCTGCTTGAGCAGCAGTTAGGTTATCCCATAATTCCATCTCTCCATAATCACCTCTTATCATTGCTTCTTGTCTAGAATTTGGATGATTGAAAATTAGGGGTGTTGCGTCTTTACTAAAATTTTTTCTTCGCCAACAAATACAATATTTGTCCATTTTATATAAACTGATAATAGAATTAATTACTATCAGTTTATATTCTTATTATGCTGACTGTTTCATTTGGCTTAGAGCTATTAACATTTCTTCTCGATTGAGATGTCGTTTCTTGCCTGTTTTAGATACTTGGATAGCGTAACTCCATTTTATTCCAGCTTGCGAGCATCTTTTTCTTAACTGTTGAACAGTGATATGTTTGTTTGTAGATACTTGATTTTTGTTGGATATCTGAAGTTTGGATTTATCAGTTAAGTTTTCAATTTTACTTACAGTGTATTTTATGGATGTAGTGCAATTGCAGTGCTTTTCAAAAGCGATAGATATCTCTAGCAAGAATTGGAAAATGAAGAGAGTAGAAAATCCGTAAATAAGAATGTAGAGAAGCCCTGTTAGCATATACTGTGCTAATTCCATTGTTTTAACTCCTGTTGATATAATTAGTAACTGGCTATTTAATGAAGCGGTATACCAGCCTTCTATTTATATCAAAGCGTTAGCTTGTGTAAATTTACTCTGAAGAAAAGGCTCGATAATAAATTAATGGTGTAATAGTGATGAAATATCTTGGTCTTGGTTTGCTTAGATAAAGATGTCACTCTACATATATCTAACAACTGTTCTAATATTATCAACTAACTGTATTATCATATTCCAAATAGCTTTCCAGCCAAGTATCATTCCCCAAAATCCGCTAACAAATAGACCAAGTACTGATTTAAGGAAGATAACTCCCCTGTAATTTATCTCGACATTTGATTCGACTTTGGCATAGATAACACCATCCTCAATTTTATTTTTCAAATTTTTCATTTTTTGTTCTTCTTCTCTAATCCTTCTTTCTTCTTGCACTTTCCAGCCCCAAGGAACAAATCCCAAAATAATCGAAATTGGAAGGTAGAATGGCCAGTTATATATGTAGCCCAGGGAAGCATAGATGATGAAAAACGTTAGCCCCAAACCAGTACGCCAAACTAAGCACCAAATAATAAACAAACTGTTGATAATAGCGTTACGGATAACTATACTTCGATTTTGATGATATGACATTTGAAGATGTCTCCCGATAGCTAATATTTAATTTTTATTTCTGGTGATTGCCTACCTTAAGGTTAAACTTAAGGCTGGTTTGAATTATCATCTTGATAGTTGGAAATTATAAAATACATAATAAATTCAATTACTTATTGAACCACACCAAATAAGGTTAAATCTACCAAACTATCATAACAATGTTTGTACTTAGCCCGGTATAGTTACTGTTGCTTAAATTGATATTTACTGTTTTACCAATTATATCTTCACTGATTTTAAATCTAAGCAAAGTTTTGATGATTTTTTTAATAAGTTTAAAATTGAGGTATAGTTTAAAAAAATAAAAATGATTAAGATTTGACTCTTAACCATTTGATGATATATTTGTAAAATGATGGGATATACCTGTGTTTGATTTACATGGTTGAGGCGTATGCCATTAGTTGTGGTTTTTCTTGTTGCGCCCCTTAGTCGCTGATTGCACCTTAAACCGTACCTGTTTCCCAATAGTTATCTCAGCAACATCGCTAATATCTTTACCAGATTTATAGGCTTCAAGAATTGCCTTATTATTAGCTTGGTACTTAATAACTCTAAATTCATCAGGAAAATCTTGATCGTCTACCTCTACTAGTAAGTTAGCGACTTTGGGTGGGTTATCCCTGATTTCAATTACCCTTTCCTTACCAATATTTTTGTCACTGATTAATCCAATCTTGTGTAGATGGATCAGGGTACGCTTGATTTGTTCAAGTTGAGTTTTACGACGTGAGATTACCCGGTCGTGGAGTTCGGCTACTAGCACTTTTCTTTCTTCCCACGTTTCCAGGTCAAGATTTAACTGGTCAACTACCCAGGCGATCGCATCGATTTTAGTTTCGATACCATCTTGAACACCCATAAGTTCTTGTACGAGTTGTTCTACTTGACCTTCTTCGCCTAACTCGCTTGCTTCTTCTATCTGTGACCAGAGTTTAGCAGCATCTAAGCTTAACTCTTTGAGCGTGAGTTGATTGATTTCGCGTTCAATTGCTTGAGTCATGATTTACTTTTTGATATGAAAAGTCAGTAGCAGTTACCTATTTACCTGCTACTGCTTGTTGACTAGGAAGAGTTGATGCTTGAAGGGAGATTGAATCTAGTACCCGTACTGCAAGTGATAGTAATCTGACTTTTCTTGTGCTAATTCTGCTTCGTAGTCGTAGTAATCCGCCTCGCTTAGTAAGGTGCTTATTTGTTGAATTTGCTGGGCAGAGGTTACTAATTTTTTGTTAGCTTTTAGATTAGAATTAGTAGTAGTTTTCATGTCTATACAACTTCAATTTTTCAATGAAGTTATTGCGTTAGCAAATGTTGTGATATTGACTTAGAAAGATAATATTTCTTTTTTACCTTTCTCATAACTATCTACTACTGATTTGTCTTTAACCACTGGCTTTTCTACCACAAAGATAGTTGTCCTGGTGATATGTTTCCCCGTCGTCGCGTATGGAACAGCAGATGACAAGCGGTGCATAAAGCCGCGAGATTCTCGACTCGATTATCTTCGGGCAGATAATTCCAATGGTGAACCACTAAAGTTTTAATACTGCGTTCTCTACGATTTAACCCATCTCTTTTATCAGTTGGGCGTAAGCATTGTATACCACAGCGCGTGCATTTCCAGTCGGATTTTGATTTGACCTCAAGTGCGATAGTATCCCAGTTTGAAGAATAGCGACTGCGGGTTTTGCTAGTCATTAATCAGTCCTTTTGGGTTACACAAAAATAATTTTGATTATATCGTTAATGTTTATCATAATATATGTAATTTTTTTATATTCAGTTTGGTTTATAAATTTATTTGCGTAGTTAAGGAACTCTTAACTTTTAAAAAAGGATAGATATGCACTGATTATTGTAATTGAATAACGCAGGTTACGCCAAAAAATAAAATATAAATCTTTGATATCGCTATGGATTCATAGCGGAGTAAGTTAATGATTGACGCACACAAAGTACCTATTACTCTTGCGGTTACCCCTTTGATGAATTTGATGCAATATTGTTGTTTTTATATTGAGTATTTAAGCAGAAAGTTTTTCGGAAAAATTCACCTGCGACATAACTTGTGCGCGTATTGAATTAGCAGCCGTCTCTGCAATTTCTGCTCTATCAGAATCAGTAAGAAGTACTGCAAGTAGCGATTTGAGAGCTTCGCGGTTAGATATAAACTCTTCACCGTATAAATCATCTTGCAGTAGGGTCGCTTCTAAGTGAGGTAATAGCTCAGGCGCAGGAGATAGTAACCGCTCTTTAATGCGTGTTCTTGCAGTCTCTGTTGCCGCTTTTGTACCTACACCTAAATCCCATGTTTCAATTATTAGCCTGATTTCACGGTTAAGTGATACACGCAGCGTTGATAGGCGACCAAATAAAGGAAGGTTAAGCATTAAAGGTGGTAGTGCATTACCCCAATCCAAACCAGCACCAATAGTGCAATTGGCTTCATCTTCGATACGAACAGCCTCATCGAGCCATCCTTCACCAAAAAGTAAATCTATAGCTTCTTGGGTTGTGACTGGCTCATTCACCTGAGAATTATTATTTTGCTGTTGATGATTCATAAATTTTCACCGGCTCTCCGTCTCAATACACCATACTCAAAATAAACCAAATTATCATATTCTTCTTCAGGCCCGCAGTTAAACATATTTTGTTTTTCATAAAATCCTACAGACCTTGGTAAAGAATGCAACCCAACTCTACCTTCATACCCAAGCTCAACACTTCTAATTCTGGCAAAATTTAAAAGTGCTTGACCAACACCTTTGAATTGAGGCGGACGCTGAATTTCAATTCGGTTAGTGGGGGCAGTTGCAATACCATCAACATAAACTAGTCTCTTACCAATATTCAACCGGGAACCGTGCATTTGTGTTTCTATTATCATTAATCCTTGAGTTGTGTTTTCGCACTCAACTGCATAACCTTCAAGATTTGCTTGATTAGCAATATATCTTAATTTAAATATCCAGTCCCAGTATTTGTCTTCTTGAATAAATAACCTTAATTTTTCGACCCAATCATTTACATAATCATCAACGTGTCTTTGTCCTAAATCTACCAAATATGCTTCAACAGATGTGTTATCGCTACCTCTTTTTAATTCGATTTTTCGCTGCACCTAAAGCTCCTATTTATTAACTTATTCTTAAAGCTTATAACGGCTATTTTACTACTAAATAAAAGAGTAAAAGGAACTGCGTATATCAGTGGCTTTATGCCAACCAGCCAGCACAGCATCATCTGAAATTTCTCCAATAACTACCAAACTATTTTCTTTATCCACATAGTAGGGTAAAGGTTCAGCACTCAACCAACCATAAGCAATGGCTTCTTGGTCTCGCTCAAAAATTGAAACTTCTAAACTTTGCTCATATCTTGAGTAGTAGTAAGGTAAATAGCAAGCTGGATATTCTCTTAAAGATTCGCGATTAACTGTATATGATTGCCAGCGCAGTCGCTCACCCTTAATTTCTTTTGGATTAGCTTCTAGCCAATCATAAAGTTTTTTAGCTTGCCGCAATGCGTGGTCGTTGCCTTCAAAAACAACGCTGGGAAGAAAAATATCGCCGTCAAAATGTACCGCAACTTCAAATAAATCTTCATCCTCATCTTCGGCTTCTGCTTCTGTTACCTCAATGATTCCAGCCTTATATAGTTCGCTCATTTCCCAGCATTGCTTGATCAGATATACCTCTACATTATTAAAATTTTAGCTTTCAGTTACAAAATAATCAGAACGCTCTGTTGGTTCTAATCCTTTATCTGGTAGGAAATTTTGTTTGTGTAGACGAGCCAGAGCCGCAGTGCTAGCGCGGGTCGGCAGTCCGATTTTGCAGGTTTTCTCCTGGAGGAACTGCCGTGCATGGTTTCCCACTCCAGTTCCCACAATGGAGGTTCCCCCGGCAAGTGGTTGGGTTGGCTCGACTTGAGGCGACTGGTGTGCGGTTTATAACCACATTTTTAAGTTTAAGTTGGCACGAATAAGCTACCGTTGCATCCAAACAAGAACTGCTATAGTTTCTGCTTTTTACAACGCCCTTAAAAATTTTGCGTCATTTTTTAATACTGCCCTGTTAAGCAAGTGAACACCCTCAAACCTTGAAACTCAGGCAGCTGAATTATGGCTAATATGTCTCCAGCCTCTAAGCGTCGCAAGAGACACCAACTACTACAAATGTATGGAAACCATTGTTGCTGGTGTGGTAAGCAAATGACCAAATCGGAAAGAACCATTGAACACTTGGTTCCCAAGAGCCTGGGTGGATCTAATAGTCTCTCGAATTTGCGTTTGGCTTGTTTCAGTTGCAATAATTCTCGTGGTAACAGTCTGTTACCTCCACGGTTAAGAAATGTTTTTGAGCTTTCAATTGGCTCAATGGCATAATGGCGATGCCTAAGGCGAGCAAAGCTATGGCAAAAACCACACTGTTGAACAAAGAAAGTGGCATGGATGATTTAGAACAACAATTGACTGCTTTAATTACGCAGATACGTCAACACCCACCTCAGAGCCTACAATGGCGATTGGCTATGGATCGCTTACTACGTGAAATTCAGCAACTCCCAGGATTACTCAAATCCTCTCATCATGATTATCCAGCAGTCTTAAACCGTACTTTCGAGTGGGTTAGTAAGAATATTTCTAAATTTGAGCCTTATTCTGGTTCAGTTGTAGAAAGTTTGGTGAAGTGGATTAATAGTTATCTCTATAGGCGAATTCAAGATTTATCATTACCTAAGAAAAATACTCCACTCAGCCTAGATGCTCCCATAACCTCAGACTTTGGGGAAATAACTCTGCTGGATAAGTTACCCAATTTTACTTTGAGTGGTTTGGATAGTCTAATTGAAAATTCTCAGCGAGAAAATAACCAACGAATTGGTCTTCAATTAGAGCATTATATTGAGCAAGATCCCGAAGAAAAGCTCAAAAATAGTTATCCTCGTTCTTGTGTTGAGTGTAATTGTCAACTACTCAGCCAACGATTAATACTCAAAGAACCACCTGACAAAGTTGCAGAGATAGCGCGAGACTTGAGCATTCCTAGAACAACTGTCAATTCGCATTGGAAGAGAAAATGCGAACCAATGTTGCAAAAAATTGCTGAAAATTTGGGATATAAACAGGAGCAATCGTTATGAGTAGTACAACTTCCCCTTTATTAATGGTTCCGCTAGATTTAGAAATTCATTCTAGAGCCAGACATTTAGCGGCTCAACAAAGCACAGTAGAAAAAGGTAAGCGAGTTTATTTGAATGCGTTAGCAGTTTACGCAGTTCATAGCTATTTAAAATGGTTGCAAATACCAACAAATTTTCAGGAATCAGATTGTTGGAATCCAGTAAAAGCAGCTTTATCAAATGCAGCTGATTTGGTAATTCCAAATGTGGGAACTTTAGAATGCCGTCCAGTTTTACCCCAAGAAACTGTCATATTATTACCAAGCACTAGCGAAAATCGGATTGGCTATGTAGCTATACAGTTTCAGGAAAGCCTAGATTCAGTGCAACTATTGGGATTTGCACCTGCCTTTGATGAAGTAAATCTGCCTGCACAGCTAGAAGTGTCACAACTCCAACCTATTGACGCTTTGATTGAGCAAATCACCCGTCTTGAAGAAGCGATCGCTTTTCTACAAACTGATGACTCAGTGGCAGTACAAGTACGTTCTGTATTAGACAATAAACCTTTATCAGAGATTGTGGCACAATTTGAGCTTCTTTACCGGACTGTCGATGAATTTGAGTGGCGGTACGCCGGAGGAGAAATATTAGCTGGAGATACTCTTGCTGTTGGTGCTACCCGTGAAACAATTCAGCAAGATGATAGCGAATTACAAGATTTAGCCCAAATGCTATTGGAGAAGTTAGCTGAAATTTGGGGAGATGTTGCGTAGTTTGAGCGGTTGGGAATGATGTATATAACTACCCAAAACATCCAATTGTCATGGCTAAAGGATTCGGCTATCAAAAATTACCAGATTTTACTCAACGCCAAAAAGCTTATTTCAAGCTGATTAAACAGCTACTCAACTGTCCTAGTGGCAGGGAAATGAAGATTCTCAGGAAACACGCACACTTGGTTGATGCTGGGTTTGTAGAAACTTTGGAAATGGTAGCTCAAATCCGGTCTAACCAAGGAGATATTCGTTCTGCTTACTTTTTGAGAAATTTAGCTCATTGGCTAGGTGAGGAACTGGAATTATATAGAGATGAGCCTTCAGCAACAGATAATCTTATCAGACCTCCTGCTTTTTTAGGTGAAATATTGTGGGCGATCTCACAAAATAAAAGCAATCCACAAGCCCTTGATCGTCTACTTAAAGCTAACTTAGATCAACTCAATGATGATTTTTATGAACAGTTTAATTACTGGATAAACTTTAGCCTACTCAACAACGACTCAATAACAGAACAAGTAATATTAGTAGGATTGGGTATTGTTGATTTCTGCACCTCGCTTGGGCAGTTTCGTAAAGGAAACAGGGCAATTAACTTAGAAATTAGCATTACAGGTTTAGAAGCAGTTGCCAAAATTTTTAACCGTCAAATTGTCCCAGAAACTTGGGCGCATATTCAAACTAATTTAGCACCAGCCTACCGTAATCGAATACGAGGAAATCACGCCGATAATCAAGAAAAGGCAATTGCTGCTTGTAATAATGCCCTACTCATCTATACCCGTGACGGTTTTACAGAAGAGTGGGCAAGAGTGCAAAATAATCTCGGTCTTGTCTATACAGATAGGATTACAGGAGACAAAGCTGAAAATATCGAAAAGTCAATTTCTTGCTATGAAACTGCTTTAAAAGTTGTTAACCGCGCTCAACTTCTTGAACTTTGGGGTACTCTTCAAAATAATTTGGGCAATGCGTACCTTTTTAGAATTCAAGGTGATAAGGCACAGAATTTAGAAAAGGCGATCGCTTGTTATCAAGTCGCGCTACAAGTACGTACACGTTCGGCATCGCCCTATTATTGGGCTAGCAGTCAAAATAACCTCGGTTCTGCCTACGCTCAAAGAATTTTAGGCAATAAACAAAAGAATCTAGAAAAGGCGATTTTGGCATATATTAACGCCTTAGAAGTCTACACTATTTCTGATTATCCTCAGCGATGGGCGGAAACAAAAACCAGCCTGGGAAATACCTATTATAAAACAGGTCAAATTACTGAAGCGCTTGACTGTCTCCGCGCTGCGTTGCAAGTCTTCACTCCCACCAATTTCCCTAGATATTGCATCACAACTGGATTGAGTTTAGGTAAAACAGCTTTGGCTACTGGTATGAAAGCGGAAGCTTTTGAAGGTTATGCGATCGCCATTGAAGCTGTTGAACAAAGCCGTCACTGGGCTGGAATTTCTCAGGAACAAGAAATTCTTGCATACACAGAGATGGTGGTTTTTTGTATCACCAATGGGGAACGAGATAAAGCTAGAGAATATGCAGAACGTTCTGGTTCTCAACAGGTTTTAAATCTTTTAGATAGTGATGAATTTCAACAAATTTACTCAAATTTACAATTCCTCGGACAGGTATTACAAGCAACTGCTGAAAACAATGGAGAATCACAGGCTGTATATCAAATACTAGAAAACAACCTGAATAAATTAGATGAGCAATTTGTTCAACACTTACAAAAGCTTGAGGATGTTTTCGGACACATACCATCAGGGCAATCTCTTCAAATTGCTACAACTATTTTAAGTTTTAGTAATCTGATTCGGGAGTTTCCACAAGGCGATAAAGCAATTAACTTAAGAATTGCTACCACAGGTTATGAGGTAGCCGCTACTATTTATACCAAAAAAGATTTCCCTGAACAATGGGGAAACATTCAAGATGCGATCCGCGAACTATTTCAGATTCAGCTATTTGAAGCAGTATTCAAGAACCTAGAAAATCCTAAAGCTGTTGTATACCCATTACTGGAAGCAAATAAATATAAACTCGATGAACGTTTTGCAACTGTATTGCGATTAAAGACAGAAGCTATGTTGTCTGAAGTTTCGCCAAAGTATGCAAAAGATATTGCCGCCAGCCTCTTAGGTTTAAGTCTTCTGATTAAAGAATTTCGACACGGTAATGAGGCGAATAATTTAGAGATTGCCATTACAGGGTATGAAATTGCTTCTAAAATTTTGACTTGCGAAGCTTTACCAGAAGCATGGGGTATGTGTCAATTCATGCTGGGCAATGCTTACCACCGTCGAATAAAAGGTGAGCAAGCAGAAAACCTGGAACAATCCGTTTCTTACTTGCACAATGCTTTGAAAGTCTGTAACCGTGAGCAGTTTCCCGAACTTTGGGCAGAAATTTACAGCAATTTGGCCATTGTTTATGGCTATCGGATTCGTGGCGATCAAGTAGAGAATGCAGAATTAGCGATTAAGGCTGGTGAAGCTGCGATGCAGGTTTTCACTCGCGATCAATCTCCTGAAGGATGGGGAAAAATCCAAAACAATTTAGGTATTGTTTACCGCGATCGCATTCTCGGTGACAAGGCTGAAAATTTAGAAAAAGCGATCGCTTGTTATCAAAATGCTCTTTCCATTCGTACTCGTGAAGACTTCCCAGAACTTTGGGCACAAACTCAAATGAATTTAGCATCTGCCTATCGTCACAGACTCAAAGGTGATGCAGCAGAAAATGTGGAAAAGGCGATCGCTGCTAATCAAGGAGCTTTACAAGTCTACACAAAAGCAGCCTTCCCTCAAGGTTGGGCAGAAGTACACATGAATTTGGCTAATGCCTATCTTCACCGAATTCATGGGGATAGGAGCGAAAATTTAGAAAAGGCGATCGCTGCTCATCAATCTGCTTTACAAGTTTTATCGAAAGAAGAATATCCGCGACAGTGGGCTATGACTCATCTGAATCTAGGAAATGTCTTCTTACAACAACAGCAAATAGAAGCAGCAATTACCTCTTATCGTTCAGGTTTAAAGATATTCACTCCCACGGCTTTTCCCGCAGATTGCCTAAAAGCAGGACAAATGCTGGGAAACACTGCTTTTAACATTGGTGATTGGGCTGAAGCGATTAGGGGCTATAGTATGGCAATTGAAGCTGTAGAAACCAGTCGCACTTGGGCAAGTTCAGAATCACGCCGTCAAGAAATCTTAGCTGATTCTCTCCATGTTTATGAAAATATGGTGCAAGCTTGTATTAATAATAAACAACTGAATAAAGCTGTTGAATATGTCGAACGTTCTCGCTCAAAACGACTCGTAGATTTAATAGTCAGTAATGACCTTTATTCAGATGGTGAAATTCCTGATGAAATTCAACACTATTTACAAGATTTTGAAGCTATACAGCGGCAAATTGATAATGAATTAAGACACTATAATAATACCAGTAACTTTGATGGTAGTAAACTCGGTAAAAGCCCACAGAACCGTGCTGCTATCGAAGCTCATAACAAAATAATTGCAGATTTGGAAGCTGACAAACAGCAAATTTGGGAACAAATGCGCCGTCTAGATCCTGTCCTGGCTGGTCAAATTCAAGTAAGCCCTATGAATTTATCATCCATACAGCAGTTAATTGACCTACCCACCACAGCTATTCTGAGCTTTTATACTACCTCGAATGATACTCATATCTTTATCATCCGGCAGAGTCAAATTACTTTGCACACTTGCACTAACTTGGGATTTGAGACTTTACAATCATCGATTTTAACTCACTGGTTAGGGCAATATCTTAATAATCAAGATAGTTGGAAAGAGCAATTTAGTTTTTTAATAGCAGAACTAGCTGAAGTCTTAAAGTTAAATGATTTAATTGCACAACATCTGAAAAATATTGATGAATTGATTCTTATTCCTCATCTGGCATTACATCAAATTCCTTTTACTGCTTTACCAATTGGAGAAAATCAATATTTGGGGGATAAATTTCTCATTCGTTATGTTCCTAGCTGCCAAATTTTAGAATTTTGTCACAACCGCCCCACAGTAAGTAATATTATGAATTACGGTATTGTTGAAGATGCTACTGAAGATTTACCTTACGCTAGTTGGGAAGGAGAACAACTAGCAAATTTATATAATATTCCCAATAATCAACGTTTAAAAGGTAGTCAAGAAGCTAGTGTCAGCAACTATCGTCAACTGATACAAAAAGTCCAAGTAATTCATTCTAGTCATCACGCGCGTTCGCGGCTCGATAATCCTCTAGAATCCGCATTATTTTTAGGAGATGGCTGTATTACATTAAGTCAGTTATTAACTCCAAGTTGGCGCAATCCCCAGTTAGAAGTTGTATTTCTATCTTGCTGTGAAACTGGTTTAAGTGTGACTGAAATAACTGACGATATTCTCACTTTTTCAACAGCTTTCCTTTGTGCTGGTGCTAAAAGTGTTATCAGTACACTCTGGGCAGTAAATGACTTGGCAACAGCACTCTTTTCAGTATTTTACTATCAATCCCGACATCAGGGAAACAAGCGACTGCAATCAATCAGACAAGCTCAATTTGAACTGCGTACCCTTACAGGTGAAACTCTTACCACAATTTACAAACCTAAGTTAAGTTATTTTTTGACGCAAAAACTCAAGGAAACTGACACGCTACGTAAAAAAATTCAAAAAGAACGGGATAGTCATCCCCATAGTTCCCTATTATATGAACAATGCAATGAAGAATACAAAAAATACGACAAAATCGGAAAATTGATTTATCAAGCAAAAAAAGATTTAGAACTTTTTTGTCGAGAATCTAAACCTTTCTCTCATCCTTATTATTGGGCAGCTTTCACCTGTTCCGGGTTAAATTGATAACTGCAATCTCTGAAGTATTCAGTCTAAATTCAGAAATTATTAAAATTAATAAAAATTCTAACTTGCCGGATAATATAATCCCGTATCCTGATTAAATTCCCACCCTAACCCTGCTCTATCCTTGCCTTTGCACCATCCCACAAAAAGCGGTGGTGGCAGATTAATTCGCTGCTCGCGTATAGTTTCTACACTTACACCAAGTCTTGAAGCTAAACCTTCTTCCGTTAGTGGTTGGATTCGAGGAGTAAGCCCAGGATAATATGAATTGTTGTTGTACGATTTCTTCTGCCGTTTCGGTTGGTTGTTGAGATAATTTTGAATTTTAATAATCGCCTCAGCAAATTGTTTCATTTGGGCTGTTATCTCTTCAGTTTTTTGTTCTAAAGAGTCCAAACGTTTATTTTCATTACCAGCAATTGCATCAAGGTCATCTAGAGAACCATCTAGGTATAGCTCAATAAAACGGGTGAGCGTCGCTGTTGCTGTCGTGCCTTTCGAGTTGCAACGGGCGATAAACTGCTCCCACATCTTTTGGTCACAGTTGAAAGATGCTAGCTTCTTTGTTCTCCCTGTATTGCTCATATCTAGGTAAAGTCTAGGTAATATCTAGGTAAACTAGTCTGCGGACAGGAACAACTGAGCGTGTTTCCATCTTGATAACTACCTTGACACTATCATGATGAGCGTATGAGTGCGATGGCCGAACCGCCCAGCGGAGGCGATACCTTCTGGAGTGGCTTCCCCGTAAGGGTAGGGTACACCTACGTTTTTTATTACCTATGTTTGCTTTTTTTACGCAGTGCGTGAGAAGTCCCAACACGCCCAACATGGTGAATGTACTTTGCAGTTGTCGCCGGGGAAGCGTGGCCCAAATCTGCTTGCAAGTCAAAATCAGAAGCTCCATTTTTCTTAGCCAGCGTTGCGTGAGTGTGGCGCAAAAAGTGGGCGCTGAACTTAATTCCCGCACAAGTAGAAATTTCCTCCATCATCAGTCGCAACCCGCGATCGCTTAAAGGTTTACCCCTATCCCGCCGACTGGGACTAGGAAACACCGGCCGATCATTGCTGGCATCCCCACGATAATCCAGTAACACTGCACTAGTTTCCGGATCGAGACTAATGGTTCTAGTTTTATTTCGTTTCCCCGTCACAGTTAACAACAGACAATCTCCATCCTCCCGAAACTGCCGCCAAAATAACCCCGGCGTAATTACGCGCTTACCATAATCAGAAGTTTGCCGGGCAATTTCTCCCGCCCTCACCCCACTGTAAAAGATGAGAGTAAACAGCAGCCAGTGCATCTTATTAGTGTTATGTTGCAAGTCTACTTCAATCGCCGCTTTTTCCAACTTAGCAATCTCGCGTTCCGAGAGAATCCGCTCTGCGAGCTTATCATCCCACTGTATGCTTAAGTCCTTGCCCAAGTCGATAGCAAAATAACCAATAGAAGCTCTAGTACCCCACTCCCACAAACTTTTAATCGCCGCAGTGTACTTAGCCGCAGTATTTTTACTAATTCCATAAGTATTTTTCTTTCCGCGTACTGGCTTTTCATCCTTGAGCCAAGCCAGATAAGCGTGTAGGTGGAATAACGTTACCATCCTCAAATCAGATATCCCAAACCGCGACTGCATATAATCGACAAGCTCATAACCAATTTGCCGATATGCCCGTCGCGTTTGGTCGCTTTTGATAGTGACAGAATGCACCCATAGCTCAATTAGCTGCTGTGTCGAATTAATTTTCTGGCGGTTGGGAAAATAATAATCCACAAGCGCGACACGAGCTTCATCAAGCGGTAGAGTCACCACCTCCACAGCAAGTGATTCCACGCTTTTGACGGGTAAATTTTCCATAATAAAATTCCCCAACCCCCACTGATAATTATGATGCCGAGAACTGTAATTCCCGGTATCTTTATGATAGTTGTTTCCAGGACACGATTAAATTGCTCATCTAGAATCATCTATATCGTATATACGCGGATATCCCATATGCGATGATGGTAGTGAGAAGAGTAAGGGAAGTAGAGGTAGATGGGGAGGTAGGGGGAGTAAGTAAATATTAGAACTTGAAGCAAATGGTTAAAGAACTGGTTAGAAATCACTTCTCCACAACAAAAGCGCGAGGGACTGGTGGAATATCCGCAGATAAATATAAAACTTCTGTCTGAAGAAGACCGGGAGTTGGTGAAGCAGGCCAAGCAGCGTGCTGAGGAGTTGCGCCTCACTTTTAAGGAGTTTGTGCTGAATTGTATTAAACAAGCACTTGTGGAAGAGAGTCCCGATAGTGCAGATAGTGTAACTGCTGCTGAAATTGAGGCTTTGAAAGCTCAAATCGCCGCCCTGGAAGAGAAGGTGAATATTCCTTCTGCGACTAAAACGGAAGTGAATACCCTTCAGGAGCGGTTAAATCAATTGCGGTTGGGGATTTCAAATGAAATTAAGAAAGATAGGGAGCAACTTGCATCTTTAACGTTGGCGATCTCCCGACTTGAAAGCCAAATTGAACAGCTAATACCTTCCTTAAATCTTCAGGTGGATGGCGAAGGTAATGCCGACAGTGATAGCGACTGGATTTTTGGGGAAGGCTCAGGTAGTTTGGGAGGAGAAGATGTTGAGGGTTTTTGAAATTGGTTATAAGACAATTGTATTCACCAAAAAATAAGTTCCCAACTAATGAATCGGGATGCGTTGGCAGTGGTAATTAATTAGTATCATTTCTTGTCCGTGCGCTTAGGCATTTGGCACAGCACATGGCTATTCCGAGTAATTAGTGCACTTTTGGGGATTTCCGCTGAATGATTTTAAATAAACAATCTTCTGCTTCCTTCCTTAATAAATGACAACGAGTCATTGTAGTAATATTGGACAATCCTTGTTGGAGAAAGTCGTAGCTAATTACTTGACGGTCAAGCATTAACTCAAATAGCAAGCTCAGTGGGTAATATTGGATATGTTCTATTTCAGCTAATTTTCCCAACTCAGGATTAATTATTAAAAGAATAAATTCAGACTTTTGAGCCAAAGCAAAGGCATAACCTTCATCCTGGCATAGAGTTGTATTACTCCGACAGTATTGCATAGCAAAGGTTGCCATTTCTGGATCAAGTGATTGAATTTGTAAACCTAGCTTTAATAGTTTTTGTCCGTCATAGTTTTTTAGTTCACGCTCGTAGAGAAAATCGGTGACATTGACTTCGATAGGTAGGTTGAACAGTGGTTCAAGAAACCCCACTCGCTCTAGCCCTATCAATATTGAAGGATTTGATACCAACAAATGCATCACATTGTACTTATGAGAATGAGCGTTCTAAAGAGATAAAAATTCAGATACTAAACTCTTAAATTTACAAATAGGGTATAATTCTTACAACAATTTTATTAGTAGCATTAACGAAAACCTACTTACGTATATCAGTATTTGGAATAGATTCTTCTTGAGCAGAATCCATCCTGGCTATCAAATCACACACTGTTAGACCTAGCAGTTCTGCCGCTTTGGCTTCAGAGATAGCATTTTCTGATAAAGCCCTAAAGCAAAGCCTTTCAAAGCGGTGTGGTTGTTCTTTAGGTACTGGAAATGGTTCATAGGGAGGAGTACGCCACCCTCTTCGCCCAAATTCAGCAAACAAAGTTTGAAAAGTGGAATTATCAATAATTTCAAGGTCTTTACATCGATAAGTTAATGCTTGCATACTAACTCCTAATAATTGCTTTAACTGAGCAAGCTCTGCAATTGTTAAGCGACTACGACGCTTCCCAATTTCAAGCCATAAAATCGAGGCTGGCATGAGAAATGCACTTGCAACTCGATGAGCGACTTTCTCTACATCAAGGTTGGGCGAAGTAGCCAGCACCATATGCCCAAGTTCATGCATTAGTGTAAAGCGTTGCCGTTCACCATTATCATCTGCATTAATCACAATCACGGGTACCTGCTTACGGTTACGGCGTTTTACCCAGCAGGTTAATCCTGAGACATTATTGTCTAGAGATAGAGACAAAATTTTGATGCCTTGAGATTCAAGAAATTCAGCCAAATTAAGAATTGGGTCAGTCCCTAATTGCCAGTAAATACGTAGACGTTCAGCCACAAACTCGGCATCTCTCAGTGAATTTACGGGAAACGGAGCTTCGCGAGGTGAGTCCCATTCCGTACTTGGAGCATAAATAATCTCTTCAATTTCTAGATACCGCTCAACATGGCTCAGAACGGCTGCTACAACGTGAGTCTCCTCTTTCTTACTGGTAATTTTTTTCTTTCTAAATTCTAACCCTTCAAGTTCTAGCTCACTTTGCCCCAGTAAATATGTCTCAGAAACCCCTAAAGCTTTGGCAAGAGCGATTAGTGTCGTCGAGTTCGGCATCATCTCGTCCCGCTCGTATTTGCCAATTGCCTGGGCCGAAACCAAGTTTCCAATTTTTGATTCTAGCTCTCGTAATGATAGACCACTTCCTTGCCTTGCTAGCTTCAATCTTTTACCAATCATAATTTATCCGTAATTCTACTAGTTTACAAATAAAGTTTTTTTGAATTAGTTTGTAAACACGTTGAAATAAATTATCCAATAAGGTCAGCATGATTAAGGTAGATGGTGAACAGCCCTTTGTTGATGAAATTATTGATTTAGAGGAATTTGCTAAATCAGGAAAAGTACCACCTGCAAGGTGTCGTGGTTACAGAATCAGGATTGGCAAGCAATTCTATACTGTAACCCGTTCAACGATGACAGGACGTGAACTGCTAGAGTTAGCAGGTAAGATTCCACCAGAGCGGTTCCGTATTGACCAGAAGTTTCGAGGTGGGCAAACGAAGCGAGTTGGGCTAGAAGAAACGGTCAACCTTGCTACGCCAGGTGTTGAACGTTTCCAAACACTACCGCTTGACCAGACCGAAGGGTATACTGCTCGTCGTCAATTTCGGCTGCCTGAAGTGGATGAAGAATATCTTAATGCCTCTGGTTTACTGTGGGAAACAGTTCTTGAGTCTAGTAACCGACGTGTTATTCTCTATAATTTCCCAGTCCCAGATGGATATAACGTCCGCACAGTTGACTTAAATCTTCGGATTGATACAGGCTACCCTGATACCCAGCTTGACATGGTGTATTTCTATCCCGCTCTGGCGTTAAGTAATGGAAAAGCGATCGCAGCAATCTGCAATGATACTTTTGATAGCAAGATTTGGCAACGTTGGTCAAGACACCGTACACCTGCTAATCCCTGGATACCTGGTGAAGACTATATTGGTACGCATTTAGGGTTGGTTGAACATTGGCTGGAACGTGAACTAAATTAAGGTGAACCAATGAAGTACTCTCTCAGTATGACTGCTGTTCAGCAGGCAGAAATTAAAGCACACGTTCTACCACCTGACGGCAAAGAAGCAGTTGCGATCGCTCTTTGTGGTCGTCGTGCTGGAGCTACAAGCCATTGTCTGCTTGTTCACAAGGTTATTCCTGTTCCTTACGAAGCTTGTTCAATTCGAGAAGTTAATCGCGTTTCTTGGTCAACCGATGTATTGATTCCGTTACTAGGGGAAGCGTCAAGGCGGGGAATGGCAATTCTTAAAATTCATGGGCATCCGCAAAATTACCCCTGGCACTCTGAAGTTGATGATGAATCTGACCGTGAACTGTTTCCTTCCATCTATGGCTGGATGGAGGATGATTACCCCCACGCCAGCGCAATTATGTTGCCTAATGGGCAGATTATTGGACGCATCGTCTTTCCAGACGGAACGTTTGAATCACTCGACGTTGTTAAAGTTGTTGGCGAAGATTTAAAGTTTTATTACGCTAATGCAGATTTACAAACTGTGCCGGAATTCGCGAAGCGAACAGCACAAACTTTTGGTGAAGATACATACGCCAAACTTAAACGCTTAAAAGTTGGTGTTGTTGGTTGCTCTGGTACGGGGAGTTGGGTTGTAGAACAATTTGGACGTTATGGTGTAGGTGCATTAGTGTTAGTTGACCCTGATTATGTTGAGGAAAAAAATTTAAACCGTATTCCTGCTTGGATAACTGATGCCCAAACGAAAATGCCCAAAGTGGAGATGGCACGACGGAACATTGAATTGATGGGTTTAGGAACTCAAGTCGAAATCTTTCCTACCAGCTTATTCAACTCTGAAGCAGTGCGATCGCTGGCAGATTGTGACGTTGTTTTTGGTTGTGTGGATACGATTGATGGTCGTTGGCTTTTAAATCGTTTAGCAACGTTTTATTTGCTACCTTACTTCGATTTGGGTGTGAAGTTGGAAGCTGATGGCAAAGGAGGTATCGATCAATCCTGTGGCGGCATCCAGTATCTTCAGCCAGGACAAAGCCTTTGGAGTCGAGGCATGTTCACACTAGAGCAAGTTCGGGCAGCTGGGTTAAGACGAACTAATCCAAAGGAGTATGAGCAGCTACGTCGTGACAAATATATTGCTGGATTACCACCAGATGAACGACCTGCTGTTATTAGCGTCAATATGAACATTGCATCGTTTGCCGTGCTGGAATTCTTAGCAAGACTGCATCCTTACCGAGAAGAACCTAATTCACAGTATGATTCCTTGATGTTCAGTTTTAGTCAAATGCAACTATACACTGAGCCAATGACAACTCTTTGTCCAACTTTAGTGAAGCATATAGGCCGGGGTGATGTGATTCCTCTATTAGATAATCCTGAGTTAAGTGACACAGAGGCGATTTGTATATGAAGTGGTTTTATTATGCCTGTCGAGTACTAAAGCTATGGCTGTTGAGAAAACCATTGCCACTAAGAACTGTATGGGTAATGGATTTACCCGAACAACTGCATTCCAAATGTGTTTACATTGCTGGTGAAGGTGAGTATCTTTGGTACGCTGCAATGTGCTGTCCTTGTGGTTGTGGTGCAACGTTACATATGAGTTTAATGCCAGAAGGTTCACCGAGGTGGCACTTAACAGAAGGTCTAGACGGCACAATTAGTTTACATCCTTCCGTTTGGCGTACAGTTGATTGTCGAAGTCACTTCTTTTTGCAAAAAGGTTTAATACATTGGTGTTCTAACAATTAATCTCAAGTGTGGACAACATAAAGAAATTGATGTGATGAAATTAGATTTTTCCAAGTGTGGAATCAGCCATTTTATTATCGCACCTTATTAAGAATTGCGCGAACTACACCACTTTTGCCCCGACAAGCTAGAAAAAAGACATCACCTGTTAAAGTGCCATCTTTTTTTAAGTCAGAGACAATTTGACTTAAATCATGACCCATATATCCAGTAATTATTGCAATTAAATTACAATTGCTTATTTGTGCCTGTACGTTACTGCGACTTATATATGCTTCACTTGAGGGGGCAACCTCAACACAATTTTTTAAACCGTAGTTTTCGCACAATTCACGGATGACTTCTCGTCGAGTTGCTTGGTGTCCACCCACTAACGCAAGATTTATAGATGCCAAGTTTTGAGTTGTTGATACTATGTTTTCATCTGAAGCTACTTGTACATTCAGCTTAGTAGCCTCAGCACGACGTTGCTGGCGATACTCAACAAGCTCATTTGCTGAATCTGAGTTAAGACAGAGTAATGCACGTTTTAAATCTTCAAAAAAAGGGGCTTCGATTTCTTCTTGACGTAATGCGTTATCTATTTCAGCGATCGCTAAACCAAAATAGTCATTTGCTAAACTTTGGCGTAAAGTAGGTTGCACATTTATGTATGCTTCCAGTCCTTCAAGTAATTCAAAATACTGTAGCGAACTGATTTTTTGTTCGATTGCAAATTTTCTTAAAATACCTAGTTCTTTGTTTAAATCTTCCCACTTTTCTACGTTAGCAAGCCAGTCTAACCAGTCAGCATAAGCATTGAGCATTCCTGACGTGTTTTGTACCTGCTTCCACAAATCTAATCTGTCTTTTAATATTTCTTCTGCTTCTGGTAAATCCCGCAGGCGTACTCCAGCAAAATTTACACATAACTCATAATAACTAACTTTATCTTCATCAGAAATATCACCAAAACCATCAAGATTAGCAACTCTAGCTATTAAAGCACGATCTGATAATGTTAATTTTTCATCAGCTGTTTCTAGGAGTATTTGATATACCTCCCCAGCTTTTATTGGATCGCCAACTGTAGCCCATAATTTTGCTAAAGGTAGCAGAATTTGAACTCTACGTTCACCTCCTTGCCACGCCTTTTCTAGGAATTCACTAGCTTGTGTTTTCTGCCCCAAGTTATAAAGGGCAGCACCACGTAATCCTGCCAATGCTGATGAAAGTTCAGAAATTACACTTGGTAATAATTCAATTACTTCTTGGAAACGTTTAGTATTTAGCAGCAGTTCTGCATGACGTTGTTGCAACTCTTCTGTCTTTTCGGTAATTGCTTGATATATTTGTAAAGCAGAGTCAGTATTATCAATTGTTACGTAAGCATCAGCTAAAGCAAGTAGTACATTAATAGCTTTGGGATACTTCTCTTGCAGTTTCTCCAGTTGGGAGATACGTTCGCCTGGATCAACTTCTAATAAATGCGTCAATTGTTCGTTAAGTGTAGCTCCTTCTATTGTTGATAAGGGTTCTTGAGGAACCAAGGACAAATGCAACAGTTTTCGTACTCCGTTAGCTTGGCGTAATCTTTCTAATTCGGGTAAAAATTCTTGTGCTAATGCTTGCACAGAAGCTAATAAATCTTGTTCTTTTGTTTGTTGGTAATGCTGGAGATGAGCATTTACCAACTGCTCTACCAACCTTCCAGAAACAGGTAAAGCTAAAATACTGTTATATTTAGCCTTACAAATTTCTACTAATTGTTCATGCTGTTCTGTCTTGGCATAAAGTGCAATTAATGTTCGCAAAGCATTGCTATCATTAATATCAACTTGCCGCAGCAGATGGTCTTCAACTTCTGTTATCCGTCCAGCAGTAATTTTTTGTTCGAGGTTATTTTGATTAATTTCTTGAACAGAGCTTATAGGATTTTGATAGTCATTATTTAATTGTTTGATAGCTTTACGAAATAGACTTTGCCATGATTTAAAGTCTTTAATATTTGATTCTTTTTTGACGCTATTAGCATTGTTTAAAGCTATGGTATTAGCTTTAATTTGTAGCATAACACTACTAACATTATCTGCTGTAGCAGTTACATAAACAAAATGAGTATAATCTTCATGACTTGAAGACATCAGGCGAGTGACTTTGAAACCCGCTTGTCTAAGTTCTCTATAAATTTCATCTGCTTGAGTTTGACCATTACACCGCAAACGTAGTCCCACTTGGTCAGCACTTCCCAGTTTGGCATTAATTTCATATTGAAAAGACATTATAGTGGCAACCCTTGTTCAAAATGCTGTGTGCAAACTTGCCGCAACTGAGCAATACTGCGTTCGTCATGGTAGTATGTGTACAACTCAATGTTTTGGTTGACTCCCCCTGCGGTTAAATTGAGGGAACCATCAACTGCACCGTAACGACCAACGTATGCCTTGGCGTGCAATTCTGATAACGTTCGCACCTGAATGCGATCGCTTTTATTGCCCAGTTGTCTCAATAAAGGATAATACTCTTTATCGCTACCTACTGTGATGTACACTTTACCGCCATTGGCGGCCATTTGATGCAGAATATCAAACAGGTGTAGTGCTTCTTGCTTTGTCTCTACAATTTCCCCAAAAGAGACATAGTAGGGTTTTTCTAAACGGAAATTTGTTACCCAAGGCGAAACAATCCAAAACTCGTAACTGCCTTCTAGTTGTGATGCTAAAATCTCATTGAGCAGAAAGTTGTAAAGCATTGCTTGACCACTGGGTTGCAATTGAGTTGATTGCTTTGCCATTGGCAGAACCTCACTTAATAGGACGAACTGTTACTTGAATGACAGGTAATTCGTTTGGTTTTAAGTCGTTAGGGTAAATAGTTTGAATATCGGTAATCATTGGGTAAACCATACCGATATCTGTGTCGATACCTGCGTCTGTCAAGTAGCTAATTGTGACACAGAGGGACGCAAGATTATCGCTTCTTACCCGTAAGTAAATTGTTTGACAGCCATTTTCCAGCAAGGTTCTCATTCTTTCACTGATGTCAGTACCGCTGACAGTGCCATCTAATTCTAGGGTTTGAGGAGTACGAACCTGATTTAACCATTCGGTCAGTAGGGGACGATTAAGAAGGTGACGGCTTAAACCTGGCGCTTCGATGTCGCCACTGCGGTCATCTAGGCAACTGGAACAATTGCAGCGACAATTTAAAAGCATCCTGCGTTCTACCCCTGCTTCAAATGCTTTACGTGCTTCGTTATCTGAAGCATTATATTCGGCTTCATAAATTTCAAGTAAGCGCATTAACTCTGGATAGGGCGGTGATTGTTGATCGCGCCTAGCTTTAACTAATTTGCGGTAAAGTAGTGCCGTTGCTTCAGTAAATGTAGGATCGCGTCCTAGCTGTTCGGCACACTCAGGAAGAAACTCGTGGTTAATTTCCCGAAAAATACGCCAGTTAACCAAAGGTGTACCCCCTAGTTGTTGAACGTAGTCGGGAATAAAAACCCGAAAGATGGCTTTGAGTTGGGCTTGGCGCATAGGCACACCCAATTGTTGCCGTACCTGTGCCATTAACTGTTCAATTTTATTTTGGCGATCGCTAGATTTACCTGCTGCTATAATTTCATTTACTCTAGTTGCACATCCTTCTAACCAAGACTCAGGTTGTGCTAATAAATGACGCAAAAAAGCTTCCTCTTGGGCAGTAGTACAGCGAGTCATTTTGTTGGCAAGGGTTGTCCAGAATTTATCAGCATGGTTGCGAAGCAAGTCATGGGTTGCCCGCATTACACCAATACCTCCCATACCAATTTCGTACAACCAAATCCGGTTAGCCGCCGTACCCTCAAAGTCAGCGTGTAACTCAGTCCAGGCGGCAACGTAATTTAGTGCCTCAACACCTGCAACTTCTTGGGCCACAGACTTTAAAGCTTGAGTCAGACTATACTGAAAGCTGTCCCGTAAGTATTGCTGATAGCTCAATCCACCGCTATGAATTTCAGCATACAAATTCACAAATATCGATAAATAATCATTGCCACTATTTATGAGGTGGTAAACAGCTTGTTGATTTTTGCGGGATAACTGCTGTATTCCATTAATTGCTTCTGTCAACCAACGGTCAAACTGATTGTTACCACGAGTAAACCAATCACGTAGCCCTTCTGGTGTTCCTCCCTCTCCACCACACCATCTATCTGCCATAGTCAGCAGCACATTAACAAGATATTCAGCAGCAAAGTAGTTTGCCTGATATTCAACCGTGAGAACACTAACAAAGGCATGGTGGATGGCATGGTAACACAGATTTTTCTGTGTCGAAGCAGAAAATTGGAGCTTAGTTAGCAAATCGGAATTGAGATCAAAACAAACTCCTTCCGTCAATATCTGGTATCCTAAAGCACAGTTACTCAGGCTCTCCTCGTCTGCTGTAAAACCCACGACTCCACGAATTTCTTCAGATGGTGAATTGTGGAATTTAATCGTGTATTCACTTCCCAAAATAATTCGCTGCACATCTAACAAATTAAGATTTGCAGTTTCGTCACTGTGAAAAACAACTCGTTGTATTAATTCTTGCCCTAATGGATCGCAAACAAGTGAAGGATGACCAGACTTAAGGCTATATGCGGGGGTGGGAGTATCACCTCGGACAGGGCGAATTGCTACCGCACTGATAGCGTTAGCCGAACAGGAGTGGGCTAATGATTGTGTATCTTGGGCTGCATTTTCAGAGGTACGGCTTTCAGATAATTCTCCTGTTTCTGGGTTACACCACCAAAATGATGAGTTATAGTCTCGACTAAACTGCTTAGGCTTAATTGCAGTGGGACGATATAAATTCAAAAAGTTGGTACTTTTTTTACTAATGTCAACTTTCTTTAGCGCCCGTGTTGGCAAGTTAACTGTATTTGGAGGGTAGTTTAAGGGGCTAATTTTATAATACTGATTAATGGCTATTCGGGAAGGTTCTCCATCAGAAATTTCCGGCGGTATCCAAGTTGAACCCTCGCCACCGCGAAATGTTACATTACCTGGGATTGTTTCGCTCACCGCCAAACTGATACTTTCAGAGTTAGGCTTCTTATTCGGGTTGTTATTATCGGGACGGTAGTCAACTTGCACCTCTGGCAAATTAATGTCAGAAAATAAATTTTCTGGTAAATGCTTGGATAACAAATTTCTCAATTCTTTGGAATTAATGCGCTGTGTGTTTTCGTGCTCAAACTGCGGATTTACTCCCTTCATTAAGCCTTCGTAGAAAATTTGGCACAAAAATCCTTCTGACTCATCGTCAAGTACCTGTTTTATGGCATCGTCTGGGATTGCAAAAGTTTGTTTGAGATAATCTTTAAATTCCAGCAATACTCCCAAATCCAAACTTTGCTCCATTAAATACTCATACCCTTGCCTAGATAAATTATCAAGTTCAAGGTCAATTCCTGCACAACTTGCACGGGTTACTAACCAATCAAAGAAAGCGTAAAACCCATGAATTCTTTGCAGGTATCGGTTTTGGGAATTGAGAGGAAGTTTTTGGAAAGTAGGGTCTGTAAGTATGTGTTCGTTACGAAACAAAAACAAATCAGTAGATTTATAGGGACTGAGTACAGTAACTACAATCGGTCGCGTGCCTACTTTCCGCCCTCCTCGACCTTTACGCTGTACAAAACTAGCGACATTTGCAGGTGCGGTGTATTGTAAAACACACATTAATGCTTCGTCATCGTAACCGACTTCTAATGCAGTTGTTGTAATTATTAAGTCATCATCAGGCTCGATAGTAATTGAGCGATCGCTCCCTGTTTTCCGTATAATATTTAGAGATTCTTGACGTGCCTTATCTTTCTGGCTGAGTACCCACCAGCACTCTCCTGCTTGGAAATATGGACAATTTAAATCTGGAATTTTACTGTTATGGCAATTACAGTTACAACTAAAATTGGCACCAAAGAAGTTAGGAAAAAGTAGCCGATTAAATGGTGGATATCGATACGCATATAGTGGAATGTACCTGATTTGCCTTTGGTCAAGAGGCGTTTTTTGCGATTTATATCTTTCTCTTTCTCTGCGTTGTTCTGGTTTTATTTTCTCAGCATCTTCCATCTGGTATAACCAGCGACCTGCAATGTCTAAAGACTGGACAAAGCCAAATGTTCGGTAGCGCTTTAGGTCTGAACTTGTCGATGGTTGTGGCATTGTGTGCAGTACGCACATTGCTGTTTGAATTAAAGTTGAAATTACAGCAGTATCTTCGTTATCCTCAGCCCGGACAAATACATAGCGTTCGGCACCAATTGTCTGCATTTCATTATCTTGAGGGTATACCCGTTTAATGCGAGGAGCAGGTATACCAGATAACTCCGACAGAAATTCAATTGGCTCAGAAATAGTGGCGCTTAATCCTACAAATGCTAAATTGCTTTGTTCGTTGCGATGCTGCTTACCCAAACGAATCCTTGCCATTAACCGTCGCAGGAGAAGCGCTACTTGAGTCCCAGCAGTTGAAGTTTGTAGGTGAATTTCATCTAACATCACAACTGAAGGCGCACAAAAAATATCATTACCAAACAGGTATTGATATTTTGTTGATAACAGCCGTCGATGAAGTGATTCTGTCGTAGCGATGAGCAAATCAGGTGGATGCTTTGCCATGACATCCTCCCTGGCAAACTGGATAAACGGATATTGCTTGTCACAAATAGGACAAATCAAGGTTTGTGGGTTTGTGGGACGCACAAGTAATCGTTGTTTATCTGTTTTGCAAGCTTTACCATCTGTACCTACACAGTAAGCAAAAGGTGATAGATAACCTGCATATTCTTCGCTAAAAGTCCAGCCCCGTTGCTTAGAAAGTTTTTGTTGGCGATCCGCAGTGATATCTTGGAAGTCTCGGATTTGATAAACTGCTGCACCACTTTCTACCCCAATTGTCAGTTGTGGAAGATTGTACTTTGCTAGGACTTGGTTGAGATAAAATAATACTTCAATAAAATCAGTAAGTTGATTTTCAGACAGTGCAACCCGTGGGTAAATGCAAATCGCTTTAACCCCTTCTCGCTCTCGCAAGCAACGTTCCAGTACCATTTTGGCGAGTACGGGTAAAAAGAAAGCATAGGTTTTACCTGCTCCTGTGCTAGCAGTAACTACAACGCCTTTTTCGATACCTTCTTGTGCTTTTAACTCGATTGCTTCGAGAATTCTTTCTAAAGTTCGTTTTTGGAAGCCACTCATCTGGCGTAGCTTCGGGAGATAGGTGTCAATTACCTCTAAAATTAGGTTTGCTGTTCGCTGTTGCTCTGTATCACCACTAAGTAAAGGTGTCATACAGCTTTGTACTGCTATGTTCCTTCGAGGTACGCGACGAGAAGCGACACTAAACTTAATATCTGCCACTAAACGCTTGCTATTGCTGATGCGGTGCGCTACTTTGAGGTTGTTTTCTCGAACAATTCTTTGACGGAGTTTTGATAGCAACCTTACAGTTTCTGCGATTCGACTGCGAAAAATCCAACCATCAGGAGACTCTTCTTGGTTAAAGCGGATAATTTGCAAGTCATTTGCTAGTTGCTCTAAAGCTTTTCTGAGTGCTTCTGGTTTTTCTTGAGGAGTTAACTCAATGTCTTCGGAGGGTTGAAAATTATCAATTACTTCAACCCCTGCCATTGTTACATCGTAAATACCGTAGGCAACTTGTTCTGCTTCACGTTGTTCAATAAAGGTCAGAACTTCATCAGCTAGGCGTTTTATTGTGTCAAGGTCTAAGCTCATGGTTTTTGGACTCTAAGGTAGATGAACCTAGTAAGCTAGAATTGGCTAATTTCACATCAGATGACAACGCTTTAGCTAGCGTCAATTTTTTTCTGCCCATATGAACAGGCTACCCTGCGTTGTTCAAGAAGCTCATCATGTACTAAATCTTGCCGATGGGGTTTTACCAATCTTCAATCAATCGGCTTAATGCCACATTTATAATGTCTTGTATGGTTAGGGTATTGTTAGTTTGGTGAAGAGCAAGCAATTACTCGAACGAATATCTGATTGTGTAGTGTACGACTGGGCATAAATTTTATCATCGCTGTATATATGAATTCCAGCATAAATACATATACACAGTTTCTGCTACCATGTATGCTTGTATGCAAGATTATAAGTAAACTGTTCGCATAATAAAAACAAGAAATCACTAAATATTAGACTTGCAAAGAACTTATTGCAGTGATTACGCGAACCAGGAGTGATTAGTTACAAGCTTTTAAATTAGATAAAAAATATTTTTTGAAATAGTAATTATGGATATCTAAGCGTAATGCCACTACCACCATTTGGAGTAGTGCAATCCCAACGAAGGTCGCAAATTGCACAATCTTTTTCACTTATAGTTCCTGTTAACGCTGGATTCCATTGGTCATTACAACGCGCTTGTTCAATCTGTATGACAGTTTGTGCAAACTCTTGTACTGCACTATCAATCTCGCTCGGTGTAATGCTGACTTCTAGCAAAGCATTAACCGGACGTTGAGTTGGACAAGTAGGCCCATCAAGCTCATTAAGAAAATACAAAATAGCTTTTCGAGGTAAAACACCATGCTTTAATTCATACAGCTTGGCATAAACCCGCATTTGAAATTCATAATTTTCTAAGTCTTTTGGGTTGACATTCAATAAACTGCTGCCTTTATAGTCCCACATTTCGCAGTCGGCAGGGTTTCCGGTTGAACCCGGTGTATCAACTAAAAGGTCAACAACACCATGAAGAATATGGGTAGTACGATCTGCTTGCAATCGGTGTTCCGTATCTTTAACTCGTTGGTAAAGCGTTGGCCCTTCAAGGGTGTTGAAATATTGAAGCAATCGTACAGCTTTCAGTCGAATGTCCTTAGTTATAGCTCTAATTCCTTGACTTTTTAATCCATTTTCAACTTCAATAAAATATTTAACAATCTGGCTTGGTGGTGTCGGCTTTGCTGATTTTGTTCTTTCCGCTTGTCTAAGATCATCAAAATAGTTAAGAATCTCTTCATCTTTTAAGATTCTTCCATTATCTGGTAAAGTCCCTATTATCGAAGGGTCAAATTTTCCATGAAAATGGGTATGGCAGCGATCTAAAACTTGATGAAGGATAGTACCAAAGTAAGCCTGAGTTTGATAAGCCGGTGCATATTTATGGACATTAAAAGCCCCATACTGACGAGCGCATCGTCTAAATGCAACTATATCTTGAGTAACGCTATAACGACGTTTTATATTTGGTGTTTTAGGAAAAGAGATTGAAAAACCTTGAAAAGGCTTTCGCCTATTTATAGTCATAAATTTTTCCTCTATATTGTAATAGCAAATATATTTCGCTTAAATTCCACATGATTACGATTGGGTACGGCAATATGATTTTTAATCTGGTCTTGCGTACCAACTAGAATCAAACCGTATTGTGCGCGTGAATAAGCTACATAAAGTAAACGTATATCATCTTCTACTGCTAAATCTTCTGGTTGTCTAGTAAATCTTGGATAGAGAACTTGTCGAAAAGGAGCTAAGGTTTGCTCAAGCATTTGTGATGCTCCGACTTTTCCCTCTTGACCTAGCTTTGTAACAACAAATACAAAAGGAAATTCTAAGCCCTTTGATTGATGAATTGTCATAATAGGTAAAGAGCCTTGAGGAACAATAACTTCCTCTTCTTCGTCATCATCAATTCCTGCTTCAATTAAATAGCTAACAAACATTGAATAAAACTGATTGAGAAAACTATCATCAATATCAGTTCCAGCAGTATTAGCTCGTAAAATATCTAAATTGAAGCTATTATAACCTTCAAAAAGGCGAGTTACCTTGGAAAGACGTAAATTTTTTTCGGGGTTTTGTTTCCATATAGAAAAAGGTTCTCGTGAAAGAATACGATAAATAATTTCTAGTAAATTTAGGTTGAGAAAATTACCAGCATATTTTGCACATATTTGCGGTAAATCTGCATTGCTACGGTTTAAGTAATCATCTAACTGATTTGTTGCTAAACTAGGGCTGTTTCTAACCTTGTTTAGAGTATCAAGCCATTGCTGGACTGTTCCCACCCAGCCAAGAGGTCTTCCTTGTGGATCTGTTTTAGATTGAAAAGTATAGTTTCGGTCAATAACTTGGACTAACGCTCCAAGTAAAGTTTGAACTTCTTCACTTTCCATGAAAGATTTTGAGCGGGGATTATATATAGGAATTCCACGTTGCTGGAATGCTTCAATAAAGGGGCCAGCATTTCGTGCGGAATCTTTTGCACTTCGTAACAGCAAAACGCACTGACTTAAGTCGGAGATAATTTTATCCCCCATTAAATGATTAATTATAAATTCAGCAACTGCATTAGCTAAGTTTCCTACTTTCTTTGTTTGAATCCAAGAAACAGCAGGATATGCACCCGTAATAGATGAAGCAGAGTTGACTGAAGCTTTCCCAGGAGCACGGACTCCTGGTACTGTCATTTCTGGGAATGAGGTAATGTAGTGATTAAAGAATTGGACAATATCAGGATGGGAACGATAGTTGTTATCAAGCTGAATTTGATGAGGAGATTTATTAAATTTTGCGAAACAAGCTTTATCAAAATTCACCATACAAGTTACATTTCCACCTCGGAAACGATACAAAGCTTGATCGTCATCACCAACTACTGTAATATTATGTGGATATTGATGAGCTAGAGCTAAGTAAATTTGTTCTTGAATTGGGTTAGTGTCTTGATATTCATCTACTAATACATATTGCAAAGGAGGATTCTGACCGCTTCCTTGCAAAAACTGTTGGCCTATAGTAGAGGTGATAAACTCAAGAAAACAAGCTTGAAGATGAGCGAAATCACAACGATAATTGTTCTTGAGTTCTTTAGAATATTGTTGATAAAAATCTGCCAAAGTTGCCCAATGTACACCAGCAGAGTGCATTGCTTTTATATCAATACAGTCTTCTACAATGTGGTTAAAAAGTGTAACTGCTGCTTTCGCTCGCTTCCATTTGTTAGGAAGATAGTTGGGATTACGCCAATCGCGCACAGTGTAGTTAAAATTCTGCCAGAAAGCTAAGTCTTGATGATTTGAAATTGAAGCATAGCGGTAAGTAAATAAATCTTGTTCTACCTGATCTAAAAGACGAACATTTTGATAATTTGGATATCGGTATTCTTGGAGAATATCATTACACAAGCTATGCAATGTCCCAATTCTTATGTCAGCTAAATCTACATTTTTCAGATTAGGATCTGTATTTTGTAGCGCCGCTAAGTAAGTCGCCAAGCGGTCTTCAAGATTATGTGCTGCTTTATCAGTAAAAGTAGTTAAAAATATAGAGCGTGGCTCAATACCATCCACACAGAGCAATTTCAGTGTTCTTGTTACCAGCACTTCGCTTTTGCCCGAACCAGGCCCAGCCAGAAGCCACAAACAACCGTTGCCATACTCCACAGCTTCTTTTTGTTTCTGATCAAGGTCGTAACCACGAGCTGATGGTTGGGCAAGACATTTGTGGAAAGTGTCCAAATCAATCATTTTGCACCCTTATTAGCTGTCCTCACTTTTTTTCCGACCCATATTTGAACGCGCAGTCCTGCGCTGTTCAAGAAGTTCTTGCTGTAGCAAATTTTGCTTGTTTTCGTCTTGCCAATCTTTAATCAGTCGCTTCAGCGCTACATTTACAATGTCTTGTAAACTTGGGGCATCACTGGTTCGATTGGGAGCAAGCATTTGCTCGCACGAGTGTCTAATTGTGTACAACTGGGCATAAATTTCATCTGGAATCCGTGCTTGGTGAGGCAATGGTTTTACCGATGCTACATATCTCACCCCAGCATAAATACACAGACATAATTTCTGCTACCATGTATGCTTGTATGCAAGCTTATAAAAAATCAAGTTAACCTATAGGACAAGCAAAGTAATGTTTGAATTGGTTATCAAAGGCGTGCCTGTAAAACGCGGTCAGGCGTGCGAACATATGAGTTATGTTGCCAGCATCACATTTGGAGATGTTGTCCGACTGTTAAATGACGGTCATCTTTATATCCCCAACATTCCGGAGTTGCCAGACTTTGCTCAACGTAAACTTAACCAGACACGAGTTAAGGCGATCGCTCGGTATATCTTAGAGACTTATCAGGATGGAACTACTTTTTTCCCACCGATTTGCGTTAACGTTCAACCATCCCCAACTTACAGAGATGGCAATATCTACCTTCCTTACCATTCGGTTAGTTTGCGGTTAACCGACGGTCAACATCGATGCTATGGCATTCGCCAAGCATTGCAAGATATCCAGGCGCAAGAGTCAGAGTATGCGATCATCCTTTCACAATTAGAAATTGGCGTGTTGATATATGCAGGACTGTCATTAGAAGAGGAACGCCAAGCTTTTCGTGACCAAAACCTATTAGTCCAACGACCAAGTGTGTCGCTATCCCATGCCTTTGACAAGCGTTCGCCTACGGTTTTAATCGCCAAGGAATTGATTTGCCGAGTTCCTCAGTTTCGTAACAATGTGGAGACAGTGGAAAACGGGTTAGGTAAGCACAATCCCAAGCTGTTAACTTTATCAACCTTAGTCACTGCTACCCAGCATATGTTTCCTCATTTAAAATCTCAAATTGATTTAGAACCTCAAATTGATTGGGCGACAACATTCTGGGCTGCGACTGCAAACATTATTCCTAACGATCCTTGGAGAATTATGAATCAACAAGAACGTGCTACCCAAAGACAGGAGTCATTGGCAGTGAGCGCTACCATTTTTCAAGCGCTCGGTATGTTGGCTCACGATTTATACCAAGAGGGAGTTTCAGCAGAGAAACTTATCCAATGGTTAAGTAGACTGCAAGAAATAGACTGGAAACGTAATAATCAACTATGGCATGACCGAGGTATTACACAAGTTGGGAGTCAGGGAGAAGCTATTATTTCAAATACTAAAACGACTATCAGTGCTTGTCATCGACTTTTACGAGAATTTGTAGGTGTTACACCCGTAAGTGGCGTTATCTAAATCGCTGCTAACTCTAAAACTTCTTGGAAGGCATTGCGATCGCGAAATTTAGTGTCATATTTCTCATTCCACCACAACCAACCAGTAGAATCTGCCCAGACATTGTGCTTTTTCAAGACTTCTGCACGGGTTAACGCTAGTCCCCCTAGAACAAATTCCGGTCGGCTCCAAGCAAGAAGTTCATCTAATTCCTGTGTGGACAAACCAAATTTCAAGCCTGTAGTTCGGGTTTTATCAACTTTTAATAATCCTCCCAAAGCAATATAATCATAACCAATCTCCCGGTAAGCACTGATCAAAGAAGCTAAGAAACTTTTGGGTGAATAATAATGGGGAGGAAAAGAATTTAATTGGGGAACTAAATTTTGTTGCCAATTATAAATTGAATACCCTACTTGAACAACACCAATCAAAGTATAGTTTCTTGGCTTTTTCCAATACTCTTGCCAGGTTAATCTTGCTAAATAAAGTGATAGTAATGGCTCTCCAAAAATATCTTGTGTAAAAACAAAATTAGGTAAAAATTGATCGCAATGTTCTAAATATTCTCTGACTTTACGTCGCAAATGCTCTTCAGAAGCCAATTTTCGTTTACGAACCCAACGCTCATCAAGGTACTCAGAATGAGTTTCATAATACCAGGGACACTCTTGATTACTAAAAACCCCACTATCTATAAAAAAAGTTTTTCCCAAATCTCGAATATTTGTCAGCAGACTTTTATTAGAAGAAATAGGTGCAAGAATACCATAATTTCCCTCTAAATTCTTTAATCTATTGAGTAAACCTAACCAATCTACTGAAAAAACAGGGAGGAAATTCTGTTCAAAACTCATACTAGCATTTATCTTAAAATAATTAAGTTGATTTACTAAAAACTCTATATTATATCGATTCTCCAGTCCTATCAAAATTATCGTTTTCAAGATGATTTTCAGTATTTAAAAATTCTTGAAACCTCTGAAAAAATACATAAGTATTGTGAAAACCACGTCTGCGGTTACGGTCATTACCACGAAAAATAGCTGTTTCTACTCCATAGTCTTTGCAGATTTTACACTCACATTCCTGCCAAGGTTTTACTTCTAATAATTCCCTATATAATTGAGTGTGTTGTCTTAAACGTCTAGCTTTCGCTGTTGGGGTTACTTTACCGTCGCGAGGTAATTCTAATAACTCATCGTAAGCTAGTAATTTCTCAAGAGATTCATCTAGCGATATATTGCCTTTATCATATTCCCGAATGGCTTTTAATGCTTCTTGCTCAAGCTGCCTAAGAGTTTCACGCTCATAACCTTCTAATAGCAAATGTTTAATTCGTGGTGATTGCTTATCTACAAAAGGAATACGCACAGCAGCATAAGCTTTACCACTTAAAGTATGATAGTTTTCTACTGCATCAAACCAAGCTTTACGTAATGGACTTGCTGAATCAAAACTGGTTACTCCCAAATGGCGGAAATAAGGAAGAGCATCAATACGCCCTACGCCAAATAAATGTAATCTGGTTTTCGGTGTTAAATGTTGATAAACTTCTTTCAAAATTTCTAAAATTTCTATGGTTGGTGTTCTGGCAACTCCCCCTATAGCAATATAGTCATATCCCATTTCAACCAGTTTTTTTACTGCATCAGCGTAAGTTTCTGGGTCCCAACCTTGAGCTACACCAATAGGAGTAAAAGTATATCCAATTTTTTGATGTTTGGATATAAATTCCTCTGCATTTTGCAAAGTCAGATCATATCGCTTCTCTCTAACTCCAGGCTCGGCAAATGGCCCTACAATTAAATGGTCAATACTTACTCCATAATCGAATTTTAATTTTTCATAATAATCTAAAATTTCTACAGTGTTATAAGGAGGTGCTTCGAGTTTAATATATCCAAAAGCTCCGCAATCTCCCATAATTTCACCTGGGAATCTTACAAAATTACGGATACCTCCTAATTTCTCTATATCTGCTCTTTTATTTTTTATCTTATCAACAACTACTTTCGATACCAGAATACCGTCATAATTAGGCTGTGAATATATTTCATGAGCATATACATCATCTCTATATGCATTTCGATTTAGACTAGATTCATCTAGTAAAAAATTATATCCAATATCTACCTTATCATCCCATTCTGGAATGAAATATTTCATTGTTAAATGTGTATTAACTGCTCTTGGTAAATTCAAAAATTCATCTAAGTCTGCTATTGCTCTTTTCGGTTTTTTATTTTTAATATTTGATTTCTTTGCTGTAGCTACAGAAATCCCTAAAGGAAGTTCTAATTGTTGGGGCTGATTATTTAAAAGATTCTCTAATATTTTTGGGTTGTTATATATCTCTGACAATAAGTTAGGTTCTTGTCGAATTTCAGTAGCAATTAACTTAAGTAATTGTCCTTTTAATCCAACTAAAGCACAGCCAAATCGTGATGCATCTGCATTAGAAAACGTTAACAATTCAAAATTGGCATCTCCTAAAACCACAAGATTTCTACTTTTATTAGAAGCTAAGAAAATAAAAGTCTGTTTGGGATTAGTTTCAATTGGTAAGTTTAAAGCGCGTATGTATTTATCTCCTAATAAGACAAATACTAAATCATATCCAATAACTGCTTCCTGGAAATCTTTATGTATTCCGATAAAATTTGCCCATGAAGAAATTTCATCATTTTTCATTGAGTTGAAAGTAACGGTATAGGGGACAATAACTTTGTCTTCAGGGATTAGTCCATAAGCTGCTGAGATGATTTTTACATCTACCACTTCTCTTCCAAAGCGCGATCTCAGGATATCCACCCCCTCCATTAGCCGTAGATGTTGCAGCCCTGTGTACATCTGGCCAGACGGACAGGAGAATTCTAAAAGTGATTGTGTGCGTTCTCTTAATCTCTCTGTGTCTTTAAAATCTTCTATTGTTAGCTGATTTGTTGGGTTATGAAGCTTTTTTCCAGTACAAGAAGTAATAATTAGTGTACGAAGGCGTGAAATTGTGCTAGTTGAAACCAAGGTTTTTGTTGGAATAGATTTAGTCATCTTCATACTCTACCCAAGAATTAGGAGTTTCTGACACTGCAACCTTTAGCTGCAAATCAGATGGTACTTGCTTCTTGGTTACGTCATAAATGTATTTGGCAATCATCTCCGCTGTCGTTTCGTACGAATGAGGCAAGTAAGTCATTGCAATCCTTTGCTTGCGTGTCCATCTGAACCAAGCGCTTACATCAGAATTCACTTGTGCCACGCACGCCACTCCGGCTTTCTACCTCCTTTACAAGCCGCGACAAATACAGCCTGCGGAGATTGAATTTTCTTACTCGTTCGGAGTGATTCTTTGAGAAAGGTGATCGCATTCGACCAATAACGCTTCACTGTATGTTGGATTTGTGAATTTAGACGGAATTTTAGCGTACAAAACATTTCGTGTAACTTTTGTAACAATTCTTGAACTTTTGCCTGGCTTGATTGGGTTGATTTTTCCACAGGCTCTAACTCCGCGTCCGAATAATTATCCGTAATTTGGGGATAATTCCATACGACTTGTTAACAAACACTGTTGTTGTGCCGAGATTTAGTAATGATGAGTCTTAGAACTTATCCCACTATTCTAAAAATGCCTACTTCTTATAGTAAAATGTGCTAGAAAAGCTTAATCTTTCGTTTCTAGTTCTCGATAAGCTGAAGCTTTTTAGCACAAATCTTAATTAATGGGATAGATACTAGAATTGCTTGGTCTTCTTTGTCCGGTTTGTAATACTCGTACCAGTAAGGCAAGATGATATTATTGGCAACCATCTCTAAAATTTCTGACTGGCTGAGGTCACTCACTAGTTCATTTTTAGCCTGCTGGAGTTGACCAGCTATTAAAAAATTTATTTTTTGATTTAACTAGCGATGTCTGCTATTTCCAGTGAGAATAGGTTGTGATTTTCAATTGCATATTTATAACTAAACAGTCCATTGTTTGACAAGAAAAATTTTTCCTCACTACCCGATATCTTGAGTACCGTGATAACGCATGGTGGTTGAATATTGTTATTGCGAATGAATTTCCTTGCAGTTGTACAGGTTTTTTCTTGATGGTTTTGTTGATAGCAACTAAAGCTTGTAACCTTTGATAGCAAAACTTTCCCACGTAACTTACGTTTCAAATGGTATCTACCTAGTTTTTGTCGAATTCGTTTTGGCATTTTGTACTCTCCTTAATAATTGTGCATGGTTTTTATATCGTTTGAGTTGAATTTCAAGCTGACGGGCTTCTTGTTTACTTGAAGTTCTCCACACATGGACAATTTTGAATTCGATGCCGCGTTTTATCGCAGCACGAGTAAATGCTGCTCCAGATCCTTGTAGATGCTGCTGAAATCTTTTTTTAAGGTTCGCGCATGAACCTAAGTAATAACGAGCTTGATGTTTCTCATTTCCAAGTGGACGAGATAGCTCAATCATGTAGCAGCAAGGAATTGAGGGTATTTTTCCTGACAATTCCATTTATGCTTTTTTTAGGATTATTTTGAAAACTGAGGCGTTAGCTGATTGTGGTGGTTTACGTAGTTACGCAGTTGAGTCTTTCTTGTTCTTGTACCCAACTAATTACATTTGATTTACTAATGCTTACAGGCTTATCTTCACCTGCAATAAATACTTGAAACCAGCCAGTTTCTAACTCATAGTAGTCAATAATTAAACCTGCTTCTCTCGCTGTTTGGAGAGCTAATACTTCCTGGGGCAACAATCTTTCAATTCTTAACTGTTCTTCTGGGGAAAGCTGCTTCCAAGCTTCATCTTTAACAGCCAGATGCCTGTATATAGCACTTCTAATTTGATAATAACTGGTAGCTGATTTGAGTTTTTCTGCCAGCATTAATACTTCTTCTCCAATTGGCTGCTGTTTTGTAGCGTTACTAGTGCTGGTTTGTTCGTTTTGTTTTAGCCTGAAGTTAACTTCTATAGCTTTTTCGCTCTCTGTTGGGGATGTTTCTAATTGTGGAAGCATACTCGACTCAACCACTTCAGATTCAGCAGTCTCTTCCTGGGGCTGCTCTTTTTCTTGGGATTTGATTTTGGCGTGATAATCTGCGATCGCTTCGCGGAGAATTTGCTGAGGGAGTAGTCCATATCCGTCAATCAATTCCTGTGTGAGTACCCCTGTTTGGTGGTCTTCTTCCCACTGAGGAGGAAACTGACAGTAGCGATCGCCTTTTGGAGTTCTGCGCCAGATTGATATCTGCTTTTGTTGTTCCTGCTTTTGGGTTTTAAGGAGGGCTTTCCTCTCTTCGATTAACTCCAGTACTAGTTTGCAGGTCAATCCTCCAATTGGATAATCCTCTAGCTGACTGATAATTGGTTTGTATTGAAGAGAACACAACCTGAGAAGTATTGTTACTGGAATTGCAGCTAGGTGTTGAGGACAAGTTAAAAATTCTTGGAAGTTTTCGGCTATTTTGAGCGCTCGTTTTTCCTCAGAGCTTCCTTTGTCCCAACCGTATGTATCGAGCAAGGTTCGGTATTCTTTCTTGCTATAGGTGGTTTTGTATTCGTAGAGTAGGAAAGCGGTGTGCAAATATTCCAGACTGCTGGTTTCGATATGTGCGGTTGGATTTGGATCTAATTGATGTTTTTGGGAGTAAGGGATTGATGTGATAGTTCCTGGCATGATAAAATTCTCTTTGCATTAATTTCGTTGGTCTTAAAAGACCACTTACCTATTTCGGTTACTGCAAATAATTCAGGCTGCTTGTTTGTCCCAAGCTTTTGATGATTTGGAGATAGCAGCCAAAGCATAGCCCAAGGTGTGCTTGTGAATTTTGGGCATTTTGTGAAACGACATATCTTGACCCCAATCTTGGACTGATTTGGTGCCAATATGTAATACTTGCGTGAGAGTTTTGACACAAGTTGCGCGAAAATTGGCGTGGGAAACAGTTTGCAGTATTTGCTGTTCAGTTAACCCTTCAAGGAATATTCTTTCTAGAAAAGTTTGAGCATCTACTTCCGGTGCGTTGTATTCTCCTCTCAAGATGCTTTTTAGCTGGTTTGGTATGATTTCAGCCGCCTGAATGTAAGCAAGTGAAATTTTGCAGTAGTTGGGTATTCCGTCAAAATTGAGATCGCTTCCCCATTTACGAACTGTCGGTCTTTGCACACCTAAGACTGCACATAGTACAGTGATACATTTTTTGCGGTATTGTGAGTCGGTTTCTTCTTCCAGCAGTTCTCCTGCATTGAGTTCGGCGATACCAAAACAGTGGCGTAGGAACTGCCTAGGTTCTAAGGCTTCTTTGGGAAGATTTTTGAGGATTTCGCAGTATTTCATATTCAATTCATGCAGAAATTTTGATTGAAATAGGTGTTTTTCTGCCATCTCAACTTTTTTGTGCTTTTGGTTGAAGAATACCAAATTAACTAATTATGTATGTGTTTTATTTACATTACGTAACTATTTAGCAGTGTAAAAATATTTTTACACTGCTAAATAGTTACGTTTGTTAACGTTTTTGCATACAAAGGCTTCAAATATGCTTTGTGGTTCCGATAAACTGAAGTAACATGAGTAAACAACAGCCCGAACAAAACCCAAAGCTACCTCCGAAGCGCGGTCGTCCTGTAGACGCAGAGAAAGACCGCGTGACAGTCCATATTAATGTTGATATGCGGAGTCAAATTGAGAAGTTAATACCTGACATGGGTAAAAGCTTGTCGATGGTAGTTAGGAACTTAGTAAATTTGGGTTTAGAGCTTGTTGGTTTATCTCAAAAGGGACTTACTGCTCCTCGGTCAGGTAATTTGGAGGAGTGGCTTGCGAGTTATACGTCTTTGGGAACTGAGCTGCTTATAGCGTGTGAAACTTTAAATTTATCAGCTCCAAAATCAGGACAAATAGCTATTTGGCTTTTAGACAAAATGGCTTTTGGGTCATTTGACCCTCAAATCATTAATGAAGAAGATACTGGTACAAAGCTTTTAGAAAGAATTCGTTTAGGAAAGAAATTACAAACATTTAGCCTTGAACAAGGCATAGAATTACCTGAAAATGAGGAATTTGCTACTTGGTTGGGGCAGCTATATACTAATGCTGTTATTGGGCAAGAGTTTGTAGCTGCTTGTCAGACGCTGGGTTTGCAGTTACCAGAGACAGGAAAACTACAGGAATGGTTACAAGATTTGGTGGAGCGATCGCGCAGCCTGTCTACAGTAGAATCGCAATTATCAAATGAGTTATTAGAAGAATGTGAGCGATTGGGGATAGATCCGCCAAAACCTGGTGAGGTTGGAGCGTGGCTACAAAATACCCGCCCTGCGGTATTTGAGGAGCCACTGCACGAACATAGGTTACCTTTTACAGATGATGGTTTGCCTTTAGGGGGGTCACAACCGTTTTTGGAGCATATACTGACACTAAATGCACCGCCAACTGAAGATGAGGAGTATGACATTGCTCACAGGTTTGGTGTAGACCCAGCGCATCTGAAGGAACTCATATCCCGTATGAGATTTGACAGGAACGGACAGACAAATAATTGTCATTAATTTGCTGAGGGGATAAATGCATGGATGCCATTGAAGATTCCTCAACGTTGTGGACTTTATTATCTAGACCTGGATGGGAGATTAAGCCGAACCCAGTAAAGCATTTACTCAAAATTAAAGCTCCTGACTACCAGGAAGCATTAATACTTTATACTAACTATCGAAAATTTCTAGCGACGTGGGCTGCATCCCTCAACTGTACCTGTGCTTTGATTGGAATTCAGGGGATGAGTGGGTCTGCATTCAAAATTCTTGCAGCAACGCCAGCATCGCAGCAGAAGTTATACGAAGACTTAATTTTTGTGAGCTTACAAAAGTCGGTTCGTTTTAAATGTAATGCACTTGTCGGAAGCGATGGCTACGCCCGCCGCAGGCATCGCTACTTTGAGGATAATATCTGCAAGTCTTCAGGCTTTTACATTGCCGAAACTTTTTTGTACCCTGAACTCAGACCAATTGTTGATGAAGTATTTTCAAATCCAGACAAGAAACTTGCTCTAACACGAATGTCTGACAATTTTCAATTGATCGTGTCTGCATCAGCAGCACGGGCAATGAGTTCTGACTCACAAGATGTAGTGCGTCGTCGAACCACAGATTTTTGGCACGCTAGAGACTACCAGATTTTTATACAGAAGTTTAAGCAAGATGGTAGCACAGGTTTTGAAATCACTTACCAAGCAACGACAAATCTGCCCAAGACTAATCCTTTAGCAGCGTGGGCACAGTTTACTACAAGTTATAGGTTTTTTGAGATTGATATGGGCGGGCGCAGGGAAGTTTACCGTTTGGGCGAAGGTAAAGACATTACACCAATCAACCGTCCCAAGATTGTTTCATAAAATAGCGAGGTTTTATGGCAGTAAGATTCCTAGAAAACAAGGGAAGTGGCAATATCCTAGAAATTAGTAAAGCTAGGCTTTTAGAACTTACTCCTAATGTTTATCCCCTTACTTGGGAAGCGATTCTTTCAGGTAAAGGTGATAGTGTAGCTATTTTGGGTGCAGGTTTTGCCGAACGTGAAGTTTTTTTTGGTTTTGAAGGAGTTGACCTAACGCACTACCAACTTCCGACAATCGACTGTTACGACATTGCTACTAATCCGCCAGAAAAGTTTTTAGCTTTACGCAGCCAATACCCAAATCTACAGTTAAATTATTTTTGCGATCGCAATCTAGCAGAACTAGAACTGACAAAACTTTACGCTCCTAATGGCCTACGGCTAGTTTCAGTTCATGGAGTATTAGATTACTTACAACCAGATGCCGTTACGAAAACATTACTTGATATTGTGAAAGTACAGCCAGAGGCAATATCGATACGCCTATTTTTAATAGGCAACCCGTGGTCGCGGAATTTTGCAAGTATAGAGCAACTGGCAATGGAATTAAATTCAATTGAAATTATTATAAGTGGCTTAGTTAAGTCGATTGACTTTGATGTATTTTGTAGTACAGGTGTGATGCAATTAAATATTTCAGACAAGGATAAAATTGAACATAATTTATTACCAAGTTATGGCGCATCCCATGTCATGCCTGATAAATTAGTTGCTTATTTAATTAATCAAGGATATCAACTTATTGCAACTGATGTGTACTCACTTTCAAGTCAAGATTTACAAGGGGATGAATCGGAAAATCACAATAGTAATAAAGATGTATCTTTAGATAATCCACATGGAATGTTATTATTTTTTAAACGATAAATACTTCATTTGGATCGAGCTAATCAACGAAAATGAATCCGTCCACAATGAGAATTTATGAAATTTCGTGAGTTAAATTCTCAAAGCATAAGGCGCTCGCTACTCCAAGAAGCTATCTCAAAGTCGTACTACAAGATATCGCTTACTCTAAAAAACTAAGTGTTATTACTATAAAATTTTAATGTTGACCTGAGTTTGAGAACTAATCTACGTAAGACTTCTGAGAAAAATAGTCTGTAAATTGCTTATAGAATAAAAGCTTTAAAATTTCCTTGATAATTAGCCAAATAATATAGCCGTATATAAAAATACTTCATAAGATGTAGCAGGTGCTAAGACTCGAATAGATTAAGAAACTATTTTATACCTGCTACTAAAAAAGCATAGTTGCAGATTAGCACTCTAGTCCAACCAGTCATTAGACATAAGGGTTTAGGGGAGTGAGTTTCTCATGATTAGAGGAGGGATAATACCAGCCGAGTTACAAGGGGGCAGACACGAGTGACTGACATTGTAACTGGACAGATTGTGCGCGTGCGATCGCGGCAGTATCTTGTAGAGGAAGTTGTGTCGAAACCGTCTCCAGAGCAAGACACTAAAGTTAGCCTTTCTTGTTTAGAAGATGATGCGTTAGGAGAATCGCTAGAAGTCCTATGGGAACGGGAAATAGATGCCAAAATCGTAGGGGCGACATCATGGGATTCCATAGCGAATCGAGGTTTTGATAATCCGCGTCTGTTTTCTGCCTACCTGCACACATTACGGTGGAATTGCGTAACCTCCACAGATGCCAAGCTTTTTCAAGCGCCTTACCGAGCCGGTATAGAAGTCAAAGCTTATCAATTAGAGCCGCTACGTAAAGCTTTGCTGATGCCTAGAGTTGGTTTGTTCATTGCTGACGATGTAGGGCTGGGCAAGACAATTGAAGCAGGGCTGATACTGCGTGAGATGTTGATGCGGCAGAAAGTTAGGCGAGTCGTTATCTCGTGTCCGCCATCAGTGGTAAGGCAGTGGCAAGAGGAAATGGAGAGTCGCTTTGGACTCACATTTATGATTCTTGACCGTGAGTTTATTGCTGCGCGTCGTCAAGAACGGGGTTACGGAATTAACCCTTGGATGACGCACACCCGGTTCATTATTTCCCACGCTTTGCTACGAGATGAAACCTATGCCGCACCGTTACGGGACTGGCTTGGAGATTTTGCGGCTGCTTCCATGCTCATCCTTGACGAAGCTCATAATGCTGCACCTGCGAGTGGTGCAAAATATGCTGTGGATTCACAGTTAACACGCACTGTTCGAGATTTAGCACCGCGTTTTGAACACAAGCTGTTTTTGTCTGCCACTCCTCACAATGGACACTCCAACAGCTTCGCCGCCTTACTAGAAATTCTTGATCCCCAGCGTTTCTGCCGAGGAGTACCCGTTCGTAATCGCAAGTTGCTGGACACTGTAATGGTGCGGCGCTTAAAACAAGATTTACGGGAGATCGGAGAAGAGTTTCCCCAACGCTACGTTCTTCCTATAGTTATTGATAACCTGCCAGAAGACGCGCCCGAACTCAAATTATCCCGATTGCTGCAACAATATCGCAATCTACGTGAGGAAAAGCTCAAAGATGCAGCGAAGTCTACCCAGACTACGGCGATGCTGGTGATTACTTCACTACAAAAGCGTCTTTTGTCTTCCATTGAGGCATTTGCTCGGACTTTAAAGGTGCATCGGACGGGGATGGAAAAGCAAGCAGTTAACCGTTCTTCCATACATCAAGCCAGTCTCCCGTTGCTGTTTGAATCCCCTGGTGCTGATGACGAACGGGCAGAATTTTCCGAAGAGGAAGTACAAGCAGAAGAAGATGCTCAAATGGCAGCAGCTAGTATGCAGGCTGCGGGACAAACAGCACGTGAATTAGCGATCTTAGATGAAATGGCAGATGTTGCGAATTCCTCTCGCTACCAGCCAGATCCGAGGATTCAACAACTGGTACAGTGGATTCGCCAAAATCTTTGTCCCGATTTGGGTCAACCGAATGCTGCTTGGTTAGAACGGCGAGTAATTATATTTACAGAATATACAGATACTAAACGTTATTTACAACAGCAATTACAAAGTGCGATCGCTGGCTCTAACCGCGAACACGAACGCATAGATGTATTTCACGGGGGCATTGGAGAAGAACGCCGCGAAGCTATTAAAAGTGCATTTAACGCTGACCCAGCACGTCATCCCCTGCGTATCCTGATTGCTACAGATGCAGCGCGAGAAGGGGTGAACCTCCAAAACAACTGTGCTGACTTGTTCCACTTTGATGTGCCGTGGAACCCGTCGAGGATGGAACAGCGCAATGGACGGATTGACCGCAAATTACAGCGATCGCCTGTTGTCCATTGTTATTACTTTGTCTTACCGCAACGCACAGAAGACAAAGTATTGGATGTACTGGTGCGGAAAACAGCCACGATTCAACAAGAACTTGGCTCTCTTGCACCAGTAGTTGAAAGAAATGTGTCGCGCTTACTGGCTAATGGGATTCGCCACCAAGAAGTAAATAATCTTGCCGATTCGATTAATAAAGCAGAACAACTCAATAACAAGGAAACAGTCAACACCCAGGTAATTAATGAGGAACTGGAGCAAGCCAGACTTCGCCAACAGGATTTGACTAAACAAGTTGAGAATTTACAAGAAATGTTGAAAGACTCGCGGGATTGGTTGGGACTAGATGACAATCACTTCCGTAATGCCATCTCTGCTTCTTTAGAAATCTTGGGAGTCCCAACACTTACCCCTGTAGATGTGAATGAGGTTGCTAACAATCCTGTAACTGCGCGTTGGACAATTCCGGCTCTCGACCAGCGTACTGGTGCAGATCCAACATGGTCAACTACACTTGATACCCTGAGAACACCTCGGAAAATCGGACAAAAGCCTTGGGAATGGCGAAAAGAAGCACCGATTCGTCCTGTAGTTTTTCGAGATCCTGGTTCTTTAGATGGAGATGTAGTTCATCTGCATTTAGAACACAGAATTGTCCAGCGTTTACTGAGCAGGTTTTTAGCTCAGGGTTTCTTGCATGATGAATTAACTCGTGCTTGTGTTTGTCTGACTAATGACCCAATACCAAAAGTGATTACACTGGGAAGACTAGCTCTATACGGGGAACGGGCTTCTCGCTTACACGATCAAGTGATTGCAGTAGCAGCAGAGTGGTCAGACCCAACCAGTCGGGGACGCAAGAAACTTCAGCCTTTAAGAGAAGGCGAGAAAGACAACGTACTGGAATTACTCGAAAATTCCCTAGCTTCCCCCCACTTGTTGCAAGTTGCCGAAGGGGTGAAAGAGCGACTGAAAAAAAGTGCTGCCCAAGATGTAGCAGAATTAATTCCCCATCTTGAACGTCGCGCCACAGCTTTAGCAGAAAGTGCTGAGAAAAAGCTGGCTAATCGCGGTACTAAAGAAGCTGTTGAGATGAAGAACATTCTGGAAGAACAGCAGACGCGAATTCTCAAGTGTCAAGAAGAATCTAAAGTAGTGCAGTTGTCTCTTCCATTCATAGAAGAACAGCGCCAATTGGATGCAGACCGTCGCCATTGGGAAAAACGCCTTCAAGCGATCGCAACCGAACTGATTTCCGAACCAGCCCGAATTGAAGCCGCCTACAAAGTCAAAGCAGTAAGAGTTGAGCCAGTCGGCGTAATTTATTTATGGCCGATTTCCGGCTAGAGGAAGTATAAACAATGGCAAACGATCCAGAAATTCGCTTACATAAAGAATGGTTAGGCTTTCTCCAGCCTGTGGGGTTGGTGGTGTCTCCCCCTGCATTGTCAGCAGCCCAAGCTGTGGTTAACCGCAATGTGGTGGAACTGCAACAAACACTCGCTACAGTTGCCAGACGTGAACCTCTGACTGGTGAGATAGGCAAGGAAACCTTTGGAATTGACGACTTTCCTGCTTTCACTATCAATGTTTTAGGTTGGCAACCAGAAGATTTAGTTGCCAGTCCAGAAGAATTAGCGATCGCACTCCCAGATTACAACGAAGTTTTGATACCCACGTATGCTGTACCCGACCCTAATGGCAACTGGATGATGCTGGTACAGGTGCTTCCTGATGGTACTGAACTTGACAATGCTGGGGCGGAGGATAGTAAATCTACTGGTTGGCACGCCAGCTCCCAATCTAAGTTTGAGCGCCTTTTGAAAGAAACGAAAGTTTATACTGGGCTATTGTGCAACGGTACAGAATTGCGTTTGGTTTATGCACCACTTGGTGAGTCATCGGGACATCTCACCTTTCCTGTACAGGCAATGTGTGAGGTATCTGGGCGGCTGATTTTGGGTGCAATGGAGATGTTGCTCTCGGCTGACCGACTGTTTAATGTCCCTAGCGATCGCCGTTTGTCTGCAATCCTGGAAAAAAGCCGGAAATATCAAAACGATGTCTCTATTAAACTTGCAGAGCAGGTATTAGAGGCATTATGGGATTTACTGCGTGGCTTCCAAATAGCAGATGCAACTACTAAAAGCGGCTTAATAAGTGATATTGCCACGACTGCACCGCAGCATATTTACGGTGGACTGATTACCATCTTGCTGCGGTTGGTGTTCCTGCTTTACGCTGAAGACCGAGGACTGATGTCTCAAGATGCAGTTTATACACGCTACTACTCAGTTAGTGGACTTTACGAGCGCTTGAGAGAAGATGCAGGCAACTACCCAGATACAATGGATCAACGGTATGGTGCTTGGGCATGGTTGCTGAGTCTGTTTCGTTTGGTTTACGATGGCGGCGGTCATGCTGATTTGTACTTACCTGCTCGTCATGGGCAACTATTTGACCCAGATGAATATCCGTTTTTAGAAGGTCGTCTCCAATCTACAGAATATCAAACAGGGGAAAGTCTTGAACCCCCTCGCGTTTCAGATGGGGTCATTCACAGGGTATTGCAAGGGTTGCTGGTACTGGATGGAGAACGCCTGTCTTACCGTTCCTTGGCGGTTGAGCAAATTGGGTCTGTCTATGAGGCAGCCGCCGGCTATGAGGTAGAAAGAGCAAGTAGTCCTGCTATCGGTGTTTGGAGTAAACCCAAAGGTTCTAAATCTTCGGTGACAGTTGTTGTCAGCGTTGGGGACATTCTCAAAACTAAGGCGGGAGAACGGGCTAAATATTTAAAGGATGTTGCAGGTTGCGAAATTACTGGTAAATCTCTAACTGAATTAAAGGATGCAAGGACACCAGAGGATGTAGTGGCGGCTTTAGGACGCAAGGTATCACCGAAAACGCCGAGTTTAATGTCTGTGGGTTCTCTGTATTTGCAACCGGGGGAAGAACGGCGGCGTAGTGGTTCTCATTATACGCCTCGTGCTTTGACAGAGCCGATTGTTAAAGAAACTCTCAGACCGATTTTATCGGCTTTGGGAGAAAACCCCACACCAGAGCAGATTTTAGAGTTGAAAATTTGTGATTTGGCGATGGGTTCGGGGGCATTCTTGGTTGAAAGTTGTCGTCAGTTGGCAGAGAAATTAGTTGAAGCGTGGAATAAGCAAAACGTATTACCTGAAATTCCAATTGATGAAGAACCGTTACTTTATGCGCGGCGGTTAGTGGCGCAACGGTGTTTGTATGGTGTGGATAAAAACCCGTTTGCGGTGAATTTAGCTAAATTATCTCTGTGGTTGGCGACTTTGGCAAAGGCTCATCCTTTTACATTTTTAGACCATGCGTTGAAGTGGGGAGATTCTTTAGTTGGGTTGACTCCTGAACAAATTAAAACGTTTACTTGGTCAGAAGACAAGACTTATAAAGACCCAAACTTACCTTTGTTTAATCTAGCAATGGAGAAAGCGAAGTTTTATCGCAATGGAATTCACAATTTAGATGAAGATAATTATGCAGCCAAACGCGAATTTTACAAAAATATAGAAACAGAGTTGCGGGATATTCGGCTGAAAGGAGATTTGGTTATTGCTTCATTTTTCGCCCAGGATAAGGACAAGGCGAGAAAGGATGAGCGTGATAATTCATGGTTAAAGTTTTACCAATGGCAGAAAAATCAAGAAGATGATTTAGATGTCAGGCGAATTTGTGCAGAGTTGCGGTATGGGGAGAAACCAGTTCCCACCTTTAATTGGGAGATTGAATTTCCAGAAGTATTTGATAGAGATAATCCGGGGTTTGATGCAATTGTTGGTAATCCGCCATTTGCCGGGAAGAATACAACAATAAATGCTCATGCTTCTGGTTATCAGGATTGGTTGAAAGTTGTTAATCCCGAATCTCATGGGAATGCTGATTTGGTAGCGCATTTTTTCAGACGAGCGTTTAGCCTTTTACGCCAGTCTGGATGTTTTGGATTGATTGCTACAAATACTATTGCCCAAGGTGACACTCGCAGCACTGGTTTGAGATATATCTGTGAGCAGGGCGGTACGATTTACAATGCTCAAAAGCGGATGAAGTGGCCGGGTTTAGCGGCGGTTGTCGTGAGTGTTATTCATGTTTTTAAAGGGAAATATGAAAATCCAAAGTTGTTAGACGGACGAGATGTTGACTTAATTTCTGCGTTTCTATTTCATACTGGTGGCAATGAAAATCCCAAGATGTTGTTGGCGAATGCTGATAAAAGCTTTCAGGGTAGCATTCTATTAGGAATGGGTTTTACGTTTGATGATTCCAACCCAGATGTTACACCCATTGCAGAAATGCACAATTTAATTGAACACAATCCTAAAAATGCGGAAAAAATATTTCCTTATATCGGGGGTGAAGAGGTTAATTCAAGTCCAACTCATGCTTCACATAGATATGTGATTAACTTCTTTGATATCAGTGAAGAAGAAGCTTGTAATTATCCTGATTTAATGAAAATTGTAAAAGCTAAAGTCAAACCTGAACGTGATGTTCAAAAGCGGGATGCTTTACGCATTAAATGGTGGCAATATGCAGAAAAAAGACCTGGATTAGTAAAAGCGATCGCACCTCTTAATCGCGTGTTAGTAACAAATTGTGGTGCTACACCGCATTTATCACTAACATTTTTACCATCAAACATGGTATTTGCAAATACTTTAGCTATTTTAGCTTTTCAAAATCATGGGATTTTTGCAATTCTGCAATCTCGCATACATGAAATTTGGGCAAGATTCTTCAGTTCATCCATGAAAGATGACCTACGCTACACCCCCTCAGACTGTTTTCAAACCTTCCCCTTCGCCGAAAACTGGGAAACCAACGCCGCCCTAGAAACTGCTGGTCAAACCTACTACGAATATCGCGCCGCCTTAATGGTTCGCAACAACCAGGGACTCACCGACACATACAACCGCTTCCACGATCCCGACGAACGCCACCCCGATATTTTACAACTACGCTTACTCCACGCCCAAATGGATCGGGCTGTACTCGATGCTTACGGCTGGACAGATATTTCCACAGATTGCACCTTCCTACTTGATTACGAAGACGAAGAAGACGACGAAAATACGAGCAAACGCCAGAAGAAAAAGCCTTGGCGCTACCGTTGGCCTGAAGAAATTCACGACGAAGTATTAGCCCGTTTACTTGAACTCAACCAGCAACGCGCCGAAGCTGAAATTTTAGGTGGTAAAGCTGCTGAGAAAGGGAAGGTAAAAGGGAATACTAAAAAGGCAGGTAAAACGCGGAAGGCGACAGAAACGAATCTAACTATTCCTGGTTTCCTATCATCCTAGTATGTTTTAGTAGCAGTCTAACTACAGCAATATTTTTTTTAAATTAAAATTTTAGCTGCATAACTTTCTATATTACATGAAGCGTACATTAAAGTTAAATCTTAACAACTTCGATCCCATTCCTGAATCGCTAGCTGAGTCATTACCTTTACTTCCTAATTTTTCTGACCATGTAGATTTTTTAGAGGTTGATTTATGTGAACTTTTTCACCACCTATATTTAGATAATTATGGGCAAAATGTACCAAATCCTAATCCTATACATCAGCTTTATATAAATATGCTGACAGATGAAGATGAATTTTGTTTTAGAGGAGATGGACTAGGTTCTCATAAAGAAGCAAAAATAGGTGAATCAAATAGGTTTGGTAAAGCTTTTTGCCGATGGTTTTTATATAAACACTGTTCAATAACATATTTCGCTCATTTAGACAAAGTTTTAGGTAGAAAAAATCATGGTTTTAGCAAGCTCAATGGTTTTAATTTAAGGAGAATAGACAAAGGGGATACACCTGATTACTTATGCTTTGATGAGCGCAAAAATATACCTTATATTGCTGAAGCTAAAGGTACCTATAGTTCAATTAGTTTTAAGAATGCTAAATTTAATGAATGGAGAAATCAATTTAAACGAGTCCAACTAGTTGATTCAAAAAGTAAAACTTATTCTATCAAAGGCTATATTGTAGCTACTAGATTCAAAAATGAACATAATTCTAGAAGTGAATCCCAAATTCTTGCAGAAGATCCAATCACAAATGGTGAGTTTCCAATAGAGAACAATGATGATTTAAGTAGACGGTTTCGACGTTTTATATATTGTAATCATTATGCTTATATTTTTAATAAATTAAAGTTACCTTTACTTGGTACAGCCTTAGAATTTGGTTTTAATATACCACAAAGTATAAGGTTTACAGTTGGACTATGGCGATGTTTAGTACCACCTATATTAGAACAGGAATTCATTGGCGGTTATTTTTTGCCTACTTTATCCTCAGAGCAACAGCTTTTTTATATTAATCCTTTTATTTATGATGATTCGAGTAATTTAATTAATATTCCTCTTAACCCGCAACTGAACCTATCACTACCAGGTTTTACCTTTTTTGGTTTAGAACGAAATGTATTTGACAGAGTAAGAAGAATTACTTCACGAGGTTCGGAGTTTTGGGAGCAATTGGGAGTTTATGAAAACGAGTACGACGAGCGGGAGGAAAAACCACAAGGGTTGAGTATTTTACGTGATGGTAGCGTTTTAGCACCTCTAGACTACTTTCAATTCATTGAAACTATAGAAATTTAAAAGAAGTAATATTATTATGCAAGCTACAACATCTGCCGAAGTGCGATCGCATCTAATTGATGCCTTACAACTTGACCTTGTAGGGCCAACACCCGATGATGCTGTCCACGCTGAAGAAACTTTAGATCAGGCTCCTTCCAAGTGGTATCTCACAGGATTCCTTGTACCCTACGGCGCACCAGTTGTGGATAACTCTGGCGATGAAGAAATGGACGAAGTTGGACGTGTTGGCTCTGGCGAAGACGAAAAGATTCCAGAGAAAGCCTTTGCTCGTAAAGCCTATTTCCCTTCTTCAATGGGGTTAAGTGTGCTTTTACCCCAAACCGTTAACCAACTTCATGTTACTGTCGGGTGGGGCGATTACCAACCACTAACCAAACCAGATAGCGAAGGAAAAGAAATTACCTTCACAGGTGATTGGCAGAGAGTTCCAAAAGAGGCTGAACTTACCGTACCGTTGCGTACAAGCGGCAGACCGACTCAATTAGACCTTGGTTTAAATTTAGGCAATACGACTAAACAACTAGAGATTCCCCTTGGTGGAAGTAGTTCTCCAATATATTTAGATGTTCCAAACAGCGATGGCTTACAACTGGTTGTCTCAGTTCGCTCCGTAACTTCTGAGGAATTAGTACCAGCAGGAACACGCTCAGTTTCAGTATTCTTGGTCAATCATCGCCGCCCTAGTCCTGACCAAAAGCGGGATGCTGGTTATGCTTTCCAAACAAATTTAATAATTCAGGCAGCCGATTCCTTTGTACCACGCCCTAATTTACGTGGACGGGATGGCGATGATTGGGATGAGAAAGTTGCTGACTTGCAATACCGAGATGATTATGAATATGCTGTTGGTCATAACGTCTCTGCGATCGCAGTTGCAAATCCCAAGGGTGGCTGTCAGGAAGTAAGAACCGCTTGGATACCGACTGCTGACGTAGAAAAGGTAATTGCAACCCAAGTTAAAGATGTCGAAGTCGGCATGGAAGCATTAGCCGCCGCAGCGACAGCAGAAGTACTGCGAAATCTGCTCAGTCCGATGGTTAGTGCTTATTCTGAATGGATAGATGAGCAACGAGTCAAATGTCCGACTGGGCAAAAACGCTTAGGTGTAGCTAAAGACCTATTAGATCGAGCCGGAATTGCTAAAGACCGGATTGCTGCTGGTTTAAGCGCATTGGATGACCCACAAGTATTAGATGCGTTTCGCATTGCCAATCGAGCGATCGCCTTAGCAATTCGCCAGCGTGCGACTCATAAGAAAAACATTACTCCCGAATCTGTAGCCCCTCCAACTTGGCGACCGTTTCAACTTGCTTTCTTGTTAATGAACTTGGTAGGTATCGCCAACCCCGAACATTCAGACCGGGAGCTAGTTGATTTACTGTTCTTCCCTACAGGCGGTGGTAAAACTGAAGCTTACTTGGGGCTGGCAGCTTTTACACTTGTATTACGGCGGCTACGTCATCCCGGTATCGACTCTGCGGGATTAAGTGTATTGATGCGCTATACATTACGCCTCCTTACTCTTGACCAACTAGGACGTGCGGCGACAATGATTTGCGCTCTAGAGTTAGAACGGGAGCAAGATGTAGAAAAACTGGGGAAATGGCCGTTTGAGATTGGATTGTGGGTAGGGCAAGCAGCTACACCTAACCGGATGGGCAAGAAAGGAGACAATGATGAAAACAGCGCCCGTTCGCGTACCATTGCTTTTCTAAATAACGATCGCAAACCTTCACCTATTCCTTTAGAAAACTGTCCTTGGTGCGGAACTAAATTTACCCGCAATTCTTTTCAGCTACTGCCTAATACTGACCAACCAATAGACTTGCGTATAACTTGCGCCAATCGCCGTTGTAATTTTAGAGGCGATCGCCCTTTACCAGTATTAGCAGTAGACGAACCGATTTATCGCCGGTTGCCGTGTTTTATGATCGCCACAGTAGATAAATTTGCGAGTTTGCCCTGGGTAGGAGAAACAGGTGCTTTATTTGGACGTGTAGAACGTCATGATAAAGATGGCTTTTACAGCCCAGTTTATCCAGGTAGAGGTAAAGCACTTGATGGTTATCTGCCACCACCAGATTTAATCATTCAAGATGAACTGCATTTGATTTCTGGCCCTTTAGGCACAATGGTAGGGCTTTACGAAACTGCAATTGATGCTCTTTGCAGTCAAGAGATAAATGGTCAAAAAATCCGCCCGAAGATTGTAGCTTCCACTGCGACAGTGCGACGGGCAACTAAGCAGATTCAAGCATTGTTTGGGCGAAATGAAGTTGATGTATTTCCGCCACCAGGGCCAGATCGGCGCGATTCCTTTTTTGCGAAGACAGTACCTGCCGAAGAAAAGAATGCTCGAACTTATGTCGGAATTGCTGCTCAAGGGCGAAGTCTGAAAGTAGTATTATTACGTACTTATCTAGCATTGCTGGGAGCTGCACAGAAAGAATGGTTAGCAGCAGGTGGGAGCAAAAACCCTGATAATCCGGCTGACCCCTACATGACATTACTCGGATATTTTAATTCCTTGCGTGAACTGGGTGGCAGTCGGCGGATTGTTGAAGATGAAGTTAACTCTCGGCTTATTGGTTATAGCAAACGAAAACGAGGCGGTAAAAGTTCGGGTTTGTTTGCGGATCGGAAAATCGACGATGAACCAGAAGAATTGACCTCTCGTGTCAGTACAAGTGAAGTTGCAGATACCAAAAGCCGTTTAGAAGCAACGTTCGACCAAAAAGAGCGTGTTGATGTAGTCTTAGCTACCAATATGATTTCTGTCGGTCTGGACATTACGCGCTTGGGCTTAATGGTAGTTCTCGGTCAACCTAAAACAGCCGCAGAATACATTCAAGCTACCAGTCGTGTAGGACGGGATGAAGAACGACCCGGATTAGTTGTTACATTACTCAATGTTCACCGCCCGCGCGATCGCTCACACTATGAACGTTTCTTTGCTTGGCACGCTACTTTCTATAGGGCAGTAGAAGCTACCAGTGTTACACCATTCTCTCCTCGTGCTATTGACCGAGGCATTGCTGCGATTACTGTTGCTTTAGCACGTTTGGGACATTCTGGGATGACAGCACCGCTTCGGGCGATCGACATTCTTCAGCACCGTAACGAGCTAAATTTTGTCATCGATGCGATCGCCAAGCGTGCCGAGATGCACGACAAAGAACTTGATGCAGGTGATGCAGAAGCACTCCGTCAAAAAGTCAGGGGTCGAGTTAAGGATTTACTAGATTTATGGGAACGGATTGCTGGTGAAAAAATTAACCTTCAATATCAGCGTGAGGTTGGGGAAGCGCCGCCTTTATTATTCGACCCACTTGACCCGGAATTAGAAAAAAAACCACTAGAGGAACGAAAATTTAAAGCTCAACGCAGTTTACGTGATGTTGAGCCAACAGTTAATTTGTGGGTTCGTAATCCTGATGGATTTGAGGTAGAGGAGGAAGAGTCATGAGTAAATCAAACAAAAAGCGTCCTCCATCTGGAGAGATTCGACAGAGCCAAATTTTATCTACTTTTGGCCCTGGGGCAATGGTGGATTTACCCGATTATTCCATCCTAATTGGCGGACTCAACCACTGGCACGGTGACAAAAAACGTATTTACGAAGACCGATTAAAGCAACGAGTGGCTGACATCTTAGGGGTTAATGATATTGCCTTATATGCCCCACCTGTAGACGAGAAAGACCCGAAAGCATCTCGCACTGGAATGACAGCTTTTGCTTTCCCCACTTGGTTTGTGGCTCAAGTAGAAGAAACTTGGCCTAAACCAAATGAAGCAGCGCCCAATGCCAAAGTTTACCGGACACGTCCTCTACTACCTTGGGGTAGTTTGGTAACTGGTAAATATCTCAATGCTGACAGAAAGAAAGTGCCAGTCGTACCTGTGCGTTTTGTACAAGCTTGTGTTAATGGACACATCAAAGATATTGATTGGCGTGGTTTTGTCCACGAAAAGTCTCAAACTAACTGTCGAGGTCAGCTATGGTTTGATGAAGGCGGATCTGGCAACGATTTTGCTGATATTTTTGTGCGCTGTGAAGCTTGCAAAGCTCGTCGTCAGTTATCAGATGCAACAGTACCCAATGGCAAGGTCTTAGGAAAGTGTGAAGGACATCGCCCTTGGCTTGGCCCCAAAGCTCAAGAACTCTGTATTTCTGAGACAACAGGGAAACCAGAATATAATCGGCTTTTGGTTCGCTCTGCCAGCAATGCTTACTTTTCCCAACTTCTCAGTGTCATTTCTCTACCAGACTCGGATGATGCTTTGCAAAAGGCTGTTGATTCAGTTTATGAAGACTTCCTTCAGTATGCAGAAAGTAGCGATGAAGTTAAAAAAGAACGCCGGAAGCAAAAAGTAGCTGCTGTTTTAGAAGGATTTACTGATGAAGTAGTATGGGCAGAAATTCAGCGCAGACAGGGTGGGCAAGGTAAGCAATACAAGGGTATTAAACAAGTAGAAATCGAGACTTTGCTATCTAGTCCCTTTGAAGTCGGAGAAGATGTACCAGAAAGTGACTTTTATGCTCGTGCGCGGAAATTAGATAACATCAAACCAAAATTACTATCTCTTATAGAGAGCATTGTCTTAGTACACCGACTTAAGGAAGTAACTGCCCAAATTGGCTTTACTCGCTTTGAGGCAATTATGCCTGATATTGATGGCGATTTAGATATTCAAGTCAGGCGAGCTGCTCTTGATATAGAGCCTACTTGGGTGCCGGCAATTGAAAATAGAGGCGAAGGCGTGTTCATCGCTTTCCGTAAAGAAGCTATTGAAAATTGGCTCAAGCGGAATGCAGTGCAGCAACGAGGGAAGAAATTAGCAAAAGGCTTTGATATCTGGCGCAAACAAAAAGGTATTGGTCAAGAGAAAGCTAAGTTCCCTGGATTACCTTACATTATGCTGCATTCCCTTTCACACCTATTGATTGCAGCTGTGTCTTTAGAATGTGGTTATGCTGCTAGTTCAATTCGTGAACGCATTTATGCTGGCGAATCCGGCTATGGCATTCTTTTATACACTGGCTCTCCTGGGTCGGAAGGTACTTTAGGGGGACTGGTACAAGTAGGAAACCGGATTGAATACCATTTGGATGTTGCACTGGAGATGGGGAGGCTTTGTTCTAACGATCCAGTTTGCGCCCAGCATCAACCAGATGCCGAACAAGAAGATAGGTTTTTACATGGTGCTGCTTGTCATGGCTGTTTACTCATTGCTGAAACTTCTTGCGAACGACGCAATGAATTTCTTGACAGAGCATTGGTTGTTGCTACTGTTGAAGGCCCAGGGGCAGAATTCTTTGAGGATATGAGAGTATGATGGCTTTTCTCCACCTGAGCCGTCCAGCCCTCGTTAATTTGGCAGTCGCTTTGGAAACTGGCAGACTTTCCCCACCCTTTTCCACATCGAATGTAGCGAACTACATCCCAGCAGCTTTGAATCGAGACATTGTTGATGAACTTAACCGCCTGAATGTTATGGGGGTACATTCTCAGCATATTGCTTATACGCTGCGGCTTTTGGCAGAAGAACGAAGTACGTCTCAAGCTGTGAGCGATCGCGTTGATTTGGTTTGGACTGGCCCAGAAATTACTGGTTCTCAAAGCCGTGACACTGGTGTTGTTGTGCGCGAGTTGTTTAGCACTGCCAAAATAAGCGTTCTCATTTCTAGCTTTGCTATTGATAAAAAACAAAAAGCACGAGAGTTATTTATGGTGCTGGCAGAACGAATGGATTTAACCCCAGAACTAAATGTGCGAATGTTTCTTAACGTCAACCGACCACACAACAGTGAAGTGCCAACATCTACTTTACTGCGGGAGTTTGCCAGTAGTTTTCGTCAAGATATTTGGCCAGGAAAAAGACTACCTGAAGTGTTTCACGATCCGCGATCGCTGACGGCGGGTGTGGAATCAAAAGCTTGTTTACACGCCAAATGTGTTGTTGTAGATAAGGAGCGTGTGTTTGTGACCTCCGCTAATTTTACAGAAGCGGCTCACGAGCGCAATATCGAAGCTGGTGTATTACTAAATGATCCAGTAACTGCTCAAGCTTTACAAATGCAATTTGAAAGCTTGGTTACAAGAAATATACTCTCTAAAATATCTGGAATTTAAATATTTTATGTCTACATTTGATTCTACAAAAACAAGACTACAAACTTTGCTAAATAGTATTGTGACAGGCGAAATTCAACTGCCTGATTTTCAAAGAGGCTGGGTTTGGGATGATGAACACATCCGTTCACTTTTAGTCAGTATTGCGCGTGCTTTCCCTGTGGGAGCAATTATGCTACTTGAGGCTGGTGGTGATGCTAAGTTTAAAGCTCGACCTGTTGAGGGGGTAGATCCAACACAAGCAACACTTGATAAATTGAAAAAGCTGCTTCTTGACGGGCAACAACGGCTGACTTCATTAACGCAAGTATTAATATTTAAGCAACCTGTCCAAACTCATGATTCTAAGAAAAAATTAGTACAACGTTATTACTACATTGATATTGAAACAGCTTTATTGGGGCCAGAACATTACGAAAATGCGATTATTAGCATTGATGCAGATCGCATCCAAAAGCAAAACTTTGGGCGTGATGTCAAGCTTGACCTTAGTACGCCAGAGAAAGAATATGAACACTTTTATTTCCCGTGCAATCAAATCCTTAATTCAGATGTTTGGGAACAAGGGTTAAATAAATGCCACCCAGATAAATTTGGGCGTTATATGGAATTTCGCTGCCAAGTCCTCAATGAATTCCGTTCTTACGATCTACCCATCATCGAACTTAACCGCAATAACAAAAAAGAAGCCGTATGCCTTGTATTTGAGAAAGTAAATACAGGAGGCGAACCATTAACAGTTTTTGAACTGGTTACAGCCAGCTATGCTGCTGATAATGTCAACTTGCGGGATGAGTGGTTTGGGAATAGTCAAGAAAAGATTGAAGGTATTCAGGCTCACCTCAGAAAACAACGCTTGTTACGGGAAGTTCAACCTACGGAATTTTTGCAAGGGCTGACACTGTTGTACACTTTGGAAAAACGCCAGCAAGACTTAAAAGCAAGTAAAACTGGTAAGCAAGTAACAGGTGTGACTGCCAAGCGCGAAGCAGTCCTATCTTTGCCTGTAGATGCTTACCAAAAATGGGAACAGTCTCTGACTCAGGGTTACTGGAAAGCAGCTAAATTCTTACGCCAGGAATCGTTTTTCTCAACTGGTGATTTACCTTACCGCACTCAACTTATTCCTCTTGCCGCAGTTATGGCATTGTTGGGCGATCGCTGGCTGGAACCGAAAATCCATGAAAAATCGCCCGTTGGTTCTGGTGCGGTATCCTTGGCGAATTGTACGGCGGGGCAGTTGAAACTCGCATGGCTTTGGATATTCAAGAGCTTATTGACTGGATTGAGGACGGTAAGGAAGAACCTGCAACTGTTCGGGATGCTAACTTTCAACCTGCACGTTTAGGGACTTTACGTTCCCGAACTAGTGCTGCATATAAAGGTATTAATACCTTAATTCAGCGTGAAGGTTCTCAAGATTTCTTTTGGAAGTCTACTATTCGGGATTTGGATGAAAGCGATTGGGAAGAGCGCAGACTAGATATTCATCACATTTTCCCCAAAAGTTGGTGTGACAAGCAGGGTATTCCCGCATCTCGCTATAACTCTATTCTCAACAAAACACCGATATCGTTTAAAGCAAATCGCATGATTGGCGGTAAAGCTCCAAGCGAATATCTGGTTCAGCTTCAAAACCATGACAGTGTTCAGCTAGACGATGCAGGCATGAATGCGATTTTGGCAACTCATCAAATCGACGCAATAACACTTCGACAAGACGACTTTGAGAGTTTCATGACATCGCGTCAACGGATGATCCTTGCCAAAATCGAGACTGTTATGGGCAAGCCTGTATTGGCTGTGGATGATTCAGCATTTAGCGATGTTGTGGATGAGGAGTAGTGAGCGGAGATAGATTAACTTCGTACAAGTGAGGTAATAATTAATCTCATATAAAACCAAAATACTATTGGAGCTTTAATATGGAAGCAATCTTAGATACAGAACTTATAGATAACTAAAGTTTTGGGCAGCAACTTTTTTTTACAAGTAAGTATTACTTTTATACTACTTATTGACAAATAAGTACTTGTTGGTAAGATCTTTTAACAAAGTTAGGGAAGGTTAAGTTAGTAATTTTTTAGAAATGAAATTGCTAAAAAGCAATTTAATCAGGGATTATCATGCAAGATTTATCAAATATTAAATCATTTTATGTTTATTTAGACTTAGAAATTAATAGTGAAAATAATATATACCGTATAGGATTGGTATCTCTGAATTTAACAAAAGATTTTTATCAAGAGCATCTAAATCAAGCTTACGAAGAAATTAGGAAGCTGAAGAATAGTAGTTTAGCAGTATGCGGTCACAACTTCCGCCGCTTTGATTACCCTTATCTGATTGAGCAAGAACCGCAATTATCTTCTTGGCATATAATTGACACTTTAGAACTATCAATACTAGCTTTTCCTTTACAAGAGTCACACAAACTAAATAAAGACTATAAACAAAGTGAGTATTCAAGTAATAATCCTGTAGAAGATGCCCAGGCGACTCGATTATTACTTGGTCAACAATTAGAAGCACTTTTTAAAAAGCCTGATGAAGTACAACAGGTATATATTTGGCTCCTGACTTCTGGTTGCGAAGATGCAGACCTTGCATATCAACAATTTTTCAGTGATAACCTTGGTTTGAAGATTGAACAACCCGCCATAGAAATGCTGCCAGAAACAATGTTAAAAGGAATAAATCAATCCTATTTGCAGCAGGTATGGTCTAGTCCACAAACTTATAATTTTGAGACAAGATTATGCGTGGCGGGATTACTGGCTTGGAACTATGAGTGCAATACCAATGAATCGAAGCAGGTTTTTTGTGATTGGCTCAGACATTTAAATGGTTTTCAAGCTGTACTTGAGAATTTGCGTCCTTTAAGTACAGATGAATTCGCTATCAGGTCTTACTTGGAATATTTTGAAATTCCCAGTTTTCGACCTTTGCAAGAAGAAGCTGTCCAAGCAATTATTAATAATGAGCGTCCGTTTGTTCTCATGCCTACTGGTGGTGGTAAATCTTTATGCTATCAACTGCCAGCTTTCATGTTCCATGAAAGACATAAAGCATTAACTGTTGTCATTTCACCGTTACAAGCATTAATGGCAGATCAGGTAGCAGATTTAGAACAAGGGGGGTTTTTCTTCGCTACTTTTATCAATGGAAATCTCTCAGCAGCAGAACGTCGTCAGCGATTATCAGAACTGCGTTCCGGCTCCAAAGGGTTGCTGTATATCAGCCCTGAGCAATTGCGGTCAATGAGTATTCGGGCATTGTTAGAACAACGCCCTCCGGTTCTTTGGGTGATTGATGAGGCTCACTGTGTTAGCCAATGGGGTCACGATTTTCGTCCAGATTACCGTTACATTCCTAAATTTATTTATGAATTGTATCAAGAGCGGCAGCTTGCAATGCCTTTGTTAGCTTTGATGACAGCAACAGCAACTGTTGCTGTTGTTGAAGATATTAAAGAGCTATTTGCCCAATACGAACTAAATATTAATCGTACAATTGATGGGGCAACAACAAGAGATAATCTAACTTTTAATGTGATTCCAGTAGCAGGGAATAAAGAGCAAGTTTTGTTGAATCAAGTAAAAGAAGCTATTGAACTTGGTGGTAGTACACTAATTTACACTACTACACGCAAAAACGCCCAGAAGCTAGCAGAACTTCTTAAACAAAGCCATATTGAAGCTAAAGATTATCATGGGAAACTTGCAAAAGAACAAAAATCTCATGTTTTACAAGAATTCAAATCAGGTAAATTGAATGTAGTTACTGCAACTTGTGCTTTTGGCATGGGCATAAACCGTAAAGATGTACGCGCTGTCATTCACCATTGCATGAGTGCCAATTTAGAAGGTTATATCCAAGAGGCTGGACGGGCAGGACGTGATGGTAAAAAGCCATCAATTTGTACTTTACTCTTTGATCCAAAAGATGCTGATACAGTTTTTCGTTTGCAAAGTTTGAACCAACTGAGTGAACAAGATTTGAAAAATATTTTTATCTCCACCAGACATATTCGTAAGTGTACGTTTGGTAGTGCTAGAGATGATTGGTTTTGGGTGACAACTAATGAAATTTATCAAATGGGCGACTTTGATGAAGAGTTTGGAGAAGAATCAGAGCAGCAAAATACAAAGATTAAAGCAGGGTTGCATTACTTAGAAAAATTTGGTTTATTAGAACGAGCCGAGAACTTTTCAAGCTTTATCGAATTTGAACTAAGCCATAATACCTTCACTGAGTCTATAGATCAGTTTGAGGAATACAGCCGGATGAAGGATTTATCCCGGTTTGAAGCAGACAATTTTGAGCGGCTGATTCAAGCAATGCATATTGCGAAAGCTTATTGTAATAGCAACGATCAACCGTTTCCCCTTGACCGTCTCAGTGATGAAGCTGGAATTAGCTTACATGACCTGACTGCCAGAATCCGTGAACTGCAAAAGGCTGAAGTCTGTTCTTTTGAAATACCAATTACACTTGTGATTACCAAGGGTGTAAGAGGAGATGCCCGTAATAATCATGAACGCATTCGCCAGTTAGAAGACCAATTACTCAAAGTGCTTAATGAGTTGTTTGGTAATGAAAATGAAATACAAATAAATCTGCGTGGACTTGCTTCTCGACTTGACCCAGACAATAGTAAAAAAATCAGAGCATCCAACATCATAGATATTTTGGAAGGTTGGGTTGCTCAAAAATGGCTAAAGTTAAGTAGAATTTCTAGTGATGTGGTTCGCTTAGGAGAAATGGAAGTTGTAGAGCATTTACCTGGGCATAAAATTCTAACAACTACAGTATTGGAAGTTTTGTATCAAGCATTGAGAGATGCAACAGGGGCGAGATTACCTCTGAAGTACGAATTAGGTAAACTTGCTAAAGAAGTTACTCAAAAAACTCAACTTGACTGGAATAATGAAGAGTTAGAAGTTATTCTTTTGTGGCTGCACCAGAGAAAAATCATTCGATTAAGTGATGGGCTGAATCTCTTTCAACAGTCGCTGAAAGTCCGTGTAATAAAAAACGCAAGTGTTTCCACAGTAAAACGCCGTTACCCTGAAGTTGAAGCTCACTATAATGAACAAACTCGTCGCACTCATTACATGGTGCAATATGGTCAGTTAAAGTTAACAGAACAGCGTCAGCAATTCGTTAGTGATTACTTTGGCACAAATCAAGAAGAGTTTCTCTCAAAGTACCAATTTTTGGCACAAGAGATTACCAGACCGATTCTTCCAGAAGACTACAACCGTATTCTAGAACCGCTTAACCCTGCTCAAAAAGAAATCGTTCTTGCTTCAGACCCAGCAATAGCAGTAATAGCAGGCCCTGGTTCGGGTAAAACAAGAACTATTGTTCACCGGATTGCTTATCTTGTAAAGGTTCAGCAAGTTGGGCCAAAGCGTATTCTCGTTTTAGCTTACAACCGTAATGCAGTTAGAGAATTACGGCTGCGGTTGCAAAAACTCATTGGGGAACAAGCGTCACGAATTCGGGTTTTGACTTTCCACCGTTTAGCCTTATCACTTTTGGGACGGACGGTAGGTGAATACAGAGGAACTCAAACAATAAATTTTGATCGGCTTTTGGATGAAGCTTGCGAATTAATTGAAAAAGGCGAAGAATTTGAAGATGCAGATGAAGATACTCAGGCACGACGAATTCAATTATTAGGAAAATTAGAATATATATTTGTTGATGAATACCAAGATGTCACTGAGAAAGAATATCGTTTAATTAAGTCAATTTCTGGCTTAAATCAATCTGAGGATAAAACACAGCCGGTACAAATTAATCTCTGTGTTATTGGAGATGACGATCAAAATATTTTTACGTTTAAAGGTGCTGATACTAGATATATCCTTCAATTTCAAGAAGAGTATAAAGCAAAACGATTACTACTTAATGAAAATTACCGTTCTACAGAAAATATTATTGAAACTGCTAATTGTCTTATACAAAATAACTTAATACGCTGTAAACAAGCTCTAGAAGAACAAGTTCGTATTAACTCCGAACGCCAAGGATTAAGGGGAGAGGCAGTCTCCGCTTTAAGGTTCAGTAATTTATCACAACAAGCAGGATGGGTTAAAGACAAAATTCAATCTTGGGTCAACGTAGGGATTGCTCCTCATGAAATCGCTATTTTAGCTAGTCGTTGGGATGATTTGAGTCCTATCCGCTTGCTTTTAGAAAGAGAAAGTATATCTACTTATGCACTAAGAAATAATACTATTCCACTATTAAAAAACCGTTGTACTCGTCTACTAATTAATGCTTTACAGAAAGACTATAGTTTAGTTTTAAATCCTGAAGAATTAGTTCAGAAAAGATTTGAGGCGTTTTTTGAGCGTACTGGTCGTAGCTTAACAGAACCTACTGTTAGAATCTTAATAAATATTGCTAGAGATTTAGATAAAGAACGAGGCTATGGGTCTGAAGATGTTGTGCTACCTATTAGTGTTGATGAAATATTGACTGCTATATTTGAGTTTAATGAGAATGGTGAATCTTTCCTAGAAGATAACTCAGTTTTAGTTACTAGTTGTCATGCTTCAAAAGGTCTGGAGTTCCGTAAAGTAATACTTTTAGGTGATGGATTTAAAACTAATTGTAATGAAATGCAATCAGAACGACGGCTCTTTTATGTTGCTATGACTCGCGCCAAAGAAGAATTAATTGTTTGTTCTACTCAGCAGAATTTATTCGTACAGCAAGCTGGTTTAACTTCAGAGGTTATTGGTTATAGAGAAACTCAGCTTCCTCAATTAATGTGTTACTTTGATTTAACTCCAAGTGATGTTTATTTAGGATATGAAATCACTAAAAATAAACAAAATATTATTAAAAATTTATGTGAGCATGATCTTATTGAAATAAGAGCAAATAATCATAATACTACTTGGAGTATATTTACAAGAAATAATGATGAAATTGGTTGTCTATCAAAAAGGGGGAGACGATTTCTTCAGCAGAAAGGTATGTCCCCTAGTCAATTTAAATTTCAGACCAATGAGATCGCAGTTAAATATATCTATCATCATCTTAAAAGAGATGATATAAGTGGAGAAATTTTAGAGGATTGGTTTGTTGTCATTCCTCAAATTCGAGTATGCAGATAAATAAAAACAACTATTGTACAAAACTTACATTAACGCTTCCAAAACTGTACCCCACAAATAGGCATTTAATAGCTGCACAGCTCATTGTCAATAAGCTCAAATTTTTTGAGAGAGTCTTTTACTTCAAGCCCTTTACTTGTAAAGCTTTGACCATTATTGTCGCCCCTTGAACATGATACGGCAAGATAAATGGGTAAAAGTTCATTGAACTTGTCACAGACTATTAAAGCGCATATCGCGTTATATATTTCTGTTAGAGCAGTTTCTTACCAAAAGAGTTATTTTTTCCATTTATTTACTCATATATACAAACGTGCTTGCATTATCAACAGGCAGTATGTAACTTGGCTAGTGTGCAGTTTATTTGGAGCTAGGTTGAAATATAGATGTATTTGAGTTGAGCTATACCTGTACTAAACTGGCATATTTGGTAAATTAATTTTTAATCTACAAACAATTTAGTAATGTGCTAGTTTAATTCGCTTCTCATTGATGTTGTCTTTTACTTGGAATTGAGTTTGATGATATGTGAAAACGTTATCTACACCCAAAAAACACTTGCCGAAAGATACGGGATTTCAATCTCTGCTTTACAAAAGTGGTATCCCTATGCCGGTATAGTAAAACCGCAAAAGCGGGGAGGATATTTTGATGCAGCAACAGTTGAGATTGCTGATGTTTTCTACGTTGCTACCAAAATTCGGCGGTTGACGTATAGGGAATATTTACAGCAAGTAATTCCTGCTGGTGGCTTAGATGCTTATTTACAAAAAGTCAATGGCTTAACCCTTTATAACTTTTTGACCAAGCATATATCTGATGAAGAAAAAAACAACCCAATTGTGCAATCAGTAATTAGGAGAATTGAGCGCAATGAAGCATATCAACAAAGTGGCAGAGACTTTGCAGGTGTCGCCTGATATAGTACGTACCTGCTGTCGGTTGTTAGATTTAGCTTTGCAACCAAATGATACGCTTGATGAAACAATTGAACAGCAATTAGTTCAACTTAAAGAGATAGCCTCTCGTGAAGGTATGTCCCTGGAAGAAGCTGCCCAGCACTTGATTGCAATGCGCGATCGCAAATCAGAAGTAGGCGAACATAAATTCGACAAGCGCGAGTATATTAAACAGCGATTTGGCGTAGACCCAGAACAAGCTTCGCCCGATAGTTTTGTAGGAATACTTTATCGGGATGCAGACAGGGGTATTCAGTTAGGAGAATTACGCCATAAAGTGGTGCTTGAATCTTCCACACTTGCTCTAGAAGAATTTGTTTTTCATGGCAGTAGTTCGCTGGCTGAAGGTAATACTTCCGTTTCGCCTGGTTACGACCAGGCGCAAGAGCGAATCAATTCGCGCATTGATAACGATTTTTTCGGCAAGGTGAACTGGGGGGAAGAGACTCATCCAATGTTGGTCGGTACATCGACACCGCAGCCGAGACAGTTGAAGTCCTCGCAGCCGAAAACCGGGCAATCTCCGAAGAAATAGTTAGCCAGATGCTACCCATCTGCTATCGAATACGGGATGAGAGTTTACTTAATTTGAGAAAAACATCTACCCAAGCAGTTGGTATAAATTTACTTTCAGTAGTAGCTGGTACTGTGGTTGGGACATGGGTAGCGATTCCCCCAACGCAGGATAAACAGGAGATTTACAGCATCCAGCCGATTTTGGTGGGTGTAGGCATAGGTGAATTAGTTGGTTTGATTCTGGCACTAGTAGTTATTTGGTTTACCAGGGAGTAAGTATGAGTGCAGCATTTGACTTTTTGGTTAACACTGCGGGTGGTTTGTTAATGAACTTGGGTGTTTCTGGGATGGTAGGACAACTATTGGGAGTGGGGGCCACGCTTGCCTTGCACCCTCTGTTACTACTAACCGGGATAGTTGTGGGTGGTGCAGGAATTGCGATCGCACGCGAGTTAAACAAGCGCCCTCAGTTGCAGTTGGTTGTTGATAATACGTAAGGAGTAAATTATGTTTACTCCTACACCTGTGCGAAATAAACAACCAAGTCGAAGAAGACAAAAGGTAAATGTCACCCTGTGGACGGTTTGTTCGACTGTTAGTGCGCTGTCTGTTATTGGGGCGGTTGCATTAATGGTTGGATGGAAGCAACAAATTCCAGGTAATCAGATATCGGAGGTACAGCAAGTAAAGGCGCAAGTTGCCCAAATTCGAGAAGTGTACTTAGAAAAGCTGTCCCGTACTGACTACAATATAGACCATCTGTCCAGTTACTCCTCAGTAGAGGGTGCGCCTACTCTTACAGGCTGGCGACAGTTGGCGGCGGCATTGTGGGGACAGCAATTGCGGGGTGAAATATCCAGAATGCAAGCTAATGAGAAATCTGGGTTTTACCGCCTTCATTATATGCCGGCACTGGAGATAGTTAAATTCAACTCGCTGGATGTTTTACTAGAAGCGGCTTCTGGAAATAATAGTTTTTACTGGGGATACCGCAAAACCGATGGTACGAAAGTTGAGGAGAAGATACCAACTGGGGCTGCTGCTGTTTTGATCTTGGGTAAATTAGAGGCGATTGATTACGCTCAAAACTTGGAATCTCAACCATCGGTCGATCTGAATCAAATGTTAATTCAGATTAGGAATGCTCAAGAACCATACTCGCTTGCACAGGCGCAGCTGTTACGGGCGCGGGGGTATTTAGATCCAGTAGAGCAGATGGCACAGGTGGCAGACATCCGCGAGAAAATACGCCAGAAAGAGGAGGAAAGGCGAATATATCTCCAACAAATGAAGAAGCAATTACCTAATCCAATTTCTAACAGAAAGCCTGTTAATAAATCAGGGGAGTGATGTCATGTATGTTAAGTTTGCTGCTGCGATAATTTGCATAGCTTTGTGTTCGCTCAATGTTGTAGCGGCAGTCAAACGTACCCCTATTCGTACTACCCTGGAAGGTTCAACTCGGACAACGGTTGAGATGATGCCATCTCCCAATTCAGGAGTGCATTGGATGAGTGCAGTTATATTTCTGGCAGGGTTTGCTTGTTTCTTGAGTTGGGGAATTTCTGACTATAACAATGCAGTTGAAGAAACAGATGAAGTTTCTGAGAATTTGGGAAATTCTAGCAATCAACAACTTCATGTTGGTGTTTCTAATACTGATATTCAGCCTTCTTTAATCCCCCCAGTTTCGCCTCCTGGGATGAGATTTAATAACGAGTTTTCTGCTAAAAATGTCGTTCAATTTTCTCCTCGTTCTACTGTTTCTGGATTAGGGCGAGTAGATAGTAGTGAGTTTGTTGAAGATGGAGTACAAAATCAACCTGGAATCTTATCTCCAGAAGAGTTTTACGCTCAACTTCAAGATGAAGATTTTTGGGAAGATACTAACTCCCAAATAAATAATAAACCCGCCAGCTAGTTAATTTGAGGTCATATTATGAGTAGAAATCAACGCCGTAATTTTGATGTTGATTATTCTGAAGGTGGAGCAATTGTGCCTGCCAATCGATTGCAAAATATGTTGCAGCAGGTACAGCAAGGAGGAATGATAAATCAGCAACCTAGCGTTTCTCCTATGACCACTTATGATACTCAACCCGTAGAAGTTAGGTATATCAATGCGCCTACTGCTTATAAGCCGAGAGTTCCTCAGATAGAAATTCCCTACATTGAGACTTGGAAAGCACATAGGTTGCATCCACAAAATCCCTGGAGATTTGGCTGGTATCCAGTATATTTTTTATCAGATGTAATTAAATCTCCTGTGGGTGTCGCTGCTGTGGGAGTGTGGTTATTAATAATGCTGTTAAATTTTCTCCTTAATGGCAGTTATACCGGGCCAGGATATGCAGCTGGGAAGAAAATTGAAGTTGTACCCAAAGAAGTTCCTTCTTTTGCCCTGCCTGTGGTTAAGCAATTGGAATAATGTGGGTAAAGGCAATTTTTTGGTTCGTACTGCTGGTATGGATTGCAGATATCTTGCAACCGGGGTATTTGCAGTTTTATAACTGGCGTAATGCTGTGGCGTTGGCACAAAAGCTTCAATTTTTATCGCCAGCTGTTGTCTCTACTGCTGCACCTGGCGTGAATATGTCTTCTAATCCTGTCTCTACTCGCTATTCCCCTAAAGTTAAGGAATCTGCAACATCCGGAGAAGGACTAAATTCTCCTGACTGCCGTGTAGCTCAGAATGATTTTGAGGAAGTCTTGAGTAGTGCAAAGATTGGTTGTTGGCAGGTTTATCCTGCTAATGCAAAAAGGCGTTGAGACAATGCGAATAATCTTTGAAACTGACGGTAAAAAGGAGGTTAGTAATTCGACTGTAACTAGTTTGGATGAGACAGCCGATACTAATTCGAGTGAAAGTTGGAGATATGCGATCGCCACCTCAGTTGTCATTGCAGCTATGGTCATTCCCCAGGTTTCTGGATGGATTGAATCTCAACTGTTAATTAAATCTCTCCAGAATCTAATACTACCTAGAACTGTTGTTAGTAATAAGGTTTTAAATAACGGTCGAATTGCCTTTCCTACTGCGGCTGGTACTCCTGTAACTAGTGAATTTGGTTGGCGGACACACCCCATTACAGGCGATCGCAAGTTTCACAGGGGAATTGATTTTGGTGCAGCCAAGGGTACGCCAATTTATGCGGTTGATGCTGGCCGAGTAGTTTTTGCGGGTGACAAGGATGGTTACGGCAAAGCAGTTGTTATTCAGCATCAGGGAAGTTTATCTACTCTCTACGGTCATGCCAGTCAGCTGTATGTACGGCAGGGACAACAAGTTGTTCGTGGGCAGATGATTGCAGCAGTAGGTAGTACGGGGTTTTCGACGGGGCCACATTTACATTTTGAGGTTCACGTTAATGGTGTAGCCCAGAACCCCCGCCCTTATTTACACGAATATTTAGCAAACCGTTGAAAGTTATTTAGCTATTGGCAAGAGCAATGCAAATTGTACCGATTTTTATATCAGGTGTAGTTGGTGCAGCCTGCTCTGTTGCATTTTCTTTTGGAGTAGCTTCACTGCCATGTGGATTAGTATCCAAGGGTGCGGATAGTGTTTGCCAAGTGCGTAGTTTCGGTAAAGCAGTTGATAGTTGGAAATTTGGGTTTATTGTTGGTGGTTTAGTAGGATTGATTTTTAGTCCTCGTCATCAATTTGTATCCCGTTTTCAACCCATTCATTTGTCAACTGCTTCTTTAATTACTTTAGGCATTTATTTTTCAATTTCTCAAAGTACTGGTGTTTATTCATTATCGTCAAATAGTTTAAAAGGAAGAGTTAGTACAAGAGATTACCCACCACATCCTTATTCACCACGTTTGAGTGCTTTTTTAGCAACAATTCGTTGGGCAGAAACAGGAACCAGTGAGTCAGAAAGTTATCGCAAGTTAGTATTTAACGGAACTTTTAATGATTTTTCTACGCACCCGTTAAAGAAACAGTGTGCTCCGATTAATGGTAAAAATGTTTGTTCGACTGCGGCTGGTGCTTATCAAATGTTGGATATAAGTTGGTATGACCTTCAACCAAAGTTAAACTTAAAAGATTTTAGCCCAACTTCTCAGGACAAAATGGCAATTGAATATATTCGTCGTAATAATGCTTTAAGTGACATTGAAGCAGGAAGGTTTGATACTGCTGTATGCAAAGTAGGTAGAATTTGGGCTTCGTTTCCTTGTAATAATTACAATCAAAATGCTAAATCAATTGCTCAATTAAGAAGTTACTATCAGCAACATTTACAAAAGTTTAAAATTTCTAGAAAGTGAAACTTAGTAATGTTACCACCATACAATAACACTAATGGTAATACTGAAGTTCAAAAACAACAGCTTTGGACTGCAATTGTACAGGCCAAACAAGATGGTTTGAGCAATGAAGAGATTGTAGAGAATGTACAGGAAGCTTTACCGGACGCAATGGTTTTTTATGCTGAAACTGTTTTAAAGCAGATTGACTTTAGAGCAAAATTATCACGTCCAGTTGTTGAATTTAATTTAGAATTTTTATTTCAGGTAATATACGAATCAGTAATTGCAGGTACAAACGATGAGGAAATATTATCAATATGTGCAGAACACTGTACTTTAAATCAGTACGAGTTTGTACGTTATGCACTTGAATATATCCATCTCAATCGAATGCCATCACAGTGGGAGCAAAATAACGTGTATCAAAAAATGATTGAGATAGTTAGCATCTCGCCAATAGAATCTTTATTTGAATATATAGAATCCATCAAAAATATTTATCTCAAGCAGATTGGTTATAAAGTAGTTCAGGAGAATCTTTATAATTTATTTTTGAGCAATAAAGGAACTGGTTATTTTACTGATTTAGCAAATAAATCGAGAGATAACTTTATTAAAAACTATTGCTGTCGAACGGCAGTGCTTGTTGCGCGTGCCACAGGTAAACCATTAGATTTAAAAGTGACAGGTAATGGCTCAATTCTTTTAAAAGAACCTAAATATTTGGATAGTGAAATTGCTAATAATAAGATTGCTAGCTCAAATATTTTAACTATGGGACAAGCAGGAAAACTATTAGTTGATACTTTAGAAGATTTTAATATTAATGCTAAGTATGTTGATGCCAAAAATGGCCCTACTTTTAACCGTATTAGGGTAAAACTGGGACGGGGTGTTAGTTATAAAAAAGTAGAAGACATTGGTAATGACTTAGTACAGCAGCTTGGTGAAGAGTTAGGCTTAAAAGTTGCGCCAATGGTGAGTGTAGTACCTGGGGGAGTTGTATTTGACATACCCAGGTTAGACAGACAATTTGCTTATTTTCGTGATTATTTTAGTTTTGAGGGCGAACCTGACATTTATTCGGTGTCCATCCCCGGTGGTGTTGATGTTGATGGCACTTATGTCGAAATTCCCCTTTATAGCGATAACGTGACTCATATCCTGGGTGGTGGGCGGACGCGGGGTGGAAAATCTCAGTTTGAGAAAGCCGCAATCTTATACTTAGTGCGACGATATCCCCCTTCTGTTGTTCGATTGGCACTTTCAGATGTTAAACGTGTGACCTTTTGTAAATTTGATGGGCTTCCCCATCTTGTAGCCCCAGTTGCACGTGATGCAGCGTCTACCGCTAACTTGCTTGATTACTTGGTCGAAGAAATGGAATTGCGCTACCAGGAATTTGAACGCCACAGCAGTATTGAAACGATCGCACAGTACAACTCACGGTTCGCACCTGATTGCATCATGCCACGAGTGATTTGTCTAATTGACGAGTGTTTTGACCTACTTTCCGATGATAACTATTGCGATCGCATTGAGACTGCGCTGATGAAGTTGCTTGCAAAAGCGGGTGGTGCGGGTATTCATGTATTGTTATATACTCAGCGACCTGACAAAAACGTGATAGACCCGTTGATTCGCTCAAACTTTCCAGCCAAGACAGCCTTTGTTACAACCCGTCCTGAAGATAGTTGTATTATCCTGGGGGACGATAAAGATAAGCGTGCTGTTTATTTGCTGGGATACGGTGATTTTTTGTACAAGACGACTGAAGTTTTACGACTCCAAGCTTTATATGTTGCTGACGATGAAGACCCTGAATACTTCCAGCAATTACTCTTGGAAGCAAAAAACCAGAACGATCCTTATACAGCATGGAAATCTGGGTTAGACTTTGATGAATTTGTCGCTAGTTTGTATGGCGAGAGTAATGATAATGGTAAATCTAAAGCCACTACTGCTACTAAAACTAAGCAATCTAAGACTGATTTTGAGGGCAGTTTTAGTTTTAAGGTGCAGCTTGACGAAGAAGCAAGAAACTCAATTATGAATTTGTATCAAAAGGGCTATCAACTTGATGAAATTGTCAGAGCAGTATTCAATTTATCCCGTCAAGATGGTAGGTCATACAAGAAATTTAGAAACGTTGTCGAAGAATTTTTAAATAACTTGAAAGGTGGCGGTGAAAATGATATTTGAACTAACCATGCCTTTACCCCCTTGTATGAACGAAATTATTAACCAGGCACGCTCAAGTTGGCAAGCAAGTGCTGAACTTAAGAAGTACTGGACAAACTTAATTGGTGAATTTGTTAGAGAATGTGAATTTTGTTTGGATAGTACAGTGTGGATTGAGTTCCATTGGTATCTCAAAAATTTTGCACGAGATAGTGATAATGTAGCTGCTGCCGCTAAATTTATCATGGATGGGCTAGTTACAGGGCGAGCAATTCGTAACGATAATTTGACAGTTATCCAATCACCTGTTGTACATTACTATCATCGCAGTAGTGGTGATGATGGTGTACTATTAAGACTTTCACAATCACCTGATTTTTTATTAGATAATTTTATTGTATCTAACAAATTTTCTAGAAAAACTTTAGAAAGATACAATCAAAAAATCACACATTTAATCTCAACCCAATTGTAGTTTCTCTAAAGGATAATAGTAATGTTACGTTATAAAGAATATACTTGGTTGATTGGTAAACTAAATGCAGGCAAGAATGTTAATTTATGGGGTAAACAGGATATTGGTAAGACTTTTACTGTTAAAAACTGTTTACTTAAGGATATTACTTTAAAGTCTGTTTATCTTAATCTTGAATATCCTTTTAGTGTGGCTCATTTATTTGATGTTATTCCTATGAGTTTTGATTTGTACTACCACCAGGATTGGCAAAATATCATAAGCGAATTATCTGATGGATTAAATAGACTACTTGTTATTGATAATTTTGATAGATTGCACTTTGTTAGCGATAGTTTTGGCAACGATTTATTGAGATTACAAAAGTTGGCTCAACTAGAAAATTTTTCTTTACTATTAATATCTCGGCTGCCGCTAAGATGTTTTCATTTTACGGGTTTTGTTAACTGTTTTGAAGAATTGGAATTAAACGAAACTAATACTTGGACTTTTGGAAAGTAGATATGCTATTTCTAAATATTATTATTTGGTGATATTTCAGTTCGGGTAGATTGTTGTTTTAAGCAACAAAGCAAGTTCGACTCTTGCTATCACCATTGGGAATGAAACTACTACTGAGACTGAAAATTAACTATTACGAATCTATTAAATAGTTGTGGAATTGTTAATAGAGTAAGGGGTAGGTTAGTGGTGTAGTTCTCAGCAAATCCCAATTTGTGCCGGGGCGAGAGTAATTAAAAATCTTGTGACCTGCATTTTGGAGGGATGAATTATGTTGAAGAAGTTTGCGTTTAATGGCTTGAGAAACCTTAATGCTGCTTTTGGAATGGTGTCTTTGACTGCTATTGCTTTAGGCACTATAGCAACTTTTTCTGGTTTGGGCTTATTGTACTTAGCTAGGGGCGGATTCCCAATAGTTGAGAAAGAACGCTCTGGACAAATTGCCTATATTGGCACTGGTGCTATTGTATTGGGCTTTACCGGAATTATTCTTGCTTCCTTGGGCGGTGCTTTCTTAAGCATTGTTGAAGAATCGGAGGAAACTAATTCGAGTAGAGAAACTGCAAAAATAGCTGACATAAAACCGCTTGTATTAACAAAAACTGAGAACTCTGAAAAATCTGATTGTCTGCCTTTAATTTACACTTACAAGGTGATGAATTTTGAAAGACATCCTGATTTAAAGTGCTTGGTTATTTGTAGGTTTGAGGAAGAACCATATCGGAAATTCGTACTTTACGAAGAACTACGTTCTCACCAAATTGACGACTTGGCAGTAATCTATGATGAAACCGATCCAGACAGATTAATTGGACAAACATTCTCCTCATATCAGCCTTTACCTTATGAAGCTTTAGAGGAGCATTTAGATATACACCGACGCTATATTAATGCAGTTAATAGCGAAGAATTTAGTTCTTGCTATTTGCAAGTATGTGCTGGGTGTAAGTTACTGCATGGTGCCAATAATATTGTTTGTGGGATTCATCCACATGGATGGTTTGAAAATGGTTGCTGTCCAGATAAACAATGGGATGAACGTAAGGCGTTGTTTCCATTTGAAGATGATGCTGTTGTCGAAAATTTCAATAGAGAAATATCGTCCAATCAAGCGAATATTTACAAATTTTACGGCAATCTTATCTTGTGGGATGAATACGCTAACCGTAAGTTTTCTTTTTCTTATTCTGGTATCTTGCTTAAACATTCTGACAGACTGCTTGAGCTTGGTATGGAAGCAACACTTCTTTCTTACATCCAGTATTTCCGTACTCGAAATGTAGTGGTCTTTGACTATGTAGCATCAGGACGAGTTTTAGAGTTTGCAAAGGAACTCAAGGGCATAGCTCAAATCGAAGTTGATGGAGATGAAATATCTATCTTTTTTGATATATATGCGCCCTGTCATCGCTTTCGCCGTGATGGTGAATCACTGCATCCTTACTCAACTTTCGTTCCTCAAGAACTCAGATATAACTACAACTTGGTTAGCTACGTTAACTACCTTAAGAGTGAAAAATCTGGAATGTTGAGATGAATAAGGAACTTTCTAAAAGCTGCGAGTACAAGCTGGAAAAATCGCATTTTTACAATTCCCGTATTTTGAATTAATAATCTCTAGAATTCAACATCTGCAAATTTTGGAAAACTTAGTTCATCTAATTGCTTAAAAAGGCAATTTATCCTCCTTTCTCCTGCTATTGGTTGGGATACGTGTAAAAGCTTTCACTCAGTACGGGGGTTTCCCCCGCTACTGGGTGGTAAGCCGCTAAACGCCGCCCATCAGTAATTCATGGAGGAATCACACTATGTCTGCTTTTGCAATATCGCCTTTTGTGCAATCTGTTAACGATGTTTTGTTTCCAATCGAGTTGTTTTTGATGGTCTTCCCAATCTTGTATGTGGTATTTGTCCCTGCTCAATCAGTATTACTTCCAGTTACTAATAGTACTGGGGTGATTTCTGAAGAGTTGTCAGTTTTGGAAACTCTTGGTGATTTGACTGGTGTTGGTGCTGTTTCTGTTCGGAAAGAATTTTCTAAACCAGAATCTTCCATTATTGAAACTGCTCCACCAGTTGTTGAAACTGGGGTTGCGGATGAAGCTAGACAGCTTGTGCTGGTAAACGTTAAGGAAGAAAGGAAGAAGCTTTTGGATTTAGGTGCGCGGAAGCTGCGACAGTTCTGCAAAGAACGCCGAATCCAAGGCTATTCTACCGTCTACAACCGTAAAAAACTTGATGGACTCGTTGACTTTCTAATCGCGCAACAAGTGACCTCTGCTCAAGTAGTCGAGTGTGTGGAAATGCTTGCTTAGAATTAAAATTTGGTGAAAAGCCTCGGTAAAAACTGGGATTGCAAAACTACTCCCTTGGGATAGGATAATACTTGCTTGATGACTCTTTCTATTAAGGTTGAGCTTCTAAAATGCGTCCTATACTTCTTGGCGATAGTGTTGGTAAACCTCTCCTAGCGGCTTCTTCTGCTACCTGCATATGGTAGTGGTGCTTGGAACGACTAGGTTTTCGGTTCTTGCTCCATTCGCTGATTTCGACAATTTTGCTTGCCTCTGTACTTTTGCACTTCTTAGGTCTGCCTACGTTGACACCCAATACTTCATTAGCTTTTGCGATCGCTGACTCCTGGGTTTCTGACAAGATGGTACTTGATGTCCATCTTTTCTTCCACTTTGCTATTGAGTTTTCGGTTACACCAATCTCTTGGGCTAAAGCTACATATTTTTTGCCTTCGTTTAGCCCTAGCAGAATTTTCGCTCTTTTGCTAACTTCATCGCTGCTCGTTGCCGCTATGTGTTCTAGTGCTTGTTTTTCAAGAGAATTTAATATCTGAAGATGAGGCATCTAAAAATTTACCCCTCTTTACTGTACAATTTTGCCAAATGGAATGAAGCCTGATATACTCTTTTTGTAGCGTTCATTTTTTCTAAAAACCCACCCAAAGCCCTGTTTGCACCAGGGCTTTGAGGAGAAAACAAGCCCACCTGTTAGTAAAACAAGGCGGAACATTGTTTTGTCAATTTAATTAACTAGAGACATCATATCATGAGTTTAGCCAGTTTTACAAATCTTTCTTTCGGTAGATGTATTTTTCCCAAAAATAACACCAAAAAATATCTCTTCAATGAAATTGGTTTTAAATGGGTTAATAATAATAGTTTTCTACTGCAAAAATTCTCTTCGGGAGATTGTTTGATAATTAATTGTTCATTATTTACAAAAATTAATTATTTTTTAATAATATCACTTTCACTGTAGAAAGTGCCATCAGTCCTGCTGCTTGAGTTTTTCTACTTTTTGCTTAAGCTTTTCAAAATTGAACTTATCTTTATTTAGGCAATTTGTGACCCGGAGTATCAATATGTCTGAGGTGCATAGTCCGGCAATTGTATATATTTCTCCTGCGGAATTGGTAGTTCATCCGAAGCTGATAGAAATATACGGTGAAAATGAGGTTCGTCCCGCTTTGGAAAAAAGTATCTCGGAAAAAGGGATTCTGGAATCTTTAAAGGTATCTGCACGCACTGGTGTAAATGTAGTCTTAGCAGGTAAGTGTCGTTTGCAGATAGCCCGCCAGTTGGGAATTTCTGCTGTGAAAGTAGAATTTGTCGAGTCTAGTTCGCCTGAAGAAGATTTGAAATTAGTGCTTGATTTTAATCTCCACCGCGAAGGCGGAAAGACTCATTACCAAAAATTTCACGAAGGGCAGTACTGGGAGAGCGTACTTCGTCCCCAAGCGAAAGAAAGACAGAGGGAAAGCGCTCGTCGTTTGAATGAATCGAAGTATTCAAATTTGAATACTTCGATAGATGAGAGTAACTCTCAATTAAATAAGGGTAAACCTGTGATTCGGGAGGTATCAGAGAATCTAAAGATAAGTGTTGGCAGTTATCACAAGGGTAAAAAAGTTTTTGAATATATTTCTCAATTACGGGATTTGCAAAAATTTAAGGCAGTTGTTGCACTGGAGGCGGAATTTAACCGGAGTATTGATGCAGCTTACAAGTTTGTTTGCAATCAAGATATCTGTAACCAGGTTATAGACCTGATTGAAGCAGATGAGATAGGTAGTATAAGTGATGGTATCGCTTGGATGCGGAATGGCGATCGCAATCCGTTTCGGCGTTTCCAAGTTGGTCAAGTATATCAATTTAAGGAAAGACTGCGGCCAGAGTTGGAAATCGTGGGGCGTGTTATTGGTATAACTAATGAATTTGTTGTGTTTGGATTGAGGAATTTAGTAAATATGAACCTAGAAATCGTGAATCTACGTCCGCGACAGATTGATGCGGAGTTGCAAGATGAACCATCTGCTGAACAGAGAGCAAGAATTCTTCACTTAATGGAAAAGTTTAGGGATGTTTTTCCAGTTCAGGTATCTTTAGCTGAATTATTAAAACTACCAAATTTAACTGATAAAGAGGAGGTTTTATTGCGGATGTATGAATCTGACGTATTTGAAAAAACTTGGGAGGACTATAAGAGCCAAATGCAAGCAATGGAAATGTCTTTAAATAGAAAAAAGGATAATATTCGTGCTGCATAGGTAGCTGTGAGCAGTTAATCTAGCAGAGAATTTATCCCACAATTTAACGTTACCTAATAGATTAGCATCTCAATACTGATTGCAGTACGAGTTCATATTTTGGGTGCTGAACTTGTATGGATATATTTGACTGTTTTGTGTTTTTAAATTCGTTGGTGGAGTGTAATTTCATCTTCACCCATTGTACTAACCTCTGCCAGTTTTTGGTGACACTTTTAGGTGTTACTAGCTTTGCATTCTTATTCCAAAACTATTTTCTAGATTTAGTAACAACTTCGCTAGAACTGACGTATTTAAATAGCTCTCAAAAAAAAGTTGGGTAGCCGCATTGTTGTTGGTGAAGCGTGTTGGACTAAATCTTAGCCTAAGCCTACGTATGTCTAAGCCTAAACAAGTGTAACCTCTGTTTGCTTTCAACCACGAGACGATTACCAGTCGTCTCCAACAAGCGGATAACCAACCGCTTCTTAATAAAACAAAAATTTCAAATTTAGGCTAACACATTTTGACCAACAGCGAGGCTACCTGATGCACTAAAACCATCAGGACAGTCACTCATGTTCCAAGAAGATTTCGGGGCAGATGTTGATAACAGGCCCCAATTAAGTCTTTCACAGCCTGCAAAAAAGAAAATTAAACCCCACCTACCCGCAGAATCTGTGGGTAAACGCTACGTAGAGCGTTTTTGGCATCCATTTGGGGCGATAGTTGCCCCTTCTTTAGTAGAAGGTGCAAAACCAGCATGGCGCACTATCGATTATTACCTGCAACCTTCCCAACTGTGGAAGCTGCACCAAGATAACTCAAAACTAGTAGGTCTGCGTTTTGACAACACAACCCGTTACGCCACAATCGATTTAGACTTTTTTGGTGACTACCATAACATTGAATCTATAAATCGCATCAAAGCGGCACTAGAGGACATTGGCATAGTCGATATCGTCATTCTCCAGTCCAGCTTTAGTGGTGGTTATCACTTGATTTTAAACTTTGCATCTCCCCTGCCTACCTTTGCCCTAGCTTGCGCTTTAGAAATTACTTTGAGAAATGCAGGCTTTATCTTGCGCCAAGGACACCTAGAAATCTTCCCCAATACTAAACCATATAGTGCTAAACAAATAACCAACTACAAAGCCATCCGTTGTCCTATGCAACCGGGTAGTGGGTCATTTTTACTTGATGATGACCTACAACCAATTAGCGATTCCGTTTCTATCTTCCTCGATTATTGCGATCGCGCAGCCAGTCGGCAAGATTTAACCAAATTAAAACGGGTAGCAAACAAAGCCAAAAAACAAATTGCACAGGAGAGATATCGTAAGCAAGAGTCTGCTGATGCTGCACAGTGGCGTGCCAACTGGGAAGAAATAATTGCGATCGGTTGGACAGGACAAGGACAAACAAACACCCTCCTACAAATCTTTGCAGGCTACGGAATCGTCTTTCTAGACTTAAGAGGCGATAAATTAGTCGAATTTTGCCTCTCCACCGCAATTAACGCCCCTGGCTATAAGCAATATTGCCGACACCAACATGAAATCGAAGCTAGAGTACGGCATTGGGTAGAATGCACAATTCGTAACAAATGGTACAGTGCCTACGTTAGTTATCCGGAACGGCTGTTGGGTACATTCGCCAACACATTTGCAGAAGCAATAGCAGGTGTTAGTAGGATCGATCAACCCAAAGATAACGTAATTCCATTTGACCGTCGCCACCAACAGAACTGGGAACGCAGCCAACAAGCCCAAAGACGCATCCAGATAGTAGTAACAGCAATAGAGTGGGATAGTGGATTACCAGCAGGGGCTACTGAACGGGCAAAAGCTATACGTGCTGAGTATAAACGCCGCTTTAACAAAACTGTCTCTCAAGAGACACTACAAAAGCACTTACATTTGTGGCATCCCACACGCTACATTTTAGACCCTTGGGCAGAAAATAGCTTAAACCCTTATCAATCAAGTGAGAACGGGCAATTTTACGAATTTCAAAGCTCATTTGTAAAACACGATACTCAAAATCCTTGTGGAATAAGTAATTACGTTCATTCTTTTTATATGAAGGTCTTTTGTAAGTGTTTACCTCCTGCTGCTACAGCCCCCCAAGGGCTGGAGTCAGCAGAGGTAGTTGAACAACCCGATGTTTCTCAGTCAGACTCAGATCTAATCCAGCCTGCGGAAAATCTTGAATTTATAAATTCTTTTAATACTGCTGAAATTGATTCAAATAAAAGCAGTATTAAATTAGAGAATTCAGTTCATACAAATATTTTACAATCAAATCAATTCAGTTCTGATCAGGATTTTATATACCTGTGTAGCTCCGGCACGTCGTCAAAAACTGATAATCAAAACTTATCTAACACGGAGGATAACGGGTTGGGTGTAGTTTCGATACCTGCTGCGGTTCCACTAGAACAACCAATCCAAAACGCCAACAACGGCTTACAGGGTGCATCTGTTGGTGACGAGACTGCTGATGTTTCCTACCGCATTGAGGAACTCAAGCGAGTGACAAAACTACGGCTAATGGCTTTAACCCAAGTTAAGGCTAAGGTGCGCCAATACTGCGTAATCACGGGACATATTCTCAGCACTCAAGAACGCGATCGCTTAGAGCAACGTGCCAAAATGCAATTCTACCTCGATTTGGGTAACGAAACTTTAATTGCAGAAGCTAACGAGTGGGCGGCTGCCAATCCTGGATGTTTACCATTTTCCTTGGAGTTGGAGAGCGAAAAATTTTGGGAAAGATGAGGGACATCAGGCGGTAAGATGTTTGGTATTTTAGACTTTAACTGCACAAAAAGAGGTGATTCAGCTTTACAGAAGTTATTATACTTGTGAGTAAAATTTGGTACAAAAATATAGAAGGAGATATGAAAGATATCTTAATGGAAAAACTGTTTAATCAAGCAGTTGAACCAATCTTCCAAGCCAACAATTTAACTAAATATTCAGCACTCAAACAAAGAGAGGATGAATTTAAATCATTGTTTAATATTGAATTAGCAGAATACGTGGACTCGAAAAGAGGATTTAATTTTTCTCTATTTATCCGCGACTTTTTAAGTGAAGATTGCTTGCCGTACAGGGATGCTATTCAGCAAAAATATGGAGAGCGGGCAGCAGATTTGATTGGGGAATTAATTTGTATTTGAAAGCAAAAAAAAGTTGGCTGGTAGTTAGAATTTATGACTATACGGTCAGCATTCCGTGCAACTTTAAAACTATGTATTTGTATCTTCCTGACTTAATTGTTGCTCAAACTCAGATATTGAACCTGTAGTTACTGCTTTTTCTAACAATTGATTCAATAACTCAATATCATATAATTTATTTAATTTTTCTACTAATTCAGTAGAAACATCTTTAAATCGAATTGTTAGGATTTGAGCAATATATTTCTGGGTAGCTTCTGCTATACCTATACGTTCTATGCTTGTCATGTATGTCATTTGCTGTTCAGCCTCAAAACGCTCCAATTCTGCTTTGAAATTTAAGTCTAACTCCGGTGGTAGAGTCATTAATCTGTCTAGCAACCGGAAGATTTGCTGGATTTTATCTCTACTATAGCCTAACTCATACATTCGTTTAATTAAGCTCAACTTCCACTGCAATCGGCCTGCTAAATCTTGAGTTGTCGCTTGTGTCCGCAGGTGCGCCATCACCAGAACGGCAAAAGGACTATCACTTTGTTCTAATTCTGACCAACGAGATTCATAGTCCAGTAGCTTGACAATGGGAAATTGAAGACTAAGGCGACATCCCCAACGACCATAACTATACTCTTGTGGTCGCCAGTTGGCTTGATTATCCCCCAGAATTGCCAAGCTAACAACTTCTTGGTTATAACGGTCAAAGATTCTGTAGTGGTAAGAAAACATCCGTTTAGTGAAGTTGGGATCTACTTGACTTTGAATTTCCAGGTGAATCAGCAACCAAGTTTCCTTTCCATTTTTTAGCCAAACTTTGATTAGCTTATCGACAAATTGTTTACCAATTTCAGATTCTCTTATCAATTGTTGCAATTCTTGATCGAGAAAATCATAGCCTCGTTCCCAATCAATTTCTGCTTTAATATCTGGAAAGAAAAATGAAAGAAACGCTTCAAAATATTGTTCTACACCTTCCTTCCAAGCACCATCATAATCAGCTCGTACTTCACTCATAGATTATTTCCGATCAAAATATCATAATGCCCTTTTTGAAAGTCAAGTTACTTTAAACGACATAAAATTTATGACTAATTTACATATCAACAAATGTTGTTTTAATGTGGAATTTTTTTGCTTGGCTTTTTGAGCGAGAGGTTGCATACTCAAAGTAGTTTATTCAAAATAAATTAGGAAAATTTTATTGAGCAATATAGTTGCTGATTTTTCTATTTTATTAATTTTTGTTTACAAATTTAAAAATTTAGATTGATATTAATCTAATACAACAAAGTTTATTTACTTTGTAAACAATATTATGCCTCGAAAAAATAAAGAACAACCAGCCATGTCAAACAATACTTCTTCCAATAGTAATAGTAAGCCTCAAAAGCGACTGATAATTATAACAGGTGATAAAGGTGGCGTGGGTAAAAGTACCTTTGCACGAGCAATATTTCAACTTTACATTAATAAAAATTTACCCTGTGTTGCTTATGAAGCCGACTTAAGGAATCCTCAGATAGAAAGATATTTTCAAAAAGATTACCGCCCTATAATACGTTATATTGATATCTTTCATAGAGGTGGTGCTGATGATTTATTAATTAATCTAGATGAGAGTGATTGTCCTATCACATTATTAGACTTACCTGCACAATCTGGAGGTTTCTTTGAAAGTTATGTCAAAGAGCTTGCATTTTTTGAAGTTTTAAAAACTGAAATTAATTGTCGAGTGACAATGGTTTCAGTGATTAGTAGAGTTCTTGACTCTATAAATGTTTTAGAAAAACTTCGTGAACTTTGTAAAGACCAAGTAGATTATATTGTTGTCAAAAATCTCTTTCATGGTGAAGAAGAAAAGTTTGAGCGATATAATGACTCTTCCCTACGTCAGAATATGCTTGCAGAAGGTCTGATAGAACTTGTAATGCCAGATTTATTCTACAAATCTTATGACTTTCTTGACCGTCATGCTTTAACCTTTAATGAAGGTCAGACTCATAAAGAAACAAATATTGTAATTAAGTCAAGAATTAAATCTTGGGTTGCTGAGTTTGAAACGCAAATTAAGCCAGCATTTAATTTATTGGGTTTTGATATACAACCAGATGACTGTTACTACCCAGCAGTTGTGGAAAAATCTAAAGAGCTTAGAGAAAACGAAGAAAAAGAAAAAGCTAAAAACCAAGATGCAAATTTATCATCTCAAGATATAGCTGCTTAATTGAATAGTTTGCTTGGTTGATTATGTTTAAAAAGCGTTTTGTAATTACATCGGGTGATGCTCGTGTGGGTAAGTCCACAGCTTCTAGGCTCTTGCTGGAATTGTACTTGAAAAGTAAATGCAATGCGCGTGTTTTCTACCACGGTTATCGTAACAAACTGTCGATGTATAAATCAAAAGGTTTTGAAATAAACCATTTGGGATTGTCTAGGGGCGATTCAGATAGATTATTACTAGACTTAGAAATGTTTCCAAATATTGATGTAGTTTTGACAGATATGCCAGGTCAAAACCATCAAGAGTTAAAGTTTTTTGATAAAGATATTTCACTGATAGGAAATCTTAACCATCTCGGATATCGCGTTACTTTCTTGCACCCGATATCACATCGTAAAGACTGTGTTGAAGATTATCTTGAGGATTTATACAACCATTTTGGTAGTCAAGTTGACTATGTTGTTATCAAAAACTATTACTTTGGCAAGCAATTTCGATACTATGAAGGTAGTAGATTCCAAGCTGATATTAAAAAATTAAATGGCTTAGAGCTAGTTTTGGGGGGATTGCATAACGAATTTTACGATTTGCTTGAGGATACTGGTTTACCCTATGCTCAACTTATTGAAAGTAACTCGCCTCTTAATACTATTCAGCGTTCGATAGTATTTAACTGGATGGAGAATTTTCATAACTCCATTGTGACTAATGAGATAGCTACTAATTATTTAGGATTAGGTAATCACTGTACAGAACTAGCTTCTGTAGGTACAAATCAACAACATCCTTCCAATTTTGATGTAAATGAAGATATTGAATCTGAAGAATGGTAAGTATGAGCTTTACCAAATTGACAGTGAGGTTTTAAATTGACTGTTTAAACAACCTATGACCAATATTGCAAAAGTTGTTGAAAAAGTTATTGCAGAATATTCTGAAGAAAAGAAAGCAGAGGTTACTGATTGGATACTTAAATTAGGCGTTCGACCTGATGATCCCTTGTTTAACCTATATGCGGAACTAGGTACAACCCAATTTGCGTTGCAGCAACTACCAGGTAGGCTTGACTCGCTTGTGGTGGGTTGGACTGACATGGTGGACGATAAGTTAAATAGTGCTTCTAAGGTGGCAATACAACAACAAAAAAGTGCGATCGCCCAAGCCGCTAAGGATTTAATTAAGATGACTAAGCAAGCTGGTGGGGCATTGCCTCTCTTGGGCGTAAGTAATTGGCGATTGGCACAAGTAGCGGGAGTGTTGGGTTTTGTACTGGCTTTGGGATCTGTAATTGGTGTTTTTACATACAAAACTATTGCTGGAAGTGTAACTTTTCAGCAGGCGGCTTCTGGAACTGCTATTTTACAACCCGAAGATAAAAAGCTTCTGGATTGGGCTAAGTCCAATGAAGGTAAGGTAGCACGTAGTATTTATGTTAGAAACGCTGCCATCATTAAAACTTGCCGTCAGCAGAAGAAGTATTCAGGTGGCTGCATAATTGCAGTTGATTAATTTTCTAGGCAACCCAGCCTTTGTATCCCTTATTACTCGTTTTAGCTGTATCCTTTTGACTATTTTGGTTGGTTTTGACTCTTGTGTGGGTTGCTTGAGTAACTTCTTCTTCGATTTTCATGTCTGCAAAGCTGAGGATTCCCAGGCGGATAGCTTCACGGATAGCGTTTAATCTATCTTTGACTCCCAACTTGATAAATGAATTATGTAAATATGACCTGACTGTACCTTCGGAAACATACATGACATTAGCAATTTCATTATTTTTCATGCCACCAGCCGCTAATTTGAGAACTGTAATTTCTTTATTAGAAAAATCACTTAACAAATCTAGTGAATCTCTATCGGCTGTGTCATTTGACCTAAGATTATCAATCAAAATGCGATTAATAGTTGGGTCAATCCATGATTCATTATTGTATGCAGCCATTACTGCTTCAATGAATCTTTCTCCTACTTCTTCTCTGGCATTATTTTTACAGTAGTAGCAGTCTGCGCCATTACTAATTGCTGCGTTAATGGTATCTCGGCTGCTATTTGCAGTCATAACCACTATTTTAATTGACGTGTGTTTGCATTTGATTAAACTTATGACATCAGTGCCATTGATATCAGGTAAATCAATATTTATCACCACGATATCTGGCTTTTGTTGGTCAACAATTTCTATTCCTTCTTTTCCGGTTTTAGCAAGGCCACATACCTGGATTTTACCAGTTTCAGATAATATCGCTGCCGCGCCAACCCTAGATATGTTCTCATTTTCAATGATGACAACATTAATAGGTTTCATATTACATACTGTTTGGTTTAGTATTGTCCCTGATAATAATACTTATACCACTTACTTTTTACTGTTTCTTAATCTTTACAGTTACTATAAATTAATCAGCTTATTTAAAAACTTTATTTTTAATTTTAAAAAATTTACAAAGTGATTGGATGGTTTGTGTAGTTTTCATTAAGCAATCTATTTACTAGGCAATTTTATTGATCAGTTTTAGTTTTAATAGTATTTATCAAACTTAGGGAGTAATAAACGATTTTTTATGAATTTAAATCAACTTTTAGGATGGATAGAAAATATTGTTGTTTGGTCTTTAATAGGAATGCTATGTTTGGTCGGGTTAGGCAGATTACCTGTTAACCCGACAAGTTTGTTTGACTTTACTGCGTCTTTTTACTATTTTTCTGTTGCGGTTGTTATTTGCCCCAAAACTCCCTTGAGTTTTAATAACAAGCTAGTTTTGGGGTTTATAGCTTTTTCTTATGGTGTGTGCTTTGGGTTGATTTAATCTAATCTATCTCTTGAACAGCATCCTGGTTTTTGAATTGTTGTTGGTTCTGTTCGCAGTGTGCTTGTTGCTCATCGAACAGAGCCTTAAACCGTTCAAATTCATTATGGGTAAGGTTATTGATGATAATAGAGTAATTCTCTGAGCTATGATTGCGAGATGCTAGGAGTGCTTCTTGACTTGCTTCTGAATCAGGCGAATTTCTATCAAGGCTAAGAGTTTGTGAATCTTCTTCTGATTTTAGACTTGCAGTATATGTCTCACTTTTATAAAGGATACTTTGTGTCTCTTTATCTGGTTTTCCAAATATATTTAAGCGGTCTAAAATTACAGGGATAACAAATTGTTGAATTTGGAAATTAGCGATAATAGATTGTACTTGATCGTGTTGATCTTCTTCTACTAGGTCGCCATTATTGTCGTCATTTTTATCTGTAAAGTTTTTTAGAACGTCTGGTTCAATTGTATTGTTTTTAGACTGGCTTACTTCGGGTTGTAAAGATGACTCTGGACTAACTGGATTAACAAAATTGATAGGTTTTATTTCTGTGGAGCTTAACTTTACTTCCTCTTGCGCTATTTCACTGATTCTACTCATTTCTGAATTTAACTTTAACACAGCCTCTTGTCGTTCCTCAGCAGTTGGAGGATTTTTTGCATATTCTTCAAATTTCTCATCAGGTATATTAAGCTGTGCGATTAATTCTCTGAGGAGACAAGCTTGCATTGCTGGAGTTAAACCTTCTACTGGAAACTCGATTAATTCTTTCATAATAAAATTACCTTTCTACTAAATCTTTTTTGACATCTTTGAGTGCATTATTGATGCGATCGCTCATAAATTGAAAATCTTGTAATGTTTCATCACTAATGTTACTTACTTGAGTCTTTCCTTGTTTGACATATAGCAAGATATTATCCTTTTTATCTTTAACTAGATAAGTTTGGTTTTGAGTTTGAGTAGCAATCTGATATTTTTCTGTTTGGACTGTCATAATGCCATTAATATCCTCTTGTCCAATTGTCTTAACTACACGTTGAGCAAGACTGGTCATCTCATTAACTTTTTCTAATTCTTTAATGTCTTGTTCCATTGCCTTAAAAGCATTCTCAAGACTAATATTTTCTTGAATGTATAAATTAGTTATCTCCTGAATTCTATTGAGATATGTGTCTGATTTACCGAGTTTTTCAGCTGCTATATACCAGTCTTGGAGATTTTGCACTGTATTAGCTTTCATCCGCTCGATAATGCTATCCATCACTCCAACTTGCTGTATTTTGGGTTGAGCAGGTGATGCGAGTGCTTGGTTAATATTTGGTTGTTGGCTTTGTTGTGATGAAAAAATGTTCTTGTCGTTAGAAATTAATGAGTTATCTGATACTTGTGTATTAGTAGAAATAATATCGCTACTAACTTTGGTGTTTTCTACAGGATTAAATACTGCGTATCCTTGGGAAGTTTGTTCTACTCTGTACCCTTTTTCTTGAAGATAATTTTGAACTAATTGGTCAGTTCCTTGTGCATTTCCGACTAGAAAAGAGCTTTTCACTGCTATTGCCTTATCAAGTAAGGGTTTATAGTGATTTTCAAATGTTTGGGCAATTTGCTCGCTTGTTACTCCACGCCACGGGCCAGATCCGGACACCATAATCATGTCTTCTTTTGAGTAATTTCCTGTGTTGGCGCGTTCCCCCCATGCTTGCTCGTAATTTCGTGTGCTTGAAGCTGTATCAAGGGGTGCAGCTGATTTACCGATAAACTGGGTAGCTATTTGGGCCATCGCAATGTCTTTTTTCATGTGTTCAGCGACGGCGGCGTTTATAGGTTCGAGTTGGGACAGTGGATTTGTGGGCCGCAGAGCAGTCTGTTGGGACTTGTCCTGCTGGGTTTGTACTGTAGTTTGTTGTGATTTTGCAACTACATATATATACGCTTCGCTAAGGGCTTGAATAAATGCGGATTCTTTACCCTTACCCTGCCACTGTTGATCCTGGGCATTAGTAATGCTTGTACAGTTTTCTAACCAATTGACTCCCCCACGTTTGGCGATCGCCTCAGTTAGCCGGGGATGTTGTTCGAGTTTAGCTTGAAGCACTTCTACCATTAGCTGGTATTCATCAACTGATGGATGCAACTGCTTTTGGTGATTAAATGCGTGTTCAGCGGATGCGTATGCTACCCCTTGAGGTTTTTGGACATGGGTTTCTAATCCATACTGCCCGGCGGGGGCTTCTGGATTATTATTGACTGAAACTTGGTAATCGTTTTGCAGCTTGCCTTGTTCTTTGGCGAGTGCAGTGGCAAGGCTGAGTGCTAGTCCCAGCCCATCTTTGGAGTCGGGGCTGATATTTACTGGAGTTGCAGCTTGTTTTTGGTTAGTTGGGAACGGAACAATTTTGCCATTGACATAATCTCCTAGTGGCTCCATGAATAAGCCATATAGCTGACTCTTACTCGCTTGAGTTTGGGTAAGTTCTTTTGGTGAATGCTTCTCCCATCTCGCCCAGGCTTGCTGGTAACTTGGGTCTTGAATCATTTGGGTGGTAATTTTATATTGCTTACCTACCCGAAAAGCAACTTGCTCGCCGTTTTTACCTTGGGCGATCGCAATATCTCCCTCATTGATACCATAAGTTTTTTGGTAGTCTACACCTCTGGTAGTGTGTATCCTACCGTGTCCGCGCATAGCATCAATAGTTGTATCAACTGGTACTGCGTCGGCTTCGCCGTGCAGATGCAGCGAATAAACCATTGGTACTGGTTTGCCAGATATAGTCGCGTTGTCCGGAATCTGAGGATTAGCAGCGTGTGCCGCAGTAGAATTGCCAATGGCGATAATTTCTTCGACAGTTGGTTGGTTTAAAGCGTGTGAGGGTATGTTTTGGGTGACTTCTCTGAGGTTGGTATAACTGCGCTCTACTTTAATTTCTCCCCCTGGTGTCCACTCGTTAGCTTTGATGGTGAGGTCGTTGTTGCCTTGGACTACCGCACGCGGAGGTTGGTTTGAGGTGAGGAAGTTCTCAAATTTCTGGCGAACGCTGTTTTCTCTGCCCAGGTCATTTTTAATTGACCAGATGTTGATAAACCATCTGCCAGCCTCAGTATTCAGTGCAGCGTGTTCGTTCTTGCAGTTGAAGCGGGTTACTGTACCTGACTCAAGTTTAAACTCTTGGTATGGTGCGTCCTGATTTTCTTCCCTAGTCCATGCCATTCGTTCCTTAGCAGCACGATATCCCCAGTCAGAATTTCCGATATTAATGCTGCGGGCTTCCGTCGCGGCGTAGGAGTTATCACGGTGGTAGTTGATGCCAGCACCGGGGTTCTCGGAATAAGTTACCAGCGCAATATTAGCGTCAGGATATACTTGTTTGACAAGTTCCATCAACCTGTCATCCTGTACCCCTGGCTTGAAGTCTTTATCCTTCAAATCCCATTTTGCACCGATCCAGGCGACTTGTCTCAGTAGTGCATAGTTAGATTTGTCATTTTCAAGTATAGGTTTGAGGTGGGTTTCAAGATGCGATCGCAATTGTTCTACTTTTTCCTCGCTTACCTTACCCAATATTTCGATAGCTTTAGTTCGATCGGCTTGACGCGAGTTGGGTAGTAATATTGGTTGATTCTTAGCTCCTGATTGTGTATTCTTTACTACTTGTATCTCAACCGCGTTTTGAAAGACTTGTGAAATTTCTGCAACTGTGGCGTTAGTATTCAATTGAATATTAGTTATATTCTTTTCTGATAAAGCTTTAGCAGGAACAATTGGTACTGGAGAATCTTCTTGATTGAGTTCTTTTGGACGGTTAGGAAGTGCTTGTAAAGCTTTTTGGTACTCACTATTTTCTGGAATTTGGTTTAATTTTAAAAGACTACCTTCAGTTGTAACTTTTTGATTTAACTCTGCACTAAGCTGTTCGTAGCGGTCAAATCCATCAACTTCAGCGATATTAATAGCTTCTCCCAGTAAACTATTAAATTCTTTCTTTATTTCCTCACTAATTTCATTTTTATTAAAAATAAATGTAGCAGTGTTACTCTCAATAAAATAATCGTTTTCAGTAGATTTTGATTCTAACCAAGTGGCTACAGCGATCGCGTCTTGTGCCGGAACTACTAATCCAAAAGCTTCTTTAGTTTCTAAGAGCGTTCCATCGGGAGAAGTATATTGTTGATTTGGATTATAAAAATATACAGTTTGTTGGGGAATGATTGGAGTGGGTTGTGAGGGTGTATCTGCACTTTTGATATGACCACCAGCACGGTTAATAAAGGTTTGTCTTAATTCGTCACTGATGGTACTTTCATCAAGTACGAATACAGTCATTCCTTTTTTGGCTTCTAACCGAGCTTGTGAACTAGGAAGCTGTTCGTATGATACTCCCACTTTTTCGAGATACTTTTTGGTTTTTTCAGTTATATTTTCATCAACTGCTAATCCTAAAAGCCCTACTAATTTTTGCTCTTTATCTTGGAACATGATTGTAGGGCGTTCGTTAATTTTACCGAGTATTTGGTTGCGTTTTTCTTGTTGCTCGTGTCTGAAAGGCTTTTCATTACTTATAAGCTGACTGCGTTTAACCCATTTGTCGGGATACTGTACTGTTTCTGGATTAATAATTATTTTACAGGTACTTTCATTACTGGTAATCTGTACAGGGATAGTGGTTCTTTGTTGGTTTGGGCGAATAATGCCTGTATCAATTAATTTTTGTACAGTGCTACTTTCTTTCCTTTGCCACTGTTTTTGTATATTCCCTTTATTTAAATCAGCTTCGAGACGTTCATTATGCTGACCAATAATACCGAGTGATTGGTCGCCAATTTTAGCAATATAAACGTGCTTTTTATCAAATGCCCTAACTAAAGTTTCTTGAAATACTTGGTTGTTAATTTCCTGTTTTTTGTACTTTGGATTCGTAATATTAATTCGTAACAGATTATTCTGAGATGTCTCTGCTATAGCATAGGCATTTTGTCCAGTGATGATAGTTTGAATTTTAAGATGTAACTGTTGCCCATTCCCAGGCTTTTCTGTTAGCCAGCCTTGAGCAATACCTTCTTTGATTGATTCTTTATCAAGATTGCCTAGTTTTTCAGGTTTATTACCATTTTGAAGATAAATAGTATAGTCTTCCCGAATCAGGTCAACCTTTTCGATTGTTAACATTACAGGTTCATTATTAAACCTTTGGGAATTTCCAAACTTATTAACTTCGCCTACTTTGAAAGTGAGTTCTGGTAATCCGGGTACTTTGGTTGTAACAGAGGTGGTGTATACTTCACCTTTTTCAACACTGCCAATAGCAATAGTACCAATTGGTAGCCGGGCGTTACTTTGTTCAATATTTCCGAATGATTCGTAATTACCCTCTTGGTTCTGGATTTCAATTACACTTTTTTCATCTTCAGCTAGATTAAATCGAATACTCTGAGGTTGATTTTCATTAAAAAACTCACTATTCCGGTCAAACCCAGTGATACTAAAATCGGTAAAATTGAGTGTATCCAACTGACTGATAATCTCTTGAGGAAAGGCAGCAAAGGCGAAATTAGAAACTTTATTTTGGCGATCGCTACTTTTATCATTACCAGTCTCACGAGTAGTTGATACCGCCCAGGTGGCAGCTGCCATTGCTAGCTTTTGGTCTTCTGGAATCGAATTATAAAATTCCTCTGCTATCTGGTAAGCTTTTTGGTAAAGAAGTTTAATTTGACCTTCGCTTAGTTCAGGCTGGAATGATATTTTGTTAGATTTTATTTCTTGTCCAAGTGTAATTTCTATCTCTTCGAGTTTATTTTCTTGCTCCCTCGCCAGTGTCCCTAATTTTCTAAACTTGGGTTTACCATTCTCAGTTTCATCGTTAATTTGAGCATAAACTAAATATTTATGCAGGCGGTTATTATTACGCTTATCTTCGGATATTTCTGATACTTTTATCGTAATTGTGTTAGCTTTCCAGATAAATTCATTATCATACTGTAGAAGATTAGTTATACTTACTTGATTACCATTAGCAAGGGTAATATTTGCAGATGGCCCTTTTTCAGTTTCTTTTTGTTTAGATAGCTCACTCGCTCGGTTGAATGATTTGTCGAATTCTTTTTTGATGATGGTAGCTCTTAATCGCTGTTCATGAGAAAATTCAACCCCTTTAAATAAAGCTTGAAATTGCACAATTTCACGCGATTCTAGGCGAGCTTTTTCAAAATACTGATTGGTTTGAGCAATTAGTAACTCAACAGGTGAGTATCCCGTCGGTTGAATTATATTATTAATATAGACATCTTTCTTCTTATCCTTAATATAGTTGACTTCACGGTGAAGAATCCGGCTATTATTGCGAATAATTTCAATTTCAGGTTTTTTGGCACTCTTAAAAAGGTCAACTGCAATTTGATTTTGAAATGCTGCCTCAGCAATCATTTCACGGTACATTTGGGTATTAATGTTCATAGCCACTACTGCATTAGCCTGGTTTAAGGGTTCTTGTCGAACAGTTTTGATGAACTCTTCCATGTAACTGCGATACTTGCTTGGAATCTCCTTCCCTTCAATACCCTTGGATTTTGCCCAGGCTTCTGTTTTGAATAAATCTTCGTAGTGTTTGGCTACCTGCTGTACGTACTCAATTGAGTCTTTTTCACTACCAAAGTTTTTCAGAATCGTAATTTCTGACTCTAACGCCTCAATTGCGGTAAGGTGATTGTTGATAACACCCACACTAATGCCATCGCTCATGTGGATGGCGATTTCCTCAAATTCTGGCTGACTGCCATCTTCTTGGTAAAAAGATTGTTTTTTAAGTTTGACAGTTGGAGCGTACGCGTTTTCAGGAAGGTTACGCTCCTTTGCCTCGGCGGTGAGGTTGGTATACTTGCTTGCCCGCTCGAAGCCGATACAATCACCATCGTAATCGCGTGCTTGACGCTCTTGTTCAGACTCTTGAGGAAGAATATCTAATTCATAACCAGCTAATTTTAGTTCTAAAATATACTGATTAAATTTGTTAGTAAACTCGATTTTATCTCTAGTTTCGAGCTTACTAATATTTTGGTCTAAGTAATTTTCAATACCTTCTAACTGGATATTTTTTCCTTGAGCTTCTGACAGGATAGATTTAATTTGCTCATTGAGGCGGTTGTAAATGCGATCGCTTGTTTCGTCCGAGACAGCGATCGCACCAGCGAGAGGTTGACCATCAGGCCCAAGGATATCTTCTACAATTTTGTTAGTGGAGACGCACAGACCATTAGAGTTGAGGAAAGGGGAGCGGAAGTTGAGAACTTCTTCGCCATCTTGATAATGCGGTATGGAAATTTCCCCATTTTGCAGGTCTTTGGAGGGGATGACCATTGCTCGCTCAAACGTTAACGTCTTGCCGATGGCGATTTCTTTCCACTCGTTTTGGACGAACCGGGCGAGTTCGCGCTGTACTTTCTCAGTTTCAAGAAGTTGGCCATCTCCTTGCAGGTCAGCTTTGATGAGTTTGTAAATAAACGAGTCAGTAGCAATGCGATCCCGCAAAGTTTCTAACTCTTCTGCTAATGTTGGATCTTCTGCTGCTTGTTCTTCTAGTGTGCTTGCTTGTTCTTCTAAAAAGGCTTTCCGTTTCTCGTACTTTTCGCAGTAAAGTTGTGCAAGTTGCCGAGGGTCATCCTGTGCTTCTTTAAGCTTTTTGGCTTCAAGTTCTAGCTGTTCAGTAAAGTCTTTCAGTCCGTTAGGGAATGAAGCGAGTAACTGTGATATAGCTGTCTTGCCGAGTTCAGATTGTGATTTTTCACCTAGCCAGATATTTTGTCGGTATAATCCAGGTTGAATTTGAGGCTTAATCGGGCCATTAGGATTATCTTTATCAGTTCCTTTGAACGCAGATAAGGGAAGAATTAGATCAATTTTAGTTGAGTTATTCGAGTTTTGATAATTGAAGATTTGCTCAAGGTTAGCAGGGCGTAGTGTACCTTTACCAAAGCGGTATTTATTGTCATCTCCGTCTCGATCAGTCCAACCGAAGCGGTGCTGAATTACTCGGTATTTATCACCTTTTTGATGCTTAGTTAATTCGTGATACAGGTCTTTTGATATCTGTCCGTAACAGTCTCCTGTTAGCCGATATGCTTGGTCATTACTGATAATGCCGCCATTATCACCATTATTATCATCAACTATTAGGATGTTTAACTTTTTATTGACAGCATTTCTACATGAACCAAGAAATATAGACCCGTAAGCACCTCTATCTTTGTTATCAGGGCATAATTGCCTAATTGTATCTAGACATTCTTCGGGGCCATATAACAACCGAGTTTTTGACGATAATAATAATTTATGACCTTCAGGATGATTAATTAATTGTTCCACAGTAGACTTTTCGTCCATATGCCCGAACGAAAAACTTACCCCAGGAAAGAAATATTCTAGTAGAGTATTATTAAGTTCTTCCTTTAACAGCGAATCTGGATTATTTGTATTACCATCTGTATGAATCCATTGATTTAATCTAGTGTCAAAATGTTTAGCTTGAATTGTCATATATGAACAATTAAACTTATAAAATTAAATATAAATTTTCACTTTTTGGCACTAAAATACCCGTAGAGTTTAATTTTACTTTCTCTATACTGATAATTTATTAAACAATTTTCTAATTTATACCAACAAATAGCTATATTTTTTTATACCCTGAAATATAATTATTACTGAAAAATAGTTCCTAAAGACTTAATTCAACGTAGTCTTAAAATTTAAGTGGAAAAAAATATACAAACTTTTTGATTACTTCTTGCTTAACGCTAAATCAGGAGTAACATTTTTCATGTTTGCCATTGTGGTTATATTTGCAGTTTGGGACAGAAAGCTAAATTAGTGTGGCACCACCTTGATAATTTTATGCCTCCCTAATTTTTTACTCTCCTGTAGTTTTTCAATTTTAAGTACCTCCTTTGTTCTAGCTATTATTTTTATTTAAAGTAAATAGAACAAAAATAAAACTGCCTAAAAGCTTGAATTATCAGTAGACTGAGCAAGATTCAAGTAGGATTTTTATATAAAATACATAATCTTGTATAGTGTTGTAGACGTTCTGCGTAATATTTAGCTTTAAATTGGTTCTCTAATTCTTCCAATTTAGATGTTTCTATAGGTTCTAAACCCAAATAATTATGATACGCCTCATTAGCTTCATTAAGAACACTATAAGATTTATATGATGCTTCATTTTTAACCATAAACTCTATCAAGCTTTGTATAGTGCTACCCTGCCAAGAATCTGAAATATTATCTTGAAATCTTCCTCTTTTAGTCGATGTGGCATCACTCCATAAATCACCAAAAGGTATATCTTGATTTTTAAATTGTTTGAGCCATTCTCTAAAACTTATAGTCATTTTTCACTTCTCCCTAGTCAGTTTTTAGCCTGTTGGCATACCTATCAGAGCGATTTGATTGTAATCGTCACGTCGCACTGGTAGATAAAGCAGCTTTACACATAATCCTGTATTTCAGGATTTATATTTTGTGGCAGTAATGAAGTAAATTTTCCCATTTTGCTGGTTTTATTAGTCGATGGATATAATTTCATCGATGTTGAAAACTTCAACTGTAGCATTTGGACTGTTCATATCTGTAGTTTGTTCGAGTAGACGTGTTGCTTCCTCAAGCAATGCGCTTGCGTTCTGAAGCAGTGTTCGCACCTGGGTTAACTTGTTTCGCCGTTCGATACCAAGTTGTGCTTCTATATACCGCGCATCATTATGATGGCTGAGGTGAATTACCCGTACTTGTTGTTCTTTCTCTGAAGGTGCAAATATTGCGTTTTCGGCGGTTAGTTTATAGTATGAGTACGTACCACTGGGGCGTTTAACATTGTAGATGTGGAGTTCACAACTAGGTGGTGCGATGTACTGTCCGTCAAAGTTAGTAAGTCCAGTACGAATATCCTCTAATGTGGTGGCGATCGCCTCGACTGCGGAGACAATACCTAATGATTCTGGTGACTGTGGGCAACCGCGCCTCATCAGCATCATAATGGCGGCAGAACGACGAGTCAGGCGAATTTGTTCTTGATACTGGCGCATTTGTTCTTCCCGGATACGAACAAGTTCGAGTTCTTCATCAGGGGTTAGTTCAATCGCACTCCCACAAGTTTTGTAATTTAAGCAGTCGCCAGGGTCTATACCTGGGTGCAGCATCATACTGGCACAGTCAAATCCAAGTCCACATTTTTTCTTAGGCATGGGTTATCGTTTTTGTTCTAGTTACTTTTATAATTTTATATAGCTAGAACAAAGAGGCTTATGGGCGAGATAAACGATGTTAGAATTTTTGCGCCTGAGCAAGATATTGCGTCTTGGCAGTCGTTGTTTGAGAAGATGGAAGCGCAGGGACTGGTTGAAATTGTCCAAAAACCAGATAAATTTTATGAAGTCAGGGGAAGTGAGAAACTTAAACGAGGGTATTTCAAGATTAAGCTGTTGCGCTGTGATTTGTAAAAACATTTGAGTGTCTTAGCTAATAAATATGGTTAAACTAAAAACCCAAGAATATATAGCCAAGTACAGTGCTGAGTTTCCTGACGGAAGAATTAATCGTGAGCTTCCCTTCCCCACAGATACAATATCTGTAGTTTCTGCTCCCAAAAATTGGCATTGTTATCCAGAAAACGTAGTCAGGATTTACTTGTCTAATTATGGGCAAGAGGTTTGGGTGGTGGGAGTAGGAGATTATCATCACCCAACTATTTGTAACAGAGTGTTTGAAGAATTGGACGACGCTTGCAGCTTTATTGCTAATCGTCCTGATGTTATTTCTAAACAGTGGCTTGTTGAAAGCGGATTCGATTTTTTAGAACCTCCTGTATCAAAAGCTGAACGAATTGGTTGAAGTTGGCAATCGAGCGAATAAGATGAGTAAAATTGCTCCTCTCTAAAAATAAGATTAGAAATTATGTCAGAATATATTCGTCTGAATAGTTAGAAAAAATAGGTGTATATTGAGAAATCAAACTATTAATTATACTGAGATAATTCTGTATTCTGGCTCTTGGCTCATGAGTACTGAATTCTTACCATATTAAGAGAAAATTATTGCTGGTTTGTCACCAATTTTACAACTGTATTTTTTTAGTTTAGGATTATTCTTATAAGTTTAGATTTTTCTCACCGATAGGCTCAAATAGCTATCATACAAACTTCTTGATGTCCGGCAACTGCTTGTTCCCAAGTTGAATATCTCCAGAATTTACCACTATATTCACCTCCAAAAACCATAGTTTCAAAAAGCTGTGGTTCTTGATTAGGAAAATTAGAATAATCCTTCCCTAAAAAGATGGTAGATACTCTTCCCCACGAAAAAGTATCTAAAGCTACTTGTACATTGTTCTCATTTTTCCGCCAATCAGACCATTGCTCAAGACTTTCGGGCTTAATAGGCTGTTTATTTTCATCAAGTATATAAAGCTCATCGAGTATATCCATATAATTTCTAAAATTTTGTGTCATAAGATAATTGTCGGACAAACTTATGTGTATTGTGTAGGTTTGTCACCTCAGTTTTCATGCACGACGTAAGGGTAATGTATCGCCTGGGCAACTGTCTTTATTGTGAGAGTTATGTTGTCAAAATTATATTTTAGCAGACATTATAGAACTGCAAAAATGCAAAACAATGTAAAATTGTTATATTACTTTCAACATTTATGACAAAACAAGAGTTATGTCACAAGAAAGTAAAATTCTAGAATTAGCTAACTAATTTTGAAACAAAATCTAACTTTTGATTATGTGCATAGATGAAACAATAGCATCTGATATTAAAGAAGCTGTAGCTAGGGTTTCTTGCTATTTAGATGATTTTGGCAGTCATATTAGCCACTTAGATTTTTCAATTGAAAATTTAGAAGATTTAAAAGAAGAATTTGCAGAAGGAACTGATAAAGATTCAATCGATACTTATTTGTACATTGCCCTATCCCGAATAAAATCTACTAAAAATCGACTAGAGGAAGATATTAAAATTGTTAAAAGTTACTTGAATTATTTTATTGAATCCTCTAGTAAAATACCTGAATTTACTTATGATTATGAAAAAAATAAAATCGAAAATAGACAAGAAAAATAAAATTTATGCCTAAAAAACATGTCTGGGTAGTATTTGGTCACTTTCTTGATTTAAATTACTATTACGTATCAAATACTGAATGGACTTTTGAAATAGAAGAAGCTTGCTTATTTAAAACCAAGTAATTAGCCGAAAGCACAGTAGGTAGGCTAAAAACTTATGAGAAAAAGAATCTAGACTTTCACGGAATCAAACCAGATAGCTTATCTGTTGAATGTACCCGCCTTGAAGTTAGCGAATTTTTACATTTTACGGCTTAATTTACCTCTAATAAATATAAACGCAAAAAATTGTACTTTTGATTGTTAGACACCAATAGACAAAACAATTTTTTATCCCCCACAAATTCACAAATAGCTGCCCCAAATTCATATCTAGCTTGACAAAGAACCTGGATTGCTAGACGAAATTTTTAAAACCTAAACTGTTTAGTTTGCACTTGGTGACAACTTTGCCAACAGTGTCTTAGCCAGTCCTACCCCTAATTCTGAGTAGATTAAATTCTCTTTATCTACAGATTTACTATTGCTCAATACCTTTTTGCGATCGCTGTTGATTGATTAATGGTTGTTGGGTAAAGAAACGCAGACTTTCAATCTGCTCAATTTCGTTTCTTGTTAATCGAGTTGGTATCTCTTCGTACCAGTTTCCCTGACTGTAGCAAGTTTGCATCACAGGAGTATTATCCGCATGACGGTAAACACTCAGAGTATTGCTATCTAAGCTGGCACTCAACTCCCGTCCTTTGATACGGAAGTTATTGGTAATAAGCATATAGTCAGTGATTATAGAAGGCAAATGTTTGAGAGTAGAAGGCAGAAGGTTAAGAGAAGGAGGAATAGGGGAAGATTGCTCTTCCAGGAATTGTTTAGCAGTGAGACCGTTTTCTTCTGAAATATCCTGTTGTGGGTGCTGTTTCTTTGGATGTGGTTGAACTTTTTTCTTGGTCTTATTAGTTTCCAATGTGGGGTTATCTTCTAATTTGGATTGTATTACTGGAATCTCACTTGGATAATTACTGTTTAGTGTATATGTACTAACAAGTGTTTTGGAGTTACTGTCAGTGTCACCATTACTATCACTTGTGCTGCTGCTAGTAGGTTTATCATTATTTAAGTAATCATTATTACTTAAAATTATGCTATTTATGCGAGCAATTGCTTTGGCTTTAGCTTGTTGAATTACTTCTATATCTTTATCTGGGTCGTACATGATTCCATATTCAGACCGCAGTTTTTTCCAGCTATAAGGTTTGTATACTTGATAACCAGCAATTTTTACATCATTATGAATGTAGGTAAAGCCTAGTAGTTCTTCCCCCTGCATCTTAGGCAATACTCCAATGTTATTTTCCTCCAGGCGTTGAATGAACGTAGAGACGGTGGGACTATCCTTAATAGCTTCTCCTATTGCTTGGCGAATAATTTCCTTACTGCTTGGGGTTTTGTGCTTACTGTTGACTGCTCTAATGCTTTTTGATCGGTTGGGACTGGTGAGTGTAATTATTCCGTACTCTTGCTCTAACCTAGAGGCGACGGCTTCATTTGTTGTCGGTGTTACTTCCAATCCTAGTTCCGCCGCGATGCGTCTAGTTGAGACTTGGGAGTTGAAATAATCATAGGAATCATTAACTAAGCTGCCATCTAACCGAATCCGGGAGGTGATTATATGCAGGTGTTCGTGGTTGCGATCGTGGTGGCGTACTGCAACGAACTGACTGGTAGCTCCTACAGATGATTCTTCCTTGGGCAAGTATCCCATATCTTTGAGATATTCTCTTGCTACATAACTGTACTGACTGTTGGATAAATGCTCGTGGTAGTTCGGGCGGTGTGCGATTGAGATGATGAGGTGAGCGCACTGCCGTTTAACTGCTTTGTTGGTGTACTTGATGGTGAGAAACTGCTGGTTAAATTCATCTGGCTTTGTTCCCATCATATTAGTATCGACAATCGCAGCATCATCTTTCCCCAAGACATACTTGAGCGTGTCGAGAAAATTGGGTTTTTTGTAGATGACGGGAATCAAATTGAGACAGTTGAAAGTGGGGGTTATAGAACTTGTAATGCTTTATTTATCTTGGCTTGAGGGTGATTTATCGGGAATGTCTATGTTAAATGCAGCTGCGATGGTCTGATCTACAAGTGCGATCGCCTTATTAACAGTATCTAAAATTTGCTGGTTGTTTGTTTCTTTCGCTAAGTGAGATAACATCATCAGTTCGCTTTTAAGGTTTCCAGCAGTAGCGCGGATAGTTATCAAGTCGGCAGACGGTTTTGCCGTTAGTACCCGCCTTAATCCACAGGAACGTAAATACTCAGATGCAGTTACCCCTGTGGCGATCGCTTTTTCCTCAATGGTAGTTTTCTCTTCCTTAAAGAGGTATACCTTGATAGATTTAGTTCGCTTTACGGGGTCATTTACCATACATTAGTCATCAAAAAGTAAATATAAAACAGAAGTAGTATTTATTAGAACTACATGATAAACGATTGTATTGAATATATTGTCAATTAATCTAATTTATTGCGAATAATATAAGGATAAAATGACCCCATTGAACATACCTTGTTTTAGTTCTGGATTGTGCGACAACAGTAATGGTTTATTGTGGAACGGGACTGATGTAAATTCATATGCAGAGAGGGTTGTAGAGTTTTGTCCCAAGACGATTGATGTTTGAAGTAATGCTGAAATAGTTGGGTCAATTTGCCCTCAGAATACCTCAATCATGGGAACTGTAAGAGTTTATTTATCAGTTAACAACATATTTTTATTTAAAAAATTAGACCTAATTTTCAATTGATTGGGGTAATTAGTGTATGAATTGGGGTAGTTAGGAGTAAATACGGGGGTAAGTTCCCCTACAGTGTGGTTAAAGTAAGAGTATTGACAAATAGCTTACTGAAAAGCTTGGTTTGCAGATTATATAGAAGTAAAGGTATGGCAAGAGCGAGTAAGCCTGCTGATTCTGTTGAGTTGGCGCGAATCATGCGGAATAAGGATACTGAAGATGGGATAGTAATTAGCTATCTCCAGTCGAAGAAGCGAGGGCAAACCGAGTTAGTATGTGAGGCGCTGCGGGCTTATTACCTGCCGTTTGCACTATCGGCTGCGGGAGTATCTGGTATAGAATTGCAGTCGGCCCTCCATGATGCGATCGCGCAACTTGAAGCCCAGATAATTAAGATGAAACGGACATTTGGGATGGAGGGGTTGCCCCAGGTAGTTCTTGTTAATCCTCATAGTGGAATTTTCTCGCAGGGTGTGATTGGCTTACAACCAACAATTGGAACTAATGGTGTAGGAGTAGCTCCTGTTTCAGCTAATTTGGTTCCCCCTTCGGTTTCTTTTTTTGATTCCACTGAGCCAAGTCCTGACTCGCTACCTGTTACGGCAGAATCAGTAGGGTCAAATGTTTTGGAAGAAGATTCTGAAGATGATGGGTTCTTTAATGATGATGAGGATGACCCGATTGCTAAGGCAGAAATAGAAGTTGATGCAGGATTTCGTCTGGAGTAAAGGAATTATCAGGAATGGCTGTTAGGTGTTAGAGAAAAGCGTATTCTTTGCCTTCGCTTGTGATACTTACGTAATTCCCTCCTTTGTCCTGTTTGTCATTGTGGGCAGTATTTTTCAGAGTGCGATGGCTACGCCTGCCGCAGGCATCGCGTTAGGCACTGTTGCTAAGAAGTGCTTTGTACCTCTTCACAAAGCACATTGAGAAGAAGTTTTTGCCCAAGCACCTGCATTATTCAAAGTTTCGATTAAACCATTTCGCTATACACTTGGTCAAAGCTTGTGATCGAGTGCATTAACAATATTTGACCGAACTGGAGAGGCGATCGCATTCTAACTCCGGAGGTGCAATTGCCTTCATGATATTTCATTTCTAAAAGTTGCAATTAACAATTTTTCAGCAAAGCAAATTTGTAATAAACCCCATTGGACATACCTTGTTATTGTACAAGACTGCCCAATTGTGGTGTTTTTAGTGAGGTAAATGTGGGGATGATTGAGGTAATACTGGGTGCAATAATCACAATTACATTGTTTATTTCACAAGCCAAAGACAAATATTATTTTGTAATTCAACTTTTAGTTGATACAGAATTAGGGTGTGATTGGGGTAATTTGTTCATGATACAGGACGTAATTTAACCAGCGTGTGTTGAAGAAATTTTTAATACATTAATTTACTTAGAATCTACAGTTTCGGTTTGGTATTAGTGTTATAGAAGAAAATGATCGTAATGGTTTTTCTCTACTTACTTTGTATGTAAAAAACCTGTTAACTCCTGTAAAGAAAATGTTTTGCACTACAGCATCATTCCTATTTCAGGTAAATTAGTAACAATAGGAAAAGTTAATAAAACATCAATATATATGCCTAAAATTAAGGAGAAAACAGACGTAAAAAAGATAGTAATTACGATTGACATGGGTGCAAGTAAAACTAAGGCTATCGTTCAGGAGTATCCAGAAGGAAAGCCTGTTGTTTTACTTTTAGACTCAGAAATAGCGGATGTTGCTAAAGCCTCAGTTGAAAGTGTCCAACCTGAAGGTAGTCCTGAATCTCGTGCTTGGGTAGGAATTGGTGATGAGTATTTCGCCTTGGGAGAACTTGCTCGTCGTCGGTTTGGGGGTATATCGCAACTGAGGGAGTTAAAATACGAACTAGCAGTTCCCAAAATTTGCGGAGCATTTTGGCTGGCTAAGGAGAAGTTGAACCTGGGTAATGATGTTGCAGCTTACTTGAGTGTCCTGCTGCCGCCGGGTGAAGTGCAAGATAAGGAACAGTTACAAATTCGCTTAAAGGATGTGTTTCGGGGGTTTGATACACCAGCAGGTAAGATGCGGGTGAAAATGCTTCGTTATGATGCAGCTTCTGAGGGTAGTGGAATATTTTTCCACCGTAGGCGAACGCTTGGCGATCATGTACCTGTTTCGATGTATGTGATGCTTGGTTATCGCAACGCGAGTATTTTCACCTTTCGGAGTGGTTCGATTGGTGCAGGAATAACCAGCAATTTTGGTATGTCTTGGTTAGTAAATAATTTGATTTCCAAAACATCGGGACTAAGCCCTGATAATTCCAATATTATTGAGGTACTGATAGAAGCTGGAGCCAGTTGTGACCCCCAGGTGATGCAAAAACTCTCACGCAAGCGCAAAGTTGATGAGATTCAACTTGATGGAGAGTCGATGTCCAAAGCTTTATTACTTGCTAGAGACGAATATTGGCGTGCGATCGCCAGGTGGTTGCGCTCAAAGATGGATGAGGATATTGAAGAACTAGTATTTTGCGGAGGAACTGCGGATTACATTCGTCCTGAAATAGATGCTTACTTCCAGAAAGAGGGGATGAAAGTATCCTGGCACGCTAATATTTTTATACCTGATGAAATATCTTCTGGTATGGGCAATCGGATGGCGGATGTTTGGGCTTTTCACCAGCACATGATTATTCAGTTTGATAAGTTAACTGGTTATATACGCTCTGAGGTTGTACCGTTAAATAAATCTGTTGAAGGTAATACAAATAACACAGGTGAAGAAGTCAAACGTAGGTATAACTTTACGCCTTGTGAGCGGCCTAGTACCTTTATTGCTGTAAACGAGAATGTTTGATAGGTTCAGGCAAAAATAAATGTAGTAAAAAAAGAATCAGCTAGAGTGAAGTGCTGCATAAAACAGTACTTTCTAACTGATTCTTTGAGATTTTAGTATGGCTGTTGCTCTAGCATTTGGGAGCAATCAACGTGAGAATTGGTAATTTCTGGAATGTGCTGAATTACAGAGTTAATTTGCTCCATGTCTGCATATTGTTGTTCTCGTCTTTTGCGGAGTTCCCATGATTTACGGTTATAAGCTAACAAGTCTTCCAAACTCATGTTGAATTTGTATTTGGCGAAATTCAATAATTGTTCTGTGGTGTAACGACAATCTTCAGGACGACCAAAACAAATTTCAAACTGAAGCTTAAAAGCTTTCCAATCGAAATTGTCAGACCCCAGTTGCCGTTGTGATTCGCGTCCGTAAAGGTCACGAATTGAATAGAAAATTGTGTTGTATTTACGCACGTCGAATGATTCAATCTTGAATTGCTCCATTGTTGAATCATCGACTGTAGCAGCTTGAGCTTTAGTAGATTTATTAGCAGCCATAGTTGTTTCCTTGATGAGTGTTTCGCTTTTAGCTGCGTCAGCATTAGTCAAAAAAATAAATCCCACTCTGTATGAGCGAGATTTTCTGTAAAATCAGATGATTTGTGATTATTTTGCTAATAAACGTTCGCGTTGTAGCCAAGTACGTTTGTTGACTTCGAGTAATTCTTCTAAGCCTTTGTTGAAGTGCTTAATGGAATAGTCAACCATTTGTTGTACACTATATTTGGGGTTTTCGACTGAGCCGAATGTAGCAATAAATCTGGCTTTAAAAGTATCCCATTGTGTTTTATTCCAGTTAGTCTGTGACTGCGCTTGAATAGTTTTACCCCAGGTTTCTTGTAGCCCGTAGTAGACTGCTTTAAACTTACGCTTGTTGTAGTCAGCAATTTTGTAAATACCCATTGCGTTGTCATCAATTAAACTAACTTTTTTGGTTCTAGTAGCCATAATTTTTATCTCCTATGTGAGAGTTACTTTTTAAGGATTTGAGCGTTAGCTATAGTGCTTTCTCTTCTTTATTTGGACGTAAGTCCGTGTAAAAAATAACAATCTTAAATTGGAAATGAATGCTAACGCCTCGGCTACTATCCTGTTTTCAAAAATTTTCCAATAGAGATAGAGTAGCAAGCCTGTTAACCCGCAGAGTTAACCCACCGAAAGTATGTCTGGATTAAGGAAGATACTTTAGTTAGTGTATGAAATATAAAGTTGACCGTTTCTCAGGTAAAGACGAAGGGTGATTTACTTCAGGAAAGCTAACGATTCATGCACTGAGGTCAATAGAAGTTTCAAATTCTGGGTAATAATATGAGCTGGATGGCTTACACATACTGTCACATACTGTTCGTAGATAATAAGCCGATACTCGCAAGTTGATTCAGCAGAGATAATGAAACATGGGGTTGTAGTGACAACAGGTTGCGGATACAAGCTCATCAATAATGGACACGATACACGATTTATTCAGCACTGTCTAAGACACAAGAACACTCAGCATACAGTGTGCTACACAGAGTTATCTCCACAATATTTTAGTGATTTCTGGCAAGATGGCGGGTGTCTTGAGGAGATTGTATTGAACTAGCAGTTTCACTCACAGCTTCTCGCACCCGCTCCACATCGCGCATCGGTGGCGCACCAAACAGCCGCTTGTACTCCCGGTTGAAGTGCGAGGCATCATCATACCCCACCCGGTAGGCAGCACTGGTCGCATCCAGGTTTTGCCCCAACATCAGACGGCGAGCCTCCTGGAGCCGCAGTTGCTTCTGGAACTGCAAGGGACTCATTGCCGTGACCGATTTGAAGTGGTGGTGAAAGCCTGACACACTCATACCTAACTCTCGGGCGATGTCTTCAATCTTGATCGGCTGGTTGAAGTCTTTCCGCAGTCGATCGACGGCAAGAGCGATGTAGTGCGTGTAGCCACCCAAAACAGCAATCTGACGCAGCCGAGTACCTTGCTCTCCCATCAGGAGTCGGTAAATAATCTCCCGCTTGATCAGGGGTGCAAGCACATGCGCTTCAGCCGGAGAATCGAGCAGTCTGACAAGCCGCACCACAGCATCTAACAGGTCTGTATTCAATGGACTAACATCGATCGCTTTGACACTAGCACCCCTTTGGGCTGAAGGATAGCCTGCCTCAACCATGACTGAGCCAACTAGGGTGGGGTCGAGATCGAGACGAAGACCCAGGTACGGTTTTTCCTGGGTTGCTTCTAGAATTCGGCTGGCAATCGGCAGTTCGAGCGTCCCCAGCAAATAATGCATTGGGTCGTACTGATAGCGATCGCTGCCTATAAGAACTTCTTTGCTGCCTTGAGCAATCACACAAAAGGCAGGAATAGAGACATTATGAAAGCATTCCGAAGGGGAAGAGGAACGGTTGAAGTGCAATCCAGAAAGTGGCTCGATCGCTCCATCAGTACAAATCGCTTGAGCAATTCGCTCCGTTAGTTCCTCTCGGTTGGCTTGCGCTCGGTCTGCCTCGCGAAGAGTCTGAAGGTCATTCATCAAGGCTCTACCGGACTTTTCATTCGTTCTTGCAACGTTCATTTCTAATACCGATTTAAACAAACTTTTGGATACATCAAGCTTCGGCAAGGGTTTGGTAGTACCAGCCCTGTATAAGAATTTAGCGTGACTTGATCTGAAACGAGTGTAAGTTTGCAGGATTATACAACTATCTTAGATGATCGTTCTATTGCTTGCCTTTCAGGATTCATAGAATGAAGTTAAAGCAATGAAAAGTGATTCCGGCTTCTGGTAAGCGTCTGGACTTTTATCCAAGAGAAAACTCAGGTTTTTTTGGTCAAGCACTTCTCAGAATGGCATAAGAAGCATCATCCCAATCCACGGTAGGCATCGCTCACTGTAGGAAAGCTTTGCATGACTAAGCACAAACATGGAGGAACAGAAATGAAACGTCTCACGATACCTGTCATGGCATTTTCCTTATTGGCTTTGGGGTTTGTGCAGGCAGGGCATACACAAGTCTCATCTGGCGATCGCTTACAGAAAGTGGAAATTACGCGGAACGGTTCGCAGCCTTCCACTGAAGGATCTGTCGGCTATTTCACGGGTTCTGTCCGCATCAATCCTCTTTTTCCGGTGCACGAGCCGTCACGCGCATCTGGCGCAAGTGTCACCTTCGGGCCAGGTGCCCGAACCGCATGGCACACCCATCCCTTGGGGCAAACCCTAATTGTCACGGATGGAATTGGCTGGGTTCAGCAGTGGGGCGGTCAAATTCAGGAAATTAGACCTGGTGATGTCGTCTGGATTCCACCCGGTGTAAAACACTGGCACGGAGCTACAGCCACTACAGCCATGACTCATACTGCAATTCACGAGGCGCTCAACGGCAGCCCTGTGGACTGGATGGAACAGGTCAGCGACGAGCAGTATGAGGGGAGATCCTGATGCTTTTGAAATACCTTCCCGCTAGAGGGAAAAACGGTCAGAAGCGAATGCTAATTTTGCTCCTCGCTTTAGCAATGTCCCTGAGTTCTTCAGCCTGTCGTGCCGATACCAGGATGACTAACAATGCCCCGTTAGAGACACCGACTAAACTATCAACCGAGCAGGCAAACAGCATGAAGATCAACATCAGGATCAGAAACGAAGTTGTGACAGCGACGTTGATTGATAGCAAAACTACTCAGGATTTTATTTCCCTGCTGCCATTAACGCTGACGTTGAAAGACTACGCAAACACCGAAAAAGTTAGTGATTTGCCAAGACGATTATCGACAGAAGATGCACCTCCGGGCAGCGATCCTGCGGTTGGAGATATCGCGTATTACGCTCCCTGGGGAAATTTGGCGATGTATTACAACGATTTTGGCTACTCAAACGGACTCGTCATCCTCGGAAAAATTGACGGTGACATCGAGGCATTGACTGTGCCAGGTTCTGTAGAAGTAATGATCGAGTTGCGATCGCAGTAAAGCGGATACAGCAAGAAAGCGGCTTACAACGATTTAACTGAAGTAAACCCGTTAGATAAATCTACATCTACGAAGAAATCATGAAATACCGTGTTTTAATACCAACTCTCTTGATAAGTGCGATCTGTACAACGGCAGCATTCGCGCTCGACAAAACACAAGTCTCGCGTAAGATATCCCAAGTACCCGTACAACAGTCTGCTGTGGTCAAGGAGGCGGACAACTTCTATAAGAGCGATAAAGTAACTATGCAAAAGATTACGTTCAAAAACCAATACAACATGAAGGTTGCAGGGAATCTCTTCATTCCCAAAACCTTGAATCAGAACGCTAAGAATCCGGCAATCATTGTCGGACACCCAATGGGCGCAGTCAAAGAACAAAGCGCAAATCTGTATGCCCAAAAGCTGGCTGACCAGGGATTCGTCACCTTGTCCCTCGATTTATCCTTCTGGGGCGAGAGTGAGGGGCAGCCCCGCAACGTTGTTTCGCCAGATATTTATGCCGAGGATTTCAGTGCGGCGGTCGATTTTCTGAGTACCCAGTCATTCGTTGACCGGGATCGAATTGGCGTTCTTGGGATTTGCGGTAGTGGGAGCTTTGCCATCAGTGCCGCCAAGATTGACCCGCGCATGAAAGCCATTGCGACGGTAAGTATGTATGACATGGGTGCAGCCAACCGTAACGGGTTGAGGCATTCTACGTCCCTCGAACAGAGAAAGAAAGTCATTGCAGAGGCGGCTGAACAACGCTATGCGGAGTTCACGGGCGGCGAAACCAAATACACAAGCGGAACTGTGCATGAACTAAATGAGAACTCCACCGCCATTGAGCGTGAGTTTTATGACTTCTACCGCACTCCCAGGGGCGAATACACCCCCAAAGGTTCATCGCCGAAACTGACAACACACCCGACGCTTACCAGCAACGTCAAATTCATGAACTTCTACCCGTTCAACGACATTGAGACGATTTCACCTCGTCCTATGCTGTTCATCACGGGGGCAGATGCACATTCCAGGGAGTTCAGCGAAGATGCCTACAAGCGTGCAGCCGAGCCAAAGGATCTCTACATCGTTCCAAATGCGGGACATGTCGATTTGTACGACCGGGTAAACCTGATCCCGTGGAACAAGCTTGCATCCTTTTTCAATCAGCACCTCAGTCGGTAAGCGAGCAATTGACAGGAGAAATATGCTACCTAACTCGAATGGAAACTACACAGGCAAAGTGGCCTTTATCACCGGAGCAGCGAGCGGCATTGGCCGTGTCACAGCGCTGGCGTTTGCCCGTGAAGGCGCGGCGGTGGTGGTTGCCGACGTTTCAGAACAGGGCAATCAAGAAACGGCACACCTAATCGAAGAACTCGGCGGGCAGGCGATCGCTGTCCGGTGCGACGTAACGCGCTCCGAGGACGTGAAAGCAGCCCTAGCCAAGACCGTTGAGGCTTTCGGGCGGCTGGACTTCGCCTTCAATAATGCGGGCATCGAGCCGAGAAAGCCAGCTCCGACTGCGGAGTATGAAGAGGAGGAGTGGAACCGGATCGTTGACATCAACCTACGCGGCGTTTTCCTGTGCATGAAACATGAAATCCCTCTGATCCTCAAGCAGGGAGGCGGCGCAATCGTTAACACGTCATCGGGCGCGGGAGTTATCGGCATCAAAGGCAGCCCCGCATACACCGCCGCGAAGCACGGTGTGATCGGTCTTACGCGATCAGCAGCCCTCGACTACGCCGCGCAGAACATCCGCATCAACGTCGTCTGTCCCGGCTACATCGACACTCCGATGATGGGTCGCTTCACTGGCGGTACGGACGAAGGGCGGGCGAAGGTAATTGCCCAGGAGCCAGTCGGACGGATGGGTAAGCCTGAGGAGATCGCCGCAGCCGTCGTCTGGCTATGTTCGGACGCAGCAGGCTTTGTCATTGGACACGCTATGGTCATCGACGGCGGCCAAACGGTGCAGTAATGGTCGGAGCAAAAGGACTTACTCAACAAAAAGAGGAATAAGATGATTAAAGACAAAGTTGTGATTATTACCGGCGCATCATCAGGAATTGGTGAAGCAACTGCGAAATTACTTGCCAGCAAAGGGGCTAAAGTTGTGTTGGGTGCGCGACGCGAGCAGCAATTGAAACAACTGGTTGATGAAATTCAAACAGATGGCGGACAAGCAGTCTATCAAGTGATGGATGTAGTTAACGCATCTGATAACGCCCAGATCGTCAAGCTTGCCAAGGAAACATTTGGACGCATCGATGTTATTTTCTTGAACGCTGGCATCATGCCCAATTCTCCACTTTCTGCATTGAAAACGGATGAATGGAATCAAACAGTTGATGTCAATATTAAGGGTGTACTAAATGGGATCGCTGCTGTGTTACCAATGTTTATTAGCCAAAAATCTGGGCATATTATCGCAACTTCATCGGTTGCTGGATTAAAAGCTTATCCAGGTGGTGCGGTGTATGGTGGGACGAAATGGTTCCTGCGCGATTTCATGGAAGTTCTACGTATGGAGTCGGCTCAAGAGGGGACTAACATTCGGACTGCGACAATTTATCCTGCTGCAATTAACACTGAATTGTTAGGTCAGATTACTAACCAAGATATGGCTGAAAAAATGACAGCGTTGTATGAGCAATATGGCATCTCACCAGATCGAGTCGCCAATGTTGTGGCGTTTGCGATTGACCAGCCAGAAGACGCAAACGTGAACGAATTTACAATTGGCCCAACCACGCAGCCTTGGTAAGGATAGTGCGGTTGTTTAGACTCTCGTGCGATCGCGTCCTCGCTCCCTTTGCGTTTTCCGATGCTACCTGTGAATTCTGCCATAAAGGAATTCACTCCGCCTGCGTACATGGTGGTTTTTGGGTAACTATAAATGATGGTGAACTGTTGTCAGCATTCGAGGGAAAGAAGCGATCGCGGCGGTGAAAGACATGAGTTGACTTTTAGCCATCCATTACCTTTTACAGAGAGTTGTCCGAGACTAGACTACCTTGCTGTAAAGAAGGATCATCTTTCTTCTCTTCTTCTAGAAGTGCTTCAATTTGAGCAAAAAGCTTATTAATTTTTTTTAGCTTTTTCTCATCATTCCAAATTTTACTTTTTCTAAGTGCTTTGTATATTTTGTCAGCTTTTTCTCTTTGCTCTTGGTTATGAGATGATGGCTTACTTTCTGACTGTTGCTGAAGAATATTTCCTACTATAATCCTAATTTCAGATAGTGATAAACCTTCTGTAATCGCTTTATTTAAAATTCCCTGCCTTTCACTATCATTTTTTACCCGGTTAACTTCTTTAGCTTTTGTATATTCAATTTCGCCTTTTTGCAGTGCAGTTTGGATATCGAAATGGAGTTTGAGTAAAGGAAGACGATTGGCTACAAATGACTGCCAAGTAATTTTTCCTAACCTCAAGAATACATCTTGTATGATTCGTCCTTCATCACTAACCATAACGTTATGGTTAGAATTACCTTTGCTTGCGTTATTCATGTCATAGAGCAATTTGACCACTGTCTCTTGGTCAACATCAAGTTCTTCGGCTAGTAATTCGAGAATTCCGATAGTTTCCTCGTAAGCGTTGAGGTCTTCCCTTTGGAGGTTTTCAACTAAGCGGAGTTTACGAGCTTTTTTTTCGTCGCATTCAATAATGACTACAAGGATTTCCTCAAGTCCTGCAATTTCACAAGCTTTGAGACGGCGTTCACCAGCGATCAACTCATACTTATCTTCCTCAATCTTTCTAACGACTATGGGTTCTAGTAACCCTACTTCCCTAATGCTGTCAGCGAGCGATTTGAGTTTTACAGGGTCAAAATAGCGACGGGGCTGACTCGGCGGAAGGATAATTTGAGATAAAGGTAAAGTGGAATCAGATAAAGATTGTTCTTCTTCATCTCCAAATAAATTATCAAGTCCAGTAAGTTTTTCTAGTTCGCGTTTTTGGCTCATAGTTGAGTAATATATTTTGTAATTTCTTCGAGTATGCTAACTGCGGGGTGGTTTTTCTTGTGGAGTGCAAGTGGTAGATGTGCCTGGGTCGCATCAGGAAAAGCTGTTGATTTAGGAATGGGGGCAGTAACGTGTATCCGTCCTTCAACCTGTTGTTTAATTTCTTCCAGTATTCCTGTGTCTTGAAGATTACGATTATCGTATTTGGTTGGAATTATACAGGCAATTTGTAATTTCTGGTGTCCTCCTTTTTTGAGTCGGGCAATTGTTTCTAGCAGTTGGTTGGTGCCAAGATAGCACTTATATTGCGTTTCAACAGGAATAATAACGTGTGAAGCAGCGACTAAGCTCATAATGCTTAGAATTCCTAGAGAAGGCGGGCAATCAATCAAAATATAATCATACTGGTCAAGTACATTTGATAGCACAAACTTGAGCCGTTGGCGGTTGTCGATGGTCAAGTCATGAAAAATTTTTTGCTCCGTACCTGCCAATTGGATATTTGTTGGTACAAGGTGCATCCCGTGAATAGGTTTTTCCCATATATACAGGGGAGTTTCTTCAGCGATCGCACCATAGATGGTTTGTTCAGTTTGCAGCTTGACTTCCCCTAATCCCATAAAAGCTGTTAGTGATGCTTGTGGGTCCATATCCACAAGCAGTACACGGTGTTTTTTAGCAAGGTGGTATCCAAGATTGTGTGTAATAGTCGTTTTAGCTGCACCACCTGACTGATTGAAAGTGGCAATTATTTTGGTTGATGACATATATTAATGAAGCGATTTTGTGAACCCATGTCAGCGATTCTACCAAACAGTGGATTTTTATTTTGGATTTTTGAAAAAAAATAACGCTAGTTCAAACCAGTAAACCTGCCTGGACTAGCATTATTCAGTTAATTGGTTCTAAAATGGAGGTTCTTCGTCTAGGTCTTCATTTGTTGAAGTAACGTTATCTTCGAGTAGTTCCTTGGCAAAATCGGGAGTTTCAGGCGAGTGAGAGTTTTTGCTAACTTGGGTGAGTTCGTTAATAGGTTGTGCTGAGATAAAGTTTCTAATTACGAATGTGGCAATCTTTTCTTTGTACTCACCCCTGTTATCTACCACTAAATCAAGATATCCTTCTGCTGTACCATGTACGCCTTCCCCCTGTTCATTGATGACGACAGCAGGTGCGCCTTTGGAACGGAATGGTATCTCGTCAGTAACGACTCCATCCTTGGAACGGTAGTAGAATTCAGCAATCCCAAAAGCAATCAAGGAACCTTCTTTGTCGTGGGTTGTGTTCACTGATTTAAGATTAATAGTGGCAGTATTATGAATCATGATCGTTTGGTTTGTAGATTGATTAGATGGTTGATCACCTATGATTTATACTGCATAGGCGATTTGTAATTTTCTAGAAATTTGCGTTAGCTACAGCCTGTGTTTCGTTTGGTACAGAAGTAGATGTAGATTCTTCCTTACGGGGTGAACCTAGTAATTCGATGGTGTTGATTGTGATTACAGGTTTTTGCCGTATAGTGCCAGAATTTTTATCAGCCCAACGATCAAATCCAAACTCACCAGTAATTGCAATCTGAGTCCCTTTACGAACGTAATTTCCAATCACTTCTGCTTGATTTCCCCAAGCGACTAAATCAAACCAAAGGGCTTGTTCACTTCTGTAGGGGGGTCTTACTGCAATAGAGATTGAAGCCTTAACTGCACCGGACTCGAAATATTTCAGATCGGGTTCTTGTCCACATCTGCCAACTAGCATGACTTTGTTGATATAGTTCATAACGCGAGAATTTATATATTTCTCTTATTGCTGCGTCAGCATTAGTTCTTTTAGGATTTATCAATTTGACGACTTGTTTTATTTAAAGCTCATCTTTTGCTTCATACTTATGAGTTATTTTTGATTCCTGTTTCTCATTACATTGCGGTTTTTACTAAGGAACGACAAATTATCTTGTGCTATGGTGGGATCGCAAATGTCGTCGTATGTATCTAAAAATTATAAGTAATGACTTATGCTTGAATATCTTCTCCTGAAGCGAGTAAGTATTTGTAAGCTGATGCTCTTGGCTTTGATGTGGATACAGTTCGATGAAGATAGTCAAAACCAGCTTACTCCTGACTACTCTTCACCTTTGCAAGTAGAAAATCTTACGTGGTTAGGAGAAACATCTGTTGCAGAAGAGGTTGAGCATTTTTGTGATGTTTCCAATACCGCTAGGATAGGCGTTTGGAGAGAAATTCTAGAACTGAAGTTAGTAGATTTAATTGCTGATTTACCAACTTGTTTGCATGATGCTTCATGGTTTGCTTTACTGGCAATTACTATGATGTTGGTGGATAAGGAATTAGAGGGGATATGCGTACACCCACAAGATGAGTATTTTGCCCGGACTCTTGCGCTTGAAAGTTTGGCAGATTTGGGTGATTCTTACTTAGCCAAAGGTCATCCTTATTTAGATTTTCCTTTATCATTAGAAGACGCTAAATCATTACTGCCAGTTAATAGAAAGCAGGAGCTAGAAATCGAGTTAGAGAAATTTCTTATTGATACTTATGAAGACGATTTTGATGATGAGGCACCGGATATTTGTGAGTTTTCATCCATCTACTTGCAAGATATTGTAAAAGAGTTTTTTGTTGAATCTGACTGGCAGGGTGATATCAATCAAGAGGCTGTTGCACAGCTTCAAAAAAAGTATGGTTCACAGTATTCAGAAGGTGCGTTCTCTCCTGAAACTAAGGAACACGAACGTTGGGGCAAAACGCTTGTTTTTCTAAAACAGTTTATAGGTCTGGATTCTAGTTTTATCGAAAGCCAAAGCGATTTATTCCTTGATCAATCTCAAGCAGCTGATTTACCTGATTATTTCTGTATCAAGTCTCATTTAGAACGTTGGCAAGACCGAACAGTAATTTTATCCCGCTTGGTTCATACTTTAGTTTATTTTTTGGTGGCAGGACAAAATTATCGTCCCAGTCATATACAAGATTTGATGGATATTCCAGCTTCTTCACGGGCTATATCCAGCCTACAAGCTTGTTTAGGTGTAGCTGCTTACAGAAGTGGTTATTACATGGCTGCTTCAAATATTCCCGAATCAGAAATTGGGCGGAACTGGTTGCTACAAAAAGCTTTCCCTAACCTGCTTGAGTTTTATCAAATAGGTCGTTTGAATGGAAAACAATAATTAATATTCTGCTGTTGAGTTAATAAAGACAAATTTATTTTTATGAAAAAATATTTATTTATAGGATTATTCTTACTGGTTGGATGTTCATCTCCAGAAAAAGAAAATAAAGTTTCAGCTATAGAATCGAATCCTTCTCCTACGCCTTCATTATCCTCAACTAATGTTAATAATGCTACACCGTCACTAAATTCAGAAGTGTTACCTGATTTATCGAATAAAGAGAAGCTTGGAGAAATTAGTGCAGAGAACGACTTAATTGACTCGTTTTATTTTGATGGTAATGGTGTAAAAGTGAGTTTGACTGTAGCGGCTAATAAAGCTTGTTTTATCTACGTGCGGCGTAGTACTCCAGACCGAGTTGGTGAGGTTGAAATTGAGTCACTACAGCGCGAAAAGTTAGGTCTATGGCATTCGTATAATACTCAGCGTCTTCTAACTCAACCTGCTGGCAATAGACTAAGCATTTATTCATCAAGTGAGGAACTTTCTTCTACTTATGAAAATCCTGCCATATCACCAGAAATTCTTGTAGCAGCAAAAGAATTGAAGGAGCGTGAAAAATCATTTAAATTACTTTTGCGTCAGGACTTGGGGGCAAGTGATTCAGCAAGACGAATTTATGTCAATCAGTGTCAAAAATTAGGCAATTTTTATTACAAGGAAGAACTTCCTCCTCTCACGGACAAAGAGAGGAAGGAATTTGGGAGGAATGTTGAAAAAAGTACTAACAATTAGTTATTAAAACAATGACAATTGCTCCATCTTAGTATTACTCTCAGTTGAAGTTGCTGTAACAGGGTGTTTGTTGTTATTTGAAGACTTCTTACCCCATCCCTCTTTCGCCGCGTGTTTGACTACACGAGAACGAATATCAGCAGCCAGGGTTTCATAATCAGAGCGAATTTTGTCATACGAAACCGGAGTTGTACCAATCTTCTCCCACAGGTTTTCGTAGTTAAAATTCTTGAAAGGTCTGTGTCTGACAAGGGCATCATAACTTGCCCAGAGGTAAACATCTGTCCATTGGGATGATAGCGGCACTTCAAAAGCAATTGGCATCATCAGTGCAACAACTTCGCTACTAGAGGCGAGTTTACCTACTTTTCCCTTGTCTATCTCTTGTAAAGCTGCATCTAATCTATCAACTGCGATCGCGCGCCAAACCCAAGTGGGAATTGACTGTTGCCAGCCGTTCTGCTGAGTGACAATTGGCCCGGCGATGTACTGAACAATTTCACGACTTGCTCCTGCTAGATCGAGTAGGCTGGCTGTTACAGTTTTGTTAATCCCTTGGCTGCTTAGTAACTGAAGTATCTTTCTAGTGCTAGGGTTTAATATTTCGCTGGTTTTTTGGTTTTTACTGTTGCGGATGGTTTCTTCGACATCGAATAAACTGTGCTGCTGGTTCATATTTTTTATGTGTAAACAAATACTGCCAGCTAGAAATACTTCTAACTGGCAGTGCTTTTTGATAATGAGTGGGTTTTGTTATGGCAGAAGTAGGCTATCCCAAACGCTTCTAGGAGTAACGTGATGCAGCAATTGCTGTCTTGCTTGGGTGAATTTAGCTAGTAGCTTAGTGCTTTTTAATTTCTGCCACCAGTTGTATTGCAGGTAAGTAAGCAACCATAACTGCGTCTGGTGATTCCAGCTTGAGATGGAGTTACTCAAACTGAGTGCCTTGAGGATATCGTCAGGAGGCACTTCCAGTTCCTTTGTGATTTCTTGTGAGATGGAAGCTAACATTTTAATATTGGCGATCGCTTGACCAGGACTGCCAGAACTGATAGCTAGTATTTTTTCTGTTGCCTCAATCTGTTGGTCTTTAAGGACAGAAATAACCTCCTCATCAGTTAACCTTTGTAAAGGTATGATTTGACACCTACTCTTGATAGTGGGTAATAGCTTTTGAGGATAGGATGATATCAGAATAAACGTTCCAGTTTTAGGTTCTTCCAGCGTCTTGAGAAGTTTGTTAGCGGCAGTAGGGTTGAGCATATCCGCTTCATAGATAATCACTACCTTTTGCTTGCCCTCGACTGCACTAGTTGAGAGAAATTCAATTACCTCGCGCACATGTTCTACTCGGATAGCAGGGACACTTTTCTGCTGGGAGGTGTTTTCGGTATAGGTTGGTTTGATTTGTAAGATGTCTAGATGTTTAGATTCTCCTGCGATCGCGGAGCGACTTCCTCTTGAGAGTATTGCATTTGCAAATGCCAGAGCAGTTTTTCCTTTGCCCACTCCCTCAACTTCGCTGCTAAATAGGTATGCGGGAGCAATTTGATTACGTTCGATTGCTTCAGTTAGTAGAAGTTTGGCGGTATGCTGTCCGATGATTTCTGTAAATAAGTCGTTTTTCATATCGTGCAAATTTCGATAATTCGGCTAGTTAAATTGTTAGTGCCGCTTTTGAGTTCCGTTTCGAGTTGTAAAAGTAAGGTAAGGCTGTTTTTCAGTTTTTGAACGCCTACAGACTTGACTTCATCTTTGAGGTAATACAATCTTTTAGGGTTTTTCAATTCGGCTATTTCTGCAATCTTCATCTCAGATAATTTAGTTTCTACGCCAGCTTTAGTTATTAGCCAAGTGCGAAAAACTGACGTAAGCGTTGCTACTATTTTGAGTGGATGTTCATTACTATCTAGTAGTTTATCCACCTGCGCTATTGCCAAGTTTGAATGATTCCTTAACATAGCCATAGTAAGCTTTTGGTAGTCAGTATTGTGATTACTAACTAATTGTTTTATCTCCTCAAGGGAAATAATTTTTTTACTTGCATAGACAGCAAGTTTAGCAAATTCGCTATCGGCTCGTGCAATGTTATTACCAATTGCTTCAACTAAATAATCAGTCACATCTGGTGTAAGTCTAACTTGATGGATAGCTGCATACTTCCCTATCAAATTAACTATCCCCTTTTTATCCCAACAAGGAACGAGAGGAAACTCTTCTTGTTGAGCATATTTTAGGATAGTTTTTACTACTGTTCTACGAGAATCTGGCTTTTTGTTACTAGTAATTAAAAGAATGTTACTTGCAGGTATTCGAGAAAGTTGATTTTCAAATTCTTGGTTATTATCCTCATCTGATAAACTTCCAATTAAATGCTCGCTGTCTGTATGAACAATTTTATTACCCTCTCCAAAGGGTAAAGTCATAACCTCAGTAAAAACCTTGGCAGCAATATTTTTCTCATTTTCAGATAACTTGATGTAGTTAAAAGCTTTCCATTCAGTATGAACATTTTGAGTCACTAAATGGTTAATCTTTTGATTGAGCGAATAGGTATCTTCGCCGTAGTATAGGTATACTGGCATCACAGATTAGATAAACATTTAATTACCATGCGTTAGTTATGAGCAGTGGTTAAAAAAAGAAGAGTTAGTATTAACTCTTTCTGCTTGCTTGGTATTTATTATGTACTAACCAGTAAATACCTTACTTAAGTTTGTGCTGGTTATACGAAATTTTGAATTGAGTCTTTATCAATATGGTTATCTACTCGTTTATTACCCAAGTATTTGCGCCAAGAATCTAACTGTTGAAGATACTCTATCACTCCACTAGAACCAGTTACCTCGTATAGTGTAATAGCTGTTTCCCATTCCTTTAAGCTAGCTTGTTTCTCTGAGAGAATTTTGACTATAGCTTCGGGAAGTTTAGTCTCTTTACCAGGAACTAAATTTAGGTGTGGTGTGTTTTCTAGTAATATTTCTTGTCCATATAGAGTAACACCATCATCTTTTATATTTGTAGTATGAAGTTGAACACTAATCTCTGATAAAGGAAGAGTATATTGAATAAATTTTTTAACTTTTTTGGTTTTAGTATTTCTCCTTTTTGGTTTAATGATAACTGGGTTGTTTGGTTCTGCAACTTCGTAACATTGGGGGAGTTCTAGAGAGAGTTGACCTGTTAAGTGCCATGATGCACTTCGTTTTTCTGGTGGGGTAATGCGATAAGAAAACTCAGCTGTTTTCCTGGGGTCGCCAAACTTTCTTAGTTTGACCCACATGTTGTAGCTGATAATTCCTTGGATGTAAGTTTTTGGGTCTAATATTACTAGGTTTGTGTTTTCCCACCACTCAATTTGAACTACGCGATCGCCATCTAATTCGTAGATAGTTCTAACTCTGGCATTAGGATGAGACGACAGGAATGAGTTTACCCAAGCCCTTTGCTTTTTATTAAGCCTGGGCTTGCGAGAAAAGGATTTATTTTTCATTAGTTACAGACATATCAGAATGTATGAATTTGAAAAACATTCATATTTATTAGCTTTGAGATTTACGTAAAATCTCAACTTTGTTCATTTAGAAAAGAGATAACTGACGTTTGTTACTTTCTAGTGTCGCAGGAGCAGCTATTTTGAGAATTTCTTCTCGTTTTTTTTCAATAAGGTGAAGATAGTATTGACGTGAGTAATTTTCATTACTGCTGATATTGGTTATGCCACTAATTCCGTAATAGTAAGTGACTACATCTCCAGGTTTCCCTAGTTTGAGTATTTCTTTTTCGCCCTCTTTAATCTTGCGTGTAATTGCAAGTTTTTCTTTTGGATATTCCCTTGATAAAATCTGGGATTTGATGTGTGCATAATAATCTTCTGCTGCTGATACATTTTGAATTAACAGGGTTAAATACTCAATAGAAAACTCTTTCTCTAATTGAGAGCGATCGCGGTTGCGCCAGTTGCCTTTAGTGATGATTTTCCCGTCTGGAAGCCATAAAAGGTAATTTTTGGTTCCCCGTTCAGGGATAAACATAGCGTCAGCGATAAACTCTAGCTTGACAGTTATCCCTTTAGGCAATTGAGATTGAAGTAAACTACGTACTTCTTCTGGATTGGGATGTGTGAAGAATACTCCGTCGGTGTCAACTTCCACAGGAGTACCACCGTGCCGAGTGATAATTTCAATCATTAGCTTGAGTACTTTTCGGCTGTAGGCTGTAACTAATGCAGCAGCCTCCATATCATTGAAGGCGAGTTCAGAGGTGCCAAAGAATCCAAACTCGGAGTTAGCTAAAACCTTGACGGATTCTCTCTTTTCCTTAGCAGCAACATCTCCAGCAGATGCAAGTTGTTCCAACCTAAATTTTTCATTTACCAGATATTGCAGAATACTTAGCCCAATACGTTCTGTATCTTTAATTGAGCAAATACCCTTGTCTAGCATTGCCCAAGGGTGCATTGAACTAATATCTGCATATCCAACCCTTCTATACAGTCCAGGAATAGAGTAAGCCATCCCTCCTTGGAATTTGTACTTGCGATCGGGTTTTGGTTTATAGCCTGGATAATGATGCTCAAATATTCGCTCCCATTTAGTACCATTACCAGCAAGTGTTAGCTGCTGGAGATTCATTTCCGGTACAATTAGTGCTTCGTAATAGTATGAGGGTACAAGTCTATTCGCAATTAGCCGGGTGTCTTCGAGGTCGTACACAAGATACTCTTTTAGGCGTTTCCATCCCTTACTGTTGGGGCCATCTTTCCAACAAGTGAGGATTTCTTCATAGGGAAGAACTAGCCTAGCGTTCTGGCGCAGTCCCATGTCCAATACAGCCTTTTTGAGCGATCTGCCGTTAGTTAGCTTTTTGGCTATGAAATCCCACCTCAGAACGCAGATATAGATGTCTACGTGTTGGCTATTTCGGATGAACACCTCCTGGATTTTTAGTGGCTCACCCCGTACTTGGGCGGTACGAATAGTCCGAGATTTGGATGCAACTTGAAATGGGTGTTTTATACCGTGCAAGTTGCATCGAGTAATAATAAATGGAATATCAAATGCCATCCCGTTATATGTGAAAATTACATCTGGATTTCTTTTACTGAGATGGTTGATAAATTTGGTCAGTATTTTAGCTTCTGAGATATCCATGAAAATAGTAGAATATCCCCTTGAATCCATACAACCAATAGCATAAATACGGCTTTCAAATGGGTTGATTCCTGCTGTTTCGATATCAACAAATATTTGTAAAAGTTCCTGATACGGCTTGAGTTGTATTTTGGGCTGCCAAGGTTTTATTGGAGAGGGGTCTTTCCAATAAATGTTTAGTTTGTCTTCATCGACAACGATTATCCCTCTAGATTTTTTTACAAAATCTCTGTGGTTATAATTCATTAATTAGAAATTTTCCTAATTCATGTTTATATTAATTTTTAACTATCAACTTAACTGCGTATGCTGCTGTGGTAGTAAATGTTAATTTATTTGGTTATTTAATTAAATAAAGAAAGAAATATAGGGTTATAACTACGGTTATAACCCTCCTTAAAGTTAAGCTTGCTGTAATTGTTTTTGTTGCAGCTTTTGGACAGCTTCTACCCAAGCAGGTGCCTTTTTACCATTAATAGGTGTCAGCTTTTGCCAGTGTTCTTGTAACTGCGCTTGTGTTAAGTGGGGTAACTGTTCCTTGCCCCAGTTAATCGCATCTTGGGCAGTTTTCCAATCTTTCCAGGGTTGTGATTGGTGACTACCCTTTGTGGTTGGCACTATCTCGATAAGTGTAGCTTCTAACCAAAGGTGCGCGTCTTCATCCCGCATGAGATTTTGGCGTGCCATTAAAAGTGCGATCGCATTTCGGATCTGGTCGATATTCCACAACTGCGAGATACTTACTAATTCTTCCCAGGTGTCCTCTTCTAGCTGTGTAAGATGTCTGCTATTGAGATTAGTTTTGCACACAAGTAAGTCTTTGAGGAAGTTGACAAGACTTGTATGGATAGCAGTTGGCTGTTTACCAGATTCAATCCAATCTTGAAGGATGCCTAAATTGCTCGTAATTTCTCCTTTGATGATATTTTCACAGACGGTGAGTAAATCGTATTCGGGAATAGTGCCTGATAGTTCCCAAACCCAATTAGAGGTAATTTCCTCTTCACCTAGTAAGGTTAACTGATCTAATAGTTTGAGTGAGTCGCGCAGATGTCCCTTGTTTGCTTTAGCTACGGCGGTAACTGCTGATGGCGCAATGTTGATACTTTCTTGGTGAGATATTTGTTCTAGGTAGCTTGCAACTAGCGAGACAGGAACTCTCTTAAAGTCAAACTTTTGGCAACGGGAGACAATGGTTTCTGGAACTTTGTGTAACTCGGTTGTGCAGAAGATAAATACTACATGACGGGGAGGGCTTTCAATGGTTTTGAGGAGTGCTTGCCACGATTGGCTGCTTAGGGCATGACATTCATCAATAATGAATATTTTGAATCTACCCTCCACTGGTGCAAACTGGATAGTGGATATAAGCTCTCGGATCAGTTCTACTCCACTATTGCTTGCTGCATCCAGTTCGGTTACATCAACAGAAGAAGATGCTGTAATTCCCTTGCATGAATTGCATTCTCCACAGGGCTTGGTTGTCGGCTCATTGCTTGATTGACAGTTGAGGGATTTAGCGATGATGCGGGCGGTACTGGTTTTACCTGTACCTTTGGGGCCGCTAAATAGGTAAGCAGGTGCAATCTTTTGGAGAGCGATCGCATTTATGAGAGTGCGAACGATATGTTCTTGCCCAATAACTTCACTAAGAGTCTGGGGACGATATTTAAGATGTAGTGGTTGGTACATAGTTTGAATGACTAAAAGTGTTTTATTTACTCCTTATCAACTGCACTGATAAGGAGTTTAATTTTTAAGCAGTCGCGGCTTCTTTTTTCGTTCGTGACGAGCGTGAGGTTGACTTACCTTTAGTGGTATTTTGTGCTACCAAAGATGGTATTTCTGTTTCAGAATTTTCACTATCATTTGTTGCCTGCGCTATATCTGTTACTTCTTCAGTGCTAGGCTCAGGTTGAGTGCTGGCTTCTGTCTTTGTACTTTGGTTATTTACCTTTTCAAACCCCTGCTTAATTTCTACAGGCATTACCAGATACAGCTGATTGAGCAGTCCTCCCATCGGGCAGATAATAACTGGTTGCGTAGGTTTGTTACACCGCACCACGATTTCATCAGTACTGATGTGCTTTAATCCTTCGATAAGGTAGTCGATATTTAATCCAATACTGATGTTTTCTGAATGACTAGTTGCTGGTTTCATCAGTACCGAGTCAACTGCATCCCCGATATCAGTAGCTTCGGTGTATAGTGTTGCTTGTGTAGCTTCCAATTCCCAGAGAATTTTGACAACCTTTTGCTTGCGTTCGGCTAGATAACTTACCCGCTTTAGTGCGCTCTCAAATCCCTTGCGTTCTAATGTAAATTCATACTCAAATGTTCTGGGAATCAAGCTATTGATTTTGGGGTATTCTCCCTCTAAAAGTCGAGAAATGACCTTTGTATTAGGAAGACTAAACTCAATAGTTTTATTTGATAGAAGAATATTGCACACGCTTGTATCGGCACTTTGAGAGAGAATTTTGTTTAACTCGCTAAGTGACTTACCTGGAACAGTAAAGTCAATTGGGTCAGAATATTCGCTATCAAGTATTCCTGTGACTAGTGCTAATTTGTGACCATTTGTACTAGCAGCTTGCCACTTATTGGTATCAATTTTGAAGTTGACACCAGTTAAAACTAACTTTGTTTCGTCACCATTGGTGCAATAGAGTGTCCCTTCAAGTGCAGCTTGGAGTTTCTTGGCACTTAAATTTACTTCTATTGGATTTTCTCCCTTGGGAAGAGTTGGAAACTCGTCAGGTTTTCCGCCAATCAGACGGCATTTACCGCTATTGTGAGTAATTATGCAGGCTTGGTTTTCTACCTCTAAGGTAATTTCTCCTCTGACATTGTTAATAGTGTCAGTTAATAGTTTGGCTGGTAGTGCTACCTGACCTGACGTTTCTACATTAGCGGTCGTTGTAGTATTAATTGTGAGGTTAAGGTTTGTTCCTGTTGCTGATACTATCCCATCTTCATTTGCTATCAGTAAGATATTTCCTAAAATTGGATCAGTAGGCTTAGGACTAATTGCGAGATAAGCAGTTTCTAAAATTTCTGCAAGTTTAGATTGTTCAATGGTTAGTTTCATTTGTTATTTTGCTTTTAGTAAATGATGTTTTAACGGGTGCTATTTCTAGCACCCTTTTCGGTTACATGAGATAGTTTTTTTAGTAGGGCAGTTCTTCCATCTCAGTACTGTATGCTGTATAAGCTTGACCTGCTGTACTAGGAGGAAGTGCTGCTACTGGCATATCAGCTGCACCTACCAGGCGATTATGTTCTGCTACAACAGTTGATGTTTTACCGATGCGGTGAGAGAATTCGGGGTTTGCCTGCATCGTTGTTTGGATATCGATTTCTTTGCCTTCTGAGAAAAATTCGAAAAAATCGCTTCCATCAGGATTTGGTGATTTATATGAAGTGACAACTGCTACCCAAGATTTATCTCTTTGATTGACTGCTTCTTTAGGTTCAAGAGATGGCATAAAAGTGGGTTGAAATACACCGAGGCGATGAAACTCTGCACGTTTTTCAGCGACAGTTGCATTAGTAAATCGGGCAAATGCAACCTCTAGTTCGCGTTGGAACTGTTTATAAGCCTCGCCAAATTTTGATGATGCAACGCCTTTAATTGATAAGACAATTGGTACTGAGTGCAGGTTATTATTATTTTCATCAACAAGTTGCAATAAGTAGAACCTTCTCAATACTGCGGCATCTTTGCCAAGTGCTTGGTACATTTCGTACCCATCAGGTGATTCGTACACTCCTACAATCTTGCCGTCATCGCGCTGTTCAATGTATCTGGGAGAAACATCAAGAATGTGCATCCTGGGCGATTGCAACAACACTCCCATTTCTGGCGTGCCACTAGAGAAGGTGTGCTTGTGTGTAGGTTCTTTTCCTTGCCAGTTAATTGCTGCTAAGTATTTATCTTTGATAAACAACCCGACTTTTTCTGCTTCCATGTGATTAATGACTTGGCAGATGCAGATATTACTAATCGGCGCATTGTACTCAGGATTTGCAAATTTAGAAATAGCTAATTTACGCTTTTGTATGTTTGTATTATTCTGAACTGTTTGTTCAGGGGGTTCAGACTGGGATACTGTGCTTTCTTCAGTAGCAGAATTAGTAGGCTTTGTTTGATTTCTTGCCATAATTTTAATTAATGGAAATCAATATTTAATGCGTAAAGCAAAAAGTCGTTGTAAAAAATCAAAGTCGTCTGTTATTAAGACGACTTAAAAGATTGATTGATACTTAGTTATTTAGATAAACTTTTCATCACACTCTCCCCTTAAGCCTGTAAAGCTGTCAATGCAAGTATCTTCCTGAATAATTTCAGTTTTAGTATTTATAAGTGTCTGGTATATTTGCTGAAGACTGATGATAATTTGTCTAAGAACAGATGTGTTTTCAGTTGTGAAAGTCAGTGACACAGATGCCATGCTTGAATTATGAATTGCGACTGTTTGTTCTTCAGGAGATCCATAACTGGTTATTTGACTGTCTTTACCAGGAATAAATCTATAAGAAGCAATAGTTTCAATTGCCATATTTATCTCCTTGTTCGTTGGGGTTTAATTTCAAGCATTTTATTACTAAGTTTGGTGATATTACTGACCTTCCAACCAGCAAGCTTGCACTTATTAAGTGCTACTTCTAACTCTTGCTGTGTAAGGATTTTGTATCTCATATATTGTCCCCATATAGGGAAAATATACGTGACATATTTAGTTTTATCAATTTGGCAGTATGCCATGCGTTTGTAGTACACTATGGTTTAATGAGTTTAATGATTCTAGTAGCTACGTTTGTAGGGTTATTTGAACTCAAGAAGGCATCTTTATCTACCATTTCCACATAGCTATTATTGGCTTGTAGCCAGCCTTTGAAGGTTTTGTACTTACGATTGAAGAAAACTGATTCAGGTATAATTGAAACTAATAAACCACCCGTTACGAGTAACTTCCAAGCCTGATAGATATGTTGGACAAGTTCACAAAATGGAGGATTCATGATACAGGCATTGTATAAATGATTGGGGTTAAACTCCAGAAAGTTTTTCCCTACGAGATTAAATCCTTTGAGTTCTAGAATTTGTCGTAAATCGTAATTAATCTCAACCACCTCTAGTTGAACATTAGGGTAGGTATTAGTGATATAATCAGCAATATTTCCACTACCAGCACTAGGCTCTAAAATTTGCCAATTTGGTTGAATATCTGCCAGTTGAACAAGCCGTTGACAGACTGGTTTAGGAGTAGGGAAGAAATCTCCATCTTTCATCCCAATGATTTCTAACTCAAGCTTATTGAGTCGTTCCTTGGTAGTATCAATTGCTTCAGGTTTTACTACCTGTTGAATTTCTGTTATGGCGGATATGATTTCGCTTGGTGTATGTAATCCGGCGCGACTTAAAGACTTTACCCAGTCTTGGTAATATTCGCCTGCCAATTTTTCTTGGACTTTCTGAATTGTTTCCCCCATTTGGGAAATTCTAAATAGGGCTTCTACTTGCGATTTGTGAGATATACCGCGTAGTATTGGTGGGATATTTCCTACTTCCCACATTTGTGCGATCGCAAATAGCCAAGACTGGATAATCTCAAGTTCAATTCCTTCTTGGATGATCCCTTGGGCTATAGTTTTACGACGCTTTGTTACCCTTTGATTTCCAATTGCAGGATTTTTCTTTTGGTCGATTGTTGGCTGCATGGAAGCAGCTAAATTACGGAGGAATTCTGCTTTTTCTAAGTTGGGAATATTAAAAATATCTGCTATGGGTGAATTATCATCGTTGTAGGGTAGATTTAGTAGAGATAGTTGCATTACTTGATTCCTTTAAATCTTTGACGGCGCATTCAAGAATTAGGGAGGTTGGTACATTCCAAGCTTTTACCTCCCATTCAGTAGCTAATCGTTCTGAGTGACGGACAACTGCACTACTACATTTGTTTTTTCTGACAAGCCAATCTCTAAACTTTTCGGCTTGTTTCTTGGTATCGAACCCGAAGTAGCTGGTTTTTCTATTTCCCAAGAGGTCAGTAATAGTCGCTACCCGACGCGAGAGAATATTGAGCGTCCAACCACTGTTAGGAGTGAGTTCGATTTTGGTGATATTTAATTCTGTTGGATTCATATTTCAACTTCAGGAATTGCTGCTAAATATTCCATAGTTGATATTTCTTTTGCTAGCCATTTATCATGTGCTTCTTGAGGGGTCATTTTGTGGACTAAAAGTTTTTTCTCTTTATCATCTTCTACAAAAGGAGCTAGTGTTTCTTCTAGCCGGGCTTTGAAATTTAAATGTTTAGCTTCAGAATAAGTAAACTGGTAAATACTATCAGTGTTAACGAACAAGTAAACCAGGCTAATTTGCTCCAATGGTATTCCAGTTTGTTCGTATAGGAGAAATAACCTCAGTTGAGTTTGCCATTTGCTCTCAAGAATTTCAAATTTAGGAGGTTTTTGTATTGTCCAGTCAAAACTAACTACTTGATTTTCACCGTAGATAATCAGGTCGCACTCGCTGTAGAGAAGGATATCGTGGTATAAATATTGAAGTTGGGCGTTCCATTGTTTGTTGCCAGGAATATTTAGAAAAGGTTTTACCTTATCGACCCAGTTATTAATTTGGGGGTATGCCTTCAATAAAGCTTCCACTGGTAGCCCTAACCCAATTTGTTGCATAATGAGGTGAAACTGACCGCCAGCAACTTCAGATTCACTTTTGACAGTTAGATTACGATAATTTATCGTTGATAAGCATTCTGGATTTTGTTCAACTAGTTCAAGTGTTTTGTGATTAAAACGATTCATAAAAATATATCCCAACTTTAGTTTTTGGGATATATTTGCGTAAGCTATTTGTGGTAATTTGTTTGCGGAATATAGTATTTTTTGAGTTGGTCGATGCTTGTATATAAACTTCGAGTTGACATTGCTTTGAGGTCAAAATAACTGGCGAACTTTTTCAACCCCCCAGTGAGGGTTAATTCTAGTAGATACTGGGCTGCGATCGCACTCGTCATTTTATTGACGAATAGTGATTGATAATTCCGTGCTTGGATTTCTGCACATGAAAGGTTGTTGTCGCTAAGTTCTTCTGGCTGAGGAACTAGCAGTTCTGGGTGAACCAGCACCGGGGAGGGAAGATGTAACCAGAATTGAGGTTTGTCTGGGTTATTGGAAGCTTGGACTATATCAAAATTAGAGTGCGTTCCAATTACTACTTGTCCAGAGTAGTTGCTGTTTCCACAATCCAGCCAAAATAGAGATGCTGGCTCATTTGCACTGTTTATTTTGAGAACAGAGTGAATTTTGCTCCTGGCGGCGCTGTTATCTACACAGCCAATAATTACCGTTAGGGTATTCCACCAACTGGCCGTGCGAATCATGTCTTCTTCAAACCAGTCGCAAACGGCTGTAATCTCTATTCCATACTTGGCACTGCATCTTGCAGCCAGTGTTTCTGCCTTTGGTAGACCAATTTCAGCTTGTTGATAATTTTGGCGGCTGATATTCTTGAGTTCGACAGTATCGCCATCAATGATCGCAAAGTTAATGTCTTTCTTAGTGCGCTGGAGTTGCAGAATAATTCGACATAAATCTTCTGCAAGAAACCCGCCTGTTCCTCCTACTCCTACTAAAACAAAGTTGATACGAGTATGATTGCGAGGTAAGACGGGTAAAGCTTGTTGGTAAGTAGTTAATTCAAGCATTTTACCTGTAGCGGCAGTTCAAATATTTGATTGGGGTTGATGTCGAAAAAGTGATTGTATATCCCGATGCGGGTATAAATTGTGGGAATGGTATTCAGCGTGCCAATAATCGCGAACACTCGAAATTTGCCTTTTTCTTCTTGATTGTCTGCACTTGAAGGATAAGCAGCTAGAGTTCCATGACTGTGCATTTCCACAAAGCCATCTGTATAGTTTTTATTGAGTGCGCTTTCTAAAGATAAGACATGAGTAGAGGACGCGGTTTGCAGTGGTGTGTGACACCACCATTGGTTGTTTGTCACTCCCAAGTAGAATAGGATTTCCTGTTGGGGGTTGATACTGGCAGCATTGATAATCTCGGCGATCGCTTGGCGAGGAACTTTTGGGACTTTCAGACGAAAGTAGGGTTCAAGGGGTTGGAGTCCAGCGACTTGAGTTTGAGTTAGTTGCAAGCAAACCTCTAACTCGCGGCGGTGCGATCGCAAGAAAAGCCCATTTGCTGCCAGCCAGTATTCCTGGAGTTTTTGACTGTAAGGAGGAAAGTTATTACTTGTAGCGAGGTGATAACCGATAAAAGGATTCATGGTTAACTCAACAAATGATTGATAATGTCTTCTGGGGTTGTGATTTTCCAGCTATGAACGGGAACAAGGTCACTTGAAGGGTAGGATTTAGCTTTAGATTCGTGTAATTTGATTAGCTGATTGCAGATATTATCAGGATGAGTTTTTGACTTGCCTTGGGATAAGTCCTTGTTAAAAGGTGATTTCCAGAACAGATCCCAAACTTGGCCTATGCTTGCAGCACTGCACTTACTGAGAGAATTTCCCCCAAAGCAAATACTAGAGTCGTCCCAAATATTAGGTAAAGGAGGCTTGTACAGTTGTGCGTCTGGTTTAAATACCCTGCCTTTAACTGCCCACAGGTAATATCTACTACCGCATCCAGCAAATAAGAATGCAGGCATAGGGACAGTAATTACTTCAGGTTCCTGTCCCATAATTTGAATTTGATATTTTTGGGGAGAGTAAAATTGAATAATGGTCTCTCCCTCTGGATTTTTACCCCACCAAATCGTGTTGCTAGAAAGCCATCCAGATGCGGCAGTTTTACTTGTGAAGGCTTTCTCTACTGCTTCAGGAGACAAGAATTTATATTTAGATTCTTTGCCTTCGCGTTCGACTAAAATAAACTGTCCTTTGAGGATAATTAGCTGCCCTAGTAAATCATCTTGGGGAATATTGGCCAGCAGGATTTGGGAGACATTTTCTAAGTTAATTATCGGTAATATATTTGTGTCTGCATTCATGCTTTTGATGCTTGGTTCCAAATTTTCAATGCTGCTTTTCGAGCAGAAAGAGATGTTTCTAACAAATGGCTAACCTCATTTGATTTCTCCATCATCAAGACGGCTTCTTGCCACTTTTGAGCGAGAAATACGATATTCTCATAAGTCCATTCCAGCCAATCGCTTGTTTCACACGTAATATCTAGCCAAATATTTTCAGTCGAGTAATCTATAATTCGTATGGCTATATCTAAATATTGCAGGGGACTTTTGTAACGACGACACAGCTTTACGAATTTCTCGAAATAAATTTCTTCTGCTGGAGCAATGTAGTCAGGAGTAAAACCAAAATTTAGTTTCCATTGGCTGCTATTGTACCCTTGCCCCATCAATGAAAGTAGGAACTTTTCTGAGTATACCAGTTCCTCAAAATCTTCATTCCACCACTCAAGTCTTTGTGGTGAAACTAGAATACTATCACGTTCGGGATTAAACTCGATTTCATCGATATATTCTACTGGGAATAGATTTTCATTCACTAGGTTAATAAATTCAATTTCTCTATCTAGGTAAGCACTGGTTGGATGTGATTGTTTATTAATAGGTATGGTTGATTCTAACCATTTTTCTGGAAATAATCTTTGATACAGACTTAAGATATTTACTCGTTCGGAAAGATTTTCTAAATAATTAACTGCTGTTAGACAAGTAATAGGTATTTTGAATGAGTGGATGTTGCCAAGCATAACTAATCAGCCGCTACGAGTTATAGCGGCTATAAATCTGTGATTACAGTACAGGATATTTACTCGTAATAGCAGGTTGCTGTTTAAGGCTTTGAGCAACTTTTTCGCTATAGGTTTCCCAAGATTGACCGAGCTTGATAGCTTTATCTATCTCAGGTTGTAAGGTAATTAAATTTTCGAGGCTAATTTGACTGTTTATCTCTAGAAGCTTTATCTGCCATCCTAACTTTAGTGCAGGATTTATTTCTTCAAAACAGTTTTTCAATTCTCTAAATTGATTTCCCTTAGTACCTGCCTTTTTTACCAAACGAATTGAAACTGTATCATCAGTTGTTTGTCGTTCAATTTCGGCATTAGCATACTCTGGAAAGTAGACGCTAATGGCTGTTTTGAGGGTATTGTCATCCTGGGCGATCGCCTCATCCAGAGGAATTTCTTGTCCTTCAATAATAGCAATGTACTTCATGGTAATTAAAATAGTGACAGTTGGTTGTTAGGTGCAGGTTTTTTATCTTTATCTTCAGGTAGGTTACGCTTTTGTACTTGTCTGGATTGTTCTTGTTGATTCTGCTCTGTAGCTTGCTTTACCATCCTTTTTTTGCAGTTATTTAACATTTCAGGGAGAGATTTTTTTAAATCATTTAGCCAGTTATTTATGATAGGCTGAGATTTAATCTCAGCTAGAGGAATTATCTTAATAATCGGAGGTGCATCTTGAATTCCAATTGAGATAATTGCTTTTTCAGAATTTGGTGTTAACTGAATTGTTATTATGGCGGTTTTGGTTAAACTTATCCCGCTAGATGAATCTTGACTTATAACTTCAGTATTTACTGATTCATCTAATGTTTCTTCTAAATTTAGATTGTCCTGAATCTCAGGATTAAAATCTTTACTGCTATAGCTATTTTCAAAGCCAGTTACATTCTCGTCAGGTGATGTTTGATTACTCATGATTAAGAGAGATTAGCTAATCTAAATAAAGTGCGGATGGTGATACCTGTCTTGTTAAAAGACTGCCATTTGTAGGAGCATTCGCCTGATTTGTACTTAGGAGAAAGTTGGCTCCAGGTGTCCCATGCCTTAAATAAAATGGGACTAACACTCTTGAGTGCCATCCCGACTTGAATCCACGAATGGTAATCATCTGAAAACCGAGGGTGGATGACTTCGAGTAGCACAAGTGCGGTTTGAATATTGGTTTCTATTGAGGGAATTAAATGAGCGTACCTGTCTACCCTATATCTGCGGTTATATTTTTCTTTGGGTAGGTTAAACTTTCTTGTTTTCTCCTGTTTGGCAAGCATTTGGGCAATTACCCAATCGGGAGCTATTTCTATTTGGCGTTCAGATGGACTACAGCCGGGAAGCCATTTGTAGTTTCTACCTTCTGGATGAAAGGACGGGGGGAGTATTGAAGCTAGGTTTTTGCCTCGAAACTCCAGGTGTTCGTCCTTCCCAGTTTTGATTTTGCGAGATTTAACATCGCAAGCTTTTGATTTGGGAATGAGGTATAGGCGTTGGCTGCGATATTTCCTTCCAGAGGTAAATGCAATTGTGGGAGGGAGATATTGTTGAGCGCGATCGCATAACGACTCCATAGGAGTATCGCGTGTTTCGGTGGGTGTTAGGTGGTTGAGTTCTTCTGGTTCAGAATGTTCGTTAATCTGAATAATTTGTCGCCAGGATGTTTCCCCGTCGCAGTCAATAGCCACTAAGTACCCTTGGGGATGATTGAAACCGCAAACCAAGGCTATACCAGTGGGTGTGATAAATCTGTTATTTGTCCAAACTTTTAGCCGACGGCGGACGAGTTCAGTTTGTAGTTCTTTGGGAGAGTAAGTATTTTTTTCCCATTCTTTCCCTAGAGGACGTTTACCAAAGGTAGGAACGATTCGCCATTCTTCGGGTAAGTTGTCAAGTGAAGATACCAAATGACGGATTTGGGCATGCATGAGTTCATAAAACTTTTTATTAAATGACTCCTGCACGCTTATTGCGTTAGTTTATGTAGTGGTTTTCATTTCTGTTGGCTCTGGTTCTACTTGAATGATGCGAACTCTACCCATCATTTGTTTTATATTTCTCTTGACGTAGAAATTACCCCCAATTGCCAGTCCGTAATGGCACAGATAGCAAATTTCTTTGACAATTTTATGTTGAGCATATCTCTTGCCGATGATGCTCCCAGCACCATCCCAACAACCAGTCGTTTTTGTTGCTGAATATGTAGCATCCCTGCCTTGTTTAGTCTATTTAACTACGGAGCTATACTTAGTCGTGCTTCTTCAACTGCTGTAATATTTTGCTATCTTCAATTTGTTTTTTACGTGTTTACCTGACTAGGTGCAATATCTGAGTTTAACCTTCTTATGTTTGTACTCATTTTGAGTATAATAGTTCAAAATGAGTACAAGAGAGAAGTTGTTATGATGGCACTTTCACGCCCTCGTTTACAGGTTGTCCAGAATGACGAGATTGCCAAGGCAATTGAGACAATTCGCAAACACCGTCCCGGACTCATCAATGATTCGATGGTAGTGACATCAGCCTTGGTGGAATATGCGCTGGCTTTAGAGTCAGACAAGTCCCGACAAGCCAACTATCAAACCCCCTACGGCATGACAATCGTGAAAACAGGTAGTGTAACCTATGAAACCGGAATCTTCCGGTTTTTGATTCGGAACTTCAACCGCATCGCCGCCATTTTCGCGCATATTGAGAATGAAGATGATACGTTCATGGATTACATTTCACGGGGAGATAAGCCTGTCTATACCTTTGTTTTCAAGGGAAAGGGATTTACTGATTTTGAGTTTATCCATATCGCAACTGATGGCTCGTCGCTGTTTGAGGAGTGCCTGACGCTGCTTGTATTAGATTTCAAACATCATCGCGATGATATTCGCTTTAATGTTATTTACGCTAACCAGTTTGAGGAGAGATGGGGGCAGAAATCTGTTAGTGATTATGTTCCATCCCTTGATGAAATGGCTAGAGCGTTTTTTCAAGATGAGAACTACTTGTTTGGCGGTGGGGGTGGGAAAACTTCATGTACCTGGGATTTAGACTGGGAAGCTAATACCACCCCATATAAGGGGTTTGAGGTGAAAGATACACGGTATATTGACTATTCTTATGCACTCGTAGGGTTGAAACCGTCTTCCCTTGCAACAAAAAAATATGGTGTAGAAGTCTTAGTCCGTTCTGGTGTGCTAGCTGTCGAGCGAGATTTGCTACATCATCGGTATCGATGTATGTGTGATGGGTGGACAGAGGAACGACAGGATCTAGATTTTTACGAACTGGGGTGCATCTTTGGTCAACACTTTGGATATAAAGCTATTTTTTCACCTGCAAGATTTCTTAGCGAGATCGCTAGCAGCATTATCAAAACTACACCTAACGCAACTGTGTATGTTGAGAAGGGTAAGCGGATCGAAATATTGCCCATGAAGTGGGAAGATTCATGGTTTACCTGCACTGTTGACGGGAAAGCTAGCAATCAGGGATGGAGTCTCTTACATGATGACCCTAACCCTTTTAGACTCTACGATATGAATGATTTTTTCCCTGACCATTTAGAGCGGTACAAGCAAAAGAAAAAGAACCCCAAATAATTATCGGCGGGACGCTTAGCTCGACTTTATCCAAATGCTAGAACCTTTACATAACAATGGCTCTGGCTTACCAGATTTTTTCTATAATTTTCTGGATGGCGGTATAACATCATATGTGTGAAAAAGTTTAGCTCCTTGGCTGCAATCCAAACACCGTTGAGAATGGCTCCAACTTCAAATGGATAAAGTCGAGCTTGGGTTGTGTTGACAAATCCAACATTTGCGATAGCCGAAGGCTTAAGCTTCGCTTATCGCACTCTCAGATGATACACAAAGCGTCATCTGAACATCTTTTTTATTACTACCAGTAAATTACTGGTAGTAATTGATTTTTTCTAATATAAATATTTCAGATGGCGATTATGTTTTAAGCTAACCTTTTGTTAAGTGCATTTTCGACTTGATAAGTCCCAAGAGTACAGTTTGCATTGCAAGGAAATGTGGGAAATTCAAGATAGTTATTCATGGTTTTTGTTACCTTGCACAGTACCATTATCCCCTCCCTACCCTTATTTTTTTGATTGTGATAGTAGCTAATAACCTCAAACTCATTATTGCCAGCCTCAAATCTACTTCCTCTATATTGAGAGATAGCCTTGTTCCAATCTGGTTGCCAGAGCATGAGTGTATCTATTGCCATTGCTCTCACAGTTGGGTTATCTAATTTCATTAGGATATCTGGTAAGTAATGACATTGTTTGGCAATTACTTCTCGTGCGTAATTTATCAGCCAATACTCTGCTTCTCTTAAAAGAGCTTTTGATTCAAGGTTTTGGCACACTTCATCGTAAACTTTAGACATTAAATATGCCCTTTGTTCAAAAACCATCCCATTAGTTCGCAGTGTTAAGTCTGATGGATAATTAATTATCAAATCAGCTAGTTCATCACTTATTTTGGGAAGAGGATATATATGATCTTGTTGGGTTTCAGGATGGGATATTTTCACTTGATACCCTAGATTAACAGCATGATTGATAATAAAATCAATATTGTTAGACTCGACAAAATCTCCTATTTGAAAATTTGTTTCTATAAGTAAATATGATGGTGCGTGAATAATTTGAAACCTTTTGGGATTTGGATTTGAATCAGCTAATAGTTCGATGTACATCGCTTATTCTCAAAACTTTCATCAATCTTGTGCGTAAGCGATGTATGTGGTTGAATTACTAAAAAAATAATCCTACCCAAGCTGGATAGGATTATCTTGACTATTGATTAATAATTCTTGTCTCTGTTGGATTGATTATTCCCTTGAGTAGAGATAACCCAACTGATTTAAACAGTGCTTCGTTATCATCAGGACAGCGTTGAATTGTTGTACAAGAAGAGCAGCCGTATTTACAAGGACAATTATTGACTAGAAACTTTGCTTTAACAAAGGCAGTCTCTAAATACTTGATGAGGGTATCGCACATACCTGTACCATGTTCACAAGTATCAAAGAAATAGCCAACTATCTTAGTATTAGACGGCACTTCTACTAACATGAAATCTATATCTCGACTGTTTGCTCCATGTTCGACAAGTGGTAAACTGAGTATAAGGTGATGAGCAAGAGTATGAACGCAAATTTGGGTTTCATTGCTTTCAAATAATTGTTTCTCCTCATTGGTAATATATTTCTGTTTATTAAGTATCTCTTTTCTGTGATTTTTGACCACAACTGAAAAATATTTTCTTGCATCAGCGTTAATTTCAACCCTGACGCAGAATGTATTGTAGTTAAGAGCAAGTGATTCCTCGTATTTATTTTCCTCCAATAGTTCGACAAATTCTCGTTCAATCAGTTGGGTTTTACAAGCAGGACAAGTTTGTAAGTGTCCAGGTAAATTTAAATTGAAGTTACGACATCTGTTATTAGTGCAAGTCCATTTTTGTTCCAGCTTGTACAAGTTGTATCCATAAATTTCTTCTTTGATTTTGGCTGAAACAGGTGTAAATCTAGCAGCCCCTTGGGGAAGATTGATAATTTTGGCTTCCCCGACAATTTTAATTTCCTCGAAATTGAGGCTTCCTTCAGGACGACTAAATAAATTGGTTGCTTCAATTGGCTTGAGAATTGCTTTCCCTTCGGTTAAATTTAGTTCTTGTGATTTATACTGTACGGGGTTGCCGTCGAAATCTTGAGCAAGATATATGGCACCAGGGTAAACTTCTCTTAGTGCAGAAGATGCCGAACTTTCCTCAAACTCTTCTGCGCTATCTTGATTGATATAACTGATGTTTTGGTCAGTGTTGCCTCTAACTTTAATTTTTGAGTGGACATAACCGAGATTTCGATTAGTTGTCAGTCTTTGATTGTAGCTGAATATCAGTTGATTATCACCAATTAACTGTCGGGCGATCGCATTACCAGAACTACCGAAATGTTGGGCAATTTGAGCTTGTGTCGGTTTACTTTCTTTGCAACAAGCGAGAATATGCTGCTCCAAAGTTGTTTCATAATTGTGGTTAAAGTTAATAATTTCTGGAGGATCAGATAAAAGGCGTTCTGGGTAATTGGCGTAGTAAGAATCCATAATCGACCTTTTCGACGGAATAAACACCAATAGTCCTGCTTCCTGCCTCCCCGCACGTCCTGCCCTTTGGCGAAAGGCAAGAATTGAGCCGGGGTAACTATGTACGATAGTTGCATCAATAGACCCGATATCTAGACCCGCCTCCAAAGCACTTGTAGATATAATGAACTTGACCTTCCCGCTTTGTATATCTGCAATAATTTTGTTACGCTGATTTGCCTTCATACTCCCATAAAATGCTGAGATGGTTTCTCCCAGATGGGGCAGTTGCATCTCGATTAAAGCTTTACGTATGGCATTAGTTAAAACCTTAACCAGTTCCCTACTATCGCAGAAACAAATCCCGACTATGCCTTTACTCACAAGCATAGCTGCGACTTGGGCAGTTTGGTAAAATGTATTGTTCCGTGGTTTGAGACTAATAAAAGTAATCTCCGAGCGTTTTGCCCCACTTTGGTCAATAATAGCAAGATTACTTTGTTCTTCTCGATTAGATATCTTCTGGGCAATTTCGCTGCTGTTACTAATTGTTGCAGAAGCGAAGATGTACTGTAATTTTGAAATATCATTGCCGACAGATTCTATCATAAGTTGAGTTCGCCGATTAAGTAGTGCAAAATGCGAACCAAATATGCCTTGATAAAAGTGCATTTCGTCACAGACAATGATTGAAAGTTTTCTGATTGTTTCTCTAAATCCCCAGTTTGAATCGAATTGGTAGTTGTTTAGCTCGTGGTTCCATACATCAGGAGTCACGCATAAAATTGAGGGTTGATTGCTGTAAAGTTGTTTGCGCTCTTGGGGAGGAATATCTCCATTAATATTGAGAATTTGGGGGCGAATATTTTCATCTAAGTGGCTAACAAAGGAACGTATTTTCTCTACCTGGTCAAATGCAAGTGCTTTCAAGTTAAAGAATACTAAAGCTGATTTACCCTTTAGACACTCATGAATGATTGGAATGAGAAAAGAGATACTTTTACCACTGCTAGTAGGAGTTTGAAGAATTATATCTTCTCCTTTTTTGTAAGCTTGCCATGCCTCGACTTGATGAGAGTATAGTTGGGTGATTCCTGACTTACTTAGGGCCAGTTTAACTAGAGGGTGAATATCATCTGGGATGGGATAAAGTTTAGCTTCTTGAGCAGGAATTACTTCGCAGCTTTGTAATTTTCCTGAGCCATCAAGAATAGCAGCTATCTCTTGGTAGAGAATACTTTTACTTGTTGGTGCTTGGTTTAAAGGTAATAAATTACCACTATTTACCTCATGCTCCCAGTCGAAAATAATTTGGTTTAAACTACCCTTTTTAAAGTAAAGGTTTTTCTCAATGATGGCGGCGATATGTATAACACCATGTTCTTTGGAATAAACCTGCTTGTTTGCTTCTAACCATTCAGGCTGGTTCATCAAAAGTTACCTACTTGCTGTTTTACCAGGTAGGCGTTAGTCCAAAGTAGTGGTTTTGGTTATTGCTATACTATTGATGCTCTGCTTTATATTGTCAAAACGCAAATGCTTTTGGCGTTAATGAAATTTGTGCCTTGGTACTATAACTATCTACAAGCTGTTCTAAGCGTTCAACAATACTGTCTTTAAGGATGGAATAGTTAGCTTGATTCGTGAGAATTAGCGATAGCTCAGTTGCCCACTGCTCATAATTAGAACTACCAATAATACCAATAGAAGACTGGATATAGTTAACAAGAATGCTGTCATTGAAACCAAAGCCACTTTCACCCCAGATGCAAGTAGATTGCAGCAAATACTCGTAGTCCGCGAATACTTGAAACTGGGGGTTCCATCTAGGAGCATTTCTCCGATAGTGTACGAAACCATTGCTGTCGAATATCTCTTGTTGCCATAGAAGCTGCTGTAAGGAGCAGCAATTGCTAGGCGAAATAAAAGGCTTTCCTTGACGAACAACATTACCATTGCGGATGACATCGCGGCGGCGCTGCTGTCTTGCTATGCTATATCGAATATTGGGATGTTGTTTAAAGTACTGCCGCATTGAGGCAACAAATTCAGGAGCTATGCTGTTGTCATCGTCCAGGTATGAAACAATGTCGCCACCAGCTGCATCTAGTCCCAAGTTACGGGCGTAGCACAAGCCAAAGCCACTGCAAGGATCAGGGTGTTCCATTTCAATGTAGATGATAGGGAAATCAGCTTTTGCCCTAATGCTGGTGATAATATCTCTAGTATCAGGATTAGCGCCATCATTGATGACAATCCACTCAAAATTGCGGTCAGTTTGACTTTGAATGTTTGGCAGTGCAGTAGATGCAAGCTGCATAGGTCTATTGTATGTTGCAGTGATGATTGATAATTTCAAAGCTCCATACCTCTATCATTTGATTGCGTTGTTGTTGAATCGATCGCAGCTTGAATTTGTTGCCATCTTGTTACGTCCTCGTTTGTTATACCTCTAGCGGTTTCAATTTGATTACTTGCAAGAGATAGCCGAATTAACGTTAGCTTTTCATTGGTTCTGGCAACAATCAAACTTTGCGTGGTGCTATTGAAGCGGATCTGGTAGTTACTGCCTTCCAAGACAAATAGGTTTTCTCTCTCTGTGCGAATGGATTGAGGGTAGGCAGTTGCTTGTTGTGCGAAGAACACTCTAGCTATGGGGGCTATTATAGTAGCACGTTGCATTTGTTCTTGCTGTAATTGCTGGTAGTTCCATTTCCCAAGTTCTACGCCCAAATCCATTTTTACCAAACGTTCTGCTAAAATTGCCATTTCTATCGGGCCAACACCTCCAGGGACGGGCGTAATGTTTTGGGGGATGCTGTAAGCACTGCGATCTACATCGCCAGCAGCACCAGAAGCAGTAGGTGTAAAGCCACCATCGACAACCAAGCGATGAGAGGGGAGTACATAAGGAGTGAAAATTCCTTGTCTTCCGGTGACAGATACCACAATGTCAGCTGCTTGAGTTCTACTCAAGTCATCGCCGTCTTCCAAACAGAAACAGCTGATTCTACTTGCTTCTAAATATTTGATGACACCATTGCCCACAAAGCCACCTCCGCCGACAACTGCAACATTGGAATCCCTTTGTGCGTAGGATTCAACAATTCTGGCGATTCCTTCAGCAGTAGCACAACTTTCAAAGAAATTGTTACTTTGCCTGCGGACGATATCTATATCTTTTTGTGGTTCTAATAGCCCAATTGAACTTGTAAACTTAGCTGGAATTGGGTATTGAACAATAGCAGCAGTTACCTTGCTGTTTTCATTAATGGATTGGATAATGTTGTCAAATTGCTCTACTGCAATATTGGGTGACAGCACAATATAATTGGGAGTAATGCCAATAGCGTTGAACGTTGCTACTTTTTGTTCTGCTGAGATTCTGGCTGCTTCATATCTAGCTCTTAGTCCGTTGCCGGCATTTTCTGAAGCCTCAAATCTGATGATTGCTACTTCTTTTTGAGATGCTTGAAAAATGGATTTGTATTTTTGACATTCTTGCTTTACGTGTTCTCGTATTAATTGTCCGTCTATGAGTGTCATTTAATATGGAGTTAAATTTGATCGAGAAAATTGTCTGGTACAAACAATTTTCTGAATTACTAATTAGAATTCATTGGAACTAGGGCGTTTAGTGATTTCACCAACTTCTTTACCGTCGCAGGAAACCCAGTTGGTGACGTAGCGTTCAGTGTCATGGAAGCCACTAAATTCAATACTGTTACCAGAACACTTATCTTTGAACCATTGTTCTGCTTCTTGTTCTGTATTGAATGTTCTAGCAGTGACTTCTTCTATTGGAAGATTCCAGTTTGTATTGCCATATAAATCGCAAACATAATGTGTCATATCTGTTACTCTTTTAACAATATCTAAAAACCACTATGACAATTTTAAATCAACAACAGCAGGCTGAATTAATTATCCAACAAGCTTGCAAGGAAAATTTTACTGATAGCGAGAAAGCTATTTACGATGACTTTATTCTGGAAGCGGGGGTAAAAAACCCAGCTAAGATGACTGAGGCTATTGCTGATGCTTTGATTAGATTCCTTAATGGCTGCGAAGCATCTAACGAGTTTGTTGCTAATGTATTAAATCGCCTCGCGCAAGTTGTCCCGTCTCATATCATGACCAAGATTCTTCTTAGTGATAATGACGGTGATGGTGTGCCTTTATACGAGGAATTAAAACTTGGAACGAAGGTTACGGAATTTGATACCTCTTTTGAAATAGCGGCTGCAAGGCAAAGGCAATATCAATTTTCTCCAACTCGGAATTGCGATATGGAGTTGTAAGTATAACCTGAACATTATTAGGAATTTTTATTGAAAATATAGATAATACATTTTGAAGTGTGGAAGGTGGGCTAAACTAGAAATTCTGAGTTTTTTATCGTTAATCCAGCCGATGGCAATCAGTGATCGCTAAAACTTGGTGGACGGATGTCTTGCTTAATGTTTGGCTCACCTCACCCTGGTACAGGTTTTTGATACGTTGAATTATTACAGGGATGCTCGATATGAAATTAGTGCTGATGTCTATGAGGCGATCAGACTTAAGTTATGATTTATTTACCACATATCAAAAAACTTAAGTAAATTCATGGAGACTATTTATATCGTTGGTACTGTTGTTGTCGGTATTATAGTACTAGTATTCTTGTTACGCGATCGCTTGTCGGAATTATTCATTCGTGCCTCTTCTCAGGGAGAAGCAGAGTTAAAGGTGACTGCGGCAAAACGAAAGCCTCAAAAATTGATTACCCAAAATCCTTATAGTGTAGACATTAGCGGTAATAATCTTATAGGCAAAAATAAAGTAGCAGTAAAACGCGATCAGACTAAAATTACTGGGAATACAGCGTTTGGTGAAAACCAAATCGAGGTTTCTCTACCAGAACAAGCTGCTTCTACTTCATCTCCAACTCGTAGCGAACATACAAGCAACCTACAGCCACCACAGAACTATCTCCCAGAAACTTCTAAAAAGCCTTTAGAAGCTGAATTGATAACGGAAATTCAGGTAGAACCAGAGCAACAGTAGTCAAGGATTGACGATGCAGCTTAGTAACCGAACGCTCCTCGCTAACTTTACCAAAGAACTAGCTTTTTTTCAGCAGATGGTTAATGGGGAGAATTCCGCACGCATACTCCTGTTAGAAGCACCACCCGGTTATGGTAAGACGAAATTAATTTCCAAATTAATTGATATTACCAAAGAATACAATTCATCGAAGTCCAAAGTTATCACTATTGATCTGAAAACTGTTATTGATGTTCCTTACTTATTTAATGATATTTGTGAAGTTATAGGAGTCGATTTCTTTCCCAACTTCACTACTTGTATTACAAACCTCCTCAACTCCCAAACAGCGAATATCAGCGATAACAAGACATTGGGATCTTTAAATGTGCAAATTATTCAAACGGTTTTAGACGAAAATAAATTTACACAGGCAAATAAACTCATAAAATTACAAGAATCCTTTTTGCATGATTTGGGTAACTTAAATCAGCAACTAATTTTCTTTCTAGATACATTTGAAACAGTAGGTACTGATTTAGGAACATGGATTGATGGTGTTTTTCTAAAAGCTGTAGTTCATAAAACTAACTGGCTGGTTGTAATTGCTGGACAAAAAGTTCCATCACTAGATAATATTATTTGGGGTAATCAGGCTGAAAAAATTTGCTTAGACTTAGAACTGATTAATTGCGAAACGGAATGGTATAAATTCTCTCAATCTGTTGGATGGCCTTTTTCGCAGGATGCAATTAAAATGTTGATTCGCGTCTTAAAGGGTAAATCACCAAAACTGATTCGTGAATCATTAGAGGTTCTAGCCAAGGATTGGGAGAAATGAAAGAAAATTTATTCTCCCGTCTGCAAGAGGCAAAAACTGAAGCAGAGCAAATATGGGTGATTACGGAAAGTTTCTTAAATAAACTGTCTCCAGAGTTATTATCTGTTGCTTGGGCTGCGGTTATTCCCCATTGGTTTAATCCAGAGGTTTTGGCAGCTTTGCGGCCAGAACTTCAGTCACAAATTGCAGAGCTTTATTCTGAATTGCTCAATTTACCTTTTATAGAAGTTTTTCCGAAAAGAGGATATGATATCCACGAAGTCACCCGCAAGGTGATGCTCGAATATCTTTGGCGGGAATATCAGGACGAATTTTACATACTATCGGCAAGGGCGGCGGAATATTTCTCTAATGGAGATAAACCAGAGATCCAAATTGAATGGCTTTATCATCTAGCTGTTGTAGATGCTAATAGTCATCATTACGAACTTTTTAATTTGGCAAGATTTTGGACAAATAATTTTCGTCATAGTGAGTTAGAATCTTTAATTGGAAAACTGTTGGAGCAAGTAGAATCAAATCGTGTTGATATGTCTGCTATGGCAGATATTTATTATTGGGCAGGTAAAGTTAAGTTACTTTTTGATAAAGAAACAGAAGCTTTACAGCATTACGAACAAGCATTGGAATTTTACCGTAACATAGGAAATGACATATATGCAGCAAAAACCTTAACAGCCATCGGTGACGTTTTGTTTCATCTCAAACGTAGGGAAGAAGCAATGCAATACTACGAACAGGCTTTCGGATTATTTCGTGAAACTAATGATGCCTATGGGGAAGCATATATCTTAAAAGCTATTGGTGATCTGTTGAAGTTAGAGTTTGATCGTCGGGAAGAAGCGTTGCAAAACTACGAACAAGCTTTAGCAATTTATCGTGAAATTTCCTATTATGATGGGGAAGCATACATCTTAAAAGCTATTGGTAATTTGTTGAAGTTACTTGATGGTCGTCAGGAAGAAGCTTTAGAGCGTTATGAACAAGCTTTAGTAGTTTACCGTGAGATAGGTAATCGCGAGTATGAAGCAACAACTTTAAAAGCCATCGGTGATGTTTTGTTGGATGTCAAACGTATTGATGAAGCAGTACAAAACTACGAACAAGCTTTGGGATTATTTCATGATATTGGCGATGATTATCAGGAAGCAGAAACCTTCAGAGCAATAGCAATAAGTTATTCTTTACAAAATACTGGTGATAAACTAAGAGCATTAGAATATTACCATAGTGCAATTCGCTTATATCGTTCCATAGGTAGCCGAAAGGATGAAGCAATCACATTACTACCTTTGAGCTTGTTGTATCTAGAACTGGGAAAATTAAGAGAATATATTAGGATATGTTGCCAACATTATACCATTTTGAAAGATCCTGAGATTTTAGAAGAAATGCCTTTTCCTCAGTGGTCAAAGTCCCTGATAAAATTCTCTCAGCAAGGTAGAATACAACTTGCTTTGTATCTTCTATTGAATGTAGTTCTCTTTCCCTTTGTAGTTATATTGCTCTTTTTAATGAAATTTACCAGGTGGTAATTTGAGGGATTGGGCACTGATATTGTCTGTACAAACTGATCTAAAATCTGAACTACACAAGGATAGTAAACTTTGAGTTGTTGGTTGCTATTAGTCATTATTATTCCATCAATTCGATAGGGGATATGGTTTCCTTTTTGGCGGAAAGTATTTTGACTTCATAGTCTAGTGATTATTTCCTGAATCACTAATCATCAATGTCTACCTTGCTGATGTGTGTAACAATTGTGGTAATTAATCTACTAATTTGATGTGTGTTTTAAAACTAAATACTTGCTATAAAATAAAAAGTGCGCCTTTTTAATTGATGGCGCACCTTTATTAAAAATAAATTGATAGTTAAACGTGGTAAAGGATAATATTTATTGCATCTTGAGTGCTAATTTTATATTGTGTAGCAAGTTTATTCATGTTGGCTTCACCATTTGCATGATCTTTGATGATTGCTCGAACAATGTTTGGTGAAACATTAATCTCACTATTGGTAACGACTGGTTTGGGTAAAGTTTGAGAAATAAAGAATTCTTTTCTTCTTAATACATGTATTTGACGATAATGTTCTTTTCTGGGTATCCATAGACAATTTCCGGGGGCAAAGTCACTCTCTTGATCGATACGAGATATAACTGTTCCTTCGGGTGCTAATCCCATATCTTTTAGAAATTGGGTAAAGTTATCACGCCAGGATGCATCAACTTCAATGCCGCACCCGCCATGATATTTGTACTGATGGTGGTTCTTGTTATAGCAGATACGCTTGATGTGTAACCAGGAGTTATACTCGTGGCTTTTGCAGTGACCGTGGATAGTTTTATCGGTCTTGAGGCTGTCCCGTTGCAAACATCCGCAACTTTGTGTAAGCCCTCTTTTTAAGCTATTTTTACTAACATATTTTTGGGTTCCGCATCTGCATAGGGTAAGGAGGAGTAGTTCACCCCTTTTCCCCTTAACTTCTACATCAGATATCACTGTTAGTCTCCCAAAATTTGCCCCAACTTGGATAGATTCTTTTCTTTTCTTACAACCGCAGTTAGTTGAGCGACCATTGGTGAGAGTGTGACTGTAGACAAGTTTTTGAGTTCCACAATCACACTTACATAATACTTGCTTTCCTTGTTTTTCTAATACAGTCCAACTACCGAATTTTCCACTTATATTAATTATTCGCTTTGTAGTCTCCATAAATTATTTTGGTGTTATTACTGCTGGGTTAAATATTTAAAACAAGCTGTTTTTCTTGCTCCAGTTCCTTCTTTATCCAAGCAAGTTGTTGATCACCAGATTGAGGTTGTGGGCGATTCTTCCCATACTGAACTACCCCATGCCTAAAGACATGAGGTTCCAACTTGCTACGCAAGTTTCGTTTGCCCTCACTGGCTCCGACTCCTCACGCGCTATTGGATTACTAGACATCAACTCTGACCCATTATTGATAGGTGACTTTGAACTAGTCGCAGTTCTCGCTGATTGATTTGACCCGCTCCGCCAACCGTCTAGCAAGGATTGTTCCATCCCTAACCAACCATTTCTAGCTGATGGGATTGACAGAGTTTCTGTTTTTGGATCAACGTACCTACTCAAATAAGCAGAGAAAATATCTCGTTGCATACGTAATCCACATTCTGAGCAATCATGGACACGTTGAGATAATGATTTTTTCTGCCTATTACCACACAAACAAGTTTGAGACAGTGCAGTTTTTCGAGTAGAGAACTTTAGAACTGTACCGCCAGCACTTTCAGCCTTGCGTACTAGTTCTGATTGAAAACTTGATGGTGCTTTAAAACCTATTGACTTACCGTAAATTTGCTGCCAAGCCTTAACATTAATTTTCTCAGTTTTAACTGTTTTACCTAAAGCTAATGTTTGATTTACTAATTGACCGTGCAAAGACTTACGGTGTCCTGCTTGTTTGCGGTCAATTTCACGTTTTTTGTTAGCAGTCTTTTGATATCGTTTTGATGTATGCCAGCGTTTTACACCTTTTTTTACAGTGCCATTGGGATTAAAATTATCAGGATTGTTGGCGCGTCTTTGTCTGTCCATCTTTCGCTGTAATCTTCTAATTTTCTTTTGCTTAGAAGTTAATTCTTCAGCGAATGGTTGCCAAATAGTTTGATTATCTCCAACTATTGCAACAGTTGAAACACCTAAATCAACACCAACAATACCATCACCAATAACATTTTTTGGCTTTTGATAAGCTAATCCTTCACAAACTAACTGAGCGTACCAGTAAGTTTTTTGGTTGATAATACGACGCACTAAGCGAACATATTTAATCCTAGAATTTAAACCATGTAATAATACAGGGTCATTACTATCAATAATTCCCGAAAGTTTTAACCCTAACCATTCAACACTATAACCAGTCCAGCGAATACCTTGCTTGTTAGTTTTACCTTCTAAAGACGCAAACTGTCCTTTTTGTTTAAATCTAGCTTTCTTAGCCTTTCCATAAATTAATCTTTCTAAAGTTTTAAACGCTCTGGTTGCTATTTTTTGAATAGTTTGAGCGTCAAGATTTAATTTAATCCAAACACTAGCTATAGCTGTTGTATTGGCAAAAGATTGTAAATAATAATCGCTAAATCTATAAGCTTCACGCGCTTTTTGAAATGCTGTAGCACGTTCTTTCTTGTTAGTTTTTGAAACTAGTTTAGCTTGATTATATAGATTAGAATTACGAACTAATTCTAATCTAGTTAAGCCTTCAGACAATACAGCGTTATACAACTGTCTTCCTGCTTCTAATCTGGCAGCAAGTATAGCCATGTCTTTAGAGGTTGTTTTTAATGGAATTTCAGTTATAAAACTAGGTGTTTTTGCTGCCAAAATTTATCACCTCCCAATACTTATTTATTAGTTTTCTGTATTTTATCATTATAGGTGCGTTGTAGAAAACTATGATACTCCATACCATCAAAGTAAATATTGAAGCTAGGATTAAGTTGAAAGTCTTGAATCATATTGTTATCCTTACTGGGGAAGATATAAACACTTATTTTGTTCTGCTAGCCTATTTGTGTGATAGTTATCAAGAATCATTTTCTTAAATTCTTCTCTTGTTGCTCGCAAGTCGCGGAATATTTTGTCAGTAGGATAGAAGAATACCGACTGTTGGCGGCTGTAAAACCAGACCATTTGATTGATACTATAGGTATCATTGCTATCAAGCAGGACGTAACTAATTTGTTGGTAAAAATTTTCTAGAGAGAAGGGACGCTTTTTGGCAGTTGTTCGTACATCGATGAGAGTATTTCCAGCGATTATCTGGCAATCAGCACCTCCAAGATATTCACTTAAAGGGTATGAAGCATTGCAGGTGATATTTCCACTCACTTGATTAGCTACAGTTTGCCAAGTACGGGGTAAAATACCGATAATTTGAGATGTATCTTGAATACTAGGAAGCCATTTTTTGAAATATTCTGGTTCAATTTGAAGGGTTTTTTCTCCTTGTAGAAAAGGTTGAATAATTTCATATATGTTACGGCTGCGTGCATAATTTTCTAATGCACCCAGCAGCATACACTTTAGAGCTTCTTCTTCAAGTGAATTGGAATTTGTAATGCAGTAATCAAAAGCATATTCTATTTTGAGGGCTTTGGCTCCAACCTGAGCAAGACAATTAGTAAACCATCTTTTATCTTCATAGATGCTTCCTAGATACTTAGCTAGTGCTTTAGCACTCGCATTTCCTACTAATGGAAAATCTACACCATCAACTGGCCTGATAATTTCTTGATTTTCTAATAGTTGGTTATGGTTAGTAATCATTTTAATAACTGTCTGGTTTAGTCTAAAGTCAAACCATCTCCTGATAGGTGAGTTTCTGTTTTTTAATTCGGATGTTAAGCTCACTTTTTGATTTTTCGCTTGAAATACTACATTGAGTATCTGCGTGAGCTTTACGTAGTAATTTGTCCTTAAATTGTGTTATTTAAAACAATAAACTAATCATTAAAATAAATGAAAAGCTTGTTGAATTTGAAATTTGCAACTGATGTCAATTTGCGGAACTTCTAAACCCAAGTTTTTATATTGCCAATGCAACTTTGCAAACTTGGTGACGGGTAATTTATAGTTCAACTTCTCTTGACTTGGTTTTAGGTGCAGCAGCGACAGTTTGCTTTTGAGGGGAGGGTATGCGTTCAGTAGGGGTATATTGCTGCCGAATTTCTTCTCCTCGCCATACTTGTAAGTCATTCATAATATCTTTAAGCGGAACAAAATCGACGACTGTTTCTCCTTGCTTTTGTGCTTCAGTTGCCTTATAGGTCATAATCTTGAAGTACATCTCTCGCTGATCGGCAATTGGTAACTTGCCGTTGTTCTCATTTATCCGTTGTAGAATTTCTTCATTGCCTTGATTCATTGCTCCTCCCCAGTCAGGGCCACCATGCTTGACCATATTTGCCCATTCCTCGGCGATGTAAGGGTGAACTGTGACAGGCAGATCGCCAACTGCTTGTATTACTCGTTTTTTGGGTGCATCTGCGTTTGTGGAAGTAGATTGTTCGTTACCAAAGATGTGTTCCAGGTTGAGTTTACTGGCGTTTTGGGCAATAAACTTAATTTGGTTGATATCGTACTCAGAGATATTCATCTTACTAACTTCTTTAGTAATCCCAACTTCGGTTTTAGTTAGGTCAAACCGGACAAGTTCATGAGTACCTTTTTCTTGGGTAGTTTTAAATAATTGCAAACTGGCTCGATTTTTTTCGGGGTTGCGCGATCGCTTGATGGTAAATTCACCTACTGTAAGTTCTTCCTTATCAGCCTGGATGAGGGCATTATTCAGGGTGTGCAACATCTCATTTTGTTTAAATACTTCCAGCGTTTTAATTGTGCCGGCAGGTGCAAGACTTCCCAAGCTGTTTGCTACATCACGGATATCGGCATTGTTGAGGTCAGGTAGCTTGCCATTGTCGCCTAAGTATTCTGCCACAATGAGAAACTCCTGACGTTCAACAGGTAACATCTCTGTAGGCTTTTTCGTGATTTTGGGTTCCTCTTTTTTGTTGAGTTTAAAATCCATCAAAGAGTTCTCCCACTCAAATAGTTCATCACTGCGGCGATGAATGCTAACAGTGTCTGTCTGTTGGCGAATCACAAATGTATCGCTACGGTAAATACGTGAACCATCTTGTTCAAGAGTGCCGTATTTTTTTAACATTGCGATCGCAGTTTCAGCAATGTCTTTATTTTCCCCGTTGTAACGTTCTTCTCGCGCTTGTTTATTATTTATTTGATAAATAGGTACTTCAACCTGACGCGCCCACTGTTGCGCTGCTGACTCTACATCTTGAGAATTAGCTACTTCTTGATAGGTAAATTCAGGTGCATATTTTTTTCGATTATTAGTCGTTTGCTCCTCTGGCTCTTGTGCAAAAAACTGATTGGGAGTTACATTTTTATTTATCTCCTCTTCAGCTTGATTTGGAGATTGCTTGTTACTATTAACTATCCGTCGAATTTGAATAGTTGCTTCGGACTGTGCGATTTCTTCTTGAAGATTATTGACCACATCATCTTCAAAATTATTATCTACCTCTATTTCAACAGATAAGTTGATTTCTTGATTTATAGACGAACTGTTTTCGCTGTTTTCATCTTGTGGTAACTGTTGTGAAGTATTTGATTCGACTGCTTGAATCTTAGTTTCAGATTGTTCGCTGAGTGTCTGAACTACTGCTTCAGGATAGTTTTTGACTACAGGAGACTGATAATAATCTACATTTGGTGGGTAGTCAAAGTCGGGTGGATTACTAATATCGATATCATCTAGAAAACCAACCACAGCTTCTTCTTCGTAATCCAAGTTAACTGGTGTGGTTACAATTTCAGAATTTAATTGTTTATTATCTTCGTTCAGTATTACTGGTAAATTGTCTAATAGTGGAGTTACTTCTGTTACATCTGGGTTGCCGTTATCAAATAATAAGTCTTTTGTATCTTTATGATTGTTAATAATGTCAGCAGATGGAGGTAGTAACTTAACTAGTGGTTCACTTGCTACATCTATTATTTCATCTGGAGTAAGTATTCCAGTGACGAGATTAGTTGTACATTTACCTTCGCTATTTTGTTCGTAGATAACGATTTGTTTTGCTGAACCATCTGACTCTAGATAAGCTGTAATTTTTAGAGTATTATCACTTGTTTGCTGATAATCACTATTGAAATTGGGTACATCTTCTACTAATCTTGCAGCAATTGTTTGTGCTTGATAGTCAGTAAAAGGTTCAGTTTCTATTGTGTATTGACCTTCTACTAATAAATCGGGCATTAACACAATATTAGTTTCTTGATTGCTTTTTATACTTTGACTGGTTAAATCTACCTTTTCCCATTTATACGCACCAGGGGTAGATTCATCAGGTACAAGATTGTAGATATCTTTGCCAACTTTAACTGCAATTTTACTTGCTTCTTGAGCTTCTTTGAGTTTTTCGAGAATTACTTTAGTTATCTTAGTAAGTACATTGATGAGGCTTTTACTTAATTCTCGACTTGTTTGAATTGCAGTATCGGCTGTACCTAAATATGATTCATTAATTTGAGTGTGTCTGGTGTCAAACATATATTAAATGTGGTGAAAATAATCTATAAATTCAAACAGTCTGACTATGCTTTATAAAAACCAGTTGGTCATTAAACTTAAAGTTTTCAGAAAAAGCTCTTGTACGCATCAACAGGTAAAGGTGCATTGCCCGCTTGTACGGGTGCTTGTGGGATAGGGAACTTCCGATCTACTTCCTTGACTCGTAAATCTAAATCTTCCTGTGTGGGTTTTTTCTGGGTACTTTTCCTAGCAAGCTCTTTGATGAGTTTATCCCAGTTAGCGTCATTTTCTTGTTCTAATCCAATGATATGTTTGGGGATTTTGATATTTTTTAATAGTGGTACTGAACCCTCATTTTTATTACTATAAGCCGGGTTGATAAATAGACATTTCCCAGGTGTTAATTTGAGGAATTGGGCTGGCTCGAATAGCTTACGAGTCCGTTCTTGTTCGCTGATAGATGTGCTGGATTTACCCCCTCCCGTTGAGCGAGATTTTTGTTTATATTTAATTTCTTCTTCACCTAAATATGCAGAAAATAATCGTGCTGATTCTTCTTCACCAGGATTAAAAACAAATTTTGTACCGCACGCACCAAGGATAGCTTTAGAGATTTCTTTACCATAAATCTTTTCAAGCTGACCCATATTTTGCCAACCCAGGATACCGCAGAATCCTTCGGAACGAGATTCATTAAGCCATCTAAATAAATCTGGAAGAAAAATACTTGGCAACTCGTCAAGACACACTACTAATGGGCCGTCTTCCTTACGTTTTTTGGCAATACTGCGGGAAACTACCATGTGGAGAATGCTGGTCATCAGGGGGCTGACAGCATCGCGGCGTTCGCGGTCTAACCCGAAGATAATCATCTGTTTGCGTTTTACCTCCAAGGGCAAGGTTGTTTTACCGACAAAGCATCCCAATGTACCCCTTGCCATGAACCGGGTGAACATCAATGAAGCACTACCAGCGATACCCGCTACAGTTTTCTCTGAGCCAGCCGAGCTAAATAATTGACCAAAAGCTATCCTAATCCAAGGGTTTAGTTCGGCTGCCATCAAGCGTTCGACCATCTTCTCGCTAGAAAGTATTGCCGCAGCCGTCATAATATCAGCGCGATCGCCAAACTCTTTAGTTAGCATTAAAATAGCCTGCGTCAACTGGTCGCCGGCGGGGCCAAAGAAGGCATCCTCAGACGCATTACCTAACAGGCGGAAGTTTTTGTTAATTACCGTAGCTAACTGCCGTGCGGTTTCAGCATCGCTACTGTCGCGTAAGAAATCGATTGGGTTACATACCTCTGATTCGGGAAATCCTGGTGCAAAGATATGTACGTCATACCCCTTGGATTTGGCATAACTGGCGATTTTGGCTTGACTGGCATACTTGAAATCGTATAATACTATACCAAATCCTTGGTCAATTGCTGAGTAAATCATCGGGTTGATAGCCGAGAATGATTTACCGCTACCGGGTGCGCCAATTACAGCAGTTCCGCGTTGGACATCGGGTACATAAACTGGAACTCCCCCACTCCCCTGGGGTAATTTTTGACCTTTGTATTTGTGTACTCCAATATATAAACTGGCACTATCACATTTAGGAGCGACGATTTGCTTGAGGGCTTTTTTCTTAGCTTGGGCGGTTTCCTTTGCTCCACCCCAATAGCTAGTAGCAAGCTTGCCTTTTTTACCATTACTAAAAAGCTGTAAAAGCAATAATAAGCCAATTCCCCCGGCAAGTGCCAAACCTTGAGGTGACATGAACTTATCTGTATACTTACTAAAGTCAGTATTGCTATTTTTATGAGCAGCTTTTACTTCTCTAACTGTCTTAGTTTTAGCAGTTGCAAACAGATAATTATTCATATTAATTTGTATTAATTGCATGAGGAAATCTAAGAAATATGCGGTGAAGTGAAGTTGCATATTTCTTCATTAGTTATCTGGTGTGTCCTCTCCAAGTCAAAAGTAAAAGAGGATAAATTCTTCTATGATTGCCTTTTTACTTGTTAATTTTTAGGTACGGTGAGGGGTGTACCAAGGATAATTGGGTCTATCTCGTGGTAGGTGAAGAAGGGAACTGGGCCAATGAAGTAGGGCGAGCAGCCCAAATCAACCCATCCCCGTTTGCAGATACGGAAGAACATCGCGGTGGTGATACTGCCGTCCGCTTCGTTAATGTCCCAGATGACTTGTTTAAATGATTTCCCAAAGGGGTGGCGACCTGTGGGTTCTTTTCCACCGTTGAGACTGCCCAAGATGCCGAATCCGCCTTTAACTTTTTGGTCTTTACCGGACATCCATTGTGCGCCAGTCACAATATCACTCCCCGAAACTTCGATGTGACCACAGGTTTTCTCGCACGGGACATTAAACCCAGCTTGGTAACTACCACTTATTGACTTCCAACGTCCGCTTTCAAGCGAACCGAGGGGTAAGTCTACTTTGCCGATAAAGCTAACATCGGGGATGGGAACACTGGGGAATTGATCGAACGGTACATCAGCCAATCCCGGAACCTTACCAATTGTTGTGTTTTGCCAGTTAGTAAAATCCTTTAGTTGTGCATCCTCAATACCAGGGATACTGGTGAGTTTATATTTATCAAGTTTGATATACTCACCAAGTTCCACTTCTCCCAGTTGGGGATAATTGTCCAGCGCCTCACCAACAGTTTGGTAGCTTGCGGTGCTGCCTGTAACTTTGGTCACTAGTTCTTGAATTGGTGGAATGGCTCCGACTTCTGAATCTTCTAAATTAGGAATTGCTTCGGCGAGGTCTTCGAGTGTTTGCCAATCGAGTGTTTCAAAATCTGACAGTTTGAGATTTTTAAGTTGAATGCCCGTGATGTCGGCGATATCTTCAAGCGTGAAATCTTCAATATTGAACTCGGTTGCTTCAAAATCACCCAGTTCCATGACTTCAGCAAGGCTTTGCCCAGCACTCCAGGTGCGTGTCTCCTTCATACCAGGGTTTTTGATATTAGGGAATTCGACACTGCCAGCACCGCCAAATTTCATGTTTCTAAACGTGATACTGCTCCAATCAGGAGTAGGTGCGCCATCGACGTATTTTGTTGCAACCGGCTGTGGCTGTTTGGTTTGTTTTGTCTTATCTATCGAAGTGTTCAAATTTGAATACTTCGATGGAACTGTTTGAGCTACCGCTTTATCGCCGAATAAGAGACTGCCGATATTATAGCTACCTCCATATCGGATTAACCCATGTAGGGCAAGCCCAGCAATAAGTCCTGCAACCATTAGGTAGCGTAATTTATTAAATTTTTCCATCCGATACTCAAGCCCTCGATTGGTTTTGTTGTGAGTGCTTTCCTGGCTTGCAGCTCTCACTGGTACAATCGCAGTTACCTCTGCTGTAGTATCTAAAATTTGGTTGTTAGTGGTCAGATGTTCGTTATACATCACTATTTATTTAAAACTTGATTTACCTAGATTTGTTGTTGTGAGAGGGTTATTGCGCTGTGGTGGTATTTCTAACAAGCGCTTTCCACCCAGTAACATGAGTTTTTCAACCAATTGCATTGATACTCCGGCGGTGCTGGCGGCAACGACAAGTTCCTCTCCTTGCGATCGCAACTCCACAAGTTGGTTCAGACGCTTCCAAAGCTTGCTGTCTGTCGTAACCCACTGGTTTTTTAGAGCAACTTGCATCCCTTTGGCGATATGTCTGCTATCAGATAATGCGGTGTAACTGACCTTTGGTTTTACTTCTTCAGGTTTGCTGGGAGTATTGCCAATAATTTCAATTTGGCTGTACTCTGGTGTGCCACTGCCCGCTACAATCCGGAAGTGATAGCTTTTCCTTGTTGAGCCAGATTCGGTAATTACCGTCATGTGCGCCCCGTAAGGAGCTGGTGGTAAACCGGGGATTTTGACTGTCTCGATGCGGCGAATGTGAATTAGTCCTGCACCCGTACTGCTTCCAGAACACTTACCCAAGCCCTCAAGACATCCGTCTACATCAAAAACAAACTTAGATGGGTCATCCAGCCAGATTTTCTTGATGATTTCTCTGGTGTTGTAGAACGATATTGATACCCCATGTCCGGGCCAGACCTTAACTGTCTGCAATTGGGCATTTTCTCCTGACACCTGGGACGCTGCAACTTGACGGATAGTATTTGCTAGTACAAGTTGGTTTGGTGCAAGCACGGAGGTGATGGTGAGGCATCCGCTAAAGGCGATTGCGCGGAGCGCAGTGCCAGAGGCGATCGCCTCTGGCATCCTTAAACTAAAATCTGCTATATCTCTTAGTTTCACAGCTTGATTGACCTATCGACTTTGATTGTGATTTTGGTGTCTTTAGGCACATACCAAACATTGGGACGGCGATTGATTTCGTCAGTAGCACGTTCTGTCCGCTTGCTGACTGTTTCGCCAAGTTTGCCAAAAGCACCTTCAAGGAAAGCAGCTCCCAGGTTGCGTTTATTATTGCGGCTGCGAGTTCTTGTCCCACCTAAAGGCAAATCTTCTGTGACTTCTTCATCCGGCTGGTTAATAATTTCCCCTACCTTGGCAAGACCAGCTATTGTCCCTAATGTGGCATCATATTTGGCAATTTCAGATCCCTTGTCGTCGTAAGGTCTAGCGATTAGGGGTGAACCCGCCTCTCCCAAAACCGATATCGTTCCAGGTGATAGAGGATATTCTGTGCCGTCTTTGAGAATGGCCGTGACTTCGGCACGCACACCTGATGTGCTATCAACCGAAATCATGGCGATAGTTACCTGTGTTCCTGCGGGAATCGCTATTTCCCCAGTATTACTGTAAAGCGGCTCGTTCAACCGGGCGACAAACCGTAATGTATTTGTCTGTTCTTGGGAACGAGTGTTATTACTGGTTTGGGGCATAACGAGTGGAGTTACCAAGGTTGCACTTGCAAACGAACCGACAACTAAATACTGCGGTTGTGTTTCTTGGAGTATCTGTGCTTCTTCTGGCAGGTAGTTATTTGCAACTTGTTCAATTTGCTGAGTGGAGTTGTTTTCTTTATTACTAGCAAAACTGGACTCTACCGCCTTTTCTTTGTCAAGTTCTAAGCTAATTTGTGGTTCTTTTACCGAGAAGCTATAAATAACTGGCACGGCTTGATTGTTATCTTTGTCATCAGTATTGCTATATTTAAGAGTACTGTCATTTGTGGTTACAGGTTGCCAACGCGGGCGCAATTCTTCAACTTGATTAGGGGTATTGGTAATTGTTTCGGTATTCTCGCTGCGTCGGCTACGGCGACGACGGGAGCGATCGCTATTTTGTTCTGCTGGGCGTAATGTTTCTTCAGTTTTAGCTGTAACCTCTTGTACTGTAGTGTTTGTAGGTTCACTGACAGTGGTACTGGCTAGCATATACTCAACTCGACCAACTGAACCCAGGTTACGCAGGCGTTCGAGTTCGGCTATTGGATCTTTGGCGACACTCTGGTTGCTGGCAACTGTTTGTTTGGCAAATTTTGGTAGAGGAGCGCTAGGACGCAAAGGTGGTATTGGCTGTGAGGCTACTACTCTACGTGTTGGTCTAACACGTTCGGGTGTTTCTTCCCGGTATACACGTCGTCTGGAAGTAGGGGGAGTTTCTTGAGCAACTACCCTTCGTTGTCGAATAGAACGGGTTTTCTCTTGGTTTTTGGCTTGTTCTTCTTCAGTAGCTTCTTTTTTCTCCTCTTTGTCTCCTGTATTAGCTTTACCATTTAGGGCATCAAGTTCTTCCTGTTGCTTGGCGAGAGCAAGCTTGGCATAAACATCGCCTTCTTTTTTCTCAGATGCGGCAACTGTGGGAGTTGGAGTAGTTAATTCTGGCTTTTTGGCGTTTTTACTACCCCCATTCATCATGCCGTTGAGGACAACAAATATAACTAGAAACCCAGCACCAAATGCACCACCAATAATTCCTAATCTTGACCAGGGAGATGTAACAAAGTCGTGTTTAGTTTGGATTAACGCGGGGTCTTCTACTTCAGTTTCATCTTCTTCAACTACCTCAAATTGTGAATTTTCAACTTCATCTTCTTCTGCCCTGTCAATTGGTAAAAGGCTATTTACGGAAGATATATGTTTATTGGAAGCCTCATTTTCTAGCTGTAACATAGTTTTCTTCTTGATTAACTATTTTTATTTCTTACCGAGGTTATAATCAACGATTTGAGTAATTTCTAAACCTGGTTCTCGTACTAAATAAATTTTCTTATCGAGTTCAGTTGGCTTATTTGGTAATTTGGGAGTATCGACAGCTTCGACAGTAATTGTTTTGTTAAAAGCGATTCCTTTGCCTTGGTTTTCGTTCCTATTAAAGTTGACGAGCGTAGCGATATAATCGACTTCCCACTGTCCATCTTTGATTTTTCTGGGTTCAGAGATATGGCGAGTTACAAGTGAAACTTGAACTTCACCGTTAAATACACCACTTGGAACGATTTCTGCTAATTTCTTGAGAAAGTTTGCCCGAAAATCTTGATTTTCAGATAGTGCAAATGCAGCTTCCCAGGCTCTAGTAGGAATTTTTTTTCTACTATTTTTTGTTGTTTGAATATCTATTCCCCTATCAGGTTTAGTGACATTTTCACCATTCTCTGTTGCTTCGATTATTCCGTTCCAGCCGAACATTTTAATCATGCTATCTGAGATAAAGCGTTTGATAGTTTCGGCTTCGCGTTCGTTGGGAGCAGCAAATTTACCAGGTGAAATAGACCCATCTTGGAGTTGAACTATCGTCATACCTTTGACATGATGATTTGTGCTAGCAATCATGCCAATATTTATTATTTGCAATAGGGTAGATAAGATAGTTCCTCCTGCTGTTACGGCGATCGCCATTGCAATAGGTGTGGAGGTAGATTGCCCATAACTGAGGAGCCGAGCTGGTTGAGATTTAGACTTAGGTTTAAGCATATTTATTTGTTAATTACTTTTTAACTTTGATTTTGGAACTAACAAATTTGGTGGCGTTGACAGCAACCGTAGCAGTTGTACTTGCTCCACCTGTAGCGATTCCTGCTGCAATTTCAGAGCCAAATGCTACTGTTTTACCTAATCCTGTCCAAACAGCTATTCCACCACCTGCGGCTAATGCAGATGCAAGGATAGGAGAAACTAACCCAACAAAAAGCAGAAATATCATCGGTTGATTTTGTTCGGAATTAGCGATAAGTTGTCCGCACAAACCAATAATCATGTTGAAACAAAGTTTCGCCATTCCAACGGTGAAATAACCAGTTAGCCAAGCGAAAATAGGTTTTGCGCCAAAGGGAAGTAGCGAACCGCCTATTGCCAACGGGCCAAGTAGGGCAGTTAAAAGCATCGTGAATTCGATACCCCATTGGTAAGCGTTATTGAGAGCGAGGAGGATGACTGCGACAAATCCGGTGATCATTGAACCGATTGTACTGGTGATAGTATTACCAATCTTTTCGGCGATTTGACCAGGGGAGAGATTTTCGAGCGCGTCTTTAGCATCAGATAAAGCCTGAAGTGGGTTAAATTCCCAACTACCGCTATCGGGGGCTTCTCCTTTAAATAGATCGGGCGCAGAGGTTTTAAGTTCTGCTTCTGCTTGTTGCAAGCAGGTGATTGAATCTTGCGTGTTACCAGGGATGGAGCGGCATCTTTCCATTGCCGCCCCTACTTGCTGCTGGAGGGCAATATTGCCGACTGCGCGGTTGAATGCTACTTCTAGGTTGGCTCCGGCAGCAGTAAATTCTAGGATGTCATTATTAACAGTATTAATGTATCCCCGGATGGCGAGTGTTCCACTTCTGAGTAAAGTGCCATTGTTAGCTAGTAGCCCGATAACCAGAATGGGCCATATCCAACTGGAAAGGGCTTTCATATCTTCTTGATTTATCCAGTTTTTGCCTAACTCAACCATAAAAAGGGTGAGTGTGGCGATCGCAAAAAACTGACCAACTTTGCACATCGAGCCGTACAAGTTACCGTTGAGGGTTTCCTGCCAAAGTTCATTGAAACCTTCTGCTACTAATTGCGCTCCAGCTGACGCATTTTCTAAAATGTCTTGCCCGAAGAATGGGTCGGTTGCAATTACAAGATGTTCTAACATGGTCTGTATTATGTACCTGATAGAGAGTTGGTCATCTCAATTGCAGAGATGACCAACTAATTAGGGTGAATTATTCACCTGCGGTAGTTTTGAGACTGCTAAACCCACTGATTTCGACATACTGGGCGCTGATACCGTCCATCATCAGGTTTTGACGGCGGCGATCGCTTGCCCCTTGTTCGGCAAGTTGAGATAGCATCAGGTTAGTTTGCTGGGCATCGTGCCGTGTTTGCAGTCCGTCAATGCGAGATTGACCTAACATTGAGACAATTTGCGAGTTTTGGGCAGCAATGACCTTGAGGATGTTTTGTGAAGCATCCATTGGTTGTGCAGATTCTGCGAGTTCTTTGGCATCAGCTACAGTTTGTTCAGTTGCTTCTATCTCATTTTTGGTACGTTCCTGACCGACTTCCCCTAAGACGCTGGTGATCGTGGCGCGGGTGGTTTCTCTCTCTAGTTCGTTAGCTGCACTGACCGCAGCTTCAACTGTGTTGCTTTCATTCCAGTTACCCTTGTTCTTGAGTTGCTCTTTGAGCTTTTCGGCTGAGTTTACTGGATCTGGCATATCCATACTGCCAGTCTGAATAGCAGTTTTAGCTTCGCCTTTCATCCCACCCCATTTATTAGTTCCTGAAGTGAGTTCCTTTTTGGTTTCCTCAAAATAGTTATTGAATTTCCCTAAAACCTTGAAGAAATCCTCAATTGAAAAGGCATAACTGGGTGCTGTACCGAGTAAAGTAACCAGACCAATTATTGACCCGATTATTACTCCTTTCTTAGTAAACTTGAATTTTGGTTTCATACTTTTCGTGGATAAAATAATCAATGTGGCAATTAAAGTTAAGCCACTTATTTATTAGTTATTGATTCTTCTTGTTATAAATCCAGATTATTCTTAGTTTTACTTCTATAATTTATGCTGACTTTAATGGCTGATTGTTATTGTTATCCATTGACTACTCCCCTGAATGAATTTAAGGGATTCTAAGAGGATGCTACGCAACGGGTTAAAGCCTCGTTGCTTCGCTTCTTCTTAGCTGTCACCCAGATATAGATCCGGGTGGGGTGAGTCAAAGCACCCCTAGACACTCCACTTAAATCAAGTCCAAGTTTTGTGCTTACTTTACGGATGATATTGGCTGCACCGTTGCAATCTGCATTAATGCACCAATTCATTGCCGTTCTAAACAATCCTCGTTTCACTCTGCGTCCAGAAGATTTCCAACTATCGGGTTTTTCACCGTGTTTTGGGAGCGTGTCACCATCAACAAATGATGCTGCTGAGGTGTTGGCTTCTTCTGTTTCGAGAAATTCAATCCCATGCTGTTGGCACAGTTGCTCAATTCGCCCTTTGAGTCTGGCAGTAGGGATTTGCACGAATTGCTGATTACGTTTTTTACCTAAATCAATCTCTTGCTTGATGCCTTGACCCCACCCAAATACAACTCTACCAATGCGATTGTCTAAGCAGTGGTTAATAACAATTCTGGCAACCTTATTAATAGCGTCTCTGATTTGGCGGTTGCGTTTCTCGGTGATATCGGCAAGGTTATTAGACCAAAAACCTTGAGGTTTATTCTCTTTAATTGTTGACACTCGTTTGTTGTACCAACGATTTAAACTCTTAAGATGCCGACCATCGATAATGAAACTTGTTCCTACATTAGAGACGCAAGTTAACCAGTTATTCAACCCGTGATCAATACCTAAAACTCTGCTTTTATCTACGTCCGACTTAACGGTATTAATTTTGTAGATAAACTCAGCATAAAAGCAACGTTTTCTAGGTAAAATTCTTAACTCTTTAATGTCCTCAAACCTCAAATTTGATGGCATTGGTAAAGTGAAAGAATCTAACTTTAACCACACTTTTACCTGCGAACCGAGTGGTATTCTAATCTGTCCATCCTTTAGCCTTAGTGCCTGCTTTGGATAACTAACTAGATTGAAACCATTCTTTCTGTACTTTGGTGGTCTAGGTTTATCTGCTAATTCGCCACGATTATACAAAGCGTTAAGCTGCTTGAATGACGCAAACGATTCATACACAGAACGGCATAATTGCTGTGCTGCTTGAGAATAGAGTGTTTGAAAATGACGGTTTGATTTCATTTCGCTATCTAACTCAAACTTGGTTATATAACGTTTTGCTTTAAACCATATTTGACGAGCATAGTAGACGGCACAATTTGATAGTTTATTTGCTTCAGAACAGATAAACTCTAGAATTCCTTTTAATTCTTTATCCGCGTGAATCAAAACTTGTTGACAACCGTACAAATAAATCACCTCCTTAATATTATTAATTATCTCATTATTTGCGAATTTATAATGTTAAGATTACGTAGAAACACCGTTCGCGTTACCCTACGGTAAGGCTTTTCTACAAGATGCTACGCGAACGCCTACATTCCCTTTATAAAGTACGAAACATACAACTATGTTGCTTTGTTAATTTTGCTCAGAGACTTTCACGCTATCGCTGATTTTTTAGTAATTGTTGTGCTTCTTGGCTTAACTCATCTCCCCGAAGCATTTGTATGTAGCTTTCTGTAAATCTCACCATACCCAGCATTGGATTATCGGCATATTTATTGAGAAATAGAGTGCGTAATTCTTGCTCATTCGGGTTATTTGCAACTGCTGCAAGTAAGCAATAAGCAGGATAATACCTACAAAAAGTAAGTTTGCCATTGTCATCAAGTAACCACTGTGAATAAATACTTTCGCGTTTTGGGAAGAATGCTTCGGTACTATTACGCGAGATAATTTCATAAGGGTATTTAAACCTATTCACAAATGGGTCAACTGCCGATGTTTGAATCCGACCGATCAGGCGGGTTGTGATGTTAGCAAATATTTTGGAAGCAGACTTACTTTGGAAAATACTTTCTGGTTCTTGGGCAGATAAAATTACACGTATACCTGCTTTTGCACCGTTAGCGCAGAGTCTACCAATTAGCTCGGCTATGCTCTCAAAATTGAATAAAATTGGTGCTTCATCTAAGAAAAATATTGATACTTTAGATGATAAAGCTCTACGTAATGCTGCGGAATAAGCACTCAAGGCAAGGACTGCGGCATCGGCTTCACTCCCAAGCGATCGCAGTGCGAATACAAGCAATCGAGCATCAGTTTTAAAGCTAGATGGATTGGCGATTGATTGCCCAACTCGTGAATTTAGCCAAAACTTTAATCGCAATCTGATTTGGTCAAGGGCATCGAGAATTTCTTTACTATTATTGGTGATGGAATCAAGCTTGATAAATCCAGGCGAACAATAATTATAGAAATCTTTAAGTGTGGGAATATCTGCCCATTCAGGTGTTCCTAATCCATTTTCTAATGCTAGCTTGTACCGAAGTTTGATATCTTCATCGTTGTAAAAAGTTTCAATCGTAATTGTAATGATACTTTCAATATTTGATACCGTTGTCGGACTTACCCCTACAGGATTTGTCCCTAGTACCATAATCATTAATGTGGATTTCAAGAATTCTTTGAAATCGGTCATTCTCTCTTTAATAACTTCAGGCTCATATCCCCTTAAATCAGGTAATTCAAATAGATTGTTCGATTCTTTACTAATATCGAAATATGCCCCTTCCTCTCCCATAAATTTGGTGTAGTCGGTAAACGTGCTAGTACCATCGGGTTTAGGATAATCAAGCGCGATTACGGGAATGTTTTGAGCCAAGGCAGGTGTTAATAGACCTGCTACTAAAACGGATTTACCCGCACGAGTAGTACCGAAAATGGCGAGATTTTTGTGCTGCTTGTACAAGTCAAGATGTACTGGAGTTCCTCCCTCTTCAGCAATTAGCTCAAACCCGGATTTATCTCCTGTAGCTGTTCTGACTATCGGCATGAGTCCGGGAACTTCGGATGAGAAATAAGGCAGGCGGCGGTTAAAGGGTCTTGTAAGTAGGCTTTCCCAAACAACAGGTACACATTGCAACCATGTTTTCCAGGCATACTCGATTTCTCTCTCAACTACAGCAGGTCGCAAGAAACAGCTAGAAAGGTATTGACAAGCTTCATCAAGTTTTTGACGACTGTGACGATGAACACAAAAGACAACAGCAGTGTGGATGGGCAAACTGCCTCTGAGGATAGTTTCTTGTGCCTTAACTGCCTCCTCAATGTTCATATTGGCTTTTACGTCAATTGACCCCTTCTCAGAAGACATGGCGCTGGAAGTAATTGACTGTTTGGTAATCCGTTGCAGAGCAGTTTTGGCAAGTCCCTGGTTGGCTTTAGATAGCTGGCAGATAATCTCGGTGTCGGAGATTTTTTCTTTGGATATTACCTCCCAGAGGTATCGAAGCTGGGCGTATTCATCTACCCAGCCCTGGGGCTTTTCGCTGAACTGAAGAACGCCGATATACTTGTCTTGTAGTCTTACCCAGCTGCGATCGAGAAACGGGACAGATTTTTCATTCTCCAGCATCAGATGGCGAATGTGGAAATCGCTAGTTTGAACTTCTCGAAGTCCCTCTTCATCTAGTATGAGGGGATTGGGAACTTTGGGCGCATCGCTACGGTTAAATTGACTCCAAAGAATTGACCATACTTCCTCACTAGTGACTGCTCGTACTGCTAGCCCCATCGAGTTTGTCAAAAGTTGTTCCCACCGTTGAAACCCAGAGGTAAAACTATCCCGTAAGATTGTTTCAATTCGTTCTTGCCGAACACTGTGAATTTGTCCAGTAAATTGGAACCAGGCATTTTGCAATTGTTTGATAGTTTTTTCAATTGCATCATTTGAGCGACTATCTTCAGAAGCCAGGACACTATAGGTACACCAGAAACGTAAAAACTTATTTTTACGAGTTCCTGCTTTAGTGAGTTCTCTTGCTCGCAGACGTTCCGATCGCACTAGCAGAGTTAGTTGCTCTAGGTCGCATTTATCCTCTATCTTTTTTAGTTCCTGCTGCCGGAGAAAATCATCAGTGAACGAACCAAGATGAATTGTTAAGGTTTCGCGTTCAGGAAGTTCTTTGAGTCCGCCCTCAATATTTTCAAAAATCGGGAGAATCTGTTCTTCTGGTAAAGATGGGTGGGCTCCTTGTACGTCGAAGCAGAACTTAATTTGAATATCTTCTTTTTTCTGGAGGATGAGTGCGCCGATATCTCTGCGACCAGCAAGTGAGATACTTGCAATCCCGGCTAAATGAGTAATATCCTCAAACGGTGTTAGGTTTTTGACAACACCTAATTGTTCGGTATCGAGGGATTTTTTACCAATTTTGTCCTTTGTTTTCGTTGAGACAGTCGAACTCATAGCCTGTAGTTTCGTTCGGTGATATTTTTTACTTGAGCAGCTTTATCTGCGTTTTTTCAGCTGGTGCTTTTTCTGGGATTGAGGTTGTAGAGGATTAACGAGAGAAACAAAAGGTTTATAGCCACGGGTGATGCGCGGCGTGCCGACAAACTTACCAAAAAAAGCTTTGTTGGAACTTACCGTCCACCAAGTTGCCCATCCCCAAGCAGTTACAATTCCAGTTGCCAGCCAGGAAGCTTGCATAAAACCCTTAACTACCATGTAGGAGATGAGAGCGATCGCACTCCAGGGAACAATTTGGTCGGCGGGGAATGGCCCAAGGCGCGGCTGTTCTCCTAATACGCGGTTGACAGTACGAAATTCCCGTTCTCTGGCCATTATGACGAAAGACGAAAGTCAGTTTTTGAAATCTTGATGAGTGGCACTTGTGGAATTGTGCCACTCGTGGTGGCTTTTTTGACGAATGGCTCCTCAGCCTGTTACCAGTCCTGCAAGCAAGTCTCCGACTACAACTGTGAGGGCAACGATAATTGGTGTACGGGCGATAGTTTGCCAATCTTCGTCATTCCTGGCTGCTTGAACGACTCGGATAAGACCAATACCCAGGTAAATTAGGAACAAACCGCGCAGTACCGCAAATACATATCGAATGATTGTTTCGTCAATACCTTCAAAATATTCTGTGAAGAAGTCCTCTGCGTTTTGCATGAACTGGGCGTTTGCAGGTGCGGTGGCAATGTCCAACATAACCCTGTTGTGTCACTATCGCGGTAGTATAAGGATGTAAAAAGCCCAGAACGAAGACACAGAGCATGGTAGAGCCTCGTCCACCCAAACAAACCGTCAAATTTGTGGATGAATATTGTCTTTGGTATA
>NZ_JADEXZ010000040.1 GCF_015206815.1 Fortiea sp. LEGE XX443
GCCCCCTGCCCTCTGCCCCCTGCCTCCTATTGGACTCCTGACATGGGTTGTTATTCAGCGATGAAGCTTCTATCAATGCGTGATATTGTTGCTGAATTGACCGCACCATATTAGCATCGACAATAATATCTGCATCTAATATTTCGCCAGTGAGTGGGTTAACACGCATTGGCGCTCTCGCAAAACCTGCATCTAAAGAATTGAACCAGCGAATAGTATTGTAGCGGACATCTGCTGGATGCCAATCAGCATCATCTGGCATTTGCTGTACTTGAATTGCATTTTGAAATCCGGCTTTTTCAAATGCTTTATTCCACATCAAAACACCTTCACGAATTGCATCACGATATGCTGGTGGTACAGCATTTTCAATCCAAAATACAATCGGTTTTTTAGGTGGAGATAAGGGTGCGTTAGGTTCTGATGGTTCTAGATGCCAACGATTGATATAACGTACAAATGGTTCTTGAATGTTATTTTGAGAAAAATCTTGGAAAGCAGTAATAAAATATCCCACTCTATCATCAGCAAGTCTGGGAATATAACCGTTATTTTCTCGAAGTTGGGAAAAACTATAATGTACCTTCAGGCTAATTGATCTACTATCAGGTACAGTGATTAAATCTGCACCTTCTAATGATGAAAAACCGTAAATTGAATCAATCTCTACGTTTTCAGGAAAACTTTTAACATCACCAAAATACGATTTACTTTTATCTAAGCGGTAATCAGCTTGCAAAGAATATTTCAAGAAAAAAGTCAAGCCTGGAAAATCCTGCATCAGCAAATCATCCAGGTCAATTAAAATATTTTTATTGTGCTGATCTATACTGTTAATTGCTAATGAATATAACACCGAATCGCTAAAAGAACGCGCCAGCGATCGCTGTTCTGCTTCACCTGGCTTTATCCGAAATTTGACATTACGAATTACAAAATGCAAATTATTTTTGACTCGCCGGAAATAAAAGAGAAAATCATCCAGCGGTAATCCACTATAAATCCCTTTTTCCCCAACCCCAGATTCTAATGTCACTGTAGCTAAATAATTTTGATTTAGCTGTTCGGGTTTAATTACTAAGTAAATCTTGCCTGATTCCTGATTGCAATAAAAGCTGAAAAGTCCTTCTGGTTTATTGATTTGTTTGACTATTTCACGAAATGGCGGCAATTCTTCTTTGTTATTTTCTTCAATATTATCGTTAGTACTCCCTAAATTTTCAACTACTGGGAGTGTGTTTAATTGCTGTAGATACAATGGGTTAGCTTCTACCCAAGCAGTATTTAAGATAAAAAAATATAACAATACTATATAGATTGCTAATTTGGCGATCCAGTGTTTCATCCTTTGGTTGTTTAACTGAAGTGGTTATGTATAGAGGAAAAACTGTAGATTGATGCGCCGTGAGTCAGCTTCCCCAAGACTTCTGCGATACTTAGTACTGACAAACTGTGTAAATTCACTGGTTCTAGCCGCACAAAGATTAGATGTCTTGTGATTGATACGTAGAATTTTTGAGGATTTTTTGTTTATCAGATGAAGTTAATTGTATCTTAAGGTAGATATTTTTTGCATCTTAAGATATATGTTTTTTTAAATATATATTGTATCTAAGTTAAAAGAATGTATGTGTTGCTACAGTATCTAAATCTCTTCGTAAACAGCAAGATCCCTGATTTTTTCCAGGATGCTAAATTTAACGCTCAATTCAATCTGTATTCATATTGGAGCTTTTAATAGTGTTGCGTTTTAACGAGTCTTAATATGGGGTAGATGCAAGATAGTGACTATATATTTTGGGCAAACTAAAATAGCCAAATTATTCAAACACACAATGAAAAAGCTGCTATTTTACCAAAAATTATCGTTAAGCTTGCTAGTTTTTACTGCTTTACTCACGACATGTAAACTATCTCAAGCATCGACTTTATCAACTTCTGCTCAAACACTAGCCGTGAAGGAAGGTAAAATCATCGCTTGCGGCAAAAATAGGCGGCAAGATGACTCACTTATCAATTACGATAGTGATGGAATTCTCGAAGAATGTGTGATTGGTACTTCTTCTTTGCCAAAACAAATTAATGAGACTGTATCAACCGAAAAAGAAGAAATAAAGACTGAAACCCCAGAAGAAATTCTTGATGCACTCATGCAGTCTCTTGCAGAAATGACTGAAGGTTGCGATGAAGCGATAAAAGTTAAAGCAGGGATAAGTTACAGAATTTGTACAATCAATAACGAACCAGTCACAGCTTCCGAAACGCTTTCAGAGGTAGGAGACGGTATAGGTTTCTGGTTTAAAAATAGCAAAGTTGTGGCAATCCGATATTTCCACTCAGGAGAAACACTCTTCTTTGATGATGAAAAATTAATTGCTAAATTTTCTGATAACCAGGAACTACAAGGTAACTTCACTGATGAAGAACGCCGAGAGGCTGAGACTTTAGCAAAAGATGGCTATCAAACAATTTTTCAAGCTTTTGCAGCCGAAGCCGATTAAGTTTCTTATTTTATAGATTTTTAAATCATCCGCAGATTAGCCAAGAAGATGCAAGGGAGAGGTGACAGGTGACAGGTGACAGGTGACAGGTGACAGCCAGTAGGGTGCGTCAGTAGGGTGCGTTATCGCGTCAGCGTAACACACCCTACCAGATTCAAGCCTATTGTGGATCAGGTTTTTCCGACTTGTGTATACACCGTAGCCGCGTCGGAGAGGGGTTTTTTCAGTATTAATGAATTGGTGTTCTATAGGTTTTGTGTTTATGTCCTAATCACCTTATCTGTTGCTATAAGCTAACAATCTGACTTTAATTTTAACCAGAGGCGTTGCTGATTTCAGAGACAAGAAAACTTCTGAAAGTGAAAATTTTCAGTCTGTTCTATCCTACTTTTAGCAACGCCCACTATTTGATAAACAACAGACGCGATCGCTCGCGTCTCTATTTAGCCTTATACTGCTTCTGTATTCTTTTCTCCAGTCCGAATCCGCACAACTTGCTCAACAGGAGAGATAAAGATTTTACCATCACCGATTTCGCCTGTACGCGCAGCAGAGATAATTTTGTCTACTACCATATCAACTTGACTGTCTTCAACGACAATTTCCACTTTCAGTTTTTGCAGAAACTCAACTGTGTACTCAGAACCGCGATAGCGTTCTGTTTGTCCCTTCTGCCGTCCAAAACCTCTTACTTCAGAAACTGTCATCCCAACAATACCAGCATTAACCAAAGCAATCTTTACTTCGTCAAGCTTAAATGGGCGAATAATTGCTTCTACTTTTTTCATGTATTTGACTCCTAAGTTTTAATAGGTTTGTTTATCTATCTAACCAGATCCACTGTCTGACACTCTTACCAATACCGCGATTACAAAAACATAATGTAATAATTGCAACTTTTTTTAAAGTGTATGATGTTTGTATATGCAGTTTTGGCACCACAGATTGATGACCGAAAGCAGTAGGAGAGCAAGCAAGCGGGGCGCAGCGAGAAACGTGCTTTGTGCAACTCAAAAATAGAAAAATTCTATGTTTAAGTATATTTGTTAACAATTTAGAACAGATGTTAGCGACTTTGATGTTCAAACAAAGGTCGCACAATCAAATACCCAGCACCAAAAGCGGTAAGCATAACTAACAAAATAGTAATAACTAACCACCAGCCATTAAATTCTTTCTTTTCTGCTGCCATAGAAGGATAATAACTGACTGGCCGTTCTTCAATAAAGACTGTTTCTGGTAAGTCAGAATTTATTTCTAGTACAGGTACAGAAAAATCAGAACGGCGTTTGGCTTTAGGCGCTTCAGGTGGACGTGGACGTGCTTCCTTTTTCGGCTGCTTGGCTGGATTTTTCACTTCACCAACCGCACGAGGAGGATGGCTACTATCATTACCCTGTGTACCACGGAAATCTACTAGCTTTTGCAAGTGTGAAACAGATTCCAAGACTTTGGTAATTTCTTGGCGGAGGAACTGATTTTCTTGCGCTAGTTGTTGATTTTTTGCGGTGAGTGCATCTAATTTTGCCTGGCTTGCTTGCAACTCTGCTGCCAATTCCCGATATACGTACAGTGGCACAGAGGACGGATAATTTTGAGAAGCAGGCCGTTTTGCAGGGTGGCTATGAACATCTGCTGTCGTTGTTCGCATCGGTGAATTGGTATCAAAAATTAAGGTAATGAAATTGTACAGAGATGCTATCAGAAATAAATAAATCTGAAACTATGCCCAAGAATAATAGAAAAATGCCGAGATAGCAAAGATTTTTTTCGGTTGAGTCACCACCCGAAATTCATCTTAACAAGCAACTAACAACTTATAATATTCCACAAAGCACAGGTCAATTTCGTAACAAAGAAAAAAAGTGTCCTACAGGGCCTTGACCGTTGCCAATACTGAGAGAGTAAGTGAGTGCAGTTGTAACATATTCTTTTGCCTGTTTGACAGATATTAACAAATCCTTGCCCATTGCTAAATTAGCTGCGATCGCTGCTGATAATGTACAACCAGTACCGTGGGTATTTTGCGTGTCTACTTGCTGTGTTGTCAAAATTTCTAAACGGTTGCCATCAAACCAGATATCCACCCCACGGGCATTTCCCTGCATTCCGCCACCCTTGACTAACACTGTCTTAGCTTTTAAATTGCGGTGAATGGTTTGAGCAGCTGCTCTCATATCATCCAAAGAATTAATCGGCAAACCACTCAAAATCTGTGCCTCGTAGCGGTTAGGTGTGATAATAATTGCTTTAGGAATTAGTTGTTGGCGCAAAGTCTTAATGGCATCATCATCAATTAACTGCGCCCCAGTGCGGGATACCATCACTGGGTCAACTACTAAATTACTAATTTCTAAAGCTTCCACTTGCTGGGCAACAGCAGCGATAATGTCTTGGTTCAACAACATTCCCGTTTTTGCTGCTTGCACGCCAATATCTTCTACTACAGCTTGCATTTGGGCTACAACTGCCTCTGGGGGCATAGCATCAACCCGCGCCACTCCCAAGGTATTTTGCGCTGTGACGCAAGTAATAGCGCTAGTACCGTGGACACAATGAAAAGCAAAGGTGCGTAAATCAGCTTGAATTCCCGCACCACCACCACTATCAGAACCAGCAATGGTTAAAGCAACGGGTATTTTAAATGTTGTTTCAGTGTTCACCGTTCGTGCAATCGAGAATGAGTTTGGTGAAATAGATGAAATAAAGGAGAGTATCTAAGCAGGCATTGGCGTTCCGCCCACCGTAGGCGACCGCTACAACTTAGACAGTAGCCAAATCATAATGCAAAACTAAAATTTCATTGATTTTTAAGACAGCCATTGCATATTCACACCCTTGGGTATCAGCAAATTCAACTAAGTAATTAGTCTCGTCTCTTTCCTCATATACTTCTACAATTGTTCCCACTTGTCCATTTGGTAAATTTTCCATAGAAAGAGCATCCGATTCTACCAGAGTTAATCACTCGATTGGAATAGGATTAAGAGTGGCAACAGTATCCAAAAGTTTAGGTTTAGTCATTGCCCATAAGATTGTCTCAATAGAATACAAAGATTATCATGCGATCGCTCCCACCTCACTTTACAACCCAGATTTCCGGTAAAATCAAGTTCGGAGGATTGTGAATCGGGAGACTAGGGTTGCCTACACTTGGAGTTAACATTGACCATATCGCCACCATCCGACAAGCGCGGCGGACGGTGGAACCAGACCCTGTAGCGGCGGCTGTACTGGCAGAGTTAGGAGGTGCAGATGGTATTACCATACATTTACGGGAAGACAGGCGACATATCCAAGACCGGGATGTGCGTTTATTGCGGCAAACAGTGAGAACGCATCTTAATTTAGAAATGGCCGCTACAGAAGAAATGCTGGCGATCGCTCTTGACATTAAACCAGATTATGTGACTCTAGTCCCTGAAAAACGGGAAGAAGTCACCACCGAAGGCGGACTCAATATTGTTGGGCAAATTGCTAGAATAGGTGAGATTGTCGATAAATTGCAAAATGCTGGCATTCCTGTTAGTTTATTTATCGATGCTGAACCTGCACAAATCGAAGCATCTGTCAAAGTGCAGGCAAAATTTATTGAGTTGCACACCGGGCAGTATGCTGAAGCTAAAGATGAAACCACTCGCCAGCAAGAGTTAGCTGTATTAGCTACAGGGTGTGAGCAAGCAATTAAAGCTGGATTACGGGTAAATGCTGGTCATGGACTCACCTACTGGAACGTTTATCCTGTGGCTGCTCTTCCCGGAATGGAAGAACTAAACATCGGTCATACTATCATCAGTCGGGCAGCTTTAGTCGGGATGGAAAGAGCAGTCCGGGAAATGAAACAAGCTATGAGAGTGCTGAGTTCTGAGTAAAGCAAAAAGTACTAAGTAGTTTTGCACTCAGTAAATACCCCGCCAAGTTAGGAGCAGTCTTTTAACTCAGCACTCAGCACTTATTTATCAAGAGGGGTTGTAACTGCGAAATCCAGAAAGAAGTATGAAGTGTGAAGTCAATTTTTCAGATTTTAACTTCAACTTTCAGCCTTCGTTGGTTAAATTTTCAACTAAAACTTTTATGACCTCAACACAATCTGATAACCTTCCGCTTTGGGTACAAGATAGAGATAAAGTTATCGCCGCCAGCGCTGATGTCGAGTGGCGCTATCAAACACCTCCTGATTATTCTCGTTCTAAAGAAAATCTTGCTCAAGAGAGTGTATGTAATCATATTGAAGGTTCATTAGAAGCGATCGTCCAGAATTTAGTGCGAACCTTCGAGATGGAGGTATCTTTTAAATCTAACCCAGAACAGTGGTTAGCAGTTGTGAGTGACAAGTTTCGTGTCAGTACCAATGGTGGGGCAGAGTACACAGCAGCAGATTTATCAGCCCAAGGTACTTACAATTTATTTATGGCTGATTCCGAACATTACAAAGCTTCCCAAGAAAGCTTTGAATCATCAGCTAAAATCTTCCACACAACATTTCCCCAAGGATTTCCTTGGGAAGTACTGGAAGTGTTCTCAGGGCCACCAAACGTAGCATTCAAATGGCGACACTGGGGACATTTTAAAGGTGCATATCAAGCCTATACACCCACTGGAGAGACAGTTGAAATTGTCGGGATGAGCATTGCTCGTGTCACCGATGATTTAAAGATTATTTCCGTGGAACACTATTTTGACAACATGCTGTTCTTAGAAAAACTAACAGCAGCTGGCAAACAAACAAATAGTGAAACCAAAGGAAGTGCTTGTCCCTTCAGTTCTTGGTTCCAAAAATTCCGTAAGAGTTAATTATTCTGGGTACAGGAGTAATACTGTACCCTTAAATCACTCGTTAGTAACCCAAGGATAAAAATGCAAACATATTATTACGTTTTGGCCAGCCAACGCTTTCTCATACAAGAAGAACCTTTAGACGAAGTGCTGAAAGAACGCACGCGCCATTACCACGAAAATGAGAAACAAATTGATTTTTGGTTAGTTCAACAACCAGCTTTCGTAGAAGCGCCAGAAATGGCAGAAGTTAAGGCTAAGTGTCCCAAACCCGCAGCTGCAATTATTTCTACAAATCCCCAATTTATTACCTGGCTGAAACTACGATTAGAATACGTAATTACAGGAGAATTTCATGCGCCTTCTGTAACAATCCCTGATCCTTTAGCATCGCTTGTGGCTATTTCCTAGTCCACTAAAGTATGAAGTGTGAAGTGTGAAGTATGAATTAAAATTACCCCGACTACAAGAACTTGGTATGTAAAGATTTTTTCATCCTTCATCCTTTAGACTTCAGACTTTTTAGTGACCAATTACTAAAATAAAACTTCTTAAAAAATCTAGCTTATGCGTGCCAATTTTGTGCAGAGGGTTAAGACTGTATCCAGTGCATTGGTAATAGCGATCGCCAGCTTAATCAATAGTACGACTTTTGTCAGCGCTCAACAAAAAATTCCCGTATGCCAACCACCAAACCCTGGGGAATATTTGTTACTAGTAATTAGCCCCACAGCCGAATATCAAAGACAATTACGAAGTGCTTTACCCAATGAAATTTCCACTACTACTTGTCAATATCTCACCGACACAGTGACACGGATAGGCGGTTTTAACAAAATTGAAGATGCTAATCGTTGGGCAAGATATATCAATAATATTGTTGGATTGTCTGCCATCATCACTACACGACCTGCCGAAGTTGCTCAACAACCAGCAACAGTACCAACAGTTAGCTATAATCCCCAACCACTAGGACAAGGTTACGCCGTATTGGTGGATTATTTTAACCGTCCAGAACTAGCCAATAGCGTGCAGCAAGTCGTAGGAAGTAACATAGGTTTTGCTTCCTACGGACAGCGCCCCTACTTGCTGGCAACTCATACCAGCAACCAACAACAGGCTTACAACACACTACAGAAACTCAACGAGCGTGGCTTTTTCGCCATCTTAGTTGATAGTCGAAAAGTAATATTACTGCGTTCAGCCGTGCGCCTACAGTAGCCAGTTCAAAAAGGCAAAAGTTAAAAGAAAGAATGTTTATCTTGCAAGATTTTCATACTTCATACTTCATACTTCAGTAAGCATACCTAGCTAACAAGTAAATTGTGATGCCCAACGCTGACCCAGCAATAACTTGTACTGGTGTGTGTCCCAGTAATTCCTTGAGGCGGTCTTGGCTAAACTCATGCTTTTCGTCAAATAATTCAGCAATCATTTGATTGAGTATTCGAGCTTGCTTACCCGCAGCTTGGCGCACTCCGGCTGCATCGTACATAACGATAATGGCAAACACTGTAGCTAAGGCGAATTCAGGGGATGCCCAACCAACAGTTTGACCAATACCAGCAGCCAACGCTGTCACCAGAGCAGAATGAGCGCTAGGCATACCTCCGGTAGTAACTAAAACACGCACATTCAGTTTTTGATTTTTGACTAGCTCGATGACGAGCTTCAATGCTTGAGCAATGAAACAGGCTACCAGCGCAACCAGCAGCACCCGGTTGTTTAAAATATCGGCTATGTCCTGCATGGTGTTTTGGTTTAGTTAGTTAAAATTAGCAGTAGTTATTTTGTAAGTAAAAATTTTGATGGAGTCCAAAAACCCAAATCTCAAAAGATACTGATCCCAAATTGGCATATTTAATATTGTTTGAAGTTGTTGGAGCAGGCTGTTAGTCAAGACCATGAATCTAAAATCATGTTAATTGATCCAACACCATGAACCTCTTTTGGGGTGATATAGTTACTGAGATCAGGTCTAACCTGCCTGTAGCACTTATTCACCACAACATAGCGGCTCCAAAATTTAAAACCCAAATTGCTATGACCTAGTTACTGCGATTCACAATAAAGTGAGCTAGGGCTTGCAGCGGCTGTGCAAGTTTGCCAAATGGTTCCAACTCCGCACAGGCTGCCTCAATTAGCTGTTGGGCTTTAGAGCGTGATTCCTCAATTCCCCACAGGCTAGGATAGGTGACTTTCTTGGCTAGGAGGTCTTTACCAGCAGTTTTGCCCAATTGTTCTTGAGTTGCAGTGATATCCAGGATATCATCGATGATTTGGAATGCTAGACCAATATTCTGAGAATAGCGAGTCAATCGTTGGATATCTTCTGGTGATGCTCCCGTCAAAATGCCACCACAAACCACACAAGCTTCCAGAAGGGCAGCAGTTTTATGGTTGTGAATAAAATTCAGGGTTTCCAGGGAAATATCAGACTTACCTTCTGATTCCAAATCGACTACTTGACCACCGACTAAACCCGCAGCTCCCAGCGCTCTCCCCAGACGAGCAACTACCTGTAAAACTCGGTCTTTGGGAACGCTCTCAGGAGTTTGAGTAGCGACTAATTCAAAGGCGAAGGCTAATAAACCATCTCCAGCCAGAATAGCAATATCGTCGCCGTAAACTTTGTGATTGGTCAACCTACCACGACGGTAATCATCATTATCCATTGCTGGCAGGTCGTCATGAATCAACGACATTGTGTGAATCATTTCTACAGCACAAGCTGTAGGCATGGCTATTTCGATAGTACCGCCCATCATTTCACAGGTAGCAAGGCAGAGAATGGGGCGTACGCGCTTACCTCCAGCTAGTAGCGAGTAGCGCATTGATTCGTAAATCTTTTCTGGATAAACGACAGGCATAGACTTATCCAGAGCAGCTTCACAAAGCTTTTGTCGGTCTTTGAGATAAGCTGCAAGGTTAAAGGTTGCTGTTTCTGGCATCTTCTGAAGGTTATCAGCTGCTACCATTCTTATAATTCCTTCAATTTTTAGCTTTTGGCTGTTTGTCGTATACGTCACAATTTTACGGGGCTTTGGCGCTGAAAAGTTATGAGGGAGGAATCGAGAGTTAAAAATTAAAAATTCATAACTTTTTACTCATAACTTTTGACTACTTTGTTGTGTGCAAATAGCTGGTAAATGTGTTTTGCAACAACATAGCAACGGTCATTGGGCCGACACCACCAGGAACAGGGGTGAGATATTCCGCCACACCAGCAATTGATTCTAGTTCGGCATCGCCAACTAAGCGACTCTTGCCGTTGGTATCAGTGACGCGATTCATTCCCACATCTACCACGATCGCACCCGGTTTTACCATGTCAGCGGTGATGAGTCCTGGACGACCAACGGCGGCGATGAGAATATCAGCATTTTTGGTAATGCTACTCAGATTTTGCGATCGCGAGTGGACAATGGTAACAGTAGCATCAGCTTCTAGTAGCATCAAGGCCATTGGTTTACCTACCAAAATACTACGTCCCACAACTACGGCATTTTTTCCCCCCAAGGGAATTTCATATTCTTGCAATAGCCGCATTACACCCGCAGGTGTACAACTGCGTAAACCTGCTTCACCCCGCACTAGTCGCCCCAAATTCACTGGGTGCAGTCCATCGGCATCTTTATCTGGATGTATTCGATTTAACAAGGTTACAGCGTCCAAGTGGTCAGGCAGGGGTAGCTGCACAAGAATACCATCTACTCTTTCGTCTTCGTTGAGTTCGGCAATGACATCCTCTAATTCCCTTTGGCTAGTTTCTTGAGGAAAATGCTTACCAAAGGAGGCGATTCCCACCTGAGTACAGGCTTTTTCCTTATTGCGTACATAAGCGGCTGATGCAGGGTTATTGCCAACCATCAGCACGGCTAAACCGGGGGGACGGCCAACTTTAGTTTGTAATTCCTGAATATGTGTTTGTAGTTGTTGGTAAATTTTTGCTGCTAACGCTTTACCATCAAGAAGTTTAACAGTTGTTGTTTTCATGAGAATCCCCAGAAGATTCGCCTCTAATCCAAAATTTTAGTTGTCTGTAGCGAAGTCAACATTTGGCAAAAATTTTTGTATGTTGATTGCTGTTGCGTCTCTCCTACCACAAGACCATACTTGTTTATCTTCTCAGATCCATTGCTTTATCTGACGGATAAAAGCATGAAATATTCAAGGGAGCGGTGAAACACTATGTCAAAGATGGGTGTCTGATAGCCAGGAACATGGGTTATGAATGAGAACTGGGAAATAACTTGATGAAACTAATGCAGCAATCGCCAAATTTTTACCGTGTACTTTTCAATTTTTTCCTGGTAGCGGGACTGTGTAGTTGTGCTTCTTGGACAGCTTCTGACCTCAAAGGTAGTAACTTGATATTTGGTAGCAATGTCACTGCGATTGAGAAGATTCAAGCTAAACCAAATAAACAAGCTACCGTTTATATTCAAGGCAAGGTTGAAAAGCAAGTTCCGCTAATGAAGCAATGGGCATATCAAATTAGTGACTCTACTGGCAAAATTTGGGTAATTACCAATCAAGGCAATCTTCAAAAGGGAACACAAGTAGTATTAAAGGGTAAAATTCGCTACCAAAATATTTTGATTGCCGGCCAAGATTTTGGGGAAGTTTATATAGAAGAGTAATTAATAAAAAATTAGGTATAAATTTTATGAATAATCAATTAGTACAAGTAGCGATCGCCATTCTCTACCAAAACAACAAGTATCTCATGCAACTACGAGATAATATCCCAACGATTGCGATTCCTGGTTGCTGGGGTTTGTTTGGTGGACATATCGAACCTGGCGAAACCCCGGAGGTGACAGTCAAAAGAGAAATTATTGAAGAAATAGCCTATGATTTGCCAGCCTTTACAGAATTTGGCTGCTATACCGATGAAAAAGCCATCCGCTATGTGTTTCAGGCTCCATTGCTGGTTGATTTAAGTCAACTGGTGCTGAATGAAGGCTGGGATATGGGATTATTGACCCCAGAAGATATACGCCGGGGTGATTGTTACTCAGCTATCGCTGGTGAAGTCCGTCCATTAGGGATGATACACCAAAAAATCATGCTTGACTTTATCAACAAGCAATCTCTAGCACCTGACGCACGAGCAGAATTGGAAATTGGCATCTAATGCCACAATAAACTAAAGAATTGTGGTGGAGTCAACATAATTCGTAATTGATAATGAGGCTCTCTACGAGACGCTAAAAGCGTAGACTTCGGCGTGAGCTCAGTCGAACGCTTGCTTCTCCGCAGGAGTACGCGGACTCGCTACCGCTACGAAGCGCGTAATTCGTAGTTATAGCGGTTCCTACTCACGTGAGGTACACTAAAAACCTTAAATTGACAAGCTTCTCCGTCTCACACGTGTACCTCATCCCACAGAGAAACGCTATACAATCAGTGGGGGCTTGAACCAACCACTGATTGAAGACCACCCTTACGAGTTCACCAGTCACCTACAGAAGGAAACCTTCTTGCAGTGCTGGCTCACCAAATCAAAGATTTGGTGCGGGCTTGTACCCTCTTTAATTACGAATTACGAATTAGTAATTATTTGGTCACTCTCATGCAATCAGCAAACAAACTACCACGATGGTTCAGTTATGGTTTGGCCTTTCCCTTGGTCATTCTCAACGGTTGGTTATTAATCCAGGTTGTCAAGTACTTTCAACCTTTGGTAAGTGTAGTGGCGATCGCCATTCTACTAGCTTTTGTCTTAAACTACCCCATCCAGTTTTTTCAAAGACGCGGTGTACCGCGTAACTTGGCTATTGTCGGAGTCTTACTATTAGCAGTGGTAACTTTAGCAGGTGTTGGTGTCACCTTAGTACCAATTATCCTGCAACAATTAAACGAACTAGCTAATATTCTTCCGTCTTGGATAGATTCTGGCGTGCAACAATTAGAAGCTTTCCAAAATTGGGCGGCTACACAGCAACTTCCTGTAAATTTACGAAATTTAGCTCTCCAACTTTTAGAAAGATTGTCTAATCAATTTCAATCTTTCACTGGCAGAATTCTTGGTTTTGCTTTTGACACTATTGGGGTTGTAGTGAACATATTAATTGCTGGAGTATTAACTATTTACCTAATATTAAATGGTGAGAATTTATGGGATGGAATTTATCAGTGGTTTCCATCCTATATAGGTATGAAAGTTAGGCAATTATTACGAGAAGATTTTCAAAATTATTTTATCGGTCAAGCAACATTGGGTGCTATTTTGGCTGTGACAGTGACATTAGCATTTGTCACGCTACGAATTCCCTTAGCTTTACTTTTTGGTATAGCTATTGGATTTTTCTCACTTTTCCCTTTTGGTACAGGTATCGGAATTGCCATAGTGAGTTTATTAGTTGCTTTGGAAAACTTCTGGTTAGGTGTGGAAGTTTTAGGTGTAGCCGTAGCTATTGACCAAATCAACTCTAATATTGTTGCACCGCGAATTTTAGGAAATTTAACTGGTTTAAATCCTGTATGGGTTGTAATTTCATTATTAATAGGTGCAAAACTAGGCGGCGTTTTAGGTTTGCTAATTGCTATTCCGATTGCCAGTTTCATTAAAGATGTTGCAGATAGTTGGCGAGCCGGAGAACTTAATCAAAAGATTGTTGCTAGTGAAGATGGTGTAAAAGTTTCACAAACTGAAGCCAGTCAAGAAAATTACGTCAGTTAAAGCTGTTTAGAAGCCAATACACCCAAAAATTAAACATGGCATAATTTGAATTGAGCAACCTAGACGCGCCCCGTGCGGCTTCCTGTACCTCTACGGAGAAGCAAGCGTTCAACTGAACTCACTCCGAAGTCTACGCGTAGCATCTCCATTCTCAAGACTTTATTAGGGTATTTCTGTCGATACACGTACTAATCTTCTATAAATTAGGTAACTCAATCCTGGAGTAAATTTAGATAGACAGTAGAGCATCTTCAGTCACTAAACTTGATCTGCGAAAATAAGAAGCAGAATTAAGCCCCATTTTATTGCAATATTCAGCGCACTTGCGGCACATAGCTGCACAGAACATCATTGTGGCATCACCACTCGTCTGTTCACAAGTTATGGCAGTGCGATCGCAAATTTGGGCGCACAAGCTACAGGTATTTCCCATAAACTCAGAACCATCATTAATCATATTGACGCACATTGTGCACATTTCTGCACAGTCCCGCATCATAGATATCATACTCATATCCATGTATTTACCACCTCTATGCTTGCAATATTTAAGAGTATCAATGCAAGTAGTTTGGCATTCGATGCAGATTTGTTTACAAGCTTCCATTTCAGCGAGTATGGATTCAATGATCATAGAAATAGTCTCCTAGTTTTCACAGTTGATAGTTTGGTTGACTTAATTAGCAAGGTAAAACTTTATTTTTGAGAAATCAATAGATTCTGAAGTTCTAGTAATTTGAAGGCCGCTATATCTATATACTTGATGTAATTTCATTGGCTTTTCAATATTTAATGACTACCTAATTAGCTAAAATCCTCATCAATTAAGACTTGAGAATATTCTGTTAGTTATGGGAAATTACTTTTAGGAAGTAAGCTCTCCTTTAATATCAAGAATTTAGCTGTCGGGTTATTTAATCTGCACACCTACTAAATAGAAAAATAGTTGAGGGATAGTACTACTTTTATTTTCTAGGTTATAAGCCGTCAAAGCTTTATATAGTAAAAACTATAGCTATATTCATTATGAAGAAAACTCATTATTTGAAAAAAAGCTATCAGTATATTTTCTTGTAGTTAGCTAATATCAAAGTTTCCTGACTTTGTTAAGCCTCATGTCATACTCCGGTACCCTACGCCAAGGCTACTACACAAACAAAGTCCTAACAAAAAAAACAAAGTTGGCGTTGCTGAATTTAGGGATGAAATAATGAACCGCAAAGTACGCATTCTCTACGAGAGGCTTCCGCCAACGCGCAGCGTCTCGTAGAGAAGAAGAGGTTTTGAGAGATAAATATCAGAAAATCATCCCGCATTTATGCAACACCACAAAGTTTTTAAGCCGCTTGTACGGGTTTTGTCATGACTGATTTAAATGAAGTTTCCATAGACGGATTCAGTATTAAGTCAAGAGCTTGATAGATGAACAGCTATAAATCGATATATTTATCGTAATTTCATCAGAATTTGAGTAAATGTATCTGAGAAAACATTGTGTTTAACGATGTTCTCGTTTAAAGTACAATAAATCAATCAACTAACAGTAGTATAATGGATGAAAGCTCAAAAAAACAAAACTATATCCTCTTGGATCTATCTGCCAAAGTGGAATATGCACTGTTAGCACTTTTAGAATTAGCGAACCATTATGTTCACAAAACCCCTGTAACGATGGGCGACATCTCCGCCAAGCATCCGATACCAGAGCGTTATCTAGAGCAGATTCTTTCCAGTTTGCGGCGAGCAGGTGTAGTCAAGAGTCAACGCGGCTCTAAGGGTGGCTTTGTTTTGGCGCGTGAACCTCGACAACTGACTTTGTTAGAAGTCGTGATTATGTTGGATGGGGAGCAGAAAAAGGAAGAATGCTCTTCTAGAGAAACTTTAGAAAAAAACTTGGTGTGGGATATTTGGGGGGAAGCCGACAGGGCTTCACAAGCTGTTTTGAGTCAACATACCATCCAAGACTTATATGAACAGCGAGAAGCACGTTTACAGAAAAGTCAGATGTATTACATTTAGCAACATACATCAGGGATCAAGAGCGAGAATTCATAATAGTCTACCCAGCATAAAGAAAATACATAATTCAACCTAGTTTCAGCGAAGGTTACTTTAGTATTACATCATTTCAGTATTTGTCAGAGTCGGAGATACTTGCATTCAATTAGCTAGAGATAGATTCTGAGTGTAGACCATGTCTTAAAGACAATTCGCCTACCTTCCCTACAGTTGATCATTCCAGTATAAAACTATTTAAATAATCTAGAGGAACTGTGAACACATAGTATAGTACACCCCCTCCAAGAAGAATCACAGCTAGACTTGCCAGAAGTATCCAACGATCGGGTGGTTGATAGGTATCCTCGTCAATATCTTGACGAACAGCGAAATAATGCTGAGTTGACAGTAACACTGTTAACACACCAACCAAGGCAAATGCTAAACCTAACTTCCATCCATTACCAGGAGGTTGCGGTGCTAATGGAGGGTTGATTATCCGCAACCGCACAATCAAAACACCAAAACCCATGAGCGCAATACCACTCCGCATCCATGCTAGATAGGTACGTTCATTCGCTAAATGATCTCGGATTCGATCCGATCTGTACTTTTTTTTTACTAAATTCTTATTTTCTAATTTTTCTACTTCGATATTCATGAGAAATCTGTGTTCAATTAGTTATTCAATAATTTTACTATTTAATCTGTTTTACGAAATTAAATCAATATTCTTCTAAAACAAAAGCGTAATTTTATATCCAAAATATAAATCAAAGTAAGTGATTAATTTGGGGTAGTTAATAAATTATTTTTATTGAAAACTTATAACTAATATGTTCCTTATTTTTTTATAATTTTAGACATATAATCAGATAAATTGGCAACAAAAAAGCCAGAAGAATTCTGGCTTTTAGTTTTTATGCAAAATTATGGCTGAATTTACCTATTCAATCAATTAATCGTTAATTTTCGCGGTTGTAATTCCAGCGTCTAGTGCGGCTTGTAAATTCTCAGGAATCAACCAGTTAGCTTCGCCAGATTGAAAAACCTTCGCCGGTGGAAGATTGAAGTCAATTTCTCCAGTTTGAGAGTTGCTTGTAGCTACTAACCGAGTTCCGTGAACAATCTTAAAAGCTTGAGCAGGGGTGGCTGCTTGTTCTTCTGTAGCCGCTTGTCCGGGGAGATAAACGCCTTGACAGTCCCACTCATCATCAGTTTCTGTGCCACTAGGGAGCAGATATAATTCATTGTCGTAGTTTGAGGTAGATTTTTTCGGTTTTTCACCGTATATCAACAGCATTTTATCTGTTTCATTACGGCAGATTCCTACAGAGTCTTCACTATTTTCTAAAATGTACTTTTGGTATTTTAAGTTAGAAATTTTCTGCTCAATTTCTGGTGTATCTCCTTGGCTTTGTTTATCCTGCAATGCAGATTCTAGTGATTTAGTTATTTCTATATAGTCTGGATCATCAGCTAATTTTTTTCCTGCCCAAGATGGTTGAGCAATCATCAAGTTTACCAATAGTAATAAGCAAACTAGTGTAATTTTAACCAGAGTATTTTTGAACAATCTCATGTGTTTCTCCTAAGAAGTTAGTGTTTTTTTGATGCTAATTACCTAATTTAAGGTATTAATTGGGCATTGTTTCATCTATCTGTTGATGCAAGTTGCAAACATAAAAGCTTATTTTTGTTTAACTCCAGATATAAATTCGGCTTCAGAAGATCCCAAGGAGAATCTATAATTTTCTCGCCAAAGATTCTTGCTTAAAATTAACAAGTAAGAACCAATACTTACACAAGTAATTAAAACTAAGGCAGGAGTTTCTAAGGTTTGACTTTCTATTAAAATGGAAACACCCAATCCAATTAAAATAAAGGGAACTAAAGAATTACCGTAGCGAGTAATTGCAGAAGCGATCGCACTTACCTGAGTTAAGCAATAGGCTGTATAACACCACACACCTACCATCACGAAGAAAACTACCAAAATCACCAGTAAGCTATCCCATGTATTGGTAGCAAACATTGGCATATAGATACTGATGTTGTCACCACCATTAGCGATAGTAACTGCTGCTACACTGTAGGTTTGGGGTGAAAGGAAATTGTTCCACCAAGCTTGCGAAGATTCGGGGGTGTTTAAATCCTCTGTATCGCTAGTCTCTTGATTTAGTAAGCGATTAATACCAATGATGATTGGAACAATACCGAGTAGACCAATCCAAGATTCTGGTAGGATGAACTTGCCAAAAAAGCTGGGTAAACTGGCAACTACTAACGCACTAAAACCTAAATACTGACCGATAACTATGTGACGACGGCGAAAGCAAGTATCTATCTGTGAGAAAAAAAGCGACAGGACAATAATATCGTCGAGATTGGTAGCAGCAAAAGCCGTGAGTCCTGTAGGAATAGCAGTCAGTAGTTCGCTCATGTGTGCGTCGTGTTTCCTCAATGATCGGTATGGGTGAGATAGAGGCTGCGAGTGTAGAAAATTTGTAATTTCAGAAAATCATTAGTGTAGTTAGCACTTTTGCTAGAAGCATAGTTTCACTCTATGGCTACCCATCAATAAGAGCAAACAGTCTTTTTTGTTAAATCCATAGACTGAATTTATGGTTATGCAGATATGACGGCCAAATAACAATTACTGTTATCTACACTTTTCCGCTAAATTTACCGTATAATTCTCTCAAGGTGTTCAAAATCACTACTATACAAGCCTGTAAATATTCCAAATGACGCTGGAACAGTTACGAATTTTTTTAGCTGTGTCGGAAATGCTGCACTTTACCCGTGCAGCTGAAGCACTTTACATAACTCAACCAGCCGTCAGTGCTGCTATCCAAAACTTGGAGACAGAATATGGTGTCAGGTTATTTCATCGCATTGGTCGTCATATTGAAATCACAGATGCGGGTAAATTATTACAAGGTGAGGCGCAAAAAATTCTTGATCATGTGCAGTTAACAGAACGTGGTTTGAAAGAATTAAATAATCTGCAACGGGGAGAGTTGAAGATCGGTGCAAGCCTAACTGTTGGTAACTATTGGCTACCCGAAAGAATTAGCCAATTCAAGCAGTTATATCCTGGCATTTTTATTAATTGTCAGTTGGGAAATGCGGAAGAGATTTGTGAAGGGACTGCTGTAGGTATGTATGATTTGGGTTTGGTGACAGGGGAGATTAAAGCATCATTACAGCAATCTTTAGAGAAAGACGAAGTAGGAAGCGATCGCCTGCAAATTGTTGTGGGCAAATCTCATCCTTGGTATCAAAATGCCGAGATTTATTTAGATGAATTATTCAGCACCAGTTGGGTAATGCGTGAATCTGGTTCCGGCGCACAGCAAATGTTTGAGCAAGCCTTACAACGTTGGGGAATTGAACCTAGTAACCTGGATATTGTACTTAACTTCAACACTAGTGAAATGGTGAAAGCAGTTGTAGAAAGTGGTGTTGGTGCAGCTGCACTTCCAGAATCAATGGTGAAAAAAGAACTACAACTAGGAACATTACAGGCTGTGCGAATTCTCAATCCGCAAAAACAATCCCAGAAAGAATTAGAAATTATCCAGCCGATTTGGAAACTCAAACACCATCAACGTTTTCATACACGAGTTACCATAGCTTTTGAAAATATGCTCATGGAAGAGAATGTACAAGTGGCTTAGTTTGATAATGTCGGCTTTTTTACTAAAATTGCTAAACAAATACAACTTGCTACTAGCTTTATCAAGCCTAAAGCCTCTGTTTTTAAAATAATTACCCCACCCAATATTATTAAAACAAAAGGCAAAATATAATTACTATACTGACTTAGTATCAGCGCTATTTTTGTTTGATAGGTAAATTTATAAGCTAAATAACACCAAATTCCGATTAATATAAAAAATACTACAACAATAATTATAAAATTAACTGTATTACTACTAGCAAATAATGGTATGTAGACACTGATATTATCACTACCATTTGCGATAGTTATGGCTGCAACGCTGTAAGTCTGTGCATTAAACAAACTTGTTGTGTTTGCATCTTGATATTCTGTTGTTATAATTTCAATCTCTGGATTTTCATTTTCTTCTCGATTAATCAAACTGTTGATACCCATAATTATCGGTATTAATCCCAACAATCCAATCCAGTTAGGTGGTATGACTAGTCCACCAAATAACCCAGGAAGACTAGCAATAATTAACACTGTAAAGCCTAAGTATTGGCCTGCAATAATGTGCCGATACCTAAAAACAGAATTTATCTGAGAAAACAGTAGTAATAAAATAACGATATCATCAATGTTAGTGGCAATGAAGGCTGAGATTCCCACTAAGAGTGTAGTAATTAACTCACTCATTTATATATATCCTGATTTATTGGCATAATTTTTATTAGTTAATCATTACTTTTAATCATCCCACATGAGTAAGATCATCACAACTATTACAGAAGGAATTTTTGCTTTTACTGCTACTAATATTGATGACATTGTTATTCTCATGCTGTTTTTTTCACAGGTAAATAATCAATTTCGTCGTCGTCATATTTTCGTTGGGCAATATCTAGGTTTTGTCGCTATCATTATTGCTAGTTTACCAGGCTTTTTTGGGAGTTTAGTAATACCTAGAGCTTGGATAGGATTATTGGGGATTTTGCCGATCGCAATCGGGATTAAGCAATTATTGCATCGAGAAACAGAAAATTCAGAAATTCAAATTGTTAACACTAGTTTAACTGTATCTGGTAATAGTAATCCTACCTTCAATTTCCTTTTGAGTATTCTAAGTCCCCAAACTTATAAAGTTGCAGCAGTCACAGTTGCTAATGGTGGCGATAATATAAGTATTTATATTCCTTTATTTGCTAGTAACAGTTTTACCAATTTATTAATAATTATTATAGTTTTTATTATTATGAAAGGAGTGTGGTACGCACTTGCTTATTTATTGGCTCGCCAAGCTAGAATCGCGTATATCTTAACGCACTATGGTAAAAATGCTGTGCCTTTTATATTAATTATTTTAGGTTTGTATCTCATGTATGAAAGGGGTACATTTACCCTTTTATCTTGGGGTTCATATATATTCTGCTATTTGTATGTAATATTTTTCCAATTTACATCTCTACTGGATACACAATTACTCAATGTTAAGAGAGTAGTTCAGTTATTCAATTACTTTTATTTATCGTTTTAAAAAGAAAGAATATTTGCTCTTGTCAAGCTAAAAGAAATAATATTGTTTTTAGATAAAGCCAAGTATTTGACTGAGAAAACAATAACAGAGAATCATCAATTTATTTGATAGCGTTCCGCCTCCAAAGTTTCTCAAAATCATCTGTCTGTTAATAAGTAGAAAGGTGCAAATAAACCGAACTATGTAACGGAAAGTAAAGTAGCTTGAAAACCTCTTCCCTTCTGCCCTCTGCCTCCTGCCTTGTCATAACGACAATTTTTAACACCGACCTACTTACTAGGCAAAATACTCAAACAATCTCCTAACGTAATCTCAGCTTAAAAAGTAGCGAGGGACTAGGGAGAACAGAATTAAATCCTTGCGAGTAATAAACATGAGTTGGTTAATTGGTACTCTAATTATCGGGATTTCTACTGCTATTGCCACTACCTTTGATGACAACTTGTATTTAACGGCTTTTTTTGGCAAAGTCAATCGTACCTTTCGTCCTCGGCATATTGTTATCGGGGAATTTTTGGGATTTACTACACTAGTGTTTGCTAGTCTCCCTGGTTTTTTTGGTGGTCTGATTATTCCTCATACCTGGATTGGATTGCTGGGTTTTTTACCAGTCGCTATTGGGATTAATCATTTATTAAATAGAGAAAGTGAGGAAGAAGCAGTACAAGCTGTATCAATTGATTTTAACTCTCGTGCAAAATCGCCGCATCATCAAAAATCCCTATTAGCAACTCTACGCGACCCCCAAACCTATCGTGTCTCTGCTGTTACTGTTGCCAATGGTGGGAATAATATCGGGATTTATGTACCCTTGTTTGCTAGTAGTAATCTTCCGAGTTTGGGTGTAATTTTGTGTGTTTGCTATTCAACAGTAGGACTGTGGTGTTTTCTCTCTTACAATTTGACTCGTAATCCTCTCATGGCTAATGTTTTAGCTCGTCATGGTCGGAAAATATTTCCCTTCGTATTAATCTATTTAGGATTCTCTATATTGATGAAAAGTGAAACGTATCGGCTATTACCTAATATTGCCATGTTTTCTAATTAGACAAATATGACGCTCTTTGTCTAATACACTAGCTTTAAACTCACCATCATTAATATAAAATAAACCATAAACCGCAGTGGTTTTTGTGGAACAATTTGACAGACTTTAGCTCCTAGTAATACTCCTGGTACTGAGCCAAGCCATATCGGTAATACTAAATTCCAATCAACTGTTCCCAATGTGAGATGTCCAATAGCAGTGAATAGTAAGAGAATTGCAGCTTGAAAAATATCTGTACCAACTAACTTCCGCGCATCTAAACGAAAAAATGTAATTAAAGCCAAAGCAAACATTGAACCGGAAGCAACACTTGTTAGACCGACAACACAGCCTAAAAATGCTCCTACACTCACCGTTTGCAAGCGTCCTAGTTGAGTGGTTAAGTCAAATTTGGGTAATTCAGGTAGTTGTAACAGTGGAAAGAAGGTCAATAGTAGCATTTGAACTAATGCCAAAAGAGTGACTGATAAAATCGTCACACCCAGCAAATGCAGCATAATTTTGTCCAAGCTATGCTCGTTATTGAGTTTAATCAGGTGCAGTATTCCCACTCCCAACAAAGAACCAGGAACACTTCCTAAAGCCAGCCATTTGACTACTTCTCTATCGAGAGTTTGTTGCTGCCAATGTTTGATGCTACCAACGATTTTCATTAACGTCGCTGCAACAACATCAGAACTGACTGCTACGGCAGGTGGTATTTGAAAAACAAAAATTAGCATTGGGGTAATGAGAGAAGCACCACCAATTCCTGTCAAACCAACAACAATACCGACTAAAAAGCTGAAGAAAGGCAATAGTAAAAAATCCATACTCCTGTCCTTAACTGGGGTTTTGTAAATGCGGTTTTGTTTAGCTGAAACTAAAAGATTGGTTGTAATGCTGTTGTGTACAAGGTTTCATGTAATACCAATTCGTAATTCGTAATTCGTAATTCGTAATTCGTAATTAAGAAACTCTGATTTGGTCTGGGTTGTGGGGTTTGAATGTGTTGCCTAATTTTAGAGAATTGGTATAACTGCTAGTTTTGAGCGACTACAGGAAAAATATCAAAAATACCAAAAATCGATCAACTTACCGTATTTTAAGATTAAAAATAATAAAAGTCTATATTTTGTTAATTAATCCAATTAATTTGTATTAATTAACACGGCTCGTTAAGCAGGATTTTCCTGAAATCTAGTAATAACAGATACTTTAAATTAAGTATTAAAATTATACTAGTATTTTAAGTAACTACATTAATTGCAGCATAATTTTGATATGCCAGAGTTAGAAAAAGTCAATAATGAAAATCAACAAACACCAAAGCTGCGATCGCCTATTGGGTTTGTGCAAAAATTGTTAATTACACACTGGCGTTCTTTGTTGGTGCTGTTCATCGGGGTATATTTACCACTGCAAATTTTTGGACTGTTGGCGTTAGAGGTGCGGTACAACGAGAGTGGCTTTCCCTGGGATTTACCGATTCTGGAGAGGATTCACGCTCTAGCACAGCCACAGTTAGATGTATTTGCCGCGATTTTGACAAAATTTGGTTCTTTTTGGATTGTATTACCCATTCTGAGCATAATTACACTTATTGTAATAATGCAACGTCGCTGGCGATCGCTGACTTATTTACTGATTACTGCTGCTGGTAGTGCTACTATCAACCGCACAGCCAAAGAATTCTGGCACAGAGTCCGTCCTCATATCTGGGAATCAGTCGCACCAGAGTTTGATTATTCGTTTCCCAGTGGTCATGCTATGACGAGTATGACGTTGATTGCTATTTTGGTGGTTTTAACTTGGGGTAGTGCTTGGCGTTGGTTTACAGTAACTTTCGGTAGTGTGTATATCTTAGCCATTGGCTGGACACGGCTATATTTGGGGGTACACTTTCCTAGTGATATTATTGCAGGTTGGATGGTGGCGATCGCTTGGGCAATTGGTGTGAGTTTCATTATTCGACCATTATCACAGTCAGCAAATATTACCAGTGAAAAACCAGTGAATGAAACGCAGTTACTTCTTGAAGAACAGCAGTTGCTCAATAAAGAACAATAATTTTATTTGTGTAAATAAAATTATTGATACAAAAATCTTACGTATAATTAACCGTTTTTGAGATTCAAATCTCTGTTTGACTCTGGACTTTTTCGACTTTTTATCCTAAAGTACGGTTAATTGATGCAATTACTGTACAAATATGAATGAAATCAAAAAGAGTAGTCAAGAGTTGTTATCACAAAGTCCAGAAAGTGTACCTAAAACATTATTGCAGAAGCTCAGAGGTGGATTTTGCTTAGTAATTGGATACTTATTATCACCGTTATGCTGGTGGAATGATTTGGTATTTAATTTACCAATTGCTTATCTTTTCGGATATATTTGTAGTCTTTTTACGCCTAAATTACTGATGCCTGGCGTTATTATTGGTTACTGGTTATCTAACATTATTGGTATTTTGTTAATGCAAGCAGGTGCAATTGATGTGTTGCAAAAACAAAACCAAGAACGCAACTTAAAAAAGGAATTATTGACAGGCTTAGTTTCTTCAACTGCTTATACTTTTTTGATTTTGGTATTAATCCAGTTTAAAATTATCGATACTCCTAGTTTCTTTTCTGGTAGTTAGTAAAAAAACCAGTTTCTCTCACTGGGTTACTGTATTATAGACAAATTACTTTAGTTTTAAAATCTCACTTACATTTAAAAACTTAGGTGTATCTTTGGTCATAATTACAGGTAATTTACCATCCCATTTTTCTATTGCCTGCCTTGTCAAAATATCATCAGTCAAACTATCACGTAATAATCTGTTTACTTCCGCTTCCCCCTTCGCTAAATTGACCTTTACCTCTGCTTGTTTTGCGGCTTTTAATGCAATAAAATCTGCTCGTTTTGCATCTTGTTCTGCAATTTGTTTTGCCTCAACTGCTTCACTGAATTTATCTGAAAAATTAACATGAACTAGCGAGATATCATCAACTGCAATATGGTAGCTAGACAATTTCGTTGTTAATTTTTCATCAATTCCAGATTTTACTTCCTCTCTTTTAGTGACTATTTCTTCTGCTTTATACTTTGCTATAACTGCTTTTACAGCTTCTTCTACTGCGGAATTAATGATTTTATCAACTACATCTTTTTCATCACCAATCTCTCTAAAAATTAAATTAACATCTTCAGGTAAAATATGCCAATTCAATGCTACATCTGGAAAAACATCTTGCAAATCTTTAGAAGAAGCTTCAGCAGCTATTTCTTGTTTTTGAATTTTCACGCTGATTTTTTTGACTGTATTAACAATGGGAATTATGAGATGTATCCCCTCTGCTAGTATTGTTTTCTGTACCTCACCAAATTGCATTAATACGCCGCGCTCTCCAGGATTGATTATTACAAAAGGTGTTAACAAAATTGTGATTAAAAATAAAAGAGCAGTTATTTTACCAGCATTGTTTGTCAGTTTAAGTTGTTTCATATAGACTAAGGCGATGATTATCTCATTTTGGCAACTTTTATTAATAAATAATTATCATAGTACATTAAATCGATAAAAATAAGCAAGTTTAAAAACTGTAGTGATTCAGATACCAGACTTCTTTGGGAAGTTGAATATTTTTTTGTTCACGAATGATTTAGGAATGCTATATTTACTCATTAATTTTTCAAACAAGCTCTGAAGATATGCTGCTAAGTGATAATAGTTTTTTAACTTCTAGATAACTCAATATTTACTTGTGGTATTGAAAGAATATGGTAAATATATATGGATAAGTAGGTCGGTGCTAAAAATTGTCGTTATGACAAGGCAGGAGGCAGAGGGCAGAAGGCAGAAGGGAAGAGGTTTTCAATCTACTTTACTTTCCCTTACATTGTTCGGTTTATTTGCACCTTTCTACTTATGGCAATCTGGTGAGATATTTAATCAAATTTAGTTTTATAAATTATCAATAGGACTTTTGGCGTTGCCGAATTTAGGGATGAAATAATGAACCGCCAAGTACGCAAAGTACGCATTCTCTACGAGAGGCTTCCGCCAACGCGCAGCGTCTCGTAGAGAAGAAGAGGTTTTGAAAGATAAATATAAGAAAATCATCCCGCATTTATGCAACACCGGATTTTTATATACAACTCAATCTTATAGAATCCAATCAGCCATTAAAAGTAAACCGCCGTCAGTTTTTGCTAAATTCAGCAGTTACAGCAGGTAGAATTATTGAGCCAGTGGGGATATCACCAACAATAAGTTAATCAAAACAAGATGGTAAATATAACAGACATCGAAATTAACACTACAAAAGTCAAAATACCCAACAATGACTTAGAAATCGATGCTTACTTAGCTCAACCAGCCCATGAAGGAACCTTTGGCGCTGTTATAGTTTTTCCCGAAATTTTTGGAGTGAATGGTAATATTCGGGATATTACCGAACTTATAGCAAAACAAGGATATGTAGCAGTAGCACCTGCAATGTATCAACGGATTGCTCCTGGTTTTGAAGTTGACTATAGTCCAGAAGATGCTGGCTATAGCCCAGAAGCCTATCGGCTTGGTTTGGCATACTATCAACAAGTAAAGTATCAAGAAATTCTCAGTGATATTCAAGCCGCGATCGCCTATCTAAAAACTTTACCTCATGTTAATGATAGTGCGATCGGCGCTATTGGTTTTTGTTTTGGCGGTCACGTTGCTTATATGGCTGCAACTTTAAGCGATATCAAAGCTACGGCTTCGTTTTATGGCGGTGGAATTACCACTTCTAGTTATGGTGAAGACACTCCCACCATTAACCGTACTTCTGAAATTAAAGGTACTATTTATACCTTTTTTGGAACAAGAGATACATTAATTTCTCAGGAAGAAACCGAGCAAATTGAAGCAGAGTTAAAGAAACATCAAATAAATCATCATGTATTTCGATACGACGCAGGACACGGTTTCTTTCATGGATTTTTCAAGGACAAGTACCCATTAATAGAGCAGAATCCTAGTTACAACCCAGAAGCTGCTCCTGATGCTTGGCAACATGTTCTCGAACTGTTTCAGAACAACTTGTAAAATTTGATTATGTTAAAGTGTGTTACGCTTTGCGACAACACACCTTAACAGTTATTAGTTATTAGCTTGTCACTGCTGCTTTCTTTCCATTACCATTGCTGTCCACATTGGTAATAAATAATGGTTGCGGTGAACTAACAATTGCTGGCTCGCCTCGTAGTTTCTTCCGGCGCTGATTTTTCGGAACTCCTCCCGCCATACCATACTCTACACTGCTTTTACCATATCGAGTTGCAACTCCCAATAGCATATGCTCTGCCATGTCTGCTAACTCGCTTTCTGTTTTTAACATTTCACTATATAACTTATCTAGGTAAGAAAGGGTGCTGTTGTAGATATTTTCTTTAGTTCGCATTGTTTCGATCAGAGTTGAGAATCTAGCTAGGCTGAGTCCATTGCCTGTATCTAAATTCGGATCAATTGAGTTAATACTAGCTGCACGACGCGCTGCTTTTTCTAACACCTTAGAGGTTCTTTTTTTACGAGCCATAATATAAACCTAGTAATACAATACTGTTGATATTCTTTACCTTAAAGAACTTCCGTATTGATCGGCTTGAGAGAATTTCGGCAAATCTGCAATGGCTTTTGCTACACAAGAATCGTTGTCATAAGTGCTGAAATTACTGAAATAAGTTAACAAACAGGTAAATTTAGAAAGTGATCTCTGGTTTTTTTGCGGAAAATACCAAAATCAATTCATAAACTAGTTAAAAGAGCAAGCATTTAGGCAAAATGAGTCAGCAAAAAGCCATTTTGTTGATAAAAAATCCTAAAATAAGTGCGCGAATCACTGAAATGGGAACACATTTAAGTAAATTAAGACAACAAGAAGCTTTTTTGCTGGCATAAACAACCAAAATGAGAACTCAAAAAAGCATTTTGAGAAAGCCATTTGCCTTTTTGCTGATTAAAATTGACTGAAGCTATTTTCTTGAAGTTGTAATTAGTTGTAGCGATCGCAGCAGAGTTTGAGCAGAACGGCAAAAATCAATGATCATGTAGCCTTAAATATTTCTTTTGGTATATTTACGCCTACTAAAGGCGTTTTATTCGTATTTAGTAAAATATAGCAGGTGACAGGGAACAGGTGACACTTCGGCAAGCTCAGTGACCGCATGTGACAGGGTTAAAAGTCTTTTAGTGCATGAGTTTTATCATTCGCCGATGTCCTAACTGTCTTGGCTACTGCTATAAATTACTGCTCAGTTCACTAAAAGTTACTACTAAAGTTAACTAAATTCTAAATCTCGTTAACGTTAAAATTTACAAGTAGCTAACGAAATTTGGCAAAATTCAAACCTAGAGTTTTTCACCATCCAGAGAATTGGCATTAATGCCAGTTCAAGTTTATGAAAAAATCAATAGATGAACAAAAACCAGAGCATCCACTCAGTTTACCTGGCGGAGCATTTGATATTGTAGCGATCGCAGCTTCAGCGGGTAGACTAAATGCCATATCTCAAGTTCTAGCTAATTTACCAGCCAACTTTCCCTGTGCAATTGTCATAGTTCAGCATCTTGATCCCCGACATCTTTCTTTGATGGCAGATATTCTGAGTTGGCGTACTCCCTTACTGGTGAAACAGGCTGAAGCGGGAGATAGTGTCACTCCAGGAACAGTATACATTGCCCCGCCCAACCATCATTTGTTGGTTAACCCTGATCGTACTCTGTCTTTGACTCAATCAAATTTAGTGCATTTCGTCCGTCCCTCCTCCGCTGAATTACTGTTTAATTCAGTTGCTACCAGTTGCAAAGAAAAAGCGATCGCTGTTGTACTAAGTGGAACAGGTAATGATGGAGTCATGGGAGTTCAAACGATTAAACAAATGGGTGGTACAGTCATCGCTCAAGATGAAAAAACCTCGGAATATTTTGGAATGCCCAGTGCCGCGATCGCTACGGGCATGGTAGACTTTATCCTACCGCTGTCAGAAATAGGCGCTGCTTTAATTAACTTGGTCAAACCCTTGCAAGGGAAGCAGGAAGCAGAGGATAAAATTTGAAGTTTTTACCAGGAATTTAAATGTTACGCCTTGTAGGTGCAAGCTTACAAGAAAAGGGGATTAGGAAAGATCAGATTTCTCTGTCTTTTGCGTCTAACAGAACTTATCCCCGGAGTTTTAAGATTGTAACTAATGAATATCAACAACAAAGAGCAAATATTTGAAGAACTGCGGCAATTTATCAGGCGATCTCGAGAACCATTTCAGAACACCAGAAAATGCTAATTGAGGCGATTAAGTATCGTTTAGCCACAATCCCTTGATCGATTCTGACTACCAAAGAGCCGGAGTAATTTTATTGATATAAAGAGAGCTAGTGTGATGATGATACCTGATGATTTGCCAGTAAACTTACAAATTGAAGCGGCTCAACAGCGCTTAGAACAGATTCAGCAACAAGCAAATTCCTCATCTAACACTAGTGATCACTTAATCTCGGTAGCGATCGCTGAACTTTCCATCGCCTTAGAAGAATTGAGCATTGCGGCGGCAAAATTGCACCGACAGAACCAAGAATTGCTGGAAACTCGCCAAATGTTGGACTGGGAACGCCAACGCTACCAAGATTTATTCAACTTTGCCCCAGAGGCTTATTTAGTAACAGACGAGCAGGGAATTATCCTAGAAGCAAATCAGGCGGCGCAAACCCTGCTGAATATCCGCCATAATTACCTGGTGGGTAAACCGCTAATTTTATTTGTTACCTCTAAATATCATTCAGTTATTTATCAGCACCTGGAAAAGCTGAAAAAATTGTTGGCTGAGAACGGAGAAAATGTCCAACGTCAGCAACAAAATATTTACTTAACAGCACAGCAGTTGCTCCAAAACAGGAAAGTGTCTTTAAAACCACGGCAAAAAAAAGTATTACCCGCCGCCCTTTCCTTATCTGCGGAATGCGATCGCCAAGGATTAACTCGTCTGTGCTGGTCATTCCGTGACTTGAGCGATCGCCAGCAAGCCGCGCAGAAGTTAAAAGCATCAGAGAAACAGTATTGCCTCCTGTTTGAAAATTATCCTCTCCCCATGTGGATTTTCGATCCCCAAACCCTCGCTTTTCTGGTAGTAAATCAAGCGGCGATCGCTCATTATGGCTATTCTCAAGCTGAATTTTTAGCCATGACCCTCGTTGATATTTGCCCACCTGAAGATATTTCTGCTTTCCAGAAACACATGGAGCAGTATCGCCTGAGCGATTATTTTGTCTATCATCGAGAGTGGCGACACTGCAAGCGCGATCGCTCCATCATTGATGTCGAAATTACCAGTACCCGGATTATCTGGGAGGGAAAACTGGCTGACTTTATGATGGTTAAAGATATTAGCGCTCTCAAACAGACAGAACAAAAGATCCGTGAACAAGCAGCCTTAATTGATATTGCTACCGATGCAATTTTTGTCCAAGATTTGGCAAATCACATCTTATTTTGGAGCAAAGGAGCAGAACGCTTGTACGGTTGGACAGCAGAGGAAAGCTACGGTCAAAAAGCTGATCAGCTATTTTACAAAAAATCCAGTCATCAACTCCACGCCAGCCTTAACGCCACTGTTGAAACAGGTTTTTGGGATGGGGAATTACACCAAATTACCAAAACTGGCAAAGAAATTATCGTTGAGAGTCGCTGGACATTAGTGCGCGATGAATCTGGACAACCTAAATCTATCTTAATAGTCAACACAGACATCACAAACAAAAAACAAATAGAGCGGCAGTTTTACCATAGCCAAAGGTTAGAAAATTTGGGAATTTTAGCCAGTGGTATTGCTCATGACCTCAACAATGTTTTTGCTCCCATTGTGATGATTTCTCAATTACTTACATCAAAATTTCCCAAAGTTGATACCCGGACACAAGAACTTTTCAAAACACTAGAAAATAGTTCCAAACGCGGCACTAATTTAGTTCAACAAATTTTGAGCTTTGCTAGAAGTTCCGAAGAAAAATATATTTTATTACAAGTTAGTCATCTACTTAGAGAAGTAGTACAAATTATTAAACAAACATTTCCCAAATCTATTGAAATTAAAACTGAAATTCCGACAAACAGTCTAGGAATAGTCAAAGCAGATCCCACACAACTGCATCAGGTATTCATGAACCTTGTAGTCAATGCTCGTGATGCCATGTCTAACGGTGGTATCCTCAAAATCTCGGCTGAAAATCGATTGATTGATGCAACCTATGCTGGGATGTCAGCTGATGCTCACCAGGGAAACTACATCGTTGTGACTATTTCAGATACAGGGGTAGGAATTTCGGCTGAACTTGTAGAGCGCATTTTTGAGCCATTTTTTACCACCAAAGAACTTGGACAAGGTACAGGATTAGGGCTTTCAACAGTTTTAGGAATTGTGAAAAACCACGGTGGCTTTGTAGAGGTGCAGAGCGAATTAAATAAAGGTACACAGTTTCAGGTGTATTTGCCAGCAGCACAAGGAACAACTACTGAGCAAATCATAGAAGAAGAACTGCTCCAAGGAAACGGCGAATTAATTTTGATTGTCGATGACGAAGAATTTATCCAACAAACTACTAAATTAACTTTAGAAAAAAATAATTATAAAACCATCATTGCTCATGATGGAATTGAAACGCTGGCTCTTTATCCTAACTACAAAGCAGAAATCAGCGTGGTGTTGATGGATATGATGATGCCAAATATGGATGGATTAATGACTACCCGTATTTTGTGCAGTATTAACCCCGATGTAAAAATTATTGCTACGAGTGGTTTGTCTACTCATCGTCAAAAATTGCTGAAGGCTGGTGCAAAGGCTTTTTTATCTAAACCCTACACGACACATGATTTATTGCAGAGTTTATCGCAAGTAATAGCAACAAATACAGCAGGGGACAGGTAATAAGCTTAAAAGCAATCACCTGCGTAGATTGGGTGAAGCGAAGCGTAACCCAACATTGATTATGTCTTGATCTCTGGAGCGATCGCCCTCCACCATACATTTATCAACGTGAGTTCGATAAACCTCATACCATTCCACTAAAAATTTGATGCAGATGTAGGTTGGGTTGAGGCACGAAACCCAACGCCTCAATACCTTATCATTGTTGGGTTTCACTACATTTAACCCAACCTACGTATCTGTTTCATTCTTTTCAGGAATTGGTATCACCCCCAAACGGTTCGGTTAACGTGAATTCGATGAACCTCTCCCCAACCCCTCTCCGACGCGGAGAGGGGCTGAAATACTACTAGTTTCCAACGGAAAAATCAGAGTTTTAAAGCCTCTAACGCCACTTGCTACAACGCGGAAAACCCGCGCAAGTGGTTCCTCCTTGCAGGGGAGAGGTTTGGAGAGGGGTTTTTGATCTCCGTCGAACTCACGTTTATCATGAGATGGGCATGGAGAGATACCTGCGGTGGGCTGCGCCAACGCAATAAAAACCCAACATTTGAGCTTGGAACTCGAAACTTCAACCTCAGTGGGGTAGGGTGGGCCATATTCCCATATTTGACAATTTATTCCCAAATTATCTGCTTTTGCCCACCCTACAAGATCAGGCGATCGCACTGGATTTTCACTCAGCACTTTGCTATATAAAGTAGCCAATAATTAGTTTATTGTGATCGCACTGACAGAAACATTACAGGCGATCGCACTAATCCTTCGGCAAACTCTTTCGTATAAATTCTGCATTATCTTGTATTGTGCTATCTACAGCATCTAACGCCCATTTCTGCTTGCTTTTCCAACCTTTGATGAAATCATCGATCCCATTTGGCCAATTGTCTGCTGTTAATTGAAGGACTTTCTCCCGAATCTCTGATGGTAGGTTGTCGTAGGTAAGTTGAACACCCTTCTGCTTCTGTAACCACGGGGCTGTAATCTCTTCTTGTCCGACGGCATAGGGGGCTGGTTCATCTTCTTGTGTGTCCCTGACTACTAGACGGGTGAACGTGGGGTTTAATTTTTTCAAATCCTGCTGTCTTTTCTCGGTAGACATACCCTGCCACCTGTTTGGCTCTATTCCTGGCTTTCCTTCTATGTCCGCTACATACTTTTTCAAACTATATCCTGGAGGCAGAAGCACAAGTAACTCTGTTTCGATTTGCGACAACTCTGTTACCCCAGGGAACAGAAACCCATCTGGTACATCGAACCAGACATTATGTGGTGTGCCTTGTAATATTAAATCAACGCCTCCTTTTGATGTATCGTATCCCCAAGAAAGAGAATAGGGATTAACGCCAACCGATATAAAGGGCGTTGTATCTTCTAATAGTCCTTCGCCATGTAGGGCTAGTTGTTCCGTTAATTTTTTCTTTCCTCCTTTTATTATTTCCCTGTATTTTATTTCATAAGCTTTTGCATCGTTATATGCCAATTTTGAAAGATAATCTGCTTCTTTGCCAGCGTCCATCCATCGTACTACGCGCATCAGTTGTATTGGAGCTTGCCTATTTGAATCTGGAGAGATTTTTGGTATTTTTAAGTAATTAGGTGTTGCTCTTGTTCTTTGGATAATTGCCTTATTCCCCATCACATCTGCTTCTTTTTCCAACTTCTCATTTTCATTAATTTGTAACCCTTTCATCTGCATTGTTGGTTTTACCTTGCCTTGCATCTGCTGGATAACATGCCAAGCTTCATGAGGTAAATGTTCTTCTTGTCCAGGCGCAACGTGAATCTGTGTTCCTTGGGTATAAGCTAATGCTTGTAATTGGGCTGGTTTTGGGGAATTATAATGAACTCTGACATTATCGAGGGAGTATCCTGAAAGATTTTCTATCCCTGTTTTGAGATGATCTGGTAATCCAGTTGAATTGGGCGTGTTTGAATCTGTCTGAAGTTTTGCTTGTAATATCTCTGACTGAGCGATCGCTAATTTAGGTTCTACAGGTAATTGCCCAGCTTCCGGATTGAGAATAGTAAAATCTGGTATATGGCTGGTATACCCTAGGGTTTGGGGTTGTGTTGTTGCTTGTGGTTGTGGCTGTAATGCAAACGGACGGGATTCTAAGGGATTGACAGCAGAAGCGATCGCTTTTTGATCTGAAGATTTTTTTTGTGACGCTTGATGAGTCCCCATAACAAAGCTCTGCACACTGCAAGGTTATACTTTATTTTTTCACCTTTGTGAGCAACGCTAGATTAGACCTTAGTTGAATATATTGGCACTGTTTCCCAAAAAATCGATTTTGAGTGAGAATGAAGAGAGCGATCGCACTCCCCAAAATTAGCCGATTCTTCAGTTAAGATAAGCAATATCTAACCTAATCTTGTCAGATTTCAAGTCAAGAGGTTTTATGCAAAGAATGACAGATAACTTGAGCTTAAAAAAGCTATATGAAACTGATGAACATCTCTGGTTAGAGGAAACAATCAAATTATTGAAATCTAACCATTTAGAAGAATTAGATATAGAAAATTTAATTGAGGAATTAGAAAGTTTGGGTCGTAGAGACAAAGCTAAGGTAGCTAGTTTATTAGAGCAAATTATTAGACATATTTTACTGCTGCAATATTGGCAAGAAGAACTCGAATTAAATTCTAGATATTGGAAAGCAGAAGTTAGAGGTTTTAGAAACCAATTAAAACGGCATTTAACAACTAACTTGTATCAATTTTTAGAAAACGAATTGCCGTCTATTTATGCTGATGCTTTAGGATATGTGATTGACAAAACAGAAGGTAAGCTCAATAATTTACCTCAATCTTGCACTTATACCTTACAACAGTTACTTGATATTGATTACCTACCTTAATTGTTAAATTTAGAGATAGAAAATCAGGCGATCGCACTAATAATAATCATTCAAATTACCTAACTTTTTCCCTGTAGCGTGGAATGAACCAATAGTAGTAAACTCTAATTGTCCGTTGCCTCGGTTATAAGCTAACAGACGCAGCTGTGTACTTCCTTGGGTTAAACGTATCTCACACATATTGCCGTACCATGTTGGTGTTGAACAACCTTGATCACGTGCGGCATCTTTTATTTCTGTACCTTGTTTTACTGCTTGTATAATCGCGTATGCTTTATCAAGTGCGGCTGAATCATTGAAGCGTACTTCTGGATTATCATTGATTACATTCCATCCTTTTAGTTCTTCTGGAGATTCATTTTCATTTACTTCTTCTTTTTGTTTCTTCTTATTACCATATTTGCTATAGTCTTCATTCTGATAATCTGAATTTTCACGTTCCAGTTTTTGGTAATCTGCTATAAGTTTTACAAGTTTTAGCCTGAGTGTTACAATCTCGTTTTTAATAGGCCACACTTCATTTATTGGTTGTTGATAATCAAGTCTGTCACTATGGCCTTTCACTGTGCCTAATGCTTTATTGATTTTTTGGATAGCAACTCTTATACTCTGGCTTAGTTGCAGTACAGTCGAATCGGATAGATACTTCTGTGCTTCACTCAGAATTTGTTTAGCTATTTGTATTTGAGGATGTATTTCTGTTTTATATGCCTTAACAAAGTGTTTCCATCCAGGAGTAGTCGGCACATACTCAGCTATTGCTGGCCGCAAATAATCCTCGAATGTCACCTCAGTTGGACTTTGGCCTTCTGCATTTATGGGGACTGAATCATCTAAATCTTCATCGTCATAATCGTCATAATCATCATAATCGTCATCATCGTCATACTCCTCAACCGCAACTGATTTATTACGTTTGACATGAGTTTTATGCCGTTTGCTACGACCCATTTGCACTACTTCAGATTTTAATTGTAAGTAGTTATCTTCCTCAGAATCAGGTGACTGTTTTTGCTCTATTCTTTGGAGTGTTTCACTATTTACTAATCCTCTTGTCCCCATAACATCCGCTTCTGTTTCCAATGCCTCATTATTATTAATCTGTAATTCCATCATCTGCATTGTTGGTTTTACCCTTCCCTGCATCTGCTGGACAACGTGCCATGCTTCATGGGGTAAATGTTCTTCTTGTCCGGGTGCGACGTGAATATCTGTGCCTTGGGCGTAAGCTAATGCTTGTAATTGGGCTGGTTTGGGCGAATTATAATGAACCCTGACATCATCAAGGGAATATCCTGATAGATTTTCAATCCCTGTTTTCAGATTATCAGGTAATCCGGTTACATTGGTTTTGACAGATGTATCCTCAGCTTTTGTCTGTAGCGCTAATTTTGGTTGTACAGGTAATTGTCCAGCTTCGGGATTGAGAATGGCGAAATTGGGTATTTGACTTTCGTATCCTGTTGTTTGGGGCGATCGCGCTTTTTCTTTTGGTTGTCGCTGCACACCGAACGGACGAGACTCTAGGGGATGAACATCAGAAGCGATCGCCTTTTGTTCTACAGATTTCTTTTTCAATTCTAGATGAGTTCTCATCGCCAAACTCCGCTCGCCGCAAGGTAATACTCTATTCTCTCATCTTTCTAGGTAATGCAGATTAGACTTTCGTTTAATATACAGGCAATGTTTCACGATCAGCAGCAGCTTCCACCTTACTGCGTAATCGAGCCAGCACCACATCTACATTTAAAATATCACCTCGCTCGGCTGCCCTTACGCCTTCTTCAATCTTTAGTCGTGTTTGTTCGACCCAAGCTAGATATTCTGTAGTTTCTTCGGAATCTTGCTGTATTATCTCGTCAGCGAGGAGAACAAGAGCTGTGTCAATTGCATCTTCTAGAGAAGTATACCCACCCTGCTGCGAGAGAAATTCAAGAACTTGACTCTGCTGTGTACTAAGGGTGATTTGCATATCTATTCACTGCTTGAGGCTATTAGTTGGAGTTTTACACGAGTAGTCACATTTTAATATAGCATTCGTTTTGCGATCGCCTGAGTTTCAAAACATTTTATAAAATCCATCCTTTCACCTCCACATCTGTTAAAGGGCGCTCCATTTTAATATATTCACTTTTCGCCGCTTGCAAAAGATGTTTCATCCCCACAGGTTCATCGCTATCTGCGGCTACAAAGGCTGCATTCAGGGCAATGTTACGAATATTTCCGCCAGCAACACTTAGCTTGGCTAATTTTTCAAAATCTAAATCTGCGGTTGGGGTTTGGCTGGGATACACTCGTCGCCAAATCTCGGCGCGTTGTTTGGCATCGGGAAAGGGAAACTGAACGATAAAGCGGATGCGGCGCAGAAATGCCTGATCTAAGGAGGCTTTTAAATTGGTGGTGAGAATTGCTAAACCTCGGTAGGCTTCCATGCGTTGCAAAAGATAGCTTACCTCAATATTGGCGTGGCGATCGTGGGAGTCTTTCACTTCGGTACGTTTGCCAAATAAGGCATCGGCTTCATCAAACAACAGAATTACTCCACCACCTTCAGCCGCATCAAACACCCGCCGTAAGTTCTTTTCTGTCTCCCCAATATATTTGCTTACCACCGCACTCAAATCAATTCGATACACATCAAGATTGAGGGCATTACCTAAAACTTCCGCCGCCAATGTCTTGCCTGTACCACTGGCTCCCGCAAACAAGGCACTAATCCCTAAACCCCGTTGTCCCTTAGCAGCAAATCCCCACTGTTCATACACTTTCGATCGCTGGCGCAGATGTGCGGCAACATCTTGTAACACACTCAACTCATTAGGCGGTAATACCAAATCCTCCCACTCCGCAGTTGCGGCAATGCGTTGTGCTAGTTCATCTAAGCGAGGACGCGCTTGGGTACGACAAGCATTCCAGAGGAAAGTGCTGAGTGCTGTTAGCGGAAGCGGGAGTTGAGCAGCGTGCTGAGTGCTGAGTGCTTCCCATTTGCCTCTTACTTCGGTGCAAACGATGTGAATAGTAGAGGTACTAAGGTTGAAGTGGGAAACTAGATTACCTATTTGTCCGTTTAGGGTGGGAGTTAATTCACCTAATGCAGTTTGCCACACCTGGCGCTGTTCTGCTGGAGTGGGGTGCTGCACTTCTAAGGTGAGCAAAGAACGCTGAATGAGACGACGACGTTCTAAACAACAGACAATTATGGGGGCTTGGAGAGAGTCTAGCAGTTGAGTAATATTATGCTCTTTACTGCTGTCTTGAGATTCTAAGCGATCGCAATCCAGAAATATCACTCGTCGATGTAGTCGCCATTCCCGTTCCCACAAACAGCGAAGCAGATGCAGTTGATTAATATCATTGGGGAGGGTATTGGCAGAAACAGTATATCCTGTTAATCCGAGAAGATGACAAGCTGTTGCGGCGATCGCTTTTTTGCTGGCTGTTTCTATTCCACAAAGCTGCAACACGGGTAAAACACGATTTTCTTGGGAAGCTTGTACCCAACAGTTCGCCATTTGTTCAGCTAGAGCATGATGCGAAGTGACTAAGTTCTCTGTCTGTAATGGCGATACTCCCAATTGCTGCCAGCGTTCATCTAGGGGCTGTAATCCTGCTAGGTAATGTACAATTTGCTCATCCAACCGCAAAGGACACATAGTAAGGGCGTTACCTGCTCCCATCTCTACTAATCGCCAGCGCCGTAGTGGTGCATCTTGGGTGAGTGCGCCCCAATAAGGAGATGATGAAATGGATAAGGCTAAACTGAATGTGGGATATTCTGACTGCGGCTGATTCTGAGCCTCAGCACACAATTTACCCCAAGAGCTATCTAACTCCATCCCAGCACACAACAGGATAATTTCCCGCTCAAATGACGATAAGCCAAAAATTTGACAAAGTTGTTCCAAGGCTGGGGGTGTTGTTTCAAAAGCAGGATGATGAGCTAACTGCTTCTCCTGTTCTACATCTGCTTTTGGTTCAATTCGCCGTTCTAAAACTCGACGAGTTTGAGAGAGTAAGTCAATTAAATAACGGTGATTTGCAGTATACCAATCTTCTGTAACAGCGTGGGATAGCATGTATTTAGTTAGTTTTATCTTTTAACTTATAGCAGCCAAATATGTTACGACAGTCTTGATTCCTCAAAACCTCTCATCGGCTGAATTTTAACTCAGCACGCTGCTCAACTCCCGCTTCCGCTAACAGCACTCAGCACTTTGCTATACTAAACCAAAGTTTTTTGTTTGCGTAAACTTTGAATGGTTGCGATCGCATGTTTCGCTACTAGATCAATTTCCTCGGTAGTGTTAAATCGTCCAATGCCAAACCGCACGGAAGCATAGGCTAGTTGCTCAGAATTTCCTAAGGCTGTGAGAACATGGGAAGGTGCGGTAACTGCCGAGGAACAAGCAGAACCAGAAGATACTGCCATGACTGGTTGCAGTCCGAGAGAAAGTGCTGCACCATCAACTCCCGCAACACTGATATTTAAGTTTCCTGCTAAACGTTGCGTCGGATGCCCGTTGAGGTGAATTCCTGCTAACTGCGACAGTTGTAACCACAATCTTTCTCTTAATTGAGTCAGGCGTAAATTTTCTGTTGCTCGTTCCGCTAAAGCAATTTCTACCGCTTTACCAAAACCAACAATTTGCGGCGTGTATAATGTTCCCGATCGCATTCCTCGTTCATGTCCCCCGCCGTGTAACTGTGGTGCAAGCTGCACTCTGGGGTTACGCCGACGGACATATAATGCACCGATACCCTTGGCTCCATATACTTTATGAGCCGTCAGCGACATCAAATCAATGTTCATCGCTTGCACATCTAAGGGAATTTTACCAATAGCTTGGGCAGCATCTGTATGAAAAATGATATTGCGATTGCGGCACATTTCCCCAATTTCTGCTAACGGTTGCAACACCCCAATTTCATTATTAGCCGCCATTACTGAAACCAAAATTGTTTCTGAACGCAAGGCTTTTTCTAATTCAATTAAATCAATTATTCCGTCTTGTTGCACCGGTAGAATTGTAATTCCAAAACCCAGAGTTTTCAGATATTCGCAAGGGTCTAAAACTGCTTTATGTTCAGTAGCAACAGTAATAATATGCTGACCTTTTTTAAAATAAGCTTCCGCTACACCTTTAATCGCTAAATTATTCGCTTCCGTTGCCCCACTAGTAAATACAATTTCTTCTGGTGTGGCGTTAATTGCTGCTGCTAATATTTCTCGTGTTTGTCTTACAGCCGCTTCTGCTTCCCAACCATAAACATGATTAATACTCGCTGGGTTGCCAAATTTTTCTGTGAAATATGGCAACATTGCTGCTAATACTCTTTCATCTACAGGGGTGGTAGCATGAGAGTCTAAATATATGGGACGATTAGACATAGATTAGTTGATAACTTGACTTAAGTTTTTTAATATTTGCAAAACTTTATATAATTCGTTTTCTCGTCTAGATAAAGTAAATTTATCAGATAAAGCATATCTAGATTTATCTTGCTTGATTAACTTGATAAATTGAAAATCTTCACCATTTGTAACCAACCCAAATACAGGTTTGTCTGTATTTGGACTAGTAAGCATATAAGATAGTGCTTGAGGAATGGCATCGATAAGAGATAAACTCACTTTTTTTGATTCTATTACCAGGAGCCAAAATTCTTCTTGAATAACCAAAACGTCTATTCTACCACGAACAATTTCTACCTCTACCTCATCTTCTTCATCTGTTTCTACTTCATTTTTGATGGCAATTTCTACAGATTTTTCCGTGGCGATCGCAAATGGCTCTTGATAAAACCCTGCTAAATCTAACAATGGCGATAGTACCACCATTTTGACAGCATTTTCTAAGATAGGCGGACGTTTAACCAAGCTTAAAAAATTAGTTTTTACCCTATCTAAATACTGTTGCTCAAAATTTGTTACTTCAGATAAATGCTCCAACCATTCTGGAAAAAATCCTTCTTCTTCTGATAGTTTTAAACTAAATCTTTTTTCTAAATAGGCAAGTCCGATAGTCCTAGCTTGGATCACTTGTACCATAGTCAAACTGAAATACTTAACCAATGAAAAATCTGCCTTAACTAAGATTATCGGGATCTATTCCCAAAGCTCTTAATTGTTCTGCTAGTTTTTGAGCGCGTCTTGCTTCTTCTTGAGCGCGTTGTTCTGCTAATTCAGCACGTTTTTGTGCTTCTTTAATTTGTTCTTCTGGAGTGGGATATCTTTTGCCATTTTCATCGTACCAGTAAAGCCATTCTCTAGTTACGCCGCAGTAATTCCCGCGATCGCAACCAATTCCTAAACCAATTTCTGGTAACCAAACGGGATTTCCTGTTTGTAATTGATACTTACCATTAATTAATTTATGCACTTCCAAGCGCGGTTTGCGGCGACGACGAGGAGAGTAAATCACATAATAAAGTACACCCAATGTCTCATATTGATTTAATTTATCGCTGTATTCCTTGCGATAATTTTGGGAAACTACTTCTAACGCTAAAATTGGTATAACATTTTCATCCCATAGCACATAACTGGGACGCAGCTCCTCATCATAAAATCGTTCTACTCCCAAACTTAAAAATCCATCTGGGACAATTGGCGGTTCATCAGGGTCATAATAAATACCCATATCTATGCCAAATAACCAGTCCATCCTTTCAGACCAAAGTATGAGTAAAATTGCTTTGAGCAACCCTGGTATTAATTCTTGCAGTTCATTATCCACAGGAGTTTCATCAGAGTCTGGCAGTTCTTCGGCAGAGAGTAAGTACCTTGGCAAGTTGTACTCTAACATGACTGGTTTCCTCAAAACTCACAGAAACTTGGCGAATCTACTCACGCCAGTATCTTCATCTGAAATTATAGCGATTTCGTAGTGATACCAATTCTTAATGACGCTCGTTCGCCCTTGGCGTGCCGTAGGCAAGACTCGCTAACGTAATTCGTATACTAAAAACTGCTGGGAAGTTGACTTTTAAACGCAGAGGTACGCAAAGTGTTTTAACACTTAATAAATATCTTAGTTTTTTGACTCGGTTATTGGTTTATATTTACCAGAGGGTGTACTAGCAGCCACTCATCTTCAAAAGACTAGGAGTCCGTGCAAGTGAAATTTTAATCACAACATCGCAAGATGTGAAAGCCAGGTAGATATTAAAACGAATATTTTTTGCTGAATTGCAACGGATAAGGACTAAACTAAAAAGTCTTGTACAGCAAAACCTATAGAATTAAACGAAGTAATCATGTCCAAAGTTCTCGTCTCCGATCCTATTGATCAAGCTGGAATTGACATTCTTTCCCAAGTAGCGACTGTAGATGTCAAAACAGGCTTAAAATCTGCGGAATTGATAGAAATCATTGGTGATTACGATGCACTGATGATTCGTTCTGGTACACGGGTGACAGAAGAAATTATTGAGGCTGGCACACAATTAAAAATTATCGGTCGTGCTGGTGTAGGCGTAGATAATGTAGATGTTCCTGCGGCTACACGTCGCGGAATTGTTGTAGTTAATTCTCCCGAAGGAAACACGATCGCAGCTGCTGAACACGCACTGGCGATGATGTTATCTTTATCTCGTCATATTCCTGATGCTAACGCTTCTGTGAAACGTGGTGAGTGGGATCGCAAAACTTTTGTAGGTGCAGAAGTTTACAAAAAAACTCTCGGTATTGTCGGTTTAGGTAAAATTGGTTCCCATGTTGCGGCTGTGGCTAAAGCAATGGGGATGAAATTACTCGCTTACGATCCCTTCATCTCCAACGAACGAGCAGAACAAATTGGCTGTCAGTTGGTAGATTTGGACTTGCTCATGCAGCAAGCCGACTACATCACACTTCATATCCCCAAAACCTCAGAAACCACCCACTTAATCAACGCCACAACTCTAGCAAAAATGAAGCCCACAGCGCGGATTATTAACTGCGCCCGTGGCGGTATTATTGATGAAGTAGCTTTAGCCACAGCCATTAAAGAAGGCAAAATCGCTGGTGCAGCATTGGATGTGTTCGAGTCAGAACCTTTAGGTGAATCGGAATTGCGATCGCTCGGTAAAGAAGCCATCCTCACCCCCCACTTAGGAGCATCCACCACAGAAGCTCAAGTAAATGTAGCCATTGATGTTGCTGAACAAATCCGTGATGTGCTGCTGGGACTACCCGCACGTTCCGCAGTCAATATTCCCGGACTCGGCCCCGATGTCTTGGAAGAACTCAAACCCTACATGCAGCTGGCTGAAACTTTGGGTAACTTGGTAGGACAATTAGCTGGTGGTAGAGTAGAAACACTGACAGTCAGATTACAAGGGGAACTGGCAACTAATAAGAGTCAGCCCTTGGTAGTAGCATCTCTAAAAGGTCTATTACACCAAGCTTTGCGCGAACGGGTAAATTATGTCAACGCCAACATCGAAGCCAAGGAACGGGGAATTCGTGTAATTGAAACACGAGACGCTTCTGTGCGCGATTATGCTGGTTCCCTACGTTTGGAAGCCACAGGTACTTTAGGCACTCATTCAGTGACAGGTGCTTTGTTGGGTGAGAAAGAAATTCACTTAACTGACGTTGACGGCTTCCCGATTAACGTTCCCCCCAGCAAACATATGGTGTTCACCTTGCACCGTGATATGCCAGGAATTATCGGTAAACTCGGTTCCCTCCTCGGCAGTTTTAACGTCAACATTGCCAGTATGCAGGTAGGACGGAAAATCGTCCGTGGTGATGCTGTCATGGCTTTGAGTATTGATGATCCCTTACCCGATGGCATTTTGGCTGAAATTACCAAAGTACCAGGAATTCGAGATGCGTATACAGTAACACTTTAAAAGTGCTGAGTGCTGAGTAGAAAGTGCTGAGTGAAGAACGTTAGAAATTCAGAACAACTTACCACTCTCATCACTCTTGCACAGACGCAACGCGTCCCCACTCAGCACTCAGCACGGGCTGAACGCCCCGCTACCGCTAACAGCACTCAGCACTTAGATATGGCAAACACTTGGTGGGAATTACAGATTTTATGTGAGCCAGCATTAGAAGATTCGATCTTTTGGCGGCTGGAAGATTTTGGTAGTCGGGGGACAGCTAGTGAACGTAAAGGGAATTCTTCGCTAGTAAAGGCTTATCTGCCGCAATTTCAAGCAGAGTTACTAGATTTAGCAGCACTGGCGCTACGGCTGCGCCAAGATGCTTTGTGTGTGGGATTTTCTGCTCCTAGCTTACACTGGCAGTTAATTGATGAAGAAGATTGGGCAACCAGCTGGAAACAATATTGGCAACCCCAAGAAATAGGCGATCGCTTTTTGATTAACCCTGCATGGCTACCAATCCCGGAAACAGAACGGTTAGTGATTCTTCTTGATCCTGGTGTTGCCTTTGGTACGGGTAATCATGCCACAACTCAACTTTGTTTAGAAGCTTTGGAAATGCGCTTGAGCAAAGTTCCCCAATCTTTTACTGGTAGCGAACAAACAGATCCAATGATTATTGCAGATATCGGTTGTGGTTCTGGTATTCTATCCATTGGTGCAGTACTGTTGGGTGCAGAAAAAGTCTATGCGGTGGACAACGATCCCCTAGCAGTACAATCAACTTTCAGCAATCGCGCCCTCAATAACGTTAACCCAGAAAGCTTGATCCCAGCCGAAGGTAGTGTAGACGTTTTGAGCAAAATTATTGAGAAACCAGTCGATGGCATCGTCTGTAATATCTTGGCTGACGTGATTATTCAGTTGGTTCCCGAAATGACTGCGATCGCTAAACCCACCACTTGGGCAATCTTCAGTGGCATTTTATTAGAGCAATCGAAAGCAGTAGCAGATGCCTTAGAAGCAAATGGTTGGGTTGTGGCTACCCTGTGGAAAAAGAAAGAATGGTGCTGTTTAAATGTCCGGCGTTCTTAGTTGACGTTGACTGTCAACTGTCAAGACGATGAAATATGCAAGCTTTATGTGGAATATCTGAACAATATTGATTCAATAAATTGGATAGCCGAGGCGCAACAATTCTGCCTCTATTTTTTTGCTATAGCAGTAGCCAAGGCAGTTAGGACATCGGCCAATGATAAAACTCATGCACTAAAAGACTCTTAACCCTGTCACCGTTCGGCTGACGCTCACGGCGGAAGCCTGCGGTCACTGAGCGGCTGGTGAGCGCAGTCGAACCATGCCGAAGTGTCACCTGTTCCCTGTCACCTGCTATATAAATAAAATTTTGATACGAAATCGACCATTGAAAATTTGTAGTTACAAGTTTTGGCTTGTAAACAATCAAGCAATCTCTAGAAAGTGAAGAAAAGTTAGCTAAAAAAAATATAGAAAAATTTGCCAATTTTTCCGAAATTATCAAACTCTAGTAAGTAGATAGATGTGTGACTAACACACACTAGTTTTGCAAGTTGAAACAATATAGTTTCGCTAGTTGTAACAAGGGTGTGCTATTCATAAAAATTTACCTGAAATCTTCACAAGCATATTGCCATATCAGGCTTTCGGCAACCAATAAAAGCCCATAGCTATCTATATATTTGAAGTAAAAAATTTATGGCAAATATGAGTAGATAGAGATTTTCAGGAATATTTGTTCATCAATTAATCAACACCAACAAATTAAAAATATTGAGGAATTTATCATGAATAAAGAGAATAAAGAGCGTCCTTCTCGTCAAGAATGCCAAGAATTAGGCCCCGAAAACAACAGACAACGTCGGAGATCATCTCGCCAAATTCGCCGCGAGGCAACACAAATCGCCTTTAACCGAGGTGTATCAGATCATATCTGTAATGGTGAAGAGCAAGACTATCGTGGTGCAAATGGATCTCCTAACTATATTGCAAACTTCTCTAAAGGTTTGCCTCATAATGAATTAGGAGAAGTTAAACCAGAAGCTTACCAATCTCTACTCAAAGCCCTTGAAAGTGGCAAACCACAAGACTTTGAAGCTATCCAGTTAGGTCTTGGTCGTAAATTGACCAGTCCCCAAGCAGGTTTGGGTTTTGATTTACAAGGCCCAGACGGTCACGCAATTGTCATACCTCCAGCACCTCGCATTGACTCAGCACAAAACTCTGGGGAAATGGTAGAACTTTATTGGATGGCACTACTGCGGGATGTCAACTTTACCGAATATGCAAATAATTCCCAAGTAGCAGAAGCAGCAGCAGATTTATCTAAATTATCTGATTGTCGTGCGCCAAAAGTTGGCGGAAAAGTGACGCCAGCCACTATCTTCCGAGGTATTTATTCTGGCGACTTAGTAGGCCCCTACATTTCTCAGTTTTTGTTTAAGGATATTCCCTATGGTTCTCTGACCATTTCTCAAAGGCAGAAAACCGTAGCACGAGATATTGATTACTTGACAGATTACAACTCTTGGCTAAATATCCAAAACGGTGGTGCAGCCAAAGAAGATGTTTTTGACCCCACACCTCGTTATATCCGAAATCTGCGTGATATTGGTCAATATGTCCACGTTGATGCACTGTACGAAGCTTACCTCAATGCCTGTCTGATTCTATTGGGATTGAATGCTCCCGTAGATCAGGGTAATCCCTACAGAAACTCAAGAACTCAAATCGGGTTTAGCACTTTTGGTGGCCCCCACATTCTCAGCCTCGTGACTGAAGTGGCAACCCGCGCCCTAAAAGCTGTGTGGTTCCAAAAGTGGTTTGTGCATCGTCGCTTGCGTCCCGAAGCATTTGGCGGACTAGTTCACAACCAATTGACTGGACGTGCAAAATATCCCATCAATGAGGAAGTTTTTAAATCCAGCGCCTTAGAAAAAGTCCATAGCCGCTATGGTACTTATCTACTACCAATAGCATTCCCAGAAGGTTCTCCCACCCATCCTGCATATGGTGCGGGACACGCTACTGTAGCAGGTGCTTGTGTCACCATTCTCAAAGCTTGGTTTGATGAATCTTGGGTCATACCTCAGCCTGTAGTTCCCAACGCTGAAGGAACTGGGTTAATTCCATATACTGGCTCTGACGCAGACAAGCTAACTGTAGGCGGTGAATTAAACAAGGTTGCAGCTAATATTTCACTCGGTCGTGATGCTGCTGGTGTTCACTGGCGTAGTGATTACACAGAATCGCTAAAACTGGGTGAACAAATAGCAATTGGCTTGCTGCAAGAGCAGTCAATTACCTATAACGAAAATAATTTCTTTACCCTGACGAAATTCGATGGTCAGACCATCAAAATTTCTCGTGACGAAGTGAAACACTTAATGGTAGAGAAAGATGATTAGTGATGGGTTACTAGTCACTACTAGTTCATAATTAATCATTACCCTCGGAGTCATCCGAGGGTAATATTACGATTAGGTACTAAGTAGGTCGGTGTTAAAAATTGTCGTTATAACAAGGCAGGAGGCAGAGGGCAGAAGGGAAGAGGTTTTCAACCTACTTTACTTTCCGTTACATAGTTCCGTTTATTTGCACCTTTCTACTTAGCAAAAATATTCATTCCTATAAAAAATATACTTAAACTCTTAAATTTTATCTAAGTTAGCTTTATTTATATTTAATTTTTAACCATAAAATTATTAAATTAAAAATAAATGATACGGCGTTGGCAATAATAATTGGTAAAGCTTGCAGAGCAATACCATAAACTAACCATAATAAAAGCCCACTCATAAATGTAATCAACATCACAAAAGAAACATCTTTTGCTGATTTCGTTTGCCAAGTTTTGAACATCTGGGGCAGAAATGCTACGGTAGTTAATCCCCCAGCAACTAATCCTAAAATTGTTAAAAAATCCATTACTTTATGTAACTTATTTTAGTATTGTTAGTGTAGCATTTTACTGGAATAGCATTTATGTGTTGCTTTTATTAGACACCTTAAAAACACGAAAAAGGGCAAGTATTTAGCTCACCCTCAAATAATTCTGACAATTTAATTTTAATTCCTACAACACCTGACACTGGCCATGATGCCGCAATAAATGATCGCACAACACGAGTGCCACCATCGCTTCAACCATTGGAACTGCACGAGGTAACACACAAGGATCATGTCTGCCTTTTGCAGCTAACAATGTTTCTTCACCTTCACGAGTGACTGTTTTTTGTTCTTTTCTAATAGTTGCTGTTGGCTTAAAAGCAACTCGTAAAATAATATTTTCGCTGTTAGAAATACCGCCTTGAATGCCACCAGAACGGTTAGTTACAGTGCGAATTTCACCATTTTCATCAATATAAAATTCGTCGTTATGCTCAATTCCTGTTAACAGTGTCCCAGCGAAACCTGAACCAATTTCAAAACCTTTACTCGCAGGAAGAGACATGACAGCCTTAGCGATATCGGCTTCCAATTTATCAAATACGGGTTCACCCAAACCTTTCGGCACATTTCGTGCTACACATTCCACTACACCGCCGATAGAATCACCTTGTCTACCAGTTTGCTCGATTAATTCAATCATGCGATTGGCGCATTCTGCATCAGGACAGCGGACAATGTTGCTTTCTACTTGTTCTAAGGTGACGGTATTTGGGTCAACTACGCCTTCCAAATCTTTGATACGCTTGACGTAACTGATAACTTCTACATTAGCAGCTTGCTGAAGTATTTTTTTAGCGATCGCACCAGCCGCGACTCTACCAATTGTCTCACGCGCCGACGACCTACCACCACCTTGCCAATTCCGAATTCCGTATTTAGCATCATAGGTCGCATCTGCATGAGAAGGACGATATTTCTGCGCCATCTCATCATAGTCTTGCGGACGTGTGTCTTGATTCCGCACGAGGATAGCAATGGGTGTCCCTAGAGTTTTCCCCTCAAACACCCCAGACAAAATCTCGCAGGTGTCTGCTTCTTTGCGCGGCGTTGTAATCTTACTTTGTCCTGGTCGTCTTCTGTCTAACTCTACCTGAATTTCTTCGGCAGTAATCTCCAGTCGCGGAGGACAACCGTCAATTACAACTCCCACACCGCCGCCGTGAGATTCACCAAAGGTAGTGATGCGAAACAGATGCCCAAAAGTATTACCCATGATTGTGAGGAAAAAGGATAAGGCTTTTGTATTCTACCGAGAGTTTTTGCAAATGTTAAAGTCCTAGACTATTTTATATTTAATTCTTCCAAGCTGGGGACATCTACCCAACTACCTGTGTTATGAGATTGATGAGCTAAATCCATTAACAATTGTGAATAAACACCTTCTCGTAAAGATGGGACTATTGACTGCTTTTGGTCAATTCCTTGTAGCCATTGGTCTACTACTCGCAGAAATGCAGAAATGCGTCCGTCGCTGAAGTTTTGGGTAAACATTAATCGGTTGGGGATTTCAATTTCTGCTAACGGTTGTCCCACTTGGGAACCCCAAACCCGAAAACCGTGGATATAGTCTTTTTGATTTTCGCTACCTAAAACTAATGTACCGCGATCGCCATACACTTCTACCCAATGAGTTCTCGGTGCGTGAACAACAGCACTAATGGTAACTTGGCAAGGTGTACCATCAGCCAATTCCAACGACAGCAGGCAATTATCATCTGTATCTACTGGCTTTATTTCGCCACTGCTAGGGTCAATACGGTTAGGGATAACTGTAGTTAAATAAGCGCTGAATCTGCGAACAGGCCCAAATAACCAATAAATATAATCAAAGGTGTGAGAACCCAAAGACCCTAATGCACCACCACCTTTATCTTGAGAAGAATACCAATTCCAAGGGCGGGAAGTATCAGCACGGGAAGAACCTAACCAATCAATTTTAATTAGGCGCTTGTTACCGACATAATCTGAAGATAAGAGTTCAGAAAATAACTGCCATCCTGGGACAAAGCGAAATTCAAAATCAACAACAGCGGTAACGCCATTTGCTGTTGCTAATTTATGTAGTTCTTTAGCTTCAACTGCGGTTAAAGTTGTGGGTTTTTCTAATAATAAATGTTTACCTGCTTGCAGCACTTCTTTTGCCATTTCATAATGCAAAAATGGTGGTGTAGAAATACTAACAGCTTGCACTTCTGGTAACTTGAGAATGTCTGCAATGGTAGTGCAAGCATGAAGAATATCATTAGCATTTGCAATTGCTTTGGCTTTATTAATATCGCGGTGATAAACAGCAACTACATCAGTTCGAGGATGAGCTTTAAATCCCGGAATATGGACTTTTTGACCAAATCCAGTGCCGACTACAGCAACACCAAGTACATTCTGATTCATGGTTAATTTGGCACTCTTAAACTAATTTACTGCAAAAATCATATCGTATAGTAATACTATTTTTATAAAATTTTTCTCATATTTATAAAATTAAAAATAAAACAATTAGTAATAATACTGAGATTTGATAAAAACCAAAATATTTTTTGCTAAATATGGACAAACGATAGAAAAAAGAAATATATATAAAATAGTTCTGTTATTGCTGTTAATAAAATTAACAATATCTACGCAGATATACAAGCTCACTCATCAAATACATAAAATATTCAAGATAGCAAATCTGGAATATAAAAAAACATGAAAACATCTCTGTTTCGTAAATTAAAACTTGTTCCTTCGCAACTAGTAACTGTAACAGTACTACTGACATTCCTCTTGTTCATTCCGCAAATTTGGCTCAATTTACAAGCATATTATGATTTTCATAAAATTACTAAGAATGAATTTAGATTACAAAAACTGAGTGATAAAATTATCTATTTTGATGAAGTATTAACTATGTCAGCCCGCATGAATGCAGCTACGGGAAATCTGATGTGGGAACAAAGGTATCGCAAATTTGAGTCACAACTTGATATTGCTATTCAAGAATCTATTAAACTAGCTCCTAAAGAATATAGAAATGAGGATGCAAAAAAGATTGATATTGCTAATCAAGAATTAATTAAAATGGAATCTCAATCTTTTGATTTAGTTAAAAAAAATCAAAAACAAGCAGCACAACTACTATTATCTAGCCGCGAATATGAAATTCAAAAACAGATTTATGCTGATGGTGTTGCTAAAAGAAACTATAATATATCGTTTCAGTTGCAGCAACAAGTTACTGAATATCAGCAAAGAATATTTTGGGCAATTTTAGGTTCTATTGTAAGTTTAATGTTGTTGATTCCGGCATGGTTTTTGGTGTTAAATTTATTGCAGGAATATTTAAAAGCTAAAAAAAATGCTCAAGTCGCCTTAGAAGAAACTAATTATATGTTAGAAAACCAAGTGACGATGAGAACAGAAATATTAAATCAGAAAAATATTCAATTACAACAGACACTGCAAGAATTACAGCATACTCAAGTACAGTTGATTCAAACTGAAAAAATGTCTTCGCTTGGTCAGTTAGTAGCTGGTATTGCTCATGAAATTAATAACCCTGTTAATTTCGTTTATGGCAACTTGATGCACGTTAGAGAATACACTCAGCAGTTATTATCTTTAATTAATTTATATCAGCAACAATATTCTAATTACAACTCAGAAATTACTATTCTAATGAGTGAGATGGATTTAGACTTTATTCTTGATGATCTGCCAAAACTTTTATCCTCCATGGCCGTTGGTACTGAGCGTATTCGTGAGATTGTGCTGATTTTACGAAACTTTTCCCGTCTTGATGAAGCTGATATGAAATCTGTAGATATTCATGAAGGTATTAATAGTACTTTGTTAATTTTGCAGCATCGTCTTAAAGAAAAAGACGAACAGCAGGAAATTACAATTATCAAAAAATATGGTGATTTGCCTCTTGTTGAATGTTATCCTGGAGGATTAAATCAAGTATTTATGAATATTATTAGTAATGCCATTGATGCTTTACGTGAACAAGAAATAGACTACTTAAAACAAGAAATTAAACAATACCATAATTACATTACTATCCATACTCAATTTCAAAATAAAGACCGCGTAATTATCAGCGTTAAAGACAATGGTTCAGGAATAAATGAGGAAATTAAACCTAGATTATTTGATCCATTTTTTACAACTAAACCAGTCGGTCAAGGTACTGGATTAGGATTATCTATTAGTTACCAAATTATAGTAGAGAAACATAAGGGAAAAATCAACTGCATCTCAGCGCCTGGCAAGGGGACAGAATTTTTGATTGAAATTCCTGTTAAACAGATAAATGAGGCAAGGTTGGATAGTAAATGTAGTGAATATTTATAGTATATGGCAGGTGACAGGGAACAGGTGACACTTCGGCATGGTTCGACTGCGCTCACCAGATGCTCAGTGACCGCATGTGACAGGGTTAAAAGTCTTTTAGTGCATGAGTTTTATCATTGGCCGATGTCCTAAATGCCTTGGCTACTGCTCTACTTGTCGTGATTCTGGATAATTAACAAGTGCATTTTAACTTTTGTTTATTAGCTCTTATCTGAGAATTCGCATTGTGAAAGGATAGCGATAGTGTTCTCCGTGATAAGCTTTGATGGCGGCAAAAGTCACTAGGAATAATTGTAATAATATTAATCCTATAATTAGAAACATCCAGACAAAAAGTAAAGCATCTAAAACTGATTTAACTTCATTAACTGCACCATTAGTTGTTATGGCAACGCCACAGCTACCCAGTACGAGTACCAAGGAAAAAATAATTACAACTAAAGTATACAAAGTCAATGATATTTGAAAGTTTAAAGATTCTCTACCTTGAAAGTCAATCCAAGGAAATTTAGATTTTTTAAGTTGCCAAATTCCTAGTGGTAATAAAATATTTAATGGTAAATATAAAGGAATACCAACAAATACTAATCCAAATAACAATAGCCATGCCAATAAAGCCGAAAGATGACATAACATCGCCCATGTACGCATTTTTTGTTGGACTTGTTTTCTCATGGCTTGTTAATTAGGATTTAGATGAATAAGATTTCTATCTACTACACTACCTGTAAACCAGCAGGACAAAAGTTTAAAATTTGAGTATTTCTCGGTCATAATTTTCCGGTAGAAGAGGTTCTATTTCCCAGATTATGCCTTCTCCTGGTTCTAAGCCAACTTCTACGACGCAATATCTTCGTTAGTTTGTCTATCTTCTACGCTCCAGGCTGCTGCTGCACTTAATTCTAAATTCCAGCGTTCTTAACCAACAAACCCTAAGAGGCTGTTTTAAAAGTCTAAGAGGTGGTAAAAAAACTCTCTCAGTATATGCTGTGAATAGATAATAGACAGCACTGAGAGAGCAACATGAGTAAAGCATACCCTAGCAATCTGACCCGCGCCCAA
>NZ_JADEXZ010000041.1 GCF_015206815.1 Fortiea sp. LEGE XX443
CGATTAGTTCGAGATTATGAGTTATTGCCCGAAACATCGGAGACGTTTATTTACCTTGCCATGATCCGGATCATGGTGAGGCGATTGGCATAAAATTTCACCACTCAAAACTTTTCAAACACCCTCTTAACCTGTCACCTATCTCCACCCATAAATTTTATTGTGTCCGACTACTTAACTGCCTTCTATCCTGGAGAAGATTGCAATATCCTATATGTTTTGTGATATAATTTCCTATCTGGAAGATAATATGTGTTAACACTAGCTTTCTGAGCTAGGATGAATAAGGGATGTAAGTGTACACTGCTCTTCAGTGGCCTGCATATACATCACGATTATGTCACAAACTTTACGGAGACTAGAACCAGGAACAAATCAGCATGGTCAATCAGAACATAACCGCTACAGAAATTGGATTTACTCACGAAGATTTCGCTGCTCTACTTGACAAATACGACTATCACTTTAGCCCTGGAGATGTTGTACCAGGAACGGTTTTCAGTATAGAGCCGCGCGGCGCTCTGATTGACATCGGTGCTAAAACCGCAGCATATATACCCATACAAGAAATGTCTATCAACCGGGTAGATAGCCCGGAAGAAGTATTACAGTCAAACGAAACACGAGAATTTTTTATCCTCACCGATGAGAACGAAGATGGTCAGTTGACCCTTTCGATTCGGCGTATCGAATATATGCGTGCTTGGGAGCGTGTGCGACAGTTGCAAGCAGAAGATGCAACTGTTCGTTCTGGTGTATTTGCGACAAACCGTGGTGGTGCGTTGGTACGCATTGAAGGATTGCGCGGTTTTATCCCTGGTTCCCACATTAGTACCCGCAAACCAAAGGAAGAATTGGTAGGCGAAGAACTACCCTTGAAGTTTTTGGAAGTAGACGAAGAACGTAACCGCCTAGTACTATCTCATCGTCGAGCGCTAGTTGAGCGGAAGATGAACCGCCTCGAAGTTGGCGAAGTAGTAATTGGTACAGTCCGTGGGATCAAACCTTACGGTGCATTCATCGATATTGGTGGTGTCAGTGGACTGCTGCACATCTCGGAAATTTCTCACGAACACATCGATACACCTCATAGCGTGTTCAATGTCAATGATGAAGTCAAAGTTATGATCATTGATTTGGATGCAGAAAGAGGTCGGATTTCCTTGTCTACCAAGCAGTTGGAACCCGAACCTGGCGATATGATTAAAAACCGTGATTTGGTCTATGATAAGGCCGAAGAAATGGCTGCTAAGTATCGGGAGCAGATGTTAGCTAAACAACAAGGCATCACCGTAGCACCAACATCTGAAGAAGTTGTCGCAGAGGAAGACATCCCAAGTGCGACTGAAACTGAAGAAGAGATTCCAGCAGCGATGGAAGAAGAGACTCCAGTTGCTGTGGAAGAAGAAACTCCAGTTGCTGTGGAAGAAGAAACTCCAGTTGCTGTGGAAGAAGAGACTCCAGTTGCGATGGAAGAAGAGACTCCAGTTGCTTTGCAAGAGTAAGACAAATTGAGTTATCAGTAAGTAAGTGTATTAAAGCCTAAAAAAAGAGGGTAAATCCCTCTTTTTTTATTGGTCATTACCAATTTTGAATTTTTTTAGCGGGGTGAAAAATTTTGGTAACTATTAAATGTAAAAACATCACTTTTTCTAATATTCAGGCCATTTTCTTTGACAAAAATGGTACTTTAGAAAACTCAGAAGTGTATTTGCGATCGCTTGGACAAAAAGCAGCACGGATTATCGATGCCCAAATTCCCGGAATTGGTGAACCATTATTAATGGCCTTCGGTATCAACAGTGATACCATCGATCCGGCTGGTTTAATCGCGGTAGCTAGTCGCCGAGAAACAGAAATTGCAGCGGCGGCGTATATTGCTGAAACTGGTAGAGGATGGTTTGAATCTTTAAAAATAGCTCGTCAAGGTTTAGACGAAGCAGAAAAATATCTAGAAAAATCTCCAGCACCAATTTTTACAGGTAGCTTGGAGTTGTTGCAGTCCTTGTCAGCAGGCGGATTGAAACTTGGTATTATATCGGCAGCGACAACAGCAGATGTCAAAGCTTTTGTAGTACGACACAAACTGAGTGATTACATCCAAGCGCAAATTGGCGTGGATGATAGTCCTAGCAAACCAGATCCGGCACTATTTTTGCAAGCCTGTCAAGTTGTGGGAGTAGAACCAGACACTGCACTCATGGTAGGAGATGCCGTTGGCGATATGCAAATGGCGCGGAATGCCAAAGCCGCAGGTTGTATTGGGATAACTTGGATTGGAAAATCAGATCACGTTCAAGGTGCGGATGTGGTGATTCATCAACTTGATGAAATCCAAGTTTTAGGTTTCTGATTTTATTTGTATCCCAGCCTGAACTGGATCAAAATTTGGGGGAAAATGAGTATTGCGATCGCAGTCAGCTTTTTCTAGTTTTGCGCCTTGGAGATTAGCTTGGCGAAAATTAGCTGACATCAATAATGCTCCCCGCAAATCAGCATCTGTGAGATTAGCTTGAGAAAGATCGCAATAGCTGAGGTCTGTGCCTCTGAGATTAGCACCTCGAAGATTAGCCCCACTCAAGTCAGCATAACTGAGGTCTGCACCTTTGAGGTTAACCTCTGGCAAGTCAGCATCACCAAGTTCGGCTCTGATAAAATTCCGTTGTCCCTGAGCGTAATTTTCTAAAAGAGTAGCCGCTGTATTAATGGGCTGTTGATAATTTATTTCAGACATAAAACAGCCTCACATATTTTTCTTCAAATTTATCATAGAACTCCTAATAGACAAAAACAGGACTTACGCAAAATTATGGAAAAACGAACCGCAAAGGACACAAAGGACACGAAGTTAAGAGGGTTTCAGAGAGTTATTGCGTAAGTCATAAAAAATACAGGATAAATTGCATCAATTTATCAAAATATCGAAATAGTAATTTATAGAAAGTTTCTCATTCCTCACAAGTTCCTCAAATTTTTTGTATAGGTTCAAAAGTTGAGCTATCAATAGCGATCGCCTACGGCGGCGGGTACGCCATCGCATTTTAAATTTGCAAATTAACAACTAATTTTTAGGAGGGCAAACTTATGCCATCCCTGAATTTAATAGCAGTTTTCAATCCATCGAATTATTGGCGAAGTGGCTACGTAACTATGCCTTGGCAAGGAATTGCCCAAGAATTTCAAATTTCTCCAAATAAACTGGTATTAAGCGACCTGCGTGACTTTTCGCACACACCAATACCATCTCAAATTGACCGAGTTGATCCAGAGGACTCATCCCGCGATACTTTGGTTTTTTCCCTACCTAATCCAATTCCTCCTGGTTCGGAAGATGGTGTATTAGCCTCAACTTTTCTACGAGCAGATCAAGGTACACCCATACCATCCAAATTGGGCGAACCTTATCTGGAAGTGGTTTATGGTTCAGATCGGCGGGAACGGGGAGTCAGACTTGTTAATAACCGCTTGATTGTTTGGTTCAATTTAATACCTGCACCGGAAGATGATGAACACAATTGGTTTTCTGGTTCAGCTACCAGCGTACAGCTAGATCATCAAGAAGTTCTCGATCCGTTCCCAGCAGCTAAAGGTGAATGGCTTGGTCAAGACCCAGAAAAGCGTTGTCTGCAAGTGAGTGAAATCCAACTACCAGGATCGCTTTATCCTAAGTCTCCGCAGTATCAAGTTTCTTTGTTCAATCATGCTTATCGATTAGTTGCCCAATCTAGCGGCCCGGTACGAGCCAGTATTACTATTGCCTCAGAACCCTTTGACTATATGGGCGTTGACCCAGTTACAGGTAGCAACCGCCATTTAATATGCGAATTGTACCGAGTAATTAGCTTGTATACTGGTGCAGACTACTTAATTGAAGAACTATTTATTAAAGGTAAGCCCAAAGCAGAAGAAGATAGAATTCCTAATACTCCCGAAGTCGTCAATCTTCCCTTTGGACTGCACTACTTTGCCCACATGAATATGGGACAAACACAAGACATTGAGCAAGTTTTCCCTGTACCTGATTGGTTTGCTGTGGGTTCAACTGCACCACCTTATGCAGCTTATGGTTTAGCGACAAATTTACATATAGATGCGATCGCTCATCCCCACGGTGGTCATCCTAGTCACTTTTCCTGGCATTTATTACCAGGTAAGTCTGCTAAGTGTCTACATCTGTTCATGCGTGGTCAGCCACACGGTTTTGATGCACGGGTTGGTCATTTTTGGTATGAGTTGATTCATCAACCTCTGAAGGCAGAAATTTATCAGGATGCTGAGGTCGAAGGTCTAATAAGCAAAAGCAAATTAGTACCTGTTTTTTGAACTCACCCTAACTGCTTTCTTTAGGCTGTACATACAAGTCTCTTAATTGGCATTGTTAATGTATCACTCTGCATTGTTAATGTATTGCTCTGTATGATTAATGTATCGCTCTGCATTGTTAATGTATTGTTCTGCATGATTAATGTATCGCTCTGCATTGTTAATGTATTGCTCTGCATGATTAATGTGTTGCCTTGCGATAAAAAATACACCTGATGTGTTTTATTTTCTAATCCAACAAACATGAATGCAACTGTCATGGTAATTGGTTACGGTAATGACTTGCGTAGTGATGATGGCATTGGTCAAAGAATAGCTAATGAGATTGCTGCTTGGCATTTATCTGCGGTAAAAACTCTAGCAGTTCATCAACTGACCCCCGAACTAGCTGATGTTTTGGCAAATGCAGAATTGGCAATCTTTGTTGATGCTTGTGTACCTTCAGAATCTTTTGATGTACAGGTGCAATCACTCTCACCTTCTGATGAAAATACGATCGCTGGTCATACATCTGATCCACAATCACTCTTAGCTTTGACTCAAACTCTCTACGGTCATTGTCCACCTGCTGTGTCGGTGACAGTACCGGGAGTTAACTTTGAATTCGGCGATTGCATCTCGCAAATTACCGAAACTGGTAAAGCGATCGCACTGGGAAAAATTATCCAAATTCTAGACAAGTTTAAAAGTTTCTGGATGAAATGAAAGGTTTGCTGCACTCAATCATAGACTGATGACAAAAGCTTTGACTCAGCACTATTCAGGAGAATTGATGCAGAAATCTCTTAAGTCAACAAGCGATCGCGCCTTTGATATCTTGCAAACAGAGAAGCTCAATCCCCTTGATGCTATCTTTGCACCGCAGACCGTAGCTGTGATTGGTGCTAGTGAAACTGCGGGTAGTGTGGGACGCACTCTGTTATGGAACTTAATTAGCAATCCGTTTGGGGGAACTGTTTTCCCTGTCAATCCTAAGCGACACAGTGTTTTGGGAATTAAAGCCTATCCGAAGATTTCAGATATACCCGAAGTCGTGGATTTGGCGGTGATTGCTACACCAGCATCAACAGTTCCGGGGATTATTGCTGAGTGTGTAGATGCAGGTGTTAAAGGTGCGATCGTTATTTCTGCTGGTTTCAAAGAAGCTGGTGCAGATGGGATTGCTTTAGAACAGCAAATTCTTGCCGAAGCTCGTCGCGGTAAAATCCGCATTATTGGCCCCAACTGCTTGGGAGTGATGAATCCACTCACTGGCTTAAATGCTACCTTCGCCAATGCAATGGCGCGTCCTGGTAATGTGGGTTTTATTAGTCAAAGTGGCGCATTATGTACGGCGATTCTGGATTGGAGTTTTCAAGAAAACGTCGGTTTCAGTGCGTTTGTTTCCATTGGTTCCATGTTGGATATCAATTGGGGTGACTTGATTTACTATCTTGGTGATGATCCGCAGACAAAAAGTATTGTGATTTATATGGAATCGATTGGTGATGCGCGGTCTTTTATTTCCGCAGCACGAGAAGTCGCACTCACCAAACCAATTATTGTAATTAAAGCCGGTCGCACAGAAGCAGCAGCCAAAGCCGCAGCTTCCCATACAGGAACGTTGGCTGGTAGTGATGCGGTGTTAGATGCAGCTTTCCGGCGCTGTGGGGTGCTACGTGTTAATAGTATTTCTGACTTGTTTGATATGGCGGAGGTGTTGGCAAAACAACCCCGTCCCAAAGGTTCGCGCTTGACAATTTTGACCAACGCCGGAGGGCCGGGAGTACTAGCTACTGACGCATTGATTGAAGCTGGCGGCGAACTGACATCAATTTCACCAGAGGCGATCGCATCATTCAACCAAATATTACCAATGCACTGGAGCCACAGCAACCCCATTGATATTTTGGGGGACGCTGACCCCCAACGTTATACCAAAGCTTTGGAAATTGCGGCGAATGATCCTAATAGTGATGGCTTGTTGGTCATTCTCACACCCCAAGCCATGACCGATCCCACTCAAACAGCTGAACAATTGAAACCCTATGCTCAAATCTCCAGTAAACCCATTCTTGCTAGTTGGATGGGGGGAGCAGAGGTTACGGCTGGTGAAACTATTCTGAATCGCTATCGTATTCCCACTTATCGTTATCCCGATACGGCGGCGAGGGTGTTTAGTTATATGTGGCAGTCTAGCTATAACCTAAGCGGTATCTACGAAACCCCCGTTTTACCAACCGTTGATGCTAACTCAGATATACCAGACTGGAAATTAGTCAAAAATATTATTTCTCATGCTCGTGATCACGGACGAACGATTCTTACAGAGTTTGAATCTAAACAAATATTAGCAGCCTATGGCATCCCAGTTGTAGAAACTTGTGTCGCTAAAAGTGAGGATGAGGCTGTTGAATGTGCTGATAGTATTGGCTATCCAGTCGTACTCAAACTTTATTCCCACACGATTACTCATAAAACCGATGTCGGTGGTGTGCAGTTAAATATCCGCGATGCTGAAGCAGTTAGACAAGCTTATCGCTCTATCGCTGAGTCAGTTAGAGAGAAAGCTGGTGCAGAGAATTTCTTGGGTGTAACAGTACAGCCGATGGTAAAAATAGACGGCTACGAACTGATTATTGGTAGTAGTCTTGATCCACAGTTTGGATCAGTGCTGTTATTTGGTGCAGGAGGACAACTAGTAGAAATATTTCAGGATAGTGCGATCGCTCTTCCACCCCTAAATACTACCTTGGCGCGGCGAATGATGGAACACACCAAAATTTACAAAGCGCTCAAAGGTGTCCGGGGACGGCAAAGTGTGGATATGGCAGCCTTGGAACAATTGATGGTAGCATTTAGCCAGCTGGTAGTAGAACAGCGGTGGATTAAAGAAATTGATATCAATCCCTTGCTGGCTATTCCCCCAACTTCCTTAAATCCTGGAGGTTTGATTGGTTTAGATGCGCGGATTGTCCTCCATCCACCAGATATTCAAGAAGAACAACTACCCAAGTTAGCAATTCGACCTTATCCCAGCCAATATGTTGCACAGTGGACAATGAAAGACGGTACACAAGTCACAATCCGTCCCATTCGTCCAGAAGATGAGCCGTTGATGGTGCAGTTTCACCAGACACTCTCAGAAGAAAGTGTTTATTTTCGCTACTTCCACCTAATTAAGCTGAGTCAGCGCATCACCCACGAACGACTTACCCGGATTTGCTTTATTGATTATGATCGCGAAATGGCACTAGTAGCAGAATACCAAGACCCACAAACAGCAGCGCAGAAGATTTTGGCAGTGGGTCGATTAAGCAAACTCCACGGCACTGATGCCGCAGAATTCGCTATGCTGGTGAGCGATCGCCATCAGTGTCAAGGTTTAGGTACAGAATTGGTAAGGCGCTTGCTGCAAGTCGGTCGTCAGGAAAAAATAGCCCGGATCACAGCTAACATTCTGGCTGATAATTACGGTATGCAAAGAGTTTGTGAAAAACTAGGCTTTCAGCTTGAACCTACGAGCGACTCAACTGTAATGCAAGCTGAAATTGCTTTGCAATAAACACAGCCAATTCAATAAAAAGCGCCGCTAAAAACACTAGCGGCGCTTTTTATTAATGCTTATGAACTAAAGTGAGCGTAGGTTACTCTGAGCTTTTTTGCAGTTTATATGTCAGGGGTTGCTGATAATTTGGTACATTATCGGAAGAATAATGAGCGATGACAAATAGAGGTAGGGTTAAGGTTAACAGAGCGATCGCGGTTCCCACAAGGTCTGCCAAACGATGGGAATATGTATCGGTAGGGTTGACAGACTGGCTATTTGAATCCATACAAATTTGAAATTTTTCAACTCACTTGATAAGTTTTATCTCTCGGAGAGAGTCTTGATGCTATTGTAGCGATTTTTTACTGTCTACTGTGTAGCAGTCAAAAACGCGAACCAGTTTGACAGGTGTCATAACAATAATTTTATCTCCGACCATATTGATACAAAGTTCCAGAAACACATTTCGGAATTATTTAAGTAACTAATATGTTACAGTTCCTTGCTATGATTTGCCATCTTTTGGTTAAGTGCAGGTTAATGAATTGCATCAAAAACTACATTTCCTCTTTTGTACATAGATTAATTAGTAACTTATATTTAGAGTAATCAAACTTATTATAACATCTATAAATACTTGATAAAGGCTGGTTTTACAGATTTAGATGATTTTACTCAAAAGCAATGTCTACCGCAATATTACTGATTAGCTTGAGTTTTTTCACCACTTAACTAAGTCGAACAAACATCAGATTAGAATTCACTTACCATTAGGTAATGAAAAAATTGAGCATCAAAAATTTATTCAAAATTAGCATACAAACATTTACTAATTTAGACATTAGCAATTCCGCGATCGCACGAAGAACAGATTTTTTAATTCACCATAATAGTGTTATGTAATATTACTTCGGGTTTGTCAATCTATATATAGATAGAGTCAAAATACCTTGATAATGATAGAGAGCGATCGTTAAATATTCCTGATTTCCGACTAATAACTAAATCAACATTTGATGACAAATGAATTAAATAAAAAACCGCCACTAGGTTATGGCGGTTGTCTGGTTAAGCAATCGGAGGGTAATTAAAGCTTACTCTGTGAGTTTTGCAATTGTTGTAGCAGATTCTGCACTAACTTCTACCATAGGCATTCATCGGTTCCTTGATAAACCGAATATAAAGGTGTTTAAAGGTAGACTTAATGACGCGGGGCATAGCAAAATCAATTGGCATTAACTTATCTGGTAAGCGCCAATCTTGGATTTGCAATAAATCAGGATGTAAGTTAGGAAACTCAATTTCATCTAGTTCAGGACAAACCCCCAGTCTTTGGGAAGCAGCAACAGTAGGAACTTGCTGGGGTGAAACATTGAGGACTTCCACAATAGCCCTATCTAGGGCAAATACATTTGATGCTGCTGCTAAAATACCTAAATTGCGAGGTTCCCCACCGCTAGGGCCATTACCTTCATGACCAATAATGCCATCTAAAATCGTTAAATCGGGGTTAATTGTCTTAGCCGTTTCTACTAACATTTCTCCAAAACGGTTAGCATCTTTCCCTGCTTCCATATGCCACCAAGCTTTCATTTTACCGGGAACGCAACCAAACAAATTTTTCACACCCATTGTTAAAGTCAGTTGCATGTGTGATTTAACTTTAGGCAAATTGATAATGACATCAGCTTCCATCGCCTCTTTACACAGTAGCAAATGGTTGAAATTTTCACTGACTGTTTGGTAACGCTGTCCATGAAATTCAATGATGGGAAGATTGAGTTCTTGGGTTAGAGGTTGATAACCATTAGCAATGGCAACACCTTTAGCGCTACCAAAAGCGGGACTATCCCCTAAAAAAGGTTTACCACCGGCTTCTATAACCATTTTGGCAACTTCGTAAACCAGTTCAGCACGAGTAGTACATTCTTTGGTAGGACGTGCGCCGGTGAGGAGATTAGGCTTGAGTAATACCTTTTGTCCTGGTTTGACAAAAGCAGCCATTCCCCCAAAGGGTTCTAGCAAAGTAGTTAAAGATTGCCGTAAAGCTTCGCTTTCGTAAGACGTAGCCCTGATTAAGCTGACGGATGGTTTGTAAGTCTGCATGGATAAATAATTGCGTTGAAGATGGAATAGGAGACAATAAGGCTGTGAATATCGCACAACACTTTACATAATATTAAATTTCTCCCACGGAAGCTTAAATTTAATATTTTTCAGTCTCATTTCACGAAATGCGGAAATTAGTTTTATTGGCTTGTAGTTATAAAATTTATGCTTAATTAAAAAGCAAAATCAGCATCTGTCTTAAGAGATATTTTTTGCAGTTTCATCTTTTTCTAAGTATTTTTTGGGATGAGTTATGCAAAAATGATGTTGATTAATTGATACATTTCAATGTGTGCAATTTCAAGAAACAGTGTATTTACTTAGTTTAAATTTATATCCTTGCGAAGAGCGTGATCAAAATGGTTTATTACGCATCGAATGCTTTACTAAGGCGATCGCCTTCGGTGAGTACTTGCATCATCGCCCTAGAAGCTCTATTCTGTCAGAGCATCAAGTTTAGCCAGTATTCTTAAGCCTTCTTCTGGGTTACCAGTTGCAGCCATTGCTTTAAATCTTGTATGGGCATCAAATTCTGCTAAAGCTATGGTAGAAAGTTCTTCAATCAATTTGTTGACACTGATGCCTTTGGCTTGAGCAAGTTCTTTCAATCTATTATGCTTATCGTCTGGTAAACGAATAGTTAAAGTTGCCATTTTTTTAACTCCTAATAATTTCTTCGGGTTTTAATATTGATAGGTTAGGAAATAACAATTCAGCATTTTGGAAATCTTTGATATTGTGAGTAGCAATAATTTGAGCATTTCCCGCAACAGCTAATTCAATTAAGTGATTGTCAGCTTCATCTTTTAAATTAGGTCGCCATAAATAGTAGATATAAATCCATTGACTTACACTCATCAACGATGCAAGTAAAGCAGAAATTTCTTCACTAGTTAAAGGGCATTTGTCAATAATTTCTGATCGTTGAATGACTGACTCATACTCAGAAAATAAGGCATTTGCCATCAAAGGCTGATATTCACCTTTTAAGCAGCGTCGAATAAGTTCTCTACTCGACCCTGTAGAGCTAATCAGCGCACTAATAAAAACGCTGGTATCAACTACAATTTTAATCGCCATTTAATTATGATAGTATATATGCTATCATAAAACCGCCCGTCAAAAAATTCAAAAGCGATCGCTCTTGGTACTCCACTATGGGCGATGTCTACAACGGGTTACGCCTACGCACCCGAAAGAAATAATCATACTCTTGTAAAGGCGATCGCTTTAAGATATCGTAAATCAGGTTTTGCAACTCGCAAATCAAGTAAGTTAGGTTTATGACTGATAAACCAGCGAAGCGATCGCATCTGTTAATTCAGCGTTACCTGAGAGGCTGAATTAACCCTGATGATTGGCGATTAATATCTATTCATTCCAGAGGCGTTCTAGTTGATATCGCCAAGTGGCTAACACTTGTTCTCTAGCCTCTAAAGATTGGTTAATTTCACCCATTAAGCCTTCTGCATAAAATCTGTCTAAGTTTTGCATTGTGGCTTGCAGAGATTGTCCTTGTTGTTTTGCTGCTTGGATAATTTGGCGGAGGCGGTTTTCGATGAATCGATTGAAGACATCATTTAAACCAGCTTTGTGTAGAGATACAAGTCTAGCGATCGCATTGGCAAAATCTGCACTTACTAATGTACCACTGTTATGATGATATACTCCCCACACCACCTCGTCATAGATGGCGTAGCGAGTTTCTTGAGTTTCATCAAAATTCGCTTCTAAAAGTTGTGCTAAAAATGCTTCAGCCTCTTGTAGGGGTATAATTGGCAACAATACTCGCAGCCAAGTTTGGTCTTCTGACAGCAGTACTAGCAGTCTAAAACTAGATGAGTCTATTTGCCAAGATCCAGGTGCGATCGCATTAACTTCTTGTGTCCCAAATAATTCTGTCAGTGTTGCTGCAATTTCTTCAGGTGTCATAGTCTAGATTTGAGCTTCACCATCTAGGGTAACGCTTTCATGTATCAAGACTGCTGAGTAATTGATTTACTTCTGTCTCATAACTGATTTTAACCACCAAACACCAAAATATGACTAAGCACGAACCAGGTGCGATCGCCATCTTCCGCTACGCTACTTAATTATCAATAATTTATTTTCCATATAAAGTATTATCAAACACATAAATTTCAAGGCGTATTTTAGTGAAATGTTCTAAAATTATGTATTTGCTACTTGACCGTAAAACTATTTTCTCCAGGATTTAAAAGTATAAATTAATTCTACAGTTTTATATTTTATGCTGTATGAATAGCTCAAAACTCAAGCTCAATGGCTTTTAATCTAGGCTGAATAACTTTGAAAAAATCTTAACCTAAATTTGTACTAATTTTAACTCATCCTTTGCTCATGCGGTTTGTCTTAGTAAGAAGATTGTGAGGTAATACTGATAAAATACACTAAATCTATCAATTTTTAGTTGTATTTATTGTTCAATCTAAGACAGAAGTCAAATAGGAGTTGCTCATGCCATTAACTGATTTCAGAATTTTACATTAATAAAACTTTTAAATGAGGCGTACTTTGAGCCTAACTAACTGTAGACCAAAAGAAAGGCAAGAAGTTGCTTGCACAGTAGAAAAGGTGTCTACGCTTCAACCATCATATTTGAATTTTTTTGTGTGCTTTATTTTGATTGAACGTGAGGAATTAAAATGTTTGAGGCTATCGTTGTTGCTTGGTTATTACTGTTTTTTGGTGACTTTTTATCTACATTTTTTTACCACATACCTGAGCACGTTTTTGGTAGCCTCCACTTGAGAACACATCACTCTTGGAAGAAAGATTTTCGTCACTATGCCATATTAACCTTGAATCTTCAGGTGCTGTTAGATGGTATTTTAGGAGCTTTGCCTTATTTAATTATGGCAGTTATTCTTTGGTCTTTCTCTCCAATTGGCGTGATTTCTGGACTGCTATTAGGTCAGTTTCATGTGTGGTGGAGACATGTTAGTATTTTGGGTTGGCAAACCCCAAATCTCATCAATACTGTGTGCCAAATGCTATTCATTACAACTCCCGAAAGACACTGGTTGCACCATCATAAAACTAACCTGGGTTTTGGCGATATTTTTAGTTTCTTTGAGCAACCTGCACAAATTTGGTTGCGATGGCTGCGTCTTTTAAGGGTACGTCTGCGTTATTCGCGGATTTAGTTAAGTAGTCGGACACAATTCATCGGTGAGGAGAGGGGACAGGGGACAGAGGACAGTCAAAAATATGTGTAATTAATTCTGTCTGATTACTTAAATCTCATAAAAAAGCCTCCCATGTGGGAGGCTAAAACTTCAGCGGAGACAACTTGTTAGCCTACACAACCAAAACAGCGATCGCTCCACCCAATGCGGCGAAAATTGCGGAAACGAGAGCTGTAGCAAATAACCACCAAGCGGCTGAGGCGGCGGCTTTGCGGGTTTCTTCTGCTTGCCGTTGGGCTTGATGCTTCACCTCTTGGAGGCGGCGTTGGGCTTCGTGTTGCAGGCGTTCTGCACGTTGCAAAACTGTGTTGCGAGCGCGTTCGATTTGGTCGATGATCCTGTTAGCATCTTCCTCGGAGATATCCTCACGAGAACTCATAATTGCGACTAGGGTATCACGGTTGAATGCAGATAAGCGATCGCGCAAGGAATCAAATCCAGCCTGGGGATCTTCAAATAACTGGCGAACATCATGCTTAACTCCATCATAGTTGAGTTCTGGGCGATCCAAGGAATTGAGATAGTTGCGGATGCGAGCAAAAATGCCGTCAATTACATCCTGAATCTGCCGTTGGATACCCCGGACTTGCTCTACAAATTGCTCGCGTACCGAGATTATATTATCAGCAATTCTGCCTGCTTCTTCATCACTCATGTCTTCTCGAATCTTCAGCAAGGCGATGATTGTCGAACGATCAAAATGAGCCAAGCGATCACTCAAACTTTCCACTCCTACCCGTGGATCATGCAACAATAATTGCATGTCACGTTTAATTCCTTCTGGGTTGAGTTCTTCTTTACCAGTTTGCCGCAGATATTCTTCTAAATATGCTTTGAATGTTTCCATTCTTTGCTGTGTCCGGGTAGCAAGACGGCGAGGCGCACGGACAAAATTGCGAATGGATGTTTGTACAGAGTCAATAATTTCGTTGACTTGTGCTTCACTCAAGTCTCGACGTTGACTCAACAACTTGACTAAAGTATCTCGGTCTACTTGCGATAACCGCCGACGCAATGCTACGCTTCCCTCTCTGGGATTTTCAAACAGGCGATTTAAATCCCGCTGAATTCCTTCTGGGTTGAGTTCTTCCTTACCAGTATTGCGGAGGTAATTGGCGATCGCAGTTGTCACAGAGTCGTATTGTTCTTTCGCTTTATCTGCTACAGCTTGGGGTGCATGGCGAATACTGTGCCACGAATCTTCAACTGTATGAATAATCCGATTAACTTGTTCTTCGCTCAAATCTTGACGCTGACTCAACAACTGCACTAAGGTATCGCGGTCAAAACGAGCCAATCTGGCGCGAATAGCAGTCATTCCACCTTGGGGATCTTCCAATAATCTTTTAAGATCCGCCCGAATCGCATCAGGGTTTAATTCAGCTTTACCCGTGTTACGCAGATATGATTCGACATTCAACCACAGAGTTTCCGCTTGATATTTTGCCTGTTCGGCTAATCCTTGAGCTTCAACTAAAACGCGATCGCGCTGTTTTTCCAATTCATCTAAAATCGGTTCTACTTCATATACTTGAATATCGTTGCGTTCTAGCAGGATTTTTCGCATTTCCTGACGGTCAAGTAGCGCCAATCGTCGTGATAGCGTTTCATAATCTGCATCGGGATCTGACAACAAAGGATGGAACTCCCGTTCAATTCCTTCAGCAGTCAAATCTGATTTCGGTGTCACCAGGAGATAACTTTCGACTCGCCGTTGCAAGTCTTGGGCGATTTCTCTTTCTTCCTCGGCTGTGACTGTCACTAAAACTGATTGACGCACAACTTCTAGTCGATCTACAATTCGCTGAATTTCGGCTTGGGTGAGTAATCCCCGCTGTTGCAGGATATTGACAAAATCGTTGCGAGAAAGGCGTTCTAGTTCTCTTTTAATGATGCCAGGATCAGCGGCTGGATCATAGATGACATCACGAAATTCTTGAGCGATTCTTTCTGGACTTAGTTGCCAAGCAAAGGTGTTATGCAGATAGTTTTCCACATCAGCACGAATTGGGCTGTAGGGTTGGGATGGCGTGGGTAGTCCTAGTTTATCTGCTTGTTCTGTAACTTTGTCTTTGGCAGTAGAAAGCGATCGCCAGATTTTTTCTACATCTAAATCTGACAAATCAGTTCTTCCCAACACAATACCAGTTAAGGCAGATAACCCTTGTTGGAGTGTCTGCTGAATTAGTCCAGGGGCTACTTTTTGGTCAGGTTCCTTAGAGGAACGAGTTTCAGCAATTAACTGTTCTAGTTTGGCGTTCAGTTCCTCGGTTCTGGTTTGTCCTGGTGGTAAAGATTTGAGATAGTCAACTAACTCACCTAAACGGTCTTGGCCAGGTTGCTGCTGACCTACTGCCTGTTGCCAAACACTGTATAATGTATCAGATATACGCTTAACGTCTCGTTTAGAAAGGTCTGTGCGGCTGCTGACTAAATCGATAAATTTTTGGCGGTCGATGTTGCGTAAATCAGGACTACCAGCAATCGCTTTGAGTTGAGGATCGTTGAGTAACCTTTCAAATTCGCCCCGAATTCTCGATATATCTAGTTCGGGAGGACGCAGCTTTTCGATGTAATCTTCGATATTTTCGCGGATGCTAACCGGATCGATGGCACTGCCTAATTCCCGACGTACTGCGGCGGCGGCGGCTTCTGCGGTTGCAACTACCTGGTGATTAACAGCTTTAGCCCCCAAAGCGGCGGTAGCGGTTCCCATAATGGCTTGAAAACCAGAGGTAGCGGTATTAACCACTGAACCGACTAAGGAACCTACGGTGGTGGAACTTACCCATACTAGTAATAAAAAGTATGCACCCCAAATTACTAAGCCGAGAATTGCGCCTAATCTGGGGTCAAAAATTACTAGACTTAATTTTACTGCTAAGAAACTAGCTATTAATAAGGCGATCGTCACAGTGATTAATGTCCAAATTCCCACTGCTGTGCCAATTTTGCGAATTGTGCCACCCAAACTGCCAGCCTCTCCATGACTTGAATCTGAGTCGGAGGGATGCCCAAGGTAGGAAATACCGGCTGCAATGGAGAGATTGGTTAGGACTAGTTGAAAAGCAAAAGCCAAAATCACTCCGGAGATTAAGGCGACAAAAAAGCGTGGGCCGGAGGTAAGAACCGATGCCTGCGCTGGCGTGATGTTTGAGGGATCTACAATAGTTTGTGCTATCCAAAATAATGGTTTGTAGAGTCCCAACATAATTCCCGTACTTTGAATCATTGTATTTCCTTCTTCTAAAGTTTAATTTTGGAGGGATTTAAGAATGGTGTGAGCAGTAACTATGTATTTATGTCTGTAATTATCGCCATACCTAACTCTCGTAGATATCAGAATCCTGGAATTTAGGCGATTTCTGCATCCATCTGAAGTTTGAATAATATATCTAGCGTCGGATAGAAGTTTAGTTATCCGAGAGATTAATTTTTTAGATAAATTATTGATTTACTGCATCAAAAGCCTGTTCTTCGTTAGCTTTTAACAAGTAATTTATAACTAATAAATAACCATAGATTAATGCGATTTCATTTTAGCTTTATCACAATTTATCTAACAGTAGTTTACATTTATTTACAAATATGATTTTTATCACCCTCTCAAGGTGGATATGTTTACACTTACGAATTTTTGTTAATCGTCCACAAGAAGTGCCTATGGTTTGTACCTACAGGCAGAAAGCATTCTAGTTATAAATAGTTAACTTAAAGTTAAGCAGCGAACAAATGAATTAGGAAGAAAAAATGATGGAAACTCGTGAAACTCGTCCGTCTACTGATTTACCACCTACCGCCAAAGCATACAATGGCCGCGATCGCAATGAATTTCTCTTTGGTTGGACTCCTCAAGCAGAACTTTGGAATGGTCGCTTGGCCGCAATTGGTTTTCTAGCTTATTTACTTTGGGATTTAGGTGGTTACAGCGTTCTTCGTGATGTTCTGCACCTAATTGGTTACTAGAGAATTAAATACTAAAAGTTAGCTTGATTTGAGAGGAAAAAACAATGGAAACTCGTCCTTCTACAGACTTACCAGTTGTTGCACCAGAATACAATGGCGTAGACCGTAATGCCTTTCTGTTTGGCTGGACTCCCCAAGCCGAAATTTGGAATGGCCGTTTTGCAATGATTGGCTTCCTTGCTTACTTACTGTGGGATTTATTAGGGTATAGCGTTCTGCGGGACGTACTGCACCTAATTCGTTATTAATCATCAATGAGGTATTAATTCCTCAGTTGTGATGCTCTGGGAAGGCGGAACCAAAATTTGGCACCGCCTTCTTGACGTGGTAAATAACCTATATCGCCTCCCCAACGCTTCACAGTCATCCGACAAAAATAAAGGCCAAGTCCAACTCTACCTGAGTGATTTTGACTTTGGGAAAACTTTTGAAATAAATTCTCTACCATCTCTGGTGCTACACCCGTTCCCTCATCATCCACACTCAAGACAATAGATTCTTTCTCGGCTTGCAAAGTAATTGTCACAGTTGATTCTGATGGACTGTGGCGATAAGCATTTTCCACAAGATTTGTAATTACTCGATCTAACCGCGATTGATCACCAACAACTTTCCAGTCTGCTGTCAGATCAACATCGGCAGCCAGTTGTAACTGTTTACGACTCACTGCAAAAGTAGAGTTAAAAAGCTCGATTACATCTTGTACAGCAATCAAGATATCTGGTGCTGTATCAATATCTATTGTGAAATTTTCTAGTGACTGCACCTCAGCAGAAAATGTCTCTAAAACATTCCTAATTAGCATTTCTTGTTTGATGGATTGCTTTCTAGCGATTTCTAAGTGTTCTTTGCCTTTAGATGTCAAGTTCTCAAATTCTAGCAAAGCTAAACAGCAATTTATCGCACTTAGTTGTCCTGCTATATCGTGAATAATACAATTAATTAATACTTCTTTTTTTTGATTATCTTTCAATAATTGCTGATAAACTAACTGTTGTTCTCTGCCTGTCTGGATGAGATGCTGCTTATATTTAAATTTCTCTTCTGATAATTCAATTAGCAAAATTTTACTATCATTTATGCACATGGCATGAGCTTCAAGCTGTTCTTCATACCCATGCAAATTTTTTTCACTCCATATATCAGAACTCACCTTACCAATGCTATTGCTATGCCAAAATTCCTCTGCATCAAATAAAAAATTTTCTAAAAAAGCAAATTCCTCTTGTGGAATCAGCATATTCATCCCAAATTTTAATTTTTGGCTACAGAAATGCCTCAACCAATTAGGTACTTTAGAAGTAATTCTAAATAATCCAACATCAATCCTCTCTAAAACTAAAATATTTAGTTCTAAAAATAAATCCGATAATATAGTAGTACTCATAAAATAAAATAAATATACAAATTTATTCTCTAGGTTGTTGATTTACTAATTTAGTAGACTTTTCTTGTAACAGGCTGGCATGATTGATTTCTTGTTGCATCACAGAGAGGTGTTGTTCATCTACAATACTATCTAATAACAACACCCAATCTCCTTCTTCTGAGGCAAAGATATGTATATCTGCACAAATACCAGTCTCGGTTTTGATAAAGGGGAGAAACACAGAAGAATCATCTAACGGTAGTAAACCTTCTAGAAAGAAAATCTGCTCACCTATTTGCGCTCCTTTGCAGAGATTAGTAATGCCATACTCTGTAAGCTTACCACCCCAAGCCAAGAGACAACCGTCTTTGCTGACGAATAAATAGGCAAGCGATCGCTCTTCTATCATAAAGTTTAGAATATAGGTAACCACAGCATGGGGAATATCTACCATTTATCCGTTCAATATTTTACTAGCAAGAGTTTGAAAAACTTCTTCAATGCCCTGTCCACTTTTAGCACTAGTTTTAATAACAGTCCAATCTTGCTGGAGAATAGCATCTATTTCATAAGTTTCAATTTCCCATTCATCTGTCATATCCCACTTGTTCAGTACTAAAATAAAAGGAATTTTACCAATGCTTTCCTCTACTTTAATTTTCAGTTGAAAAGCTTTATCGAGAGTAGTCCGTCGAGTTCCATCTACTACTAATACGTAACCAGATGAACCCCTAAGATAAGACATACGTACTTTTTGAAATTCGTCTTCTCCATAGAGATCCCAGAGGATAAGGTTAATTTGATTGCCTCTAATTTCTATAGTTTTTTTATCAATTTTCACACCTACTGTAGTCAAGTATTTTTCCGAGAAAATACTATGCACAAACTGTGATATTAAACTTGTTTTACCTGTAGCAAATGCACCCACCATGCAAATTTTTTTTTGAAGCATAATTTATTTAGGTTTATCAATAATGGATATTTGAAAAGACACTCTACGATTTAACATTTTAGCTTCTGATGTTAATTCTGGACGGAAGGGCAAGTTAGAGCCTAGAGCCACAAGTTTAAATTTATTTGGATTAATTTTTTGAAAATTTAAATAAGCTAATATTTTATTAGCACGTGCTTGACTGAGTAATAAATTCTCTCGTTCTGTGCCAGTGGTATCAGTGTGTCCTCTGATTTGAATTTGGACATCGTGATCTAAAGATTTGGCAGTTTGTAAAAGCCTTTGCACAATTTTAGCTAAATCAGGTAGCTTGTTAGTTTCTCCAGGAATAAAGTCAGTTTTGCCTTCGGAAAATAAGAATATTGTTTGTTCAATTTGCTGTTTAGCTAACTCTAGTTCTCTAAGTTCACTTATTAACAGATTTTTGTCCTGAAATTGTGTCACTCCTGGTACAAAACGCCATAATTTCTGTGCTGCTAAAATCCATTTTTGTGGTGCGTAACCAATAGCAGAAAGAACACCGTTATTGTCAACTTTTAGTGAAACAGTTGTTGGTGGTTGGAGGATTTTTTCAGTTCTTTTGGTTAGTAATTGTGGTTCCAAAGACAAATAAGTTTGCCATTGGCCAATAACTGTTTTAGGATTGAGATTTGTTTGTTGTATCAGTGTGTTAGGGTCGATTGCTAAAGGATCGCGCATTCCCAAAATAAAATGCTTGCCATTGCGATGTTGAGTATTAATCACAACAATTCCTGGCTGAGAGTCAAGTTTTTGAATGTAGGTTTGCCAACGAATGTGTTCTCTAATGGTAAAAAATCCCCAAATTCCACCAGCGATCGCCACTATACCTAATAACGCCCAGGCATAAGTATAATTTTGCTGAGATGCAGATTTAAACTTAACTGTTAAGCAATTTTCTAAATAAGCTTGACTAGGCTGAAACGGTTCTGTTTCTCCGACAAACTCATGGAATTCTGTGCCTAGTTTGAGATGAATTTTCTCAATTGCATCTTGAAAAACTTGCCGTAATTCTTGCGGAGGTTTACCGCGAATAATCCCTGCTAATAATGCTTGTGGCCCTTCTTCAATCCAAATCGTCAGTTCGCCAAATCGCAAACTACGTAATGTATCTTCTTTTTGGACGCTAAAAGAATCTTTGACAAAATCTTGAATTGCTGTCAACATCGCCGCTACCAAATCTGGATCTTGAACAGCTACTTGCTTGGTTATGACATGATGCAGCAATAAACCAGTTTTTTTATGAATCAGAAATATTTGTTCTACGCGGTAAACTAAAGTCCGCAGCAAGACAATTTCAGCAAATGATTTCCCTGTGCGTCGTGCTTCTAGCCTCCACTTAAAACTTTCTGGCGACAAGCTATGTTCTAGGGTTTGATTCAGCGATTGCATCATCTCATCTAAAGCAGTGGCGATCGCTTTTCGGGTGGCTGGGCCAATCACAGGAAAGAATGCTTCTGAAAGCACATTTTCATCTCGGCTGACAGAGGCTTGAATCGCTTCTTCAACAGTTGAAACAATGGATTCTACCAGTTGTTTATCTTGCTTGGAACGCAAAACTACTGCTTCTGGAAGCAAGCGACTGATATCTTCTGGTTGAATTTGGGGGTTGTTTAATCGTTCATATAGCTTATTAAGTTGAGTAGGTTCAACACCAAGTAAGACACTGCGAAGTAAACTGAGTTCGTCACTCAAGTTTGCTTCTTGATTTGGAGAATTTAAGTTAGAAGATTGATCGTTATTGGTTTTAGCTTCAGATGATATTTGAAATTTTTGCTTCGGGGAATAGTCATTCATTACCCAAATCCCCTAATTCTTATATTAATATACAGTCACATTTTGTTAAAGATACTAAAAAGAGACTTAACTTAAAATTCAAGATTTATTGTCCGTGTTCAGCCGCATAGCTAATTCTGTGAACAAAGCAGCCAGTTTAGAACGATCTGTTTTATCTTTATGCAGTTCTTGGGTTTCTCGTTTTAGCAAAACCAAAATTTCTTCATATTTTTGTTGAAGATCATCTTGTAAACTTTTGGATTGGTTAAGTATCTGTTCACGTAATTCTCGTTGACGATTAGTAGTTTGCTCGTCAAACTGAGTAATTTTATTTTCTAAGGATAAAGTAACATTTTTTTGCTCTTCCGAGAGCGATCGCACGACAGTCTCCCGTTCCGTTTGCTCTTTCTTCAGCCGTTCTGCTAAAGAATCAACCTCTTGTTTAACATACATTTCTAAAGCATCTAGACGCTTTCTGCCTTCATCCCGCATATTAGTAATTTCAGTAATCAGACGTTCTTCTAAGCGTGCAAACCTTTTGTCAACTTCACGTATCTGGCTGCCAAACAGAATATCTCTAACTTTATCTAAGTTGTTGCTTTCACCGATCCCATTAGTACTAAATTGCAGCTTATTATTTTCTGAATTCCCCCCCCCTTGCCTTGGCTCTACCGCATTATGATTGATGTATTCTTCAGGCGGGTTCATACGTCTTATCCTTTTTGAGGCTGAATTTGGTTTTGCCCTTATATTTATGATCCTACATTTGGAGCTTGGACAAAACCATACACCTAAGTATATTTGAATACACTAAAAAATAGCCATCCTAAAGATAGAGATATGTCGTTTTTGTGCGCTTCCTAAAGGAGAAACCGAACTAACACATACAATGCCGAGGTTAGCAGTTGCAACAACATCACGGGGATACCGTATTTCAGAAAAGTTTTAAATGAGATGCGGCGACCGTGCTGTTCAGAAATTCCAGCTGCAACTATATTAGAAGATGCTCCCACAAGTGTGCCGTTACCACCCAAGGTTGCACCGAACATCATGGCGTAAAACAGTGGTAAAACTTCAGGAGGAAACTGTCCTTGAAAGTCTTGTGCTAAAACTTCTGCTGGCGCTAATCCAACGGTGACAAGATATTGTTTGAGTAAGGGAACCATCCCTACTACTAAGGGAATATTGGGAACGACGCTAGATAATATTCCTACGAGAAATAATAAAACTAGTGAACCCAGCACAATATTTTTACCTAAAATAGCAGCAAAAATTCCCGATAAGGAATTAATTACACCTGTTTTTTCCAATCCTCCAATTAGCACAAAAATACTCATAAAAAATATTAATGTACTCCAGTCTACATCGCGCAATATATTGTTAACTGTATCAATTCGGCTTTGATGAGATAGTAGCAAAGCCAAAGCTGCTCCTAATAATGCTACAGCCGCAGGTGAAATAGGAATTGGCAAAGATTCCCCGATCACAAAAAATATTAATACAAAGGCAATAATTACTGCACCCACAATTAAAACTCGTGGATGATTGATTTGTGGATGTGGCAATTCTTCAAGATTATCTAATTTGGTACGCCAAATCTTCCGAAATAGAAATGGTAGTGTTGCTATGACTGTGATAACTGCAATTACACCTCCTAAACTTAATTGCCATAAATAATCTGTAAAGCTGATATTAATAGCATCTCCAACAATAAAGGTTGCAGGATCACCAACTAATGTTAATAGACCAGCACTATTAGCAATAAAAACCATTAATATAAGTAATGGCACAAAATTTATGCCAATTTCTTCTGCCATTGGTGGAATTAAAGGTGCTAATAATATGACTGTGGTTGCATTGGGTAACACAGCACAAATCGGGGTAACAATAGCCACAATACTCAGTAATAAGCGTTTGCCATCACCTTTAGCTAATATGACTATTTGAGTTGCTAAATAATCAAATATTTTGGTAGGCTCAAATGCCCGCACCAGAACCATCACACCAAAGAATAAACCTAATGTTCCATAACTATTGCCAATATAAGCAACAGCTTCTTTTAAAGTCATGACATTGCTGAAAACTAGTAACAATGCTCCTAATAAAGCAGCAATAGTCAGATGTACCCATTCTGTCATGATTAAGATAATTACACTCAAAAATGTGAAAATGCTCAGGATAGCTTGCCAGTTTTCCACGTCATGCCTCTTGGGGTTGGATTATTTGCATACTACTGAAAAAGCCACCTGAAGTATAGGTGACTTTTTTACAAATCTTTCTTTATTCAAAAATAACTACTATTTCTTACAGCAGTTATTCATCAATGCCATTAGGTATACCCAAAATAGCACAAGGTAAATCAAAACCTAGTGTCTGAATAATTGGATGATGAATAGATTTACAACCTAGGAATAAAACATCAGCCGCTTCTGATTCTACGACTTTCGTTAGTTCTGTAGCAACGTTACCAAACCGCAAATGCGATTTAAAAGAACCCTGCCATTCCTCAGCTAAACTTCGTGCTTGCCAAATAATTCGATCTGCTTGTTCTAGAGGCGCTACAGTTTGTTTTTGTAAAGTTTGTGTAATTCCCTTGAGTTTTGGTTGAGTTAATGCGGGTGTAGCAGACTGAAATACATCAATTACTGGAAATTCCAATGATGAGATATGAGTAGCCCAATTAACTTTATCCAAATACTTATTACCCTGATTTTGTTCTACTACATAAACGGCTTGTACTGTAACTTGCTGATTTGTAGCTAAACGCGTTTGATGAGCAATCCAACATGCAATATCTAATGCTGTGTGGCTGTTGGGTGAAGCATTATAAGCAACAATTAAGTTGATTGACTTTGCTGTTTGAAAATTTGTAGAATAAGTTTTTTTTGGCTCCGGTATTAATACCATTTGCTCAACTAAATCATCTCTACCTATGGCGCTTTGTAGGCGCACTAACATTGGCTTAATGTTCACAGTTTAACTTCTCCTAAAGGGAACGAATGACGAATGAGAAGCAGGGTAAATGAAAGCTGAAGTTTGAAATATAAATTCATCTTTTAGCTTTCATTGTTTATCCTTTCCTTAAAGAAACCCCAATAACAACTGCTATGACAGCCAAAGTGTTGGGAGTTCCTTCCATTGCCGACGGAGTTAGCTGACGGGCTAAGACTGGAAGGTGTCTCTCTTGAAGATTAGCCCCTAATATTTGGTTCCTCCGTTCCAAAATCATGTTTTTGCTGAAATTGAATTAGGCAACCCACTAAAAGAAATAATAGACTAAATTACTCATTTTGCGTGAAGTATTTATCAAGAAAATTCAAGGCATAATTACGCAATTCAAAATATTCTTTGGAATTACGCATAGCAGCGCGATCGCGTGGATGTTCAAAAGGTACTTCTAAGATTTCCCCGATATTAGCTGCTGGCCCGTTAGTCATTAATACGATGCGATCGCTCATATAAATGGCTTCATCAACATCGTGAGTAATCATCATCACGGCTTGTCGATTATTTTCCCAAATATCTAATACTTGCCTCTGTAATTTACCTCTAGTTAAAGCATCTAAAGCTCCAAAAGGTTCATCCATCAGCAACATTTTTGGACGAATTGCTAAAGCTCTTGCAATCCCTACTCGTTGTTTCATCCCTCCAGAGATTTCATCAGGATACTTATCTGCTGCCGGGGTTAAGTTTACCATTGCCAAGTGTTCGTTAACAATGCTAATTTTTTCAGCGCGATTTGCATTTTTTAACACTTCATCTACAGCTAGACGGATATTTTCTCTGACGGTTAACCAAGGTAATAAAGAGTAATTTTGAAATACCATCATCCTTTCTGCGCCTGGCTGACGAATTTCTTTACCATCTAGCCGTACTGATCCAGAAGTTGCTGTTTCTAAACCAGCAACAATTTTTAACAAAGTTGATTTACCACAACCAGAGTGACCAATTACGGAAATAAATTCATTTTCCCTAATAGTGAGATTCACACCATCAAGAACAACAAAATTATCTTTATCTGGTGTCGGATAAGACTTGACTAAATTTTCAATTTCTAGAAAGTTAGTCCGAGACATAACTTGCTGATCAGTATCTATTGATGTTGCTGTATATTTAGTCATTAAAAACTCCTAAAAAACTTGAACTATTTCTCTGTTAAAAGGGAACAGGGAACAGGTGACAGGGAACAGGCTTGAAAGTCTTTACTCAGCATTCAGCACTTTGTTCTAAGACAGAAAGAAATGAAGGGGAGATTTTGCTCTAATTTCAAAACTATTGAGATAGCCTACGGGATTACTAGGGTCAAAGCCTTTTTTGTCAATAAATACTTCTGGCGGTTCAACTTTGTAATCATCTTTGGGACACTCAATGCCCATCTCAGATGCTATCTCTCGATAAAGGTCTGTTCTCCAACCTTGTTCAGCTAACTTTTCCGCATTTTTGGGAAATTCTTTGATTTGTCCCCAACGAGCGGCTTGAGTCATTAACCAAATGCTTCTAGATTTCCACATAAATGTGGCGTGTTCGCCTGGCTGTTTGGGCAAATTATCGGGAATATCATAGAAAATGGTGGTATCGGCTGCTTTGATAGTGCGGTCTTTGCCATCAAACCCACCGTAGTTGTAATTACCCAGAATTCCTGGGGCTGTAAATTTGGTGAGGGAAGTACCTTTATTTTTTGGACTAGCGCCTGTAAAGGAACGGTCTGTCAACAGTTCTGCGACTTCTTGGTGATTTTCTGGTTGGCTGCAATACTGACAGGCTTCAATCATCGCTTTTACCAGAGAACGATAAGTCTTGGGATATTTTTCGATGAATGATTCCATCACACCCAACAATCTATCTGGGTGTCCTAACCAGACTTCTTTACCTTGAGCGAATGTAAAGCCGATGTTTTCGTTACCTGTTATTGCTCTGGTATTCCAAGGTTCGGCTACCATGTAAGCTTGCATTGCGCCAATTCGCACGTTTGTCACCATTTGAGGCGGTGGGACGATGATGACACGAAATTCTTTTAAAGGATCAACACCCGCTGCCGCAGATATATAACGAACAAAATACTCGTAAATTGCGGAACTTAATACTACTGCCCAAACTTTATTTTCTGGTGATTGCTTGTGAAAGTAGGAGCGGAAATCTTTGCCAAATGCTTCTAACGCACCGTCGCCATATTGTTGTTGATATTCATACCACGGACGCAACCCAAAATCCCACATGGCTTTGTTCATAGTCATGGCATTACCGTGATGGTGAATTGTCATGGCTGCACACAAAGGGGCGTGGCGTGCGCCTTCCGCCCCAATTCTGGCGTTGGTGACAGCACCAGATACCACAGGGGAAGCATCTAAACGACCAAAAACCAGACCGTCGCGGGAAGTTGCCCAACTCGCTTCGCGGTTGAGTTTGACGTTTAAACCATACTTGCGGAAGAAGCCTTTTTTCCAGGCGATCGCAAATGGCGCACAATCATTAACGGGAACGTAACCAACGGTAATATCAGATTTCTCTAAGTCTTGAGATTTGACTACTGGTTTTACCGCTAAGGCTTCTTCTGTTAGTCCTGATGCCGATTTATCTCCAGAAATTCCACAGGAAGATAGGGCAATTCCAGCGGTTGTTGTTCCGATTCCTAAGAGAAAATCTCTTCTAGTCCAGTTATTATCACCCATTTTTGTAACTCCACTAGTGACTAATCTTTTCTATTTCGCGTCAAGGTGCAAAGATAACGTCAGTTGGATTAACCTCTCCCCAACCCCTCTCCGCGTCGGAGAGGGGCAAAATTTTTGTAGTTTTGCAGGTTTTCAAAGCCTCTCCCACCGTGAAGGAGAAGCTTGGAGAGGGGTTTTTAACATCCTCACCTTATGTATTAATGGCTGCTGAATTTTGTTATTTAGCAGTTGTCGGGCGATGAGTTACTAATTCTTGAAGTTTGCTGACGGCGAAATCGAGAATTAGCCCAGTTACGCCAATAACAAATACAGCGAGGAAGACGGAACTTAGATTTAAACGACTCCATTCATCCCAAACAAAAAAGCCAATTCCAATACCACCTGTCAGCATTTCTACGGCGACGATGACTAACCAAGCAATTCCTAAACTAATTCGCAAACCTGTAAATGTGTATGGCAAACTGGCAGGCCAAATAATTTTCGTAATTCTTCGCCAACGGGGCATTTCTAACACTCGTGCCACATCTAAATAATCTTTGGGAACGCTGGCCACTCCTAGGGCTGTATTAATAATTGTCGGCCATAAGGAGGTAATGAAAATCACAAAAATTGCTGAGGGATCTGCCAAGTTGAAGATTGCTAAGGCAATTGGCAACCAAGCCAAGGGTGAAACGGGTTTAAAAATCTGAATGATGGGATTGAGGGCTAACATAGCAGGCTTGGACATACCAATGAGAAATCCTAAGGGAATTGCTACGACTGCACCTAACAAAAAACCTATCAAAACTCGTCGCAGACTGGCAATTAACAACCAGCCAATTCCCAAGTTGCCCGGCCCTCGTTGATAAAACGGGTTTAAAATATAGTCTAAATTAGCAATTAATGCCTCTGGTGGCGTGGGCATTAATTCATGGTTGGTAAGGGCCACGACCCACCACAGCAGTATAATTCCTAAGAAACCCAAGATAGGTAAAAAGACAACATCTTTACTGATTATGGGTTTTGCCTTTTGCCACGCGGCTTTACTCGCGATCGCCGCGATCGCTACTAAATTTAATTGCAATATCATCTATAACCTCAGCAGGTTTAAGTACAGGCACAAAAATCTGAGCAGTACCAGCCTTGGACACTGATGAGATCAACACATTAAAAATGCTATCTCTTCAGTCTCCTCTCAATGCCTACGAAGTTAGCTGACGGGCTAGGGCTGAGAGATGCCCCTCTTTTGAAGGATGAAGTGTGAAGTATGAAGTGTGAAATAACTTTTTTCAACCTTTATACTTCAGTCTTCAGCCTTTTCTCAGATACGCCCCAAAATTTGGTTCCTCCGCTTCAGCGTTACGTACTGTGACGTGCTGAATTAGGCTGACTTACTCGAATGAACAACAATATAGCGAACTATAACATTGCTGTCCAGTCAAAACAACTTCTTCAGATAGATATTTGTAGGTTTATATACCTTCTTTTCTTTAATTTTGGAGTTGCTAGTCATATTTAACACACTTTTTCTAGTGAATAGGTAATATCTATGTTCATTAGTAGCTAATCTCTTTCTTTGAGTAGTTGAGTTATTCCACTAATTTTGCATCAAGAAACTGGATTCTCGTTAAACTAGTTCCAGTAAAAAGTTTACGTAGATAATTTTTACAAAATTTAACAAAATGGATTTTAGTCAATTATTAGCTGAAAAAACTAACATTATCATCGAGACATGGATAGCGGCAGTTCGCCAAGATAGGCAGATTGAAAGTGCTGATGAATTATCATACACAGCGATTAAAAATCATATACCTGATATTTTTCAAGCGATGATCACAGTACTATCACAATCTCAGAATAGTGATATTAAGTCGATACTTACAGCTAGTTGGCAGCACGGACTCTTACGCGCAGAACAAGGCTTTGATCCTACAGAAATTGCTAGAGAATATCGCTTGCTACGAATAGTAATATTTGATACTTTAGAATCAGATTTTTTGCAGGGAACACCTGCGGAAATTATTCGTTATATGCGTTTAATTGATGCTGTAATTGATGAAGCGATCGCTCGGTGCTTCAAAAGTTATGTTGAGGAGCGTTTGCGAGAATTAAAACATTTACATACCTCATTAACACTTCATAATGATGAACTAACTCGCTTAATTAATGCTAACCAAGATACTCTTTCGGAACTCGCCCACGAACTGAAACATCCTCTAACATCAATTATTGGCTACTCAGATTTATTTTTACGACAACAAAGACGCAAAACTGAAGTAAAAGACACTTACACCAATTTAGAACACATCGAGCGTGTGCTACGTAATGGTAGGCACTTACTCCGCTTGATTAATGATATATTAGAACTCTCACGATATGATGCTGGTAAATTAAAACTTCAAGTAGCACACACCAATGTACAAGAATTAGTTAGTAACGTGTGTGAAATGTTGGAGCCTTTAGCAGAAGAAAAAAAATTGCAGATTTTGGTGGATTGCGATCGCTGTCCTCAAAAAGTTCTAACAGATGAGTTTCAATTACAACAGATCATCACCAATCTCGTAAGTAATGCGATTCGCTATACAGAGTCAGGAAGCATCAACATATTTTGTCAAGTAATTGATGCAGATAAATGGCTACTAGTAGTTTCTGACACAGGAATTGGAATTGCGCCAGAAAACCAAGCAAAGATATTTGAACCTTATTTTCGTGTAAGTAAGAGCGATCGCTCTTACCTTCCCGATAGTACAGGATTAGGGCTGGCGATCGTTTCTCGCTTAGTAAAACTACTCCAAGGTGAAATTAATCTAGAATCTCAGTTAGGCTTTGGTTCTACCTTTACTGTGACTTTTCCCTTAGAAATCAAAATATGAGAAAGTTAATTCTTCACAAGTTCCTCAGATTTTTTGCCTAAATTGAAAACTGGGCAATTCTAACAGGAGTTTGGGAGGCTTTATAGTGATGAATTATCAAGAACGAATAATTGCTCTTTGGACAGCATTTCTACTAGGAACTTTATTTCACACACAACTAGGTTTAATGCCGTTGTTTCATGGTTTATCAGTTGGCGAATCTCAACCCGCCTCAAAAATTACTGATATTTCTGGAATTATGTGGTTAATGTTGGGCTTTTTTGTATTACCAATTTTGGTAATAATTGCAACTGCTTTTACCAATTCCAAGCGCTACCGCTTGTTTCATTTTGCGCTAACTGTGTTTTATAGCATCATGAACTTGCTTCATGTTATTGCAGATTTATTTGTTCAACCAATTTTATGGTATCAAATCACTTTGATGGTGATTTTATTCCTTATAGGTTTGTTGTTAAACATTGTATCCTTTCAATGGATGCAACTACAATCTAGAAGTCATAAACCACAACCAAAGCTAACATCTCCACATTCTTAAATATAGAGAAAAATTTCTCTATAACTTACCTTCTTGTTTCAACTTAGCCAGTGCATTTTCAGCCGCTGCTTTTTCGGCATCTTTTTTATTGCGTCCCTCCCCTTCTCCGTAATCTTTTCCATTCACAAATACTCTAGCTGTAAATACTGGTGCATGAGACAAACCGCCTACTTGCTTTGTGATGTATTCAGGAGGGTTTGTTGTCACATTGCGTTGTACCCATTCCTGAAAACGATTTTTTGAGTCTACATTAGAGCGAACCACAACAATATGATCAGGTACAGAATCAAATAATTTTTCCACAATGGTACGCACTGCTTCAATATCCGAATTGTGATCCAAATAATAAGCACCAACAACAGCTTCAAAAGTGCTGCTCAGTAAATTAGGGTTTTGAAAACCACCATCTAAAATAGCTCCTTTTCCTAAACGCATTCTAAAGTCTAAACCAACCTCTTCAGCAAACTTTGCTAACTGCTTTTCATCTACCAGCGCCGAACGCCGTCGTGTTAATTCATCTTCGCCTTTTTCTGGATGATGACGATAAAGATACTCACCACTGAGAAAATTAAGTATAGCATCACCGAGAAATTCTAGGCGTTCATTGTGTTCACCTTCTCCGGGGTTTTCGTGAACATAAGAACGATGAGTAAGTGCATGACGCAAAAGTTTCTCATTCCGGAATGTTAGAAGTTTGTGCATCTGTTATTTCCTTCCTAGTTGGGAATATTAGCTATTTCTTGAAACATGAAAAAGCTAAAAATATGTTAGCTTTGTAAGACATGGTTTTTGAATTGCAATGTGTTAAATTTGGTAGATATTCACCTAACTAAATAGCAGGGATGTACAGTTGAGTTGAATTTTTCATTAACTCAGGCAATTCATCCACAAAGTAAAAATTGTTCTTACGAACTAATTCAATTAGTTTTTGACTAGCACTACCTCTTTGAGCAAAAACTATTACCCTTTTACCCATAGCTTGAAGAACGGCAATTAAGCCAGCATAATCTCTATCTCCTGATACGAGAATAATTATTTTAGGAATAGATGAGCATTGAGGATCAAAAAGTTTAACACAGTCAGCCATTAGACGATTATCTGCACTGTTTTCGGAATAGTCTGGGACATCAACACTTTCAACATCAAGTGTCTTTAGCTTATTTTTGATACAAACTTGACTGAGAAAATGTGAATTGTAGTAGAGTTTTTTGCAATCTACTCTTCCGTGAAATTTTGCAAAATCTAGTAAAAGCTTGGCTGTATCTTTAGTTAAGTGGACGTTCTGAATATCACAAAAGATAGCAACAGAATTTTTGGGCTGGCTTTTTTGGATATTTGAGGCTAGATGGGTGTCCTTCATTTTAATAAATATGTCCAGATTTTGATTTGGTTAACTGGACAGCACTAACAAGTCACATATCTAGCAGCAACAAAGCCTTACATAAAATGTTTATGCTCATGGAGTAAACATATGCTACAAAGCTCTTTGCCTTATCGCTCTTTGGTTCATGTCTCAGCCGTAGAATTCCTGGCTTCCTACCAAGTTTTGCGTTATCCTTTCTCCTGAACATTCATCCAAACATCTCATCTTCCCGTTGAACGCCTAATCAATCATTTGACCTGACATTTATCTGATTATTCAGAAAAAGGGATGACTCAAAGCTTGGCAGGAAACTAGGAATTCTGCTGCTGAGACAACACCAAAAACTTGCGCCTTAGAGTGCAGTTATTTTGCTGTCTGTAAATATAGATTTGCACGATTGATACTGGATGTCAAGATATTTTTGTGTGAAGATTCGCCAACCTGAATAAACAATCGATCAGATTTAAGAATGATCGCTTGATGGGATTTCCTTGTCAAGCAACTTTTTTGTCAAAGTTATTGCCTTTGAAATAAAATGAAGACGAATAACCCTTGTTCAGGTTCATCACTTTCTTTGCAATAAGGGTTTCCATTAAGTCTGCTAGTTGCGATTTTGAGCAATCATTGGGCAAAAAAAATCTTCCCCTACTAACTAGCAACGAGAAGATTGAGATTTATAGTTCGTCAGGTGATCGGAATAGTACTTATTTAGTATTTATAGTATCTATCTTTGTTCCTCCATTAGATAGAGAAATGTCATGACTTGATCCTTGTGTTGGTATATCTCAACACTGGGAGTAAAATTAAGATAAATAAATAATAAATTTAGAATTAATTATTTAAAACCCATGTATGATTTTCATTGAGTATCTATTTGTATTAAATATTAATATTTAGAAAACCCCATTGCCTTTGAGAAGCAATAAGTAGAAAGGTGCAAATAAACCGAACTATGTAACGGAAAGCAAAGTAGCTTGAAAACCTCTTGCCTTCTGCCCTCTGCCTCCTGCCTTGTCATAACGACAATTTTTAACACCGACCTACTTAGGGCTGACGGTATGGTGTGAAGAGCAAACAAATTGTTTAGTTAAATAGAGAATATCAATAGAATGTGTCACTTGTGTCACATAAATATGAAAATTATATGATCGCCAACAATTCCTAACTACGGCTAAAAAATACCGCGGCCAATACAATTAAACCTAAAAGCGCCAAGGGAACCCAAAGATTAGGAACATCTGATAAACTCATCACGCAGATATTTTGCCTTCTTTTCAGGGATAATTCCATTTATACCGCAAGCAGCCTGCACTGAGAACTCTAAATGACATCTCCAGAAACAGTCATTTGGCTACAAGAACGGACAACTCTAGGAATTCTCTCATCTGATGCCTTAAATGCAATCGCTCAAGTCCTCGAAGCAAGAGTCGTACCAAAAGGCAGTAACCTTGTGAGCGAAGGTACTCACCCAGAAGCCCTTTACATCCTCAAAGATGGTCAAATAGAAAGCCATGCCAGCAATAAAAATAACCCCACCCTAGCTTGTGGTTTTCTCCCAGGAGCCGTAATTAACCTTAAGGAACTACTGTTAGACGAAGTAATTTCATCTACAACGGTGGCACTTACAGAATGTCATGTGTGGGTTGTCCCTGCGGCTAAATTTCGCACCATAGCCAGCCAATATGCAGAAATTACCCAGGCTTTATCTCGCTCCTTAGCACAAGAATTAGCGCAAGTGACATCGGCCTTGACTTACGAACAAGAGCGTTCCGTAGCCTTGCGTCCCTACTTAATTACTAAAGCCCAACGGGGTATTGTCGGTACTAGTCGCTATGCAGTACGTCTGCGCGAACAAATTCGAGAAGCCGCAACCAACCGCAAATCAGTAGAAATTTTCGGTGAACCAGGCTTAGAAAAAGATAACATCGCTGCGCTAATTCATTATGGTTCACCTAAACGCCGGGAACCAATTATTAAAATTAATTGCGGCATTCTCCAAACTAGTGGTGTAGACCTATTTGGTCGTGCTGGTGGTAAACCAGGGCTTTTAGAATGGCTGGGGGAAGGTACTTTAGTACTCAACAACATCCAAGAACTGCCCCCAGATTTATTACCTGCAATGGTACAGTTGCTGAAAACAGGAACTTACACCCCCGTGACACGTACTGGAGAAGCAACAGCCGCACCTCGTCCCAGCCAAGCCCGGATTTTAATTATTTCCGAAAAAACTCAGTCCAAAATAGAACGCTGCGTCGGTTGCGTGATTAAAGTTCCACCAGTGCGGGTGCGAAAAACCGATATTAAAGCACAAGTAGAATATTACATTAGTCTTTACGTGCGATCGCGCGGTTTGCCAAAACCTCATGTCACACCAGAAGCATTGCGCCGCTTGCAATCCTATGACTTTCCTGGCAATCTCAAGGAGTTAAAAAATTTAGTCGAACGAGCCATTGTCCAAGCAGGAGAAAGACAGGAATTAACAGAAGAAATCTTTTGGTCAGTTCAGGCGAAGAAAAAAGAATTTCGCGTCAATTTGTTGAATGCTTATCCTGGGTTGCGGCGGTTTTTGCGGAGTGATTGGTGGCCAGACCGGATTAACTACGGTTTTACTGTAGTAGCTTTTGCCATGATCGTTGGGGTATTGTTTATCGGGCCACAGACACGCGATCGCAATTTTGCTTTAAATTTATTTTGGGCTTGGTGGTGGCCTTTTTCTCTCTTGATCTTCCCCTTTTTAGGTCGTGTGTGGTGTGCCGTTTGTCCTTTCATGATTTACGGCGAAATTACTCAAAAACTATCTCTCTGGCTTTTTCCGCGGCAACTCAAGCGCTGGCCTAGAGAGAAAGCTGAGAAATGGGGTGGATGGTTTGTGTTTGGGCTATTTACTTTAATTTTCCTCTGGGAAGAACTCTGGAACTTAGAAAATACAGCCTATCTTTCCGCTTGTCTGCTGTTGTTAATTACCGCCGGAGCAATGATTTTTTCAGCGCTGTTTGAACGGCGGTTTTGGTGTCGTTATCTTTGCCCCATTGGTGGGATGAATGGTTTATTTGCCAAACTCTCCATGACAGAACTGCGGGCGCAACAAGGTATTTGTTCTGCAACTTGTACCACTTATCAATGTTACAAAGGCGGAGCAGAAAAAGGCGAGGGGATGGAAACTAATGGCTGTCCATTGTATTCCCATCCAGCCCAATTAGAAGATAACCGAGATTGTGTGCTGTGCATGACTTGTCTCAAAGCCTGTCCCCATCGTTCCGTTGAGTTTAACTTGCGTCCACCCGGTATTGAACTGTGGACGACTCATGTACCACGCAAGTATGAGGTTGCATTGTTGTTTCTACTCTTAGGTGGTGTATATCTGCATCGTTTACCGGAATTGCAATCATGGTTGGGTTTAAAACTAGATTTAACCCAGTTTTGGCAGCATTTGGGATTCTCTCTGTTAGTTTTACTTATCCCGGCGGCTTTTACTTGGACAGCATACGGCTTGATCCAATTATTCCATGTTCAGCGCAAGCCTAAACCATTTATAGAGCTTGCCTATGGTTACTTACCATTGGTGTTAGGAGGAAACTTAGCTCACTATCTGCGTTTAGGTTTGACAGAAGGCGGACGGATTTTACCTGTAACTTTGGCAACTTTTGGGTTAAATGGTGAGCAGTTGCCTATCTTAGTAGCACATCCAGCAGTGATTGCATTTTTGCAAGGTTCTACTTTGATTTTTTCAGTGCTGTTAACGATAGTATTAACGCAAAAAATAGCACGGCAACCGCTGCGATCGCTCTTTTGGCAACATTTAGCAACTATCGGTTTGGCAGCTAGTATGTGGGTACTGATTGTCTTGTAGCTAGACTAACTTTGTCCATTGGATACTCAAAATTTAAAATCACTCATTGAATTCAAAGATTGTATAAACTTTAAGCTAAATGTTTATTACTGGTTCAATTTTTGTTTATATTAATACTCAGTACAAATGTAATTTGATCAAGATACCTTTATCAACTAAAATTCCTTATGATGTCAATACCTACTGTTACTTCTCATGCAGGAGGTTATGCTGTGGATGAATTAGCTCTTGTGACTCAGCATCATGCGGCCAATTTTGTACAACAGCCCTTACACCGCTCAACCTCAAGCATCACAAAAAGATTCATTGACATTTTAGGAGCTATTGTTGGGCTAATTATCACAGCCATAATAGCAATTCCCATAGCAATTGCTACCAACATCACTAATCCTGGGCCAATATTCTATTCCCAAATTCGCTGCGGTATGAACGGTCAACCTTTCCGCATATGGAAGTTTCGTTCAATGGTTGTGAATGCTGATAAATTTAAGCATCTAGTAAAAAATCAAGCTCAGGGTCACATCTTTAAATCTGTTGATGACCCTCGCATCACTCCAGTTGGTAAATTTTTGCGTCGCACTAGCTTGGATGAGTTTCCCCAGTTTTGGAATGTTCTCAAGGGCGAAATGAGCTTAGTTGGGACTCGTCCCCCCACACCTGATGAAGTCATCTATTACGCACCACATCACTGGGAGCGATTAAGCGTCAAGCCAGGTATGACGGGAGAATGGCAAGTCAATGGTCGTTCCAGCATCAAAGATTTTGAAACCATCGTTAAAATGGATATCGATTATCAACGCAAGTGGTCTGTAGTTTATGACCTGATGCTGATATTTAAAACAATCTGGGTGGTTTTTAACAAGAGTGGTGCTTATTAGTCAAGGTTAACCTTTAACACCACTACCAGTTTCAGTGGGGACAATATAGCGTTGTAAAAATAGAAATAGTACTAGCACTGGAGCAATAGAAATTATTGAGCCAGCTGCCACTAACCGCCAGTCTAAAGAAAATGTACCTGCTAATTTTGCTACTCCCAAAGGTAAGGTGTAGAGTTTTTCGTCTTGAATGACAATTAAAGGCCAAAGAAAATCACTCCAAGAACCGATAAAGACGAAAATTGCCAGAGTAACCAATGCAGGACGAATGGCTGGTAACATTATGTGCCACCACAAGCCTAACTCTGAACTACCATCCATACGGGCGGCTTCTTCGATTTCTTTTGGAACACTCATAAAAGCTTGCCGGAGTAAAAAAATGCCAAAAGCAGAAGCTAAACTTGGAAAAATCATTCCCAAATAACTATTTACTAAGCCTAACTGGACTGTCAAAATGTATAAGGGAATCATGACAATTTGAAAAGGAATCATGATTGTTGAAACGATCGCAATAAAAATCCAGTCTCGCCCCGGAAACGACAATCTTGCTAAAGGGTAAGCAGCTAAGGCACAAAATAGCAGATTCAACCCAACAGTCAGCATTGATACCAAGGTACTGTTATATAAATACTGTGCGAAAGGCAGAGATTGCCACACGGTAGAGAAATTGCCGAGTGTAGGTTGGCTGGGTAGTAATTGTGGCGGTGACTGCAAGATATTTTCTGTAGGCGATTTTAAAGCCGTACTAATTAGCCAAAGTAGGGGAAATAGAGTGATGAGTGCGATCGCTCCTAATAAACCATAGGTTATCAGAATTTGCCAGCGCGAGTTTTGTATTTTTAGCTTCATAAAATTTGCCTTACCTTTTGTATTGATAGAACTTTGAATCATCAAACAAAATGTATTTTAAGGATAAATAAGCAATTTAGTTTCTGTAGAAATTGCTTTTAAAGGTTTATCCCACATTTCTAAAGGTAGTTCAAGCAAGTAAGCAAAATCAAATACAATGCCTATAGTTGGCTTGTTTTCCCATTTTGGGGAACTGAGTAAGCGGTCATAATATCCCCCACCATAGCCCAAACGAAATCCTTGGCGATCGCACGCTACACTAGGCACAAGAATTAAGTCTACTTCACTAGAATCGATTGTTAGTGCATCGGGATATGGTTCTCTAATACCATAGCTATTAATCTGCACTGCATCTTCAGGTTTCCAAACATGCCAAGATAGAGTGTCACCAACGCAACGCGGAAAACCCCATTTATATTTAGTGTCTGCAAATAAGGGACTTAAATCTGGTTCTTGACGAAAGCTGAAATAAGCGAGTATTGTTTTTACTTGAGTAAAGAGAACAGAAGTTTGCAACTGTGTACAGATGCGATCGCTTTTTTCTCTCCATTCTTCAACAGACATCGATTGCCGTTTTTTTAATAACGTGCGACGTAACCTTGTCTTATCTAGCTGCATATCAAATGTATTTCTAATAAATCTACACATAAAAATTGTAGAGACGCTGCAATGCAACGTCTCTACAAACCTAGCCTAGAGAATTTGTATTGTATTTAAGCCGCGTTTTGACGATACCAATTAATAGTATTCTTCAACCCTTGCTCAAAACTGACTTGAGCAGTGAAGCCAAAAGCTTGCTTGGCTCGTTCAGTATCTAAACACCTACGGGGCTGACCATTGGGTTTGTCAGTTTCCCAAACAATTTCACCATCGTACTCCATCAATTCGCAGATCAGATTAATCAAATCACGGATAGAGATTTCATAACCTGTTCCTAAGTTGACTGGTTCAAAGTCATTGTACAATTGAGTACCCATGACAATTCCCCTCGCTGCATCTTCAGAATAGAGAAACTCGCGGGTAGGACTGCCGTCACCCCAAACGGGTAGTTGTTTTTCTCCCTTAATTTGGGCTTCGTGGACTTTGCGAATTAAGGCTGGAATGACATGAGAACTTCTAGTGTCAAAGTTATCTTCCGGCCCGTATAAATTCACTGGTAGTAGGTAAATACCATTGAAGCCGTATTGCTGGCGGTAAGATTGCATCTGGACTAACAGCGCTTTCTTCGCCACACCGTAGGGGGCGTTAGTTTCTTCTGGATAGCCATTCCAAAGGTCATCTTCTTTGAATGGCACGGGTGTAAATTTGGGATAGGCACAGATTGTACCAACACAGACAAATTTTTCTACTCCAGCCTGATGGGCAGCATGAATTAGCTGAGTTCCCATAATCAAGTTGTCGTAGAATAACTCTGCGGGCTTTTCGCGGTTGAGACCAATGCCACCGACGTGAGCCGCTAGGTGGATAATAATATCTTGTTGGTCAACTGCACGTTGACAGTTTTCCCAAACACGAATATCACAATCACGCGATCGCGGTACTGTAATTTTCGCATTATCAGCCCCGTTTTTACACAGCTGATCTATTACCTGACGACCTAGGAATCCCGCCCCACCTGTGACGAGAATCCTTTTATTTTTTAGTTCTAAGGCGGTCATATTTTTATCCTCTGCGGTGTAAATCAGAAGTGGAGAGCGCCCAGTTCTTGACGAATAGTGGCAATATCAACAGGCATTGATGAACCATTCCCATTGGGTGAAGTGTGTCCCAATGCTTGTAAATCTGCTTCCACCATGAGGGCGACTAATCCTTCAAAAGTTACCGAAGGTTGCCAACCTAATTTTTGTTTTGCCTTAGTAGGATCACCAATTAATAAGTCTACTTCCGCAGGACGCAGGTAGCGATCGTCAAATTCTACGTAATCTTGCCAATTGAGATTAACATAACCAAAGGCCAACTCTAAAAATTCTCGTACTGAGTGGGTTTCACCAGTTGCAATTACGTAATCATCTGGCTGGTCTTGTTGCAACATCAACCACATTGCTCGGACGTAATCTTTGGCGTAACCCCAATCTCGTTTAGCGTCGAGATTACCCATGTAAATATTTTTCTGCTTACCAGCCACAATTCTCGCTACTGCTCTGGTAATTTTGCGGGTAACAAAGGTTTCACCACGTCGTGGTGATTCGTGGTTAAATAAAATACCGTTACAAGCAAACAAATTGTAAGATTCACGGTAATTTACTGTTTGCCAGTGAGCGTAAACTTTCGCACAGGCATAAGGACTGCGGGGATAAAACGGCGTTGTTTCGCTTTGAGGTACTGCTTGTACTAAACCATACATCTCTGAAGAACCAGCTTGGTAGAAACGTACTTCAGTTCCGGTGCGCTGTTGGTAGTCTCGAATGGCTTCTAATAGACGCAGTGTACCCATTCCAACTGCATCGACAGTGTACTCTGGTGAATCAAAACTTACCCTAACATGGGATTGCGCTCCCAGGTTATAAATTTCAGTTGGTTGGACTTCTTCTAAGATTCGCCGCAGCGTTGTACCGTCTGTCAAGTCACCGTAGTGAAGGAACAACCGCACTCCCTCTTTGTGAGGATCTTCGTAAATATGATCGATGCGGTCTGTGTTGAAGGTGGAAGTTCGACGAATAATTCCATGAACTTCATAACCTTGCTCTAGCAAAAACTCACTGAGATATGAACCATCTTGACCGGTAATACCAGTAATCAACGCTCGCTTAGTTTGCACCATGCTCAATTATCCCTTGTTATTTTTGATCTATATAGTTTCTCGTCCAACTGATACAACCTAGCAGCTAATGGCTAAATTGCCTAATGGGAAACTTACGGGTCTTAATTGATAGCAGAAGTTTGCCGTAAACAAATATACTTAATTAAGTATTATTTAACAAGTCAATCCTGAGTAGCTTAGGCAAGGATTGGGTAAAATTTTTGATACATTTTTTAATATTTACGGAAACTTCATATAACCTTGATTTTTATTAAGGCTGAATCAATTTGAAATTTTATCAAATTATTTATCAGATCATTAGCAGGTAGGAACTAAAAAACTGAAATTAGAAGATGTTTAAATTTGTATAGATATTTTTTAATAGTTTTAAGTAGCTGTTATCAACTGCACGTACTAGAGCAAATGAAAATACAGATTGGGCAGTTTATTCAACATTCATGAATCAGCAAGTTTCTAGTTAGATCATCATACAGTTCAGATATAGGAATGCAATAAAATTTTTCTTTCTCGCCCTAGCCTTTAAATTCTAAAATTTACCCCTGGTATAAACATTAAAAACTTAAATAGGGGCAGCGAATGCCCCTATCATCAATGTTGATTTCTGCTCAGTAAGCTCCGTTATTTTTAGGCATGATGACCACATCAATCGTTTTTAGTATTATCCACAAGTCAAGCCATAAATTCCTAAATTTGACATAGTGCAGGTCTATTTGAACTCTTCTTGGGTAAGGAATGTCATTACGTCCCGAAACTTGCCATAATCCGGTAATTCCTGGTCGAATTGTTAATATCTGCTCTATGTGATTGCCATATTTTGGTAGTTCTTCTGCTACCAGTGGGCGCGGCCCGACAACGCTCATATCTCCTTTTAAAACATTCCAAAACTGAGGGAATTCATCCAAGCTAGTAATCCGCAAAAATCTACCAATTTTGGTAATCCGGGGGTCATGTTTCAGCTTAAAACTGCTTTCAAATTCTTGCCGCATCTGTGGGGATGTTTCCATCATTTGCACCAGTATTTCGTCTGCATTGCTCACCATTGTGCGGAATTTAATACAATTGAAGCGTTTATAGTTTTTACCTACCCGTTCTTGGACATAAAAAATTGGGCCTTCTGAGCTTAAAGCAATCAGCAAAGCCAAAATTAGGTAAAGAGGAAAGAACAAAATTAATACTGATAGCGAAAACCCGATATCGAATAGTCGCTTAACAAACTCTCCGTTTAAAGCCGGAAAAGACCAACCTTTAGGTTTTACCTTAGGTGTCTTTGTTTTTTTACTACGTTTTAAGAAATTACGCGTAGACGAGCTAGCGTCTTGCCGTAGGCTTCGCTTGCCGGAGAGGAGTGAGCTCTGGGCAGTCATCATACTCCTTAATAATCCACACCACACATAGTCCCAATCTTAAAGCCAAAATGAGGTGCTTCTGGATGGAAGTTCCAAAAGCATACACAATTTCAGTACACAAATTTCGACCATCATTCTAAGTATGATCTGGTTTTGTCACATTTGTTGAGAAAATCTAGATAGCGCTGTGCAAAAATTGGCGGTGAAAACTGGGTAGCGTGCGATCGCAAATACTCAGGGTTAAACGCATTTTGATACATTTCAAATTTTTCCACTGCTTCTATTAACGCTGCTATTGTTTGCTCTTTAAAAAAGATACCTGTTCCTTGCTCCTTGTGCGATCGCACATCTCGGACTGTTTCTAAAGCACCTCCCGCCCCATAAGCAATAACTGGAGTACCACAAGCTTGTGCTTCTACTAAGGCAATGCCAAAGTCTTCACAAGCTGCATAGACAAATGCTCTGGCTTGCGCCATATATTTTTTTACTACATCATCAGGCTGCCAACCCAGTATTTTAATGTTAAGGTTGGCTATTTGGCGAATTTTTTCCATTTCTGAACCTGTACCAATTACTACCAATGGTAGCTGCAATTGATTAAAAGCTTGGACAATTAAAGTTACTTGCTTATAGCTAACTAAACGGGAAACAGTCAAGTAAAAATCCTCTTTTTCTTCAAAAAGAGGAAATGCTTCTACATTCACTGGTGGATAAATAACTGTGGCTTCACGTCGATAGCAGCGCCAAATTCGTCTAGCTGTGTGCTGCGAATTGGCAATAAAGTAATCAACGCGATTGGCACTTAATACATCCCACTGGCGTAACTGATGCAGTAAATACTTGGTTAACCAACCTGCTAAACCACTGCCTAGTTGACTTTGCCGGAGATAATCAAAAGTCAAATCCCAGGCATAACGCATGGGACTGTGACAGTAGCAAATATGCAACTGGTCGGGGGTAGTCAGAATTCCCTTGGCTACAGCATGAGAAGAAGACAAGATTACGTCATATTGGCGCAAATCCAGTTGTTCAATGGCCAAGGGCAACAAAGGTAAGTATTTCTGCACGCCATTACGGGCAGAAGGTAAATACTGAAGAAACGTTGTACCAATTTGACGTTTATACAAGTAACTTTCAGGATTGCTGGATTCAAAGTCAATCAGAGCATATAAATCAGCATTAACATGATTCAGAATTTCTTGTACAACTAGTTCTGAACCACCGGTGGCTTTAGGTGTTAACCACTCATGAACCAGGGCATATTTCAAGGACACAACTAAACTTGAATAAGTGAAAAATACATCGATAAATTGTGAGGAAGCGCCCCAGATTCAACCCCAGACGGAATTATGCCGCAAGTGGTTCCAGAGGGATACAGCAACCTGATAACCTCAAGTTGGGGAGTGGGAAGTAGGGAATAGGGATTAGGAAAAAGGGTAGGGACTAGTATCAAAAACAGATATCTAACCTCTATTCTGTAACCTGTAACCTGTAACCTCTATCCCCTAGCTTCTCCATGAGCAATTGATATAACAGGGGAATTTATGCGAATTTTGATTATGGGTGGTACTAGGTTCATTGGTGTTTACCTAACTCAAATACTTTTAAAACAAGGGCATGAGGTGGTACTGTTCAATCGGGGCAATCGTCCTGTACCACCAGGAGTAGGACAAATTATAGGCGATCGCACGGATGCAGCACAGCTGAAAGAAAAATTGTCACAAGAAAATTTTGACATCATTTTTGACAATAATGGACGAGAACTAACTGACACTCAGCCATTAGCAGAAATTTTCCAAGGGCGGGTACAAAATTTTGTTTACATGAGTTCTGCGGGAGTTTATCTCAAATCTGACCAATTACCTCATGTTGAAGGTGATGCTGTAGACCCTAAGAGCCGTCATTTAGGTAAACATGAAACAGAAGCCTATTTAGCTGAAAAAGGATTGCCTTTTACCTCAATTCGCCCGACTTACATTTACGGGCCGAGTAACTACAACGAATTGGAAGGCTGGTTTTTTGATAGAATTGTGCGCGATCGCCCGATTCTGATTCCTGGTAATGGGTTACATATCACGCAGTTGGGGCATGTGCAAGATTTGGCAACAGCCATGTCTTTAGTAGTCGGCAATCAAAAAGCGATTGGACAGATTTATAATATTTCAGGCGATCGCTTTGTCACATTTGATGGTTTAGCTCGTGCTTGTGCTGTAGCGGCTGGTAAATCACCAGATGCAGTTAAAATTGTACATTACGACTCGAAAAAATTTGATTTCGGTAAACGCAAAGCTTTCCCTATGCGCGTTCAGCATTTCTTCGCATCGGTACATAAAGCCCAAGCAGAATTAAATTGGCAGCCTGAATATGATTTAATTTCTGGACTGAGTGATTCTTTGAATAATGATTATTTAGCCAGTGGACGAGATAAAAAAGAAGTTGATTTTTCTGTAGATGAGGAGATTTTACAAGCTGTGTAGAGTTCTATAGCTGATTTAGGTCAATACCCAATTCTCGTAATTTGGCAGCTAATTTCTCAACCTTCGCAGCTAATCTATCAACTTGTTGGTTTTCCTGCTCAACGGGAGTAGGAACCCAATTTCCATTTGCATCATACCAGCGTAACCACGATCGCTCAATTCCTTTGTAAGAGCTTTGCCAAAGTCCTAATCCCAGTTGTAAACCAGGCATCCAAATTCGTGGTGTAGTTAAATTTATTTCACTATAGCTGTCTGCAACCAGTTGGAAAGCCTGTAATTTATCAGAATAACAGGTAGGAATTCTTTCGCTGGACGAGGCGGGTCTGTTTGATACATATTATTACGGAGGATGAAAAATAAATAGAGGTTTTGTCTAGTTATACTTAGCTTATACAAACAACTTATAGAACTGACTTTAATTATAAATCAAATCTGAAGGATGTATGCTGACAGCACTAGTAACTGGAGGCGCTGGATTTATCGGGGCGAATTTTATACTTTTATCTCGAAAAAATCAGTGGTTAAATGTAATTAACTTAGACAAACTAACTTATGCCAGCAATTTAGAAAATTTAGCAGAATTGCAAGGCGATCGCAATTATCATTTTGTGCAAGGAGACATCGGTAACGTTGAATTAGTTAGTTATTTACTAAATAAATATCAACCTGATGCCATTATCAACTTTGCTGCCGAAAGTCATGTTGACCGTTCTATTTTCAGCCCTCAAATATTTATTCAAACGAATGTAGTTGGTACCTTTAATTTACTAGAAGCGGCTCGATTTTACTTGCAAAAGCTCTCACCTCAAAAACAGCAAAAATTTCGGTTTCTACATGTGTCTACAGATGAAGTATACGGCTCATTGCAACTTCATGAATCAGCATTTCGAGAAGATACAGCCTATGCGCCTAATAGTCCTTATTCAGCATCTAAAGCCGCAGCAGATCATTTTGTGCGAGCTTACTACCACACCTATGGATTACCTACTTTAACAACAAATAGCTCAAATAACTATGGGATGCGTCAATTTCCTGAAAAACTCATTCCTTTGACTATTCTTAATGCTTTAGATTGTAAGTCTTTACCAATATATGGTGATGGGAAAAATATTCGAGATTGGCTTTACGTTATTGATCATTGTGAAGCTATATATCTAGTTCTTCAAAACGGAAAACTTGGTGAAAATTACAATATTGGCGGACTGAATGAACAAACTAATTTAACAGTTGTAAAAAAAATATGTGCCATAATTGATGAATTAGCTCCTAAGTCAAATTTTTGCCATTCTTCTTTAATAACCTTTGTTCCAGATCGCCCAGGACATGACCGGAGATATGCAATTGATTGTAGTAAAATCAGGCGTGATTTAGGTTGGCATCCTCAAGAAAATTTTGATAGTGGTTTAAGAAAAACAGTCCAATGGTATCTTGATAATTCAGATTGGGTAAATCAAGTACGTTCAGGTGCTTACGTGAATTGGTTGCAACAAAACTACGGAAATCGGAATGCAAAATGAAAGGAATTATTTTAGCTGGTGGCTTTGGTACGCGTCTTTATCCTATAACCAATGTTGTTAGTAAACAACTGATGCCAATATATGACAAGCCAATGATTTATTATCCATTGTCTGTGTTAATGCTGGCTGGAATTAGAGAAATTTTAATTATTTCAACACCCAATGATTTACCATTATTGCAAGAACTTTTAAAAGATGGTTGTCAATGGGGTTTGCAGTTTAGTTATATTGAACAGCCTTATCCAGAAGGTTTAGCTCATGCTTTTATTTTAGGTAAAGAATTTATTGCAAATCAGCCAGTCTGCTTAATTTTAGGAGACAATCTATTTTATGGTAATGGTTTAAGAGAAGTGTTAATTAAAGCCGCACAATTAAAAGAAGGCGGACTCGTTTTTGGCTATCAGCTAAAAGATCCAAGTCCTTATGGAGTGATTGAACTTGATGCTGAAGGTTGGGTAATAGGAATAGAAGAAAAACCTGCATTTCCTAAGTCTAAATATGTTATTCCAGGTATTTATTTTTATGATTCTCAAGTAGGAAAAATTGCCGCTAATCTCAAACCTTCTGTACGTAATGAACTAGAAATAACTGATGTGAATATGGCTTATTTAAAGCAAGGAAAATTAAAAATCGAGCTTCTGGGACGTGGATATGCTTGGTTAGATGCGGGAACTCACGAATCTTTACATCAGGCTGCTAATTTTATTCAAACTTTAGAAGAAAGGCAAGGATTAAAAATAGCTTGTATTGAAGAGATAGCCTACAATCAAGGCTATATAGATGCTTGCCAACTCAAAGAATTGATTGAACCAATGTCTAAAAGTAGCTATGGTCAATATTTAATGTCAATTTTAGAAGACGATTATCTCATTAACAGAAAAAGACCACAATGTTTCATTAATTCGTAGCCAATTAATTTCCTGTGGTAAAAACTCCGCATACCTCTGCGTTTAAATTTTACTCAACATTACTAACTTTTGGCGGCAAAAGATAAATTAAACCCGATATTAAAGTCAACACCACAGAAATCCAAAAAGCGATTAATGATGGAGTTTTCCATTGTGCTGATAAAGGTGCAATCAAAAGTGCGATCGCCGCTATTTGACTGACAGTTTTGAGTTTACCCCAAATATTCGCCCCCGAAATCGTGGTTTGATTTACTCGCCAACCAGCGATCGCTAACTCTCGCGCTAAAATTAAAAACACTCCCCACGCTGGAACTTTCCCTAACTCAATCAACACCATCAACGGCGCAAGCACCAAAAATTTATCTACTAAAGGATCTAAAAACTTACCCAAATCACTAATTTGGTTGAGTTTCCGCGCTAAATATCCATCTAACCAATCCGTTAACGCCGCTACCAAAAAAATAGCCAAACATACCCATTTAGCTTGTGCTGTCGGGTTGTACAAACCATAAAGCAGAAATGGTACACCGAGAAGGCGAGAAAAAGTAATCCAGTTAGGTAAAGTCATGATTTGGATTGAGGAATTATTTATAACTTTAACCAAGCAAATAATTGCCCTAATGTCAAATTTAAATCACTGACTAAATCGGGAACTGGCAATATATCTTCTTCGTTTTCTAAAAATATTAATTGCTGGTGAGGCGGATAAACTAAAACACAATATTCCTCTGGATCAATTAACCAACCTAAGCTAGTACCGTGATTTAAACAATGTAAAATATTTTTGGTGACTTTGGTTGTACTTTGTTCAGGAGAGAGGATTTTAATTGTCCAATCTGGGTATGTATTAAAAACATTGGCGATATTACCTTTTTCATCTACAGGAATCCGCTCCCAAGCAAATACTGCTACATCTGGAACAGTGGAACGTCCACCAAAGGTACAGCGCAATTCTGGAAAAGCTAGGGCGATTTTTCCAGGCTCGACTACACTATTAACTGTAGTTACCAATTTACCCTGAAGTCTACTATGTTTACCTTGAGGCATAGGTTTTTGAAATATTTCTCCATCGATATATTCACTTGCTGGTTTAGTTTCTGGTAATTGTAAAAATTCCTCTAAAGATATACGGCGAATTGGTGTTTTAATCATAATATTTACCTGCGCGTATTTAAACTCAAGGTTAGCTTAAATCAATTGATTTGACCAAAAGGATTTCTCTCAAATTCCCGGTTTGATCCTAGAAGATTGGACATATAAAAAGGCGTGAGTGTCATTTACATGGCATGATCTGTATTTTGAGATCATCCAAACAATACTATGACTGACAATATAGATTTTCGCATTGAGCGCGACTCAATGGGCGATCGCCAAATTTCTAGTAGCGCTTATTACGGCATCCAAACTTTACGGGCGACCGAAAACTTCCCTATCAGCGGAATCAAGCCCTTGCCTACTTACGTAGATGCTTGCTTAATTATTAAAAAAGCTACAGCAATTGTTAACGGTGAATTAGACTGTATTCCCCAAGATATTAGTCAGGCGATTGTTAAAGCCACTGATGAAATCCTCGCGGGACAATTGCGTGACCAGTTTGTGGTCGATGTCTATCAAGCGGGTGCTGGGACTTCTCACCACATGAATGTTAACGAAGTTTTGGCAAATCGGGCGTTAGAAATTCTCGGTGACGAAAAAGGTAATTACAAACGAGTTAATCCTAACGACCATGTTAACTATGGGCAGTCTACCAATGATGTGATTCCCACAGCAATTCGCATTGGTGGTTTATTGGCACTGTCTCATACACTGCACCCAGCTTTAGAAAAAGCGATCGCCGCTTTAGAAAACAAAGCTGTAGAATTTCAGGATATCGTCAAATCTGGCAGAACCCACATGCAGGACGCTGTACCTGTGCGTTTGGGTGATACTTTTGCTGCTTGGGCGCAAATCCTCGCAGAACATCAAAACCGCATCTATACTGCTTCTGGAGATTTGATGGTGCTGGGTTTGGGTGGTAGTGCGTCTGGTACAGGTTTGAATACCCATCCTCTATATCGTAGCCGTGTCGTGGGTGTGCTTTCAGAATTACTCAACTTGCCCTTAGAACCTGCACCTCACTTGATGGCGGCCATGCAGAGTATGGCTCCTTTTGTCAATGTTTCTGGTGCTTTACGGAACTTGGCACAGGATTTAGTCAAAATATCTCATGATTTGCGGTTGATGGATTCGGGGCCAAAAACTGGCTTGAAAGAAATTCAACTTCCTCCAGTCCAACCTGGTTCCTCGATTATGCCAGGGAAATATAACCCAGTTATGGCAGAGATGACATCGATGGTGTGTTTTCAGGTGATGGGTTACGACAGTGCGATCGCTCTTGCCGCCCAAGCGGGACAATTAGAATTGAATGTGATGATGCCGTTGATTGCTTATAACCTGATTCACAGCATCGAAATTCTGGGCAATACTATCGCCACCCTAACAGAACGCTGCATTCAAAATATTACTGCCAACCGCGATCGCTGTTTGGCATATGCCGAAGGCAGTTTAGCTTTAGTCACCGCCTTAAATACTCACATTGGCTATCTCAAAGCTGCTGAAGTCGCCAAAGAATCATTAGAAACTGGCAAATCTCTCCGACAGATTGTTTTAGAAAAAGGGCTAATGACTGAAGCCGAATTAGCCAAAGTTTTAAATCTAGAACAGATGAGTGCTATTTTACCCCTCAAGGCAGAATCTTAATCCTATTTTTGAGCTAAATGTAGGGTGGGCATTTTCAACAAAACCCTCAACCAATTAAGAATATACTAGTTAATGTCCACCTTACAAACACCTGAATTTTCTTCACATTTATAGATAAATCTATTGATTATGGATATTATCGAAATTCTCAAAGATGACTATCAAAGATTTCCCGAAAATCAAACATATAACATTTACGCTGAAGATGTTTATTTTCAAGACGCAGTTTTCAAGTTTCGGGGCATTAAACTTTACCAGTGGATGATTAATTTCATCAAGACTTTCTTTTTCAATCCCAGGATGGATTTGCATGATATTCAACGCTTGGGAGATACCATCAAAACCGAGTGGACACTTAGTTGGAATAGTCCCCTACCTTGGAAACCACGCATTTCTATTCGCGGCTGGAGTGAATTAGTTCTCAACTCCGATGGTTTGATTGTTTCTCACATTGATTATTGGCGTTGTTCACGCGTGGATGTATTTAAGCAGCATTTCTTTTCACAGGCGTAGGTTTTTTCAACGCAGAGAGGCGCAAAGGAAGGCAGAGTGTTTTTGGAGTAAATTTTACGCTAAAGGTGGCTACTTTAACCACACATTTTCATGCCGATTTACTTAATCATGCAGTTGTAACAAATGCTGACCATTAAAGTGAATTAAATGCGTCTTATCTTCAGCAACCCAGACATCTGTTTCCCAAGCAATCTCTGTGAGATACTCTATCATCGCTTGACGGCTGAGAAATGCTGTTACCATCACCAGGGGTATTTTTGACCTGTTAAATGTATTCTTAAGTTCATTCTGCCGCTTAGGATTGATTGCGCCGTGAGAAGTTACAGCTTCAATTAAAACTAGCCAGTTATTGGCTATAAAGTGGATGATAACATCTGGCATTTTGCCGTGAGAATCAACAGTAATGCCTAAGTCTGCTAATGCTGCTTGATTAAAATGGGCAAACTTTTCGTCTGTATCACCAACATAAATCAGCTTTCCGCCAGGCGTAAACCGAGGAGCAAAATCACTAATAATTTTTTCAATTAGAATATTTTGCCCACCTGGTGATAAGGTTTTAATCTCCCCTTCAATCTCTATGGGGATGCGAGACATTTCCCGTTCTTGAGCATATCGCTTTTTGAGTGTCTCAACGGAAGCCAAGTAAGTATGGATACTCTTTTCCCATTCATCGCTACCATAGGTTCGCAAGAGTTCCAGCGCACTTTCTTCTATTTGATAAACCGTTTTTGGGCTATTAATGGGACGGCTTAATTTATCTGGATTTGCAACTATCAAAGCTGCATCTAAAAATTGGTGTACTGTTTGGCGACGCACTGTTTCCCGCGTGTTGGGCTTGTAAGTTTTGCCATAGTGTTGTGCCATAAATTCCATTATGGGTGTAATTCCCATCAAAGGGGCTGCTGCTGATTGCCAAGAATCTGTGGGCTTTAAATCAAGCAAAGCCACCAGAGTCAATGCTGATCGTTCATTTAGTTGTGCGCGAGGAAAGCCCAATTGCGTTAAAATTTGTAGTGCTTCATCAATTCGAGCCTTAGTAACTATTGGGTTGTTTCCTGGCTGATTTGTCATATTTAGTAACTCTATTTCCACAATTGCATCGATTTCTCTTTGAGAGGGAAACTTTTCACCAACCCGTTTCCCCACAGATATCAGCTGTTCCAACGTAGGGTATTTTAAGCTGCGTAAGTCTGTAGCATTTACTTGAGTATGTCCATTGAACAGCCGAAAAAATATATCTACCAGACTGGAATTAAGATATATTGCCAGTCCACGCGCTAAATTCAAGTCAAGTCCACGTCCATCTTTGTGAAAATAATTCAGGTGATTTTCAAAGCCGACACTAGTGCAGTCAATTCGGTTAGCATCATAGACAACAGCAACAATCCGCCTTTTCTCTTCTTTAGATGAGAACCTTTTACAGAGAACGTAATGCTCGTTTGGTACTAACAGGTTTGCTGTGGCTTCTACATTTATTAAGGCTTGGGGCTTTTTGGTGATTTTGGGATATTCTACATACCCATCGACAAAATTCACTGGGTAAAGCAACGGAATTGTATTCTTTTCGGGATTTGCTCTTAAATACTGTTTCGCACGGAAATCAACTACCCGTCCAGTCGAAACTTTTAAACCCAAATCGGTTAAAGTGCAGGTGAAATCAGACATTTGCTGAACAACCTGCTGGCTGAGAGTATCGGGAATAATATGAATGAATTGCTCTGAATCATCTGGATGAACTAAGTCTGTATAAAGTACAGAGTTGGTCATTACAAAGTCATCGTTGACACCAGCGCTTTTGCTGATTAGTACTGTATCTAACTTTTGCTTTTGTTTTGTGGCGTGAATAATAATTGTTTCTTGTAAAACATCATCATCTTGAAATACTTCTTGTCGAGATTCAAAAAGATGTATCTGTTGCAAAGCCATAATTTCTAAGAACATCTTGCGGAAATCTCGAAAATATAGCCCATTGCAAAAACTACGTGGGGTAATAGCGATAAACTCTCCTCCTGGTTTGAGGAGTAAAGCCGTAGCCGCCATAAAACCTGTGTAGAGATTACTTGTTTCTAAACCTATAGAACTTAGTAATTTACGAACTTTGGAATTGGCTTTTATTTTTAAATAAGGTGGATTAATAATGGTGTGAGTAAATTCTGTTGTGCTGTTTGGTTGATAAAACAAATCAGGTTGCAGAAGCCTTACAGCATCCTCGATGAAGTCTTGCTCACGAACTTCGTAATTAAAGATAATTTTGGTGTTTTGACATTCTTCCGCACAAAGTTCTAAGGTTTGATTCAAATAATTAATCAGAACAGAATCAATTTCGTAGGCGACAATGCGTAATTTTAATGGATGTTCTTGCTGCTTACATAGTTTGGCGACAAATGCTGCTAAGAGTGAACCAACTCCTGCACCAGCATCAAGCAGAGAAATGTCGCTTAAATTCTGCCTATTAAACATTCCAGCCATTAAGTCTGCTACTGAAATAGGCGTGAGAAACTGTCCCATCACTATTTTTTTGTTCTCTGTCAGCTGTGAGTTGGCTACAAGCCGCAGGAGTTCTACTTCAGCAAGCAAGTTTTGAGTAGACAGTTTTACTTGACTACTGAAAACTGAGCTACTATTAGGAGCTGATGCAAAGTCTTGGCTGTTTGAAGGTATAGGCACAATTAGTGTTATTAACTGGAATTAAATTGATAAATCTTTAGAGATTGATATCTCAAAATACTATAAATCATCACTCCCTTGTCGAAGCTCCGAACTCCATCTTGCCAGCAAACTCTAAATATATTTAGTGCAGAAACAACTCTTTAATGCCTGTACTGCCAATTTCTACTGCTAAAGCTGCTAATAAAAAACCTAATAACTGAGTGACAATCACTGTACCTTCGACACCAATTAATTTATCAATCTGGTTTGCTAAACGCAAAATCAACCAGGTGACAAACATCGCCACAATAATACCTAACACTACACCCAGATGGGGACTCTGGGATTTTGACATGAATAACATCACTGTTGTCAGCGTACCTGGCCCGGCTAACAATGGCAAAGCCAGGGGTGTGATTGCTACATCCCTTCCTTCTTCGTGAATGGGTGTGTCTAGTTCTCCCCGCAGCATTTGTAAGGCGATTAACAGCAGCAATAACCCGCCAGCTACCCGTAAAGATGCCATGCTAATTTCTAGATAAGTCAAAATATATTGACCAGAAAAGGCAAACAACAACAGAACTGCGATCGCTACAATACTTCCTTTATCAATCACTTTATTTCTTTCTTCTGGTGTCATGCCCTTTGTTAAAGCTAAAACTATTGGTATATTGCCTACAGCATCTGCCAGGACAAACACCGCAATAAATGTTTGGATGAAAACGGAGGTATCCACAGTAGCGAGGGTTTATCAAGGTTTGATAACAACCTACCGTGAATCTGCTCAGTTTCCTAGAACTCGTAGGAAGATTGAAATGAAATGTTAGGGACAGCAAGTATCTTAAAGAAAAGCAATGCTTATACCAATTCACGAAAATCTTGATACAAATTAATGGTTTTTAATTCTTTCCCCCTGCTCCCTGCCCCCTGCCC
>NZ_JADEXZ010000042.1 GCF_015206815.1 Fortiea sp. LEGE XX443
TTACAGAAGAGAGCTTTTCTCACCTCACGGGCATCTGGGCGACTATCTATAAATTCTTGTAGTTCTGCGATGGCTACGCCCGCCGCAGGCATCGCAGGTTGTAGATGCTGATCTATCATTGTTTGTTCTTAGACAGATATATTCCTCCGTATTATCTCGTACACTTTTTCAGAAATCAAATATGATTCCTATACCTGTTTTCGCTGTACGTATGATGCCGAAATCATGGATTGATAAATTAATAAACAATGGTGGATTTGCATTGATTTTTCAGTATCAGCTCTATCCTTGGTCTCACAGTGAGTTAGCTAAACAAGTTTCTAAAAACTTAAAATTGCCTGTGGATTCCCCAAAAGCTATTCAAGATGGAACAATGCAGAGGTTTATCAACTGGCATTTGAATGTGATTTCCAAATTAAATTCACATGGCACTTCTTAAAAACCACGTAATAATAGGCATTACAGCCATTTTTTCCTCTACCCCTATGAATACGTAGTGTCTACTCTCTCCTAGATTCTTTAGCTAGATGTAGCTGTAGTGACCCCACTTGCAATTAAAAATGCCCTTAAGCCACGACCGCACAACTCCCACTAAAAAAGATGCTTACAGCACAATAATTTTCCTTTAAATAAAATAGCGTTTCTTACTTTTTACCTAATCAACCTGAGTTCGGGTTAAAGATAAGGAGGTAAAAGCCACTCTAGTTGAAGGCTAGGTTTCTTAGGTTGATGACAATAAGCGATTAATCCGCAAAGAACGTTAACGCAAAAATTAACGGGGCTGACGCCGGGGTACCGGCTACCGCTTCGCTATCGGTGTCTGGAATGTTCAATCTGAGAAATGTTCTTGAGTTGGTCGTTAATCGTCTCAATAATTGAGCGTTTACGAGACACAAGCTTGTCAGATTAAAATACTGAAATTATGGCTCCTGAATTGTATTTGATAAGCTGTAAAATCGGACACACTATTCACAGAAACATCAGCTATCTCAGATCAGTCTATCAGCACAATTAATCAGGGGATCGCTTGCTGTATTCTTTATATTTTGTTACAAAAGTACAAAGAACTTCTAGAGACCCATAACCAAATGTTCGGCGGACTAACTGGTTTACAAGATCCTAAAGGCACCGACTGGGGTGAGCGGATGCTCAACACAGTCGCCAGCCAAACGATTCGCCATTTGTTTACGCAAAGCGAGTCAGTAGAAGTCTTTGTACGCTGCTATCCCTCCAGCAAGTTGTTGCAAGGCAGCATTGATAGTTTCAAAATGAGTGGTCGTGGCTTAGTCATCCGTAGAGACTTTGCGGTAGAGGAGATGTCTTTTGAAACGGATGCGGTGGCAATTGATTTTGGTGCGGTGTTGAGTGGGAAATTGAACCTCAAGCAAACTACCCAAGCGATCGCTCAAGTTGTATTATCCGAAGCAGGCATTAACCAAGCCTTCAAGGCAGAACTGGTGAAGAAGCGGCTTGTAAATCTTGATGTACCTACCTTGACACAATTATCTGGTGGTAAGCCAGTTTCTTTTCCTGAAGTTCAGGTACAACTGCTGCCAGAAAATCGCCTGCGGATTGCGGCAAAGGCAGATTTAGATAATGGCGAACTAGTTCCTATCAACATGACAGTCACCATAGCTGTGGAAAGGCGGAGGCAGATTTCTTTTAAAAACCCACAAATAAATCTTGAGCAAGTACCAGCAGCCCAAAAGGAAATTTCTCAAACCCTCGGCGTGGCACTAGCAAATATTTTAGATAATATGGTCGATTTAGATCGATTTGACCTCGATGGAGTCAAAATGCGGCTCAACCGTTTAGAAACTGAAGGGCAAAAATTAATTTTTAGTGGATATGCGGAGATTGAACGTATTCCAAGTAACGCTTGAAATTACAGTTTTATGTCAAAACATGCAGCATATCTTGGCTAATTGATTACTTATAATCGCACCGCCGAATTGCTGCTGAACACATGATTTAAGGATTTTTCTGATCATGACTTACCAAAAATCAGATGGTGTTGAGACTTTGAACTGAGGATAGATTCAGAATTTGCGATCGCATAATAGTAGTGGTAGGGTGGGCAATGCTCACCCTAAAAATTTTTGTTAAAAAGCAAGACAAAGGGGAAAATAACTAAAGATTAATGACTGATGACGGTTGAGTAATGACTAAAACTTGGTTCCACATTGGGTTGGTGAGTATATTTCTGTTTTCACTTGCTTTGAGATTTTGGGGACTAGATAGATTTAACACCTTAGTCTTTGATGAAGTTTACTACGCTAAATTTGGGAATAACTATCTCACCCATGTCCCATTTTTTGATGGTCATCCACCATTAGGTAAATATATTATTGCAATCGGTATTTGGTTGGGTAGCCATGTGCCATTTTGGCATAATAACGTGAATGGACTCACAGGTTCACTGCGATCGCCTTGGGACTATCGGTGGATGAATGCGTTCTTAGGTTCATTTATTCCTTTACTAATTGCTGGAATTGCTTATCAGTTAAGTTATCGTCGCAGTTTTGCTTTACTGGCTGGTTTATTTACCGCTGTTGATGGTATATTTATCGTCGAGTCTCGCTATGCTTTAATCAATATATATATAGTTTTATTTGGTTTATTGGGGCAGTGGTTATTTCTTTTAGCATTAAATAATCAGAGAAAAAAGCGCAAATTATTTTTAGCAATTGCTGGTATTGCTTTTGGTGCATCCATTGCTACCAAGTGGAATGGTTTATTTTTTCTTGCAGGGATCTATTTCCTGTGGATAATTGCTTGGATATGGCAAATATTAGTCAAAAAAATTGATGGAATTGATAATTTATCTAATTCATCTATTAGCTATGAAAAATCAAATTCACAATGGTTATCGCCATTACAAAAATTAACACAATTGCATGTTTGGCAAGTTTCATTGTTTTTAGGAATTCTCCCAATTATTGTTTATAGCCTGACTTGGATTCCCCATTTACAGTTAGATACAAAGTATGAATTTATAGAAGTACACAAGCAAATTTTGGCTTTTCATGAACGCCTTGGTGGTAATAATGCCCAAGTTCACCCCTACTGTGCTGCTTGGTATAAATGGCCATTGATAACGCGACCAATGGCATATTATTATCAAACAGCCCAAAATACTACCGCTCCATTACCTGTATTTGGCCCTACTTTACCATCTGGTACAGGAAAAGTTATTTATGATGTTCATGCAATGGGCAATCCTTTTTTGTGGTGGTTTGGGATAGCGGCTATTTTCTTTTTATTTGGGATGCTAATTGTATCAATGGTCATGTTTTGGGAGCAACAAAAGCGTTTTACTTTACCTAAAAATTTCAGTGTCGATACATGGATTGCTCTGTATTTAGTGGTGAATTACGCCGCTAACTTAGTACCTTGGATGAAGGTGACACGGTGCGTTTTTATTTACCATTACATGACGGCTGTGGTATTTGTCTTTTTAGCGATCGCTTGGTTTGTCGATCAGTGTCTTCGCAGCTATTATCATCCACTCCGGGCTATAGGTGTTACTATTTCTATCGTCATTTTCGGCGCTTTTGTGTTTTGGTTGCCCGTTTATTTAGGTTTACCTCTTTCATCCGAAGGTTATAAACTACGGATGTGGTTTAACTCATGGATTTAAATCTTCGCTAATTTTTTTATTTGCAAGTCTTTTACCAATTCCACATGACTGGGTTGTTATCGAGGTGATCGGTGACAATTCTCCCAATAGCATCGATTTCGGCAATTTCATCAGCAGACAATTTCACATCAGCTGCTAAAGCGTTGTCTTTTGCTTGTTCAGGATAACGCGCACCTGCGATCGCATTTGTTTGGGGTTGGGCAATTAACCAAGCCAGGGCTAACTGAGCCAGGGTACAATTATGGCGTTTAGCTATGGGGCGCAATTTATCTAAGGCTTGTTGAGCGCGTTCAAAGTTTTCACCTTGAAATAGTTTATTCTTCGCCCGGTTATCTTCTGGCGGAAATTTCTGGCTGCGGCTAAACTTTTCCGTTAACAATCCTTGAGCTAAGGGTGAATAAGCCACGATGGAAATTTGATTTTCGATACAATAGGGCATAGCATCTTGTTCAACTTGCCGCCAAAATAGAGAATAAGCGGGTTGCAAGCTATCAATACGTCCATATTGTGATGCTTCTACCAATTGAACGCGAGAAAAGTTAGAAACACCAATCGCCTTAATTTTTCCCTGATCTTTGAGATAATTTAAAGCATTCATTGTTTCCTGAATCGGCACGATCGCACTATTAAAAGCTCCGGCAGGCCAATGAATTTGATAAAGGTCGATATAATCGGTTTTGAGGTTTTTTAAAGAGCGATCGCAAGCCTCAATCACTTGATCATACTTGAGATGGTTGGCAAAAACTTTTGTGGCATACTCTACTTGGTCGCGCACATCTGATAGAGCTTCGGCTACAATGCGCTCAGAGTGACCTTCACCATAAACTTCAGCGGTGTCTACAGTGGTGATTCCGGCTTCAAATGCAGCGCGGATAGTTTTAATTGAATCAGCGTCTTCAATTCCTACCCACATTTTTTTACCAGCTTGCTAAGTTCCCATAATTATGGGTGTGATTTCTACGGTAGATGTACCTAATCTTCGTTTTTTCATGATGCTTCCCTAATTCATTTCCCTGGATAGTTTCATACTTTAACGGTCTTAGCTTGAAATTAAATCAGAGTTACAGTAGATGCTGATGGAATTGACTACGACTTTACATGCTCTCAAAGAATGGTCTGTGGCGATCAATGCCTTGGAAAGCAGCCAAACAATCATGTTGCTCCGCAAAGGTGGTATCCATGAAAAAAATGGACGTTTCCAAGTTGCTCATAAGCAAGTTTTACTTTTCCCAACTTATGAACATCAACAGCCTTTTTTGCTAAAATCTGAATATGCTAACCTGGTATGCTCAGTAACTCCTGGTTGGCATCCAGAAACGATTCGCATCGGCAGTTGGGCTGAAATTACAGATATTTTGCCAATTAATGAGGAGTCAACTGTTAACGCTTTACTCCCGTTTCATATCTGGAATGAGTATTTTATTAGCGATCGCCTCAAGTGGAAACCAAATCAACCACTGTATATCCTCCTACTGCGGACTTATAAACTATCCCAAGTGCAAGAAATTCCCTATCTTCCGCAATACGGTGGCTGCAAATCATGGATTGATTTACCACAACCAATTAAGATTCAAGGTTCAACGCCAGTTTTGTCAGATTCTGACTATTCCAAAATAGTAGAAGAAATTCAAGCGATGGTTGATGCGCCTACGCCGCTATCTTGACTCAGCACTGATAACTAAAATTTACTGATGTAACTAGTAAAACAAATCATTTGTTATTGAACCATACCCCAAAACAGTAACTCTTGTTACATACACTAGCAAAAACCGCGGATACGATCAGAAAAATATTGCTCTCATAACCAGTGGAGCATTGCTGAGATGGGCTATGTTAATTCGCCTGTAAGCAATGCTTAGTTATTACCAGTCACAAAGTCAAGGAGATTAAGTCATAAAAAGCTTTTTAGTACAAAATTCTCAGCTATGGACACTTTTTGCAAGTGTATGTAGTCGAGGATGGAGTGATTTTGGAGTACTGCATCTGAAAAATTTCTCCAGATCCTCTATCAATTGGCTTAAGTAATTTTACTAAACCAATTTGTAGATAAATGGCCACATACTGGGGAGATAAAAAATTATCCCACAAGGGTGATGCAGGACTTGACAAAAGTCTGCGATTATGCAAATTTAGCTAAACACTAAGGAGTTTACCATGCATCGACAAATGTGCTGGTTATCTAAGTCTGGCAACGACGGAGAGAAAATTTTGTATTTGCAAGCCACATCTAATCAACCTTGGCGGCCTTACACAGCTTTTCCTCAATTTGCGGTTCCAGACTATCAAATCCCTGGTGGTTCTAAAGGTTGGGCAACTTATCAAAAACTTCTGAAGGCAGGCTGGACATTAGTACCCAGCGCTAGAGCAAATGAGTTTGGCACTCAGACTCAATACTCAGAGTCTATGGTGCAGAACCAATAGTGTAAGTGCTGAGTTGCAAGTGCTGTTAGCGTAGCGAGGCGCAAGCCCGTGCTGAGTGTAAACACCCGAAAATAGTGGGAAACTTGGTAGCCTCGTCTTTTCAAAGCGAGGCGGAAAAGTGACCCATGCGATTTTAATCGCAGTCAGAAAAATGGTAAAATAACAGAGTAAGTAAGGTAATACTCCTGCACGTTGAAGCTCCCTAGTACGGCGAACTCCCGGCATCTTCGGAATCGCATTGTGACGATATCCCAGGAATGTAAGTAATGGCAGGTAGCTGAGTGTACCGCAACATTGGCTTAGTGGAGAACCCCGGAAAGCATTAATTAATTAAATAACGTAGCTGCAAGACTCATGAGTGTTATATGTTCAGTGATGTCAAGCAGGTAGGGGGACTTTTGACTGTCCCTTCTAAGTGCTTCTTAGAGAATCCCCCGACTTTTTGCTTAAACGAGCAAAGCGAGGTTTAAGCAAAAAGTCGGGCGAGTGTCAAATTTAAGTTAAAGCTTAAAGCAATCAACAGCGTCCTAATCTATGTGACTACGACTGTACTTGAAAAATTTTCAGAAATGACAGTGTTGCATGAATAAGTCACAGCTGTTTACCAGCCTCTAGGCGAACCTTCACCGCGAGGATCGGCTGCTGCTTCTAAGCTGCCATCTGCTTGGACTACGATCGCATTAGCATTACCCCAAGGAGTATTTTGTTCTTTGATGTTATGTCCACGGCGGCGTAAGTCTTGCAGCGTCAAAGCATCCAAACTCCAAGGTTCCACACGCAACTCATCAGGAAGCCACTGGTGATGTATGCGAGGCACAGAGACAGCTGCACCAACGTCCATGTTGTATTCCAGCACATTCAGAATCACTTGCAATACCTGAGTGATGATTGTACTACCACCAGGGCTTCCCACTGCCATGCGGAGGTGATTATTTTCTGTAATTATTGTCGGAGTCATACTGGATAGGGGCGTTTTACGCGGTGCGATGCTGTTGGCTTCATTACCAACCAAGCCAAAGGCGTTAGGCACTCCTGGCGCGGCGGCAAAATCATCCATCTCATTGTTGAGTAAAATTCCAGTTCCTGGTGTCACCACACCAGCACCAAAACCCAGATTAATTGTAAAAGTCAGGCTGACAGCATTGCGTTGTTCATCCACAACGTTAAGATGGCTTGTCTCAGGCGATTCGTAGCGAGTGGCTTGCAGTCTTAACAACTTGTCGGGTAGAGGAACTATTTGATGACTAACTTGGCCAAAACGTTTGAGGATTTCTGGCGCTACTGGTTTGACTTCTGTTGCAGGTTTCGCCACATCTAAATTAATTTCTTGACGGCGCTTTTTGGCGTAACCTGGGCTAATTAGCGCTTGTGTAGGAACTTTAACAAAATCGGGATCGCCTAAATATTGTGAGCGATCGCTGTACGCAATCTTCATTGCCTCCACCATAAGATGTAAAATATGAGGATGATGCCATCCCCAAGATTTCAAATCAATGTCACCAATAATGTTCAACATCTGCAATAGATGAACACCACCCGATGATGGTGGTGGCATTGAACAGACTTTAGCTTTGCGAAATTTACCACACAGTGGAGTCCGCCAGATAGGTTTGTAGGCTTTGAGGTCTTCTAGTGTAATTAGACCACCATTTTGTGCCATATCTGAGGCGATCGCACGGGCAATTTTTCCAGTATAAAAACTTTGGGGATTCTCGGCAATGCTTTCTAAGGTGTGTGCTAAGTCTCGTTGGACTAATTTTTCTCCAGGCTGATAAAATTCGCCGTTGCGGCTAAAAATGGCGCGTGCAGCCTCATTATAGAGAATTTTTTTTTGTCTGGCTTGCAGAACTTGCAAAAGCCGCCAGTTTGATTCAGTGCCAATCACAAAGCCATTTTTAGCTAGAGCGATCGCAGGTTTGAGTACTTCTTTCCACGGCAGCTTACCATAACGGCGATGCACTTCATACATCCCTGCTACCGTTCCCGGTGTCGCCACTGCTAAATAACCATTCACACTTGCATTCGGACGCACCTTACCTTCTGCATCCAAGTACATATTTCTAGTGGCTTTGATAGGTGCGCGTTCCCGAAAATCCAACGCTTTGATGTCGCCAGTTTTCTCAGAATGCAGCAGTAAAAATCCACCGCCACCAATTCCCGCAGACAAAGGCTCTACTACAGATATACCAAAAGTTGTAGCTACTGCTGCATCGACAGCGTTACCACCCTGGCGTAACATTGCAAGTCCCGCCTCGCTGGCGAGGGGATGAGCAGATACTACCATCCCTTTTTTGCTGCGTAGCGGTAAAGTGATAGTGGCTGATGCAGCTTGGCTGTAACAAAGAATGCCAAAAGAAACTATGGTAAATACAACCCGTTTGGGTTTAGCAAAGATCCGCATTTTTATAGTGATTTGTTTAATATGTCTTAGCCTATCGCTTGATAACGTAATTATTTAATGAAATTTGCATAAATACTCAGGTAATATGAATATGTAAGGACAAAAGCCGTACATTAAAAATTAACTAGAGGTAATCATGGCTGATGCAATATCTAAAACCAGCCAAGCAAATTCAAAACTTTCTAAAACTCAACGTTTAGAAGCGCGAATTACAGAAGAGCAAAAAGAACTATTCCAGCGTGCTGCGGAAATTCAAGGTAGAACACTCACAGATTTTGTGATTAGCAATCTGATCAACGCAGCAAATCAGATTATTCAAGAACATGAAATAATGATTCTAAGTAAACGAGATCAAGAAGTTTTTATAGAAGCATTGTTTAATCCACCAGAGCCTAGCGCAAAATTAAAAGCTGCGGCTCAAAGTTATAAACAAAGAATGGGTATTTGAGCAGTGTTACCTGGTGCTAATGACGATTATTTTATAGAACCCCTAGGAAAACATGACAGAACAGCCTTTGATTGCGATGTCGAATCATTAGATCGTTATTTTAAACAGCAAGCCGGACAAGACGTGCGTCGGCGTGTGGCTGCTCCTTTTGTTTTGATTGAAAAAAGTTCTGGGAATATCTCTGGGTATTATACCCTATCAGCAACAAGCATTAAATTTTCAGAATTACCACCTGAAATAACTAAAAAACTACCAAAATATCCAACTGTTCCAGTAACTCTTTTAGGTCGATTAGCAGTTGACCAAAACCATCAACAAAAAGGTTTAGGAGAAATGCTATTAATGGATGTTCTCTATCGCAGTTTGCAAAGCGAAATAGCAACTATAGCCGTAGTAGTTGATGCCAAAGATGATGTGGCTCTTTCGTTTTATGAACATTATAATTTTATTCGCTTTACTGATTTTTCTCATCGACTATTTCTGATGATGGAGACAATTGCTAACATATTTATATGAGTATGTTAGGCAAGAAACAAAAATCAACATCATCAAGAGTAAAGGTAATTATAGCTGATGCAGTATCTAGGAGCAGCCAAGCAAGTTCAAATTATTTATTGTCTTTTAATTCTACTACTATGCCAAGCTGCTGACTAAAACTGGCATCATACTTAGCAGATTCCCAGCCTATAGCCTCTTTCATTTGACTCAATGTTAAACCGATAGCACCTCTAAAATCAGCCCCGTTTATCCTAGCTTCTTTAAAAGTAGCACCTGTGAGAATACTACCTTTAAAATTAACATTATATAGCGTAGTTTTATTGAAATTACTATCTTTTAAATTGTATGCAGACAAGTTGAATTCACGTAAATCAATTTCACTTAAATCAGCTTTTTCCTCCAGCTTACGCAGACCTTGCTCTTGGGGATTGAAGTTCGAGGGAAAAATAGTTCTATGATCGTAAATAGCTTTTTGTAGTTGAGTGCCTTGTAATTTTGCACCACTCAAATTTACAGCATTTAAATTAGCACCTCCCAAATTCGCACCTGTTAAATCAGCATTGGTTAAATCAGATCCGAATAAATTAGCACTAGAGAGAATAGCCTTATTCAGCTTAATATTTGTAAGTTGAGATGCCAAAAATTGGGCATAAGATAGCTGCGCCTGATTTAGATTAGCATTGGTTAAGTTAGCATAGGAGAAGTCAGAGTTAAATAAATTTGCTCCCTTCAAATTAATTTGAGATAAATAAGCATTTTTAGCGTTAATCCCTGACAAATCAACTTTGCGTTCATTTAAGTTTTGCAATGCGCTAATTCTACCGCTACTGGCTTTTTTACCCTCGTTAACGTTAATAATTGCCCAAGCATTATAATTAGCCTTTTCTATCTCTGTTGCTTTTTGTTCTCGCCGTTGAGGAATTTCATAAACAAAGGTGATAACACCTATCAAAACTGATAAACTACCTAAAGATGCAATGAGACGAGCTAATGGCTCAATCCGTTGTTTAAACTGTACAACAGGTGATAGTAACCAAGACCTTAGTGCTTCTGTTTCAACTTGTTTATTACAATAATTAGTGAATAATAATCTAACACTTTCCATTGGTAGATTATATTTTTGACTTATCCGGCACAATTCATATTCTTGATGAATTGGATCTTGGTTTTTGTAGAGAGTATTAAAACAGTTTAATAATTCTTTTAATTCTTCATTATTTATTTTTTCTACTTCTATTTTGGTTTCTTCTTCTAGTCTATTTAAATCTAAATTAGGTTGTTCTGATTCCTGCATCATATTATCTTTTTCCCTGGTTTGAGGTAATCTAATATTCAAGAATGGCTTTGTATATAGCCATCTTTAGGCAAAACTAAACTTTGTAAGTAAATCAAGCTTACTTACATTTTGTTTCTCTATTATTTTTCCCAATTTTCCTTAAAAAAATACAATTATAGCGATTATTGCATAGCAGCCTTACAAAATAAGGATTTTAGCAAAAACTTTGATTTTTATTTTCTGAAATTTATTCAGCAATGCCAAATCAAAAGGCTGGTTTACTTACTAAAACAAAACCCCGTGTTTTACCTGAAGTTCTATCAGTAGTGTTAATCGCTTTCCACGAATCTGTTACTTTTACCCAAACAGTTCCATGAGAAACACACAGCCAAATAATTGCAGTTTTAATATTTGTATCGATAGTTTTATGTAAAGTAGCTTTCATAAAGTTTATATCTCAATAATAAAATAGGTTTGTGCTTTAGCGTGAGGCTAAACCTTTAGATTTAAGAAACTCACTTACAACTTCTTTAATATCTCGTAATTCACCCTCAACTAAATAATTTAACTGCCGCATTTCATCTGCGGAAATTTTACCAGTAAGTTGAGCGATCGCCTGCTTTAATTCAGGGTATTTGTTTAGAATTTCTTGTCGTACAATGGGCGTAGCTTCGTATGGCGGAAAATACTGTTTATCATCCTTTAACACGGCTAAACCCAAACGAGCAATTTGCCCATCTGTAGAATTTCCTGCCACCATGTCTACCTGCTTTTGTACCAAAGCCCGGTATATTAAGCCCAAGTCCATAATTTGCGGTGATTTAGAGAAACGCAAATCATAAGTTTTCGCTAATCCTGGAAAACCATCTTCCCGTTCTAAAAATTCGTAACCAAAACCGCCGCGCCATTGAGGTGTATATTGTGTAGCCTGAGACAAGGTTTGAACATTGTATTTCTTAGCATCTTCGCCGCGTATTACTATTGCAAAAGTATTTTCAAAACCCAAGCTAGGCATAACTTCAAGCTTAAATTGTTGAGCGTATGCTTGTTTTAACTTCTCATAAACTACTTTTGGGTCATTGACAGATTTTTGTTTTAAAATTCCAGTAAAAGCTGTGCCTGTATACTCGATATAAGCATCTATTTTGCCAGCCAGAATGGCATTATGACAAACAAAAGAACCGCCTAAACGAGGACGACGGGCAACTTTAAGATTAGTTGTCGCTTCGATTTGTTGAGCTAATAATTCGCCTAAAATATCTTGTTCTGTAAAATCTTTAGAAGCAACGATAATATCGCCATTGCTATTATTAGAACTGGGATTACAAGCTGCGATCGCAAGCACCAAAGCAAAAGTTAAAATGAAAAATAGCAAAAATTTTTTCATTACTTCCCACTCATAAACATCCTCTGTTAATTTTTAATTTTTAATCTTTTCTCTAACCAGCCAATTAGCAAATCAGCGATTAATGCAATGATGGCGGCTGGAACTGCCCCTGCTAAAATTAACTCATTATTTACTACTGCAATTCCCCGAAAAATAAATACACCTAAACCACCAGCACCAATAGCTGCGGCAATAGTTGCAATTCCAATAGCAATTACTGTAGCAACTCTTACCCCAGCTAAAATTATACCCATTGCTAAGGGAATTTCCACTTGTAACAGCAACTGTCTATCAGTCATGCCCATACCTTTACCAGCTTCACGAATTGCTGGATCTACACTCGTAATACCTGTGTAAGTGTTGCGAATGATCGGCAGAAAAGAGTATACAGTTAAAGCTACAATTGCCGGAACAACACCAATACCCCCAATCACAGGTACAGGAATTAGTAAACCAAACAATGCTAAACTAGGAATAGTTTGCAGCACATTCGCAATACCGAGAATTGGTTGGCGCAGACGAGTTTGGCGGGTAATTAAAATGCCTAGAGGAATGCCGATAAGTGTTGCAATGGCAATGGCAATGCCCACCAAAAATAAATGTTCTAGCGTGTGCTGTAAAATTTCCGGGGCGTACTTAATCAGGAAAAAATCTTTCATATATTGTCTTGCAGAGAACGCAGACATTGTAGGAAAACTAGTTTTTCTGGATGTTGCGATCGCGAATCTCCTGCGGAGGAGGTTTGCAAAAATTCTTCTTTTGTACCCAATACTACCAGTTCTCCGCCGTACATCAAACCAATTCTGGATGCCAAAATAAAAGCTTCTTGGATGTCGTGGGTAACAAAAACTACTGTCTTGCCTAATTCTTGCTGTAACCGTCGAAATTCTTGTTGCAATTCCAGACGTGTAATCGGATCGAGTGCGCCAAATGGTTCATCCATCAACAAAACTGGCGGATCTGCGGCTAAAGCCCTTGCTACACCTACTCTTTGCCTTTGCCCTCCCGAAAGTTCATGGGGATAGCGCCCAGCAAATTGTCCGGGATCTAAACCTACTAGTTGCAACAATTCATAAACTCGTGTTTTGATTTGTTTTGGTTTCCAAGCTTCTAAACTGGGGACTAAACCGACATTGCGTTCTACAGTGAAATGAGGAAATAAACCAGTTTCTTGAATTACATAACCAATCTTGCGCCGCAGTTTAATTTCATCCCATTGAGTGGTGGGAATGCTATCAAAAACCACTTCACCTTTCGTCGGTGTAAAGAGGCGATTGATTAATTTCATTGTGGTGGTTTTGCCGCTACCACTGCGTCCAAGTAATACTAAAGCTTCTCCCTGATAAATGGAGAAATTTAGGTTAGATACTAAGGGGCGATGGTTGCGACTAAAGGTGACATCGCGGAATTCAACAGCAATTTGCCGATTTTGCGTCATGTTTGACTGTTGGTAAAGGCTAGTTATGCGATCGCTTTTGTTTCGTTCTGGTTATTTTAAATCCTAAAGTATGTAAGCAACACAAATCTGTTAATTTTTTGCCAACAATGCTTTAGTAGCAGACTCTCCTGCTTTTTGTAACTTCCGTGTCAGTTGAGATACTAATATTGTCAGAATACAAAAATGCCCAAGAATTGCTAGAAAAGGAGCAAATGATAATGTGTTGTCTCCTGGAGGAGATAAAGCAATTAGTGGTGCAGCAATTGAAAAGAGCCACACAAAAGAATTGTTGTCAGGATTAGAAAAGAATAAAGCTAAGAGAATTGGGGGTAAAACAATAACTGCAATTAAAACACCTGTTGCCCACAATAGCCGCTGCTCGTTTTTCGTGAACAAAATTAATTGGGTTAAGGCGGCATAAATTATGGCTAAACTACCAGCAAAAGCCAGTGCCATCAAAGAATTAACTTTTTCATCTGTGCTGACATGCGAGAGTAAAATTAATAAGCTAATACAGGTAATAGCGATTGTGGCATTAATTGCGATCGCTAAAATTCCTGGACTTTTTTCACCCCAAATTAAATCATTAAGTAAGCTAGGTTGCTCCAATCTTTTGCTATAAGAAATGTGTCTATATCTTGCCCAGTCTTGTAGTGTTTGGCGACTTGGAATTAGGGCAGCAATTAAATATAAAATTAGCCCTAAATTTAAAATCATTAACAACGCAATATTTTCGTGAATTACATAATAACCATGTGAATAACTGAAGACTAATTTTTGCCAGTTAGCACATCCTAAAGTGATGAGTGTAAAGCAAATAGTGAGTAAATAACTTTGCTTTTTACTTAACATGGTGGTGTTGGAGACACGAAAGCAACGCTGTAAAGATTGCCAAATAAAGTACGCACCTATAAAGTAAACTACCAAAGCAAAGCCAATAGTAGTAATAAAATCTTTTCCTAAAGGCAAGATAAACCAATTGAAGTTGGTAAACTGTGGAATGCGATCGATGAATTTAAAATTGAAGTTAGGTGATGGAATTAAAAAATATGGATTAATTAATCCAAGCATAGTAAGTGGAGAATCAGCAGAGAAATTAGGTGCGATCGCTTGCTTAGTAAATATGAGATAACCTAATAATGCGCCACTACCTAACCAAGCTTGAAAACTACCCAACCAAGTACCTACTAAGCCAAATAGTAATGCAGCGCTGTAGTAGCAAAAACTGGCAGCAACAACCACAGTGTAAAAAATCAGAATTGAACTTAAAGAAAGTTTGGCGTTCAATCCTGACCATAAATTTAAAGGTAATGCTACCAATACTGCAACATACAATAAGACAGGAACACCTAGCATTTTTCCCCATAAAATACTTTGGGGTGACTGAGGACTAAGGCGAATAAAATTGAGTGTATCTCGCTGTTCTTCCGTTGCTAAATCATTAATTAGTAAATAGGTTCCCGCTACTAATAATGTAAAGCAAGCAATAATACTCAACCAAGTGAAGATATCAAACGACCACAATTGCCAATTGATAATGACTTTACCTAATCCATCACTTAGGCATTCTGGTAAACTATATGGTGTTTCACCTGTACAATATTTGTTGGGAATTTTTTGAAATCCACTCAGACGCGTAGGTAACTGGGCTTGGAACGACATGAATAATATAAATTGACCCAGCAGCGATATCGTAGACGCTAATAAGATGTTACGTGGCTTAAGTCGCCCTTTGAGTTCCCGAAATAACTGAGGATTCCAATTTCCTAGGCGAGTTATTAAAGTTTGTATCATGCCTCGTTCTCCAAATGATTATTTAGAAAATAGGTTTAAAGAAACTAGATATTTTATTATTCTCTAGTTCCTAGTTTTTATTTCTGATCTAGCGTCCTGCTAACAATGCTTTTGTAGCAGATTCTCCGGCTAATTTTACCTGATTTGTTAAATGTAAATTTAACAATCCTAAAACAGTGAAATTAGCTAAAAATGATAGAAAAACTGTAATTGTTGCTGAGTCTTTCAGCCCCATCCAAGGAAAAGTAGAAAATAGCCACAAGAAAGAATTAGTTTCAGGTGTGATTCTCAGCACACCGAAAATTATCGGCGGTACAAACATCACTATACCTACAGTTGCGATCGCCCACAACACCCGCTTAGGAGTTTTTAGTAATAGGATTCTCTGGGCTATGGTGGCGTAAATCATTGTCATGGTGATGAATAGAGCCACAGCTAAAATGGCTTTCATTCTGCCAATTGTGTTGACCCAATCTATACTGTTGTTATGGTTAATATTTAAAGCTGGTGCAAGGACAATCCAAACTAACACAGGGATAGTAATTATCAACAGACTAATCCCTATTGTTACAATTACAGGACTTTTATCGTTCCAAATTAAATCCCCCCATAAAGATTTCTTCACAAAAGTATTATCACTAGATGTTTGTTGATGGCGATATCTTGCCCAATCTTGTATTTGTTGTCGGTGAGGAGACAAAGTTGCTAACAAGCCAATGAGTAAAACTAAGTTAAATGCTACAAGAAAAACAAAGTTTTGACCAATTTGGTGATTCAAATCGTAATAACAAGTATTAGTGTCATATCTAGGGTAAGACGGGCAGTAATTTTTTGTATATTGTAGAGTAAAACCCCAAAAAATTACTTGAGAACAAATTACGACTAAGTAACTTTGACCTTTACTTAGCAGTGTTGTATTTGGATTGCGAAAGCGCCGTTTTAGCGCTTGCCAAATCCAATATGAACCAACGGCATAATTCAACAAATTTAATCCCAGAAATGTGAAAATGCTTTTTCCGAATGGTACATAGAAAAACTGCACTTCCTGAAATACCGATTGATTATTTCTGCGAAACAAATTTGGAAATAGATACTTGGTCATATCAAAAGGACTTAATAGCCTGAGCCAAGTAGCTGTATTATGAAAGCTTGGTGTATGAAATGCAAATTGCATTGTAGTCATCAAAAATATGATAACTGCACCACTGGCTAACCAAGGCTGAAAACTACTAAATCGATTACTTATTAAGCCAAATAATAATGTGGCACTGTAGAAAAAGAAGCAACTAGCAGCTAGAACTAGATAAAAGCTGAAAATGTAACTTGAGGCAATTTTTGCAGAAATTCCTGACCAGATATGTAAAGGAATCGCAGCCAGAGTCATCAGATAAATAACAATTGGTACTCCTAACATTTTGCCAGTTAAGATGCTGGTTTCTGATTGAGGACTGAGGCGTAAAAAATTTAAAGTACCACGTCGTTCTTCTTGGGCTAAGTTATTGACTAGTAAATAAGTACCTGCTACTAAAAGCATGTAGATAAAAACTACACAGAGTGTGAGAAATATGTATTCCCAGTGGTCTCGCCACCACATTTGAAAGTTAATTTCTGGTGTGGGACATGATTGCTGATATAAAATACCATCTAACTGCTTTTGTTGTGCTTGCAGAGATTGTAATTGCCCTTTGAAATGCTGAACTTGTGTTAAATCATAGTTTTTCTTACTGTTATAGAAAGTGATTTTTGTCTGAGTTTGCGATATGAGTTTATAAACTGAGTTTAGTTGTTGTTGATAGCCTTTACTCAGATTACAGTACCCGCCATTCATGGGATATTTATCACTAGGATATTGTCCAAGCTGATAGAGAAAAAGTCCTAGTTGCCCAATTAGCGATATAGTGAAGGCAAATATTACATTAAAAATTTTCAGACGACCTTTAATTTCCCGCAAAAGCTGTGGATTCCAGTCACCTATTTTGTCTAAGAGATTGAGATACATATTGTAAATTCTTTAAATTTTGAAGGATTATGCTTCATGATGCTTGTTTATGACCTAGCTTGAGAAAAATAGTTTCTAGGTCTTCTTGAGTGCAATGAAACTCAGTAATGAGAATACCAGATTGAATAAGCGATCGCAGTAATTCTGCACAAGCTTCTTGATCACCAGAAAAGTTCACTCGGACGCTGTTATTTCCGGGTAAAATTTCCCATTCTTCGACGAAAGGATGATTTTTTAATTCACTGATAACTGCGTCTATTTTTCCCAAAGTTGACAACATAATTTGTTGCCGAGATAAACGCTGGTAAAGTTGTTTTAGCGAGGCGCTTTCGACTAAAAAACCCAATTCCATAATGCCTACAGAAGTACACAGTTCTGCTAAGTCGCTCAGAACGTGGGAAGAAATCAAGATTGTCATCCCAGCTTCTTGCAACGCTTTAATAATTTCGCGGAACTGCATTCTGGCTATGGGGTCAAGCCCGGAAACAGGTTCATCTAGTAATAGTAAAATTGGTTCGTGGATAATAGTTCGCGCTAAACTTAGGCGCTGCTTCATTCCCCGCGACAGTGTAGAAATCAGGCTGTTGCGTTTATTACCCAGTTGGATGAGTTCTAAAACTTCGTGTAGACGTTGGGTGCGGCGAGGTTCTCGCAAACGATATAAACGAGCAAAATAATCTAGGTAATCCCAGACTGTCAAATCTTCATACAGAGGATAGTCATCGGGTAAGTAGCCAAGACGACGCTTGATAGTGGGATTACTCTTGTCACGTACCATGCGATCGCCATTAATATAAATCTCACCCGTAGTTGGTTCCTCAGCAGTCGCCAACATGCGGATGAGAGTCGTTTTACCCGCGCCATTCGGCCCAATCAGTCCATATACTTCACCCGCTTGGATTTCTAAATCAACATCATTAACGGCTACGTACCGTTCAAATTGCTTAGTTAGTCCACAGGTGCGAATTGCTAATTCTTTTACCATAGCTGCTAGAGTACGGCAGTTGATTACACACTAACCTAGCCTCTCTCTACAGCTGTTGTCAGTCTCGTTTCGGAAATTGAAACTGACTATATGTAAAATATAGTAGAATTACTAAGCATTATTGCTTAACAAGTTTGTGAAAGTATTAAGTATGATTAACTCATCAAAGATGCAGATGAAACACCGGGCTTTGACCCATCTGGTGATAAGCTACTAAATGCGTAGCGTTGCTCAGGTATGGGATAACCAGCCTCGCCAAAAGTTTCACGGATAGCTTTATTGGTGTCGAAATAGACTTGCCAGTAGTGATCATTATTGCAGTAAGGACGAACGGCTAATACTGGCCCTGCCAAATTAAATGTGATAATTTCGACATCTGGTGCAGGATTATCTAGTACATTAGGGATTTGGCTGATTCTGGCTTTTAAACGAGCGATCGCATCATTATGATTAACATCGTGATGAAGTTGTACTAGTAAGTCAACTCGACGGTAAGCATTCGCCGAGAAATTCTGGATATTATCCGAAAAAATCTTATTGTTGGCGACAATTGTCAACACATTATCTGGGGTGTTGATACTAGAGGTGAACAGTCCAATTTCTGTAACTGTACCTGTGACACCTGCGGCTGTGATAAAGTCACCCACTTTAAATGGACGAAACACAATTAAAAATGCGCCAGCGGCAAAGTTTGCTAACAGTCCACCCCAAGCTGCGCCAATTGCTATACCAACTGCTGCGAGTAATGCAGCAAAAGAAGTCGTTTCAATGCCAAAAAAGCCGAGAATTGCTACTATGAGAACAATTCTGAAAGTTACGGCAATAATATTAATCAAATAGTTAATGAGTGTCGGTTCAACCTGTTGACTGCGGAACCATCGCCGTAATAGCTTTAATCCAAAATCAATCAACTTCTGAGCAACAATCCATAGAAGAATTGCACCGATAAGTTTCAGCCCAAACTGAGTTAGAAGTGCAATAGCAACTTGACCAATTTCATTTAAATTCATACACTTTTATTTTTTATACAGGCATTCAAAAATAACAGCAATTAAGCAAAAAAAATGTACAGATAATTTTTGATTTTCTGTAGTTGTCATAATAGTTTGAATATTTAGCATACTACTCTACCTCATTCCCAAGTAGTATTTATAAATTCTGCCTTTTGGCAGAGATGTATCAAAAGAAATATGGAGTATTAAGTCCAGTATCAACAAGCTATGTAAGCATTTTTATATGATTCTCTAACTTAAAAAATTGCCCGCTAACTATTAATATATTTCCTAGGTAAAATTCTCGAAAATATTGTTTTAAAAGTATTAATTAAGACTAATTTAATTTTATGAATATCTTTGAAACTAGTTTGAAAAAGCGAATAAAAAAGTAGATAAAGTAACTACTCTACCTACTTTTCTATAAATATTTTATTTTGAGAACAACTTCCAAATTTAGTTTGGCTTGACTATTGCAAACTTAACTCATTAAAGATGCTGATGAAATAATTGATTGTGCATCATCCGGTGTCCCATTTGATAATTGGTTACTAAATGCGTAGCGTTGTTCAGGTATGGGATAACCAGCCTCGCCAAAAGTTTCACGGATAGCTTTATTGGTGTCGAAATAGACTTGCCAGTAGTGATCATTATTACAGTAAGGACGCACTGCTAATACTGGCCCTGCTAAGTTAAAAGTGATAATTTCGACATCTGGTGCAGGATTATCTAGTACATTAGGGATTTGACTGATTCTGGCTTTTAAACGAGCGATCGCATCATTATGATTAACATCGTGATGAAGTTGTGCCAATAAGTCAACCCGACGGTAAGGATTAGCCGAGAAATTCTGAATATTGTCCGAAAAAATCTTATTATTGGCGACAATTGTTAAAACATTATCTGGGGTGTTGATACTAGAGGTGAACAGTCCAATTTCTGTAACTGTACCTGTGACACCTGCGGCTGTGATAAAGTCACCCACTTTAAATGGACGAAACACAATTAAAAATGCGCCAGCGGCAAAGTTTGCTAACAGTCCACCCCAGGCTGCGCCAATTGCCACACCTGCTGCGGCTAATAATGCAGCAAAAGAAGTAGTTTCAATACCAAAAAAGCCAAGAATTGCAACAATTAAAACAATTCTTAATGTTACGCCAATGATATTGAGCAGGTAGTTAATTAGAGTAGGATCGACATGCTGAGTGCGAAAAGCACGTCGGACTAACTTGAGTGCAAAATCAATCAACTTCTGTGCGACAATCCAGAGGGCAATGGCCCATAAAATTTGCACTCCAAACTGCGCCAACATCGGAGCAGCAGCTTGTGCAATTTCTTTTAAATTCATAACCTTTTTTATTTTTGGCTAGTTTTATCAAAAACATACAAGAAACTGAGCCAAAAATGCCGATGAACAGTTTTTTTTTAACCTTTGCTGCGACATAGCGCATTTAACAGTTCACAGACTTACCAAACAATATGACTGTTGCCCAATGAGTGCGGATTTTGAGGCTTATGCAATTTAGAGCTTTTTTACTTTTCCCAGGGGAATTAAATCATGATTGAGCTTTACTATTGGACAACACCCAACGGTCATAAAATAACGATGTTTCTGGAAGAAGCGGAACTACCGTACACCATTGTGCCTGTAAATATTGGCGCTGGGGAGCAATTTCAACCAGACTTTCTCAAGGTTTCTCCTAATAATCGTATCCCGGCGATCGTTGATCATGAACCAGCAGATGGGGGTGCGCCAGTGTCGGTTTTTGAATCTGGCGCAATTTTGCTATATTTGGCTGAAAAAACCGGGAAATTAATCCCTCAAAATCTCAGAAAACGGGTAGAAGTGCTTCAGTGGTTGTTTTGGCAAATGGCAGGTTTGGGGCCAATGGCGGGGCAGAATCACCACTTTAGCAACTATGCTCCCGAAAAAATTGATTACGCAATTAACCGCTATGTCAACGAAACAGGGCGCTTGTATGCAGTGCTAAATAAGCAACTGGCGGATAGAGAATTTGTCGCTGGCGATTATTCCATTGCTGATATTGCCGCTTATCCTTGGATTGTGCCTTATGAACGCCAAGGTCAGAAACTAGAAGATTTTCCCAACTTACAGCGCTGGTTTGAGACAATTAAAGCTCGTCCAGCAACGATTCGCGCTTACGAGAAAGCCGAAGCTTTCAAAAATCAGGCAATGGATATTGAAAAATCACGAGATTTGTTGTTTAATCAGTCGGCAAAAACAATTACAAACTGAGTACAGCACAAAAACCCAACATCCTAATCCATGTTGGGTTTCGCGTTGCTGTAGCTGCTTGTTTTATTATTGCTGGAATTGCGATCGCCTTACAAAAAACAGCGCCAACATCATTCGCACTTAAACATGGCGTGTGGCAATACACATTAGTGATAGGGCTGCTTGTGATGAATTAGGATTTATCCCTGACAATAACTGAGCGTAGCGATACTTCCAGTTAGACTTGCCATAATTACCCTGAAAAATTTCTGCACCCAACTGATGGTTATGGGGATAAATTTTAACAGTAAAGCCAAGCGGTTCCAGGGTTTTGTGGAAAAGTTCTGATGTTACACCATCACCAGGTCGATGGTGAACCTCGCTTGCTAAACCCCAAGTTTGCTCCGCTACTGAGGCGTGTCCGCCTCGTTTGATTAGGCGATACAATTCTAAACGTGACCGCCATAACCACATACCTAACCCCTTGAAATTCCAAGCACTCAGATGAGGGTCGTGATCTGTGATTAACATACCACCCGGACGGACTAAACGAGCTGCTTGCCCTAAAACCACATCCATCTGCTCACAATGATGCAATGTCGCATTAATTACTACAATATCAGCAAAACTAGAAATAAAAGGAAGGTTGTGGGCATCTGCTAACACAGGTGTATAGCCAAGAGATTGAGCCATTTCCAGCGCTCTGTAGCTCACATCTACGCCAATTAGTAATTTCGGCGTTCCCCCCAGTGTGGCAAAGAGATTGCCAGGGCCACAACCGATGTCTACCACAATTTTGTCATCCCAACTACCTGTAGCCGCCAGCCAGCGAGACTTGAATATATCATCGCGGTGACAGGCTTCAAAGTAGTTTTTCGCCCATTCAGGATGCCCAAAATAATAGCTGTTGGCTTTGATAGCAGGACTCTCGCTAGGAATTGGGTAAGCGAGAATGCTTTTTGCGTCTGCATCAATACTAAGATCAGAAGCAAGGTAAGGTTGCAAGATTGAATATGAAGAAGTTTTGATGGCTAATACCTCCATTTAGATTTAGAAAATGTTTTAAATTCATGAACAAAAATACTTCTAACCTAGGGGTTTAGCTCCACTTTATATGTTTCGATAAAACGTATTTACATATGCTTAAGTCCATATTTCAAGATATGGGAAAAATACAATATCACCAAAAATCATCAAATTAATCTATCTCTTGTTTCATCCATTAGTCTTCAGTAAAATCCCCCAATTACAAATTGGTTATACCATTTATGTGGCTATTTATTAATAAAAGATTGGGTATAGTAAATTGACTAATATTGAAATAAAACAAGGCATATTCTTTTTTATTTGTGCTTAATTTTGTTTGTATTACAGAGTAATTTAGATGCGCTTGTTATAGGAAAATAACTAATGAATAGCGATTATTAATTAACTAATGCCAAAAATTCAAGTTAACGAAATTGAATTATTTTACGAAATCAAAGGTACAGGGGAACCTTTGCTATTAATTGCTGGGTTTATGTGCGATCGCTCCTATTGGTCACTATTGTTACCATATCTTGTTTCCCAATATCAAGTGATTCGTTTCGATAACCGAGGTATAGGGCAAACTTCTGCTCCTGATAGTCTTTATAGTATTCAGCAAATGGCAAATGATACGGCAGTATTGCTGGATATTCTCGGTCTTAATCAGGTACACGTCGCGGGTCATTCAATGGGTGGACAGATTGCCCAAGAACTCGCCATATCATATCCTCAAAAAGTTAAAAGTTTGATTCTCTTCTCTTCTTTAACTAAAGGTAATGAAAGATTTAATAGTATTATTAAAGCCTGGGGTGATATTACCGCCAAACTAGACTTAAATCTATACGAACAACTCATATTACCTTGGATATTTACTGATGATTTCTATTCTATTCCTGGAATGGTAGACCAACTAATTGAGTGGGCAATTAACTATCCTTATGCACCAAAAGCACATGGACTGTACCATCAAAGCCGAGCAATTATCAACCATGATGCAACAAGTAGAATTAAATACATTAATTGTCCAACTTTAGTGATGGTAGGAAAACAAGACATTCTCACTCCAGTCAAATTCTCTGAGCAACTTGCACAAGGTATTCCTTTAGCTGAACTGATAGTAATTGAGCATGGTGGTCATGGCTTTTTAATTGAATCAACAGAAGTCATTGCTAAAGCCATACTCAAATTTTTAGGAAAATTTCAATAATTAGTTTAATTGATTAATGATATTATCCTTGGGTGAATTATGGAAAACTTCAAAAAAACAATAGCCAACTTAGCAAGCAAAGACCTCGAAATGCGAAAAAATTGTTATTCTCCAGCAGCAGAGGCTTATAACAAAGCAAGACTCATTAATAATGTTGTAAATTCTCTAGAGAATTAGAGTTTCAAGTCTTGCTTGCACTTATTCCACTAATTCTTCTGAAACTTTCTCAACAAATCTGACCCTTCTTTTTTTGCAATCTAATGTTTTAATTTGATCTGCTAAAACTACGCCTTGTGTTATCAAACCCTCGTAGAGAAGAACTTCAAAACTAAGACCTTTTGAATTACTGCTAATGGGACAAGTTAACACTAACGAAGATATCTGGTTATATCTAATTGGAGACATAACAAGAACAAGGCGATAACCAACTTGCTCACGACCCTGTTGCTGCGTTTCATTGTTTAACGTAATCTAGAAACAACTGCTGTCATGATTGACCTCAAGCATTTTTTATAGTTACACACTAAATTCAGAAAATTACGGTGCAACCTCTTTCCTCATGACGTATATACTTTGAACATACTGATTCCAACATGGAGTATCAATAAACAGTAAAAATTTAATAAAGAGTGTGTAGTGTGTAGCTAACACCTCAAATCCTTTGATAATCGCTGTAATCTCTTTATTAATAAATGGTTTAACTGACTTAGGGCTAACTTTACGTGCTTTTAGACCATCATAGAGATTATTTTTAGCCAGGCTTTTCGCCATAACACACTTAAAACAGGCTTTTAGATACCTCAGGCGTTCTTCTACACTGGTTTTTAGTCTTTAAGCATACCCTTGATCGAGGTGAAGTCACGAGTTCAATTTTCTTCACGAGCTTTTTGAAGAAATTAGATAATTAGATTTGCACCACAATTTTAATTTCATCAAGTTGTTGCTTTAACCAAGCAGAAAAAAATTCTCTTAGAATTTTACAGCGTAGTTCTTCGTCTAAATGAGGCTGAATAATTTCTTCAACCCAAATGAGATGAACTCCTTTTTGTGTGACAATTGGTTTGAGAATCTGCGGTGGATGAGCAGTAAAGACACAATCTGCGATCGCTGGACTAAAGTTGCTACGGCATCGTATCCCGCAATATCCACCAACGCGGCGCAGTTCAGGTTCTTGTATGTATCGCTGGGCAATATCTGGGAAGCAGATTTTATTCTCTTGCAGTGCATAAAACAGTTCCCAAGCCAAGTCTTCATCATCTAAAACAACTTCGTAAGTAATAGATGCAGCATAATCAAGTAGATGTTCAAAAAAGAAAGGTTCAACTTGCTCCGCAAATAGATGATTGGCTAACTTTGCCGAAAGCAGGGAAATTTGGACTAATTCTTTGAACTCATTTAGAGAAAGATAATGTTTTTCTAGCCACGCTTCGGTGTCTTTAGCTTTGACAAGTTTTTTTGCCAATCGCATTTTATCTGCTGTCTGCTGAAGCTCTCCTGTCTCAACTTTTATGCCTGCTTTATCAGCAGCATCGGCAATAATTTTACGAATGGCTATTGCTTCAATCATATCGGGAATTTGGCAGGAAAGTTTAATTTGATACAAGATATCTTCACCAGAAATAATAAAAAAATCAGTCATTACTTAATTCCCATTTTTTAATAGAGAGCCAACTTTCAGATTGTGTCGCTAAAATCTTTCATTTGCAACAAAATTAGTGGTTAGTATTAACAAAATTGAGTGACCATTCAAAACTATTAACATCACAGGGCAATTGTAGGTCGCATATGGTAATGTCAGAATCTTGAATATCGGCAGTTTCTTGTTTACAATTATTGTTTCTTTGTTTCGTAGACAGTCCCATTTGTTTAAGCAAACGACTGATGTGGCGTTCTGTAATTTTAATCCCAATTTCACTTGCTAAATGTTTGCTTAACCATTGCGCCGTCCAGCTTTGAAATGGATAGCCATACTCATGAGGACTATGAGTTACCAATTCTTTTAAGCGTTCTATATATTGCTCGTTAACACTCTTTGGCCTGCCTATTCGTTGTTCCTGCCACTGGTGAGCTAATCCAGCCTTTGCTACACCACTCCAATATCTTGCCATATGGTAAGAACAACCTAATATTTGACAAATTTTACTTGGAGAATTCCCTTGATCTGCTAGTAACATAATTTCGATTCGACGACGGTATTCAGGTTGTAAACTTGCTTGGAGGTTTTTTAGTAGAACTTTTTGCTGAAAAGGTGTTAAAAACTTGCTGGTATTAAAGTTATAGTTTTCAAAATCTAGAAATTGATTGATTTTATGTGACATATAAATTACAAACCTCATCCAACTCAAAAAACATCCCAAATTGGTGTTCTTGCAATAACAGCCATTTAATGACTCTGTTTAGCTCAATTTTTTTGAAAAATATATTCCACTAGTCTCCTCTATAACCTGATTTAGTTTTTAGCTTTTTTATGCCCAGGTTATAGTGAAGTACAATTTAACGAAAGTGAATTGCTTTGCTAAATAGCAAATTTTTTCCTTTCTTTAAGTAACTTCAATATTAGTAAATGACTTTTAGCAATCACAGCCATAAATAGTAGTAAAGTAATTTATTGAGGTTTTATTGAATTTCTATCCTCGGAAGGATTAAAATGATTAGTGATTTATTAGTATACAGAACTTACGTACAAATTACGGAATATCGTAGACGCGGTAGCAGTTTGCCGCAGCCTACCACAGAGGACGCAGAGGACACGGAGAAATAAGAATTTGGGAAGGTTTTTGCGTAAGTTATAATATAAATAAAAAAGTGTTTAAATTATATAAAATAATTGATTTATGGCATGTGAATTTAATATCAAAAAAAATCATGATGTCACTAATACCAATGATCTCTTAAAAAAAGCCCTTAGTCTAAGATAAATACTTGAGACTAAGGGCAATTACTAAAGGCTAACAATCATAAATATGCAATTTAACATTTTCTTGTCTATGACTTAGTTTAAAAATGGGCTAATTTCAGCTTATAAGTTTTACTATGCCATAGACTCTATGCCACAAAAAACTATTTATAAAGCTAATATTGCGTAAATATCTTGAGAGTTGGAATTAAGATAAGGACGTTGTAATTCAATTTCCTGTAAGGCAAATTGTTTGATCATCAAAGCCATACGATTTTCTTTTGATTCATCTTTTTGTCGGAAAGCGTCCAGTAGAGCATTGGTAATAATTTGACAACGGTTTAAGCCAAAACTTTCGTTTTCAGAAAATTTATTATCTGGTTCTTCTGCAAGAGCAAGTCCTGGCGCAAGTAATTTTGTGAACAGAGGTACTTCGTCTTTAAAATGTGACTTATACTTTACATAAATATATTGCAACACTTGTTGAATAACTGGATATTTGTTTTTTTCAAAGTAAAGCACTGCTGTATCGTAACGCTCGTAGTCTGAAGGATTGTAGAGCGCTTTAAAAGTGAAGGGGATAAACATGTTGTTTAATTGGTGTGTTAGGTTGTTCATCACGGCAACTGCACCTTCAGGACTTAAATTAAAATAGACGCGTGCAAGGTGTGAATCCATGGCTGTATCAGCACGACTTACTCCAGCATTTCCAACCGCCATATAAAAACCGTTCTGTACTAAGTTACGAGGCATTTTGATCGCCACTATATCTCCAGCGATCGCATTTTGTTCGGTATCTTGAAGATGGCGATCGCGTTCTATATGCAAAGTCAAGTCACCTTTTTTCACCACAACAGAGCGATCGCTCTCTTCCTTTAAAACTTGCCAATCAGGATCAAAGTACCCTTTACCTTTGTTAGACAAGTGCAATTGCTCATAAAAGTCCACATCTACTCCAAGATAAGTATTATTTTCCAGATTCTTAGATATTGTCGAACTTACTGGATTTATATCTAAAGACAGAGTAGTTCGTCCAGCACCGCAATAGTAGATGCTGTAGAGAAAATTGCACAATTGTGAATTCAGAAACTTGTACTGAAGGTTTAATGGTAACTGCTGAAAACGCGAAATTGCCTCATCAGGAAGTTTTAAGGGTTTATAATTTGGGTGAGAAATGCAAAAGTTGGATTGAATCTGAATTTTAGTGGCTATATCTTCCAACGTAGTTAGTAATGGCTGGTTCGGAGGATTTCTAGGTTGTAATTTCTGCGAATTTAGTAGTTGCGTCATTTTCTGTTGTTAATTAAAACTAGCTTAAAAAGAGAGAATAGAGATATAGAAGAAAGTTATTCATTTTTGGTTATGGGGTTTTTCCATGATTAGCTGACTAGGAAAATTACACTCATGCTGAGTGAGTAAAGTTGTTATTAATCAGACAACATTAAAAGCATGGCTTAATTTTTCTGCGATCGGTTATTTTGCTATTGTCCCAATTTTTTTCACTAAAGTTACCTGTGAAAATCGGGTAATCAATAATAGTTTTGTTAGTTAATAATACAACATTGCTTGAAAACTTTTTCTATCTGCAATTTTTCTGAAGAGGAGATACAATTTTGTGACCGACTTTGAGAAGAATCAATAAATGACTTGATTATCGACATAATATCAGAGATAGCACATTTGACTAACTCATACTCCAATAACTTTTGTTCGCAGTTGCTATCCTGAGAAGAATCTATAGTTTTTCCTCCATGTATCATAACGGAATCTGTATCAGATAATTCTTGGAAAAAATTTTCACAACTATGAAATGGTTCAGCAAGAGTAGAGTGTAGTTCAGTTAATGTTCTAGCCATTGTTTTTACTCTCTAAATCATTATTGATGTTATTGATAGACTGATTAATTTGAGCAGGATAAAGAAATTAAAGACTTAATCCTGCTCATAATCTTACTTGAGTAGGATTCAGTAATCATAAGCTGAACCCTATTCAATAGAGAGATTTCAACTATTCCTATTCAGCAGGAGGGGGAGTAGGACCATTAGGGAGAACAGGAGCAGCGCTAAATGTCTTAGCGATGGAAACAATATTATTCAGTGCATAAACATTTACACCGAATTCCAACAATTTGTTGATGTCGGGGCCTGCTCCTCCCTGCAAGTTCATCGCATCTGTGTCAGCTAGGTCTTGCAGAAAGCTTTCAGCATCCATAAACAGTTCAGAACCAGCAGGATTGAGTGCAGATTTTTGGGTATTAGCCATTGGTTTTTCCTCCAATTAATTTGAGAATAAAAGATGAGTATTTGTTTGCGATTAAGCTTCAATTGCTTAACCTCACACTTGTATTTTTAGTTAAAAAATATCAATTTACAAGCATAAAGCCTTGATTTATTCGACACAAATTGACTATTTATGTCGAAGTCAATCTTTTAAATATGTCCTGGCTATTTTTTGTTTTTTTAATTAATAGATATAGATTTAAATTTGCTCTAAACTTAGGTAAAAACAGTTCCAAAAATGACTATTTATGGGCAAATCAACCCAACTATTCAGATAAAGGCATAATTCTAAGTAGAAAGGTGCAAATAAACCGAACTATGTAACGGAAAGTAAAGTAGCTTGAAAACCTCTTCCCTTCTGCCTTCTGCCCTCTGCCTCCTGCCTTGTCATAACGACAATTTTTAACACCGACCTACTTACTGTCTTATGCTTTGATTTCTCAAATATTATTTATGAGTGAACTAAATAAAGACTCGGAATAATTTTCTAAAACTTATTCTGAGCAAGCTTTTTAGCCTGAACAAAGCTACTAGCAGCAGCTTTACTACCTTTCGGAAGCGATGTATATCCCAAACTTTAGAGACATAATTAGACAAGTTTTGTCTTTAAAAAAGGCGTAAGACTTGCTGTAATGCGTTTAAGCGCAAAGCCTAAGTTGAGCCGAGACATCACTATATTTGGAGATTTAAAGTAAAAAGTACTTGCTCTGCTTGAATTTGAGTATTTGCTATTGTCTTGTGCTTATTAACCAGTTGTTGCTTCCGGCAATTCAAATTTATAACCGAAGCCGCGAACTGTCTTAATAAACTCAGGTACATTATGATCAACTTCTAGTTTTTTACGGAGTTGGCCAATGTGTACGTCAACAACCCGTCCATCTCCCACATAGTCACAACCCCAAATTTTTTTGATGAGTTGTGGACGACTCCACGCTTGACCAGGATGACTCGCTAAAAAATGTAAAATATTAAACTCCAAAGCCGTCAAATTTAGAGGTTTATCATTTAGTGTGACTTCTCTACCTTCTGGGTTAATTGCTAGTTGCTTGAACACTAGGCGCTGTGCAGGAGAAGGAGTGATGCAACGTACGCGTCTTAAAAGTGCTTGTACTCGAACTTCAACTTCTGCCAAGCTAAACGGTTTCGTTATAAAGTCATCAGCACCCGCAGTCAGAATTTTAATTTTATCTTCTTCCGCATTTCTACTAGTCAGTATCATTACTAAGACATTAGTACGGCTCTGCATTTCCTCACACAGACTGTAGCCGCTGATATCTGGCAAATTCCAATCCAAAATTACTAAAGCTGGATTAAATTGCTCAAACAAAGATAGAGCAGTTTTTCCATCTGCCGCAGACTCTATTTGATATTTTCGGCAGAGAAAGCGATATATAAGATTACGTACACCAAAGTCGTCGTCTACAACAAGAATTTTAGGATTTGTAGCAGGAAGCATGACCATAACGTTTTAGCCTATTATTTATCTGGCAACTCGCGGTTGATATAGCTTTTTTGGAGTACGAGAAGCCATCCTAAAGAAGTCCATATTACAAAATTTTTTAGAATTTTTTGACATTTACCTAAGCTAAGTACTTAAGCATAAAACAGTTTTTTGCCAGATATTGCCACTGTTATACTGAGATACACTTAATTTTCTATTAAATTTATAAAAACTTCAGCTATTATAGTGCATACCAAATGTATAAGTTTTGTATGACTTTTGTATGTTCTTGAAAATCAAAGTAGTATCTAATACCTTAATATTGGAAATAAGTTAAATTCCTTGACTATTTCTTAAAAACAAATAACCTTCAGACAGAAAGTAAATTGCTCACCAACCAAGCTCTCAACTGACTGCACTTATAAATCTGGTAGGATGTTTTACTCTAAAATTTCCAAAATTTATTTCATTTGGAAAAGTACGGACATCTGTCTAGGGTATGTCTACTTACAACCACATTCTCGAATGTAATAAAAATCACTTAAAACAGATGGTAGTATGACAAGCCAAGGACTAAGAGCTTCTTCAGAAGGCATCAGGGTTGCAAAAACAGCCTTAACTGACAAAACTTTAAGTCAACACAAATTAGCAACAGCTTTAGGTATCACGCGTCAACCAGTATCTAAGTTTTTTGCAGGTGAGCCAGTTTCTCGTAGTTGCTTTGTACAAATTTGCCAACATTTAGGGTTATCTTGGCAAAAAATTGCTATTCCCCTGGAAGGTATCACTTCAGACGCAACTGCTAAATTACACGCCAAAAATATAGATTTAAATATATTGGTGCAGGAAATTCGTCAAAAGCGCCAAGACAAAATTCAAGACCAGTGTGGTACTCTGCAAATGTTGGATATTGGCCAGGTAATTCAATTGGTCGATATTTATACTACTGTTCATGTCTCAGAAAAGATTACTAGCCAAAAATGGCTAGAGATTGCAGATTTGTTGAAAGACTTCAGTTTTGAATCAGGCTATAAGCAACTCGGACAAGATCAGCTTATAGAAAAATTACCAGGGTTAGAACTTGCATCGCTTTACTCAAAGTTGATGGTGTTAGGTAAACCTGGTTCAGGTAAAACAATATTTTTAAAATATTTGGCGATTGAGTGTAATAAAGGGGAATTTCAAGGAAATTATATAGCCATTTTTATCAGTCTCAAAGACTATGTGGAATATTTTATAGATAATAATGACTTTAGTTTGTTGAAATATATTAGCCAAGAATTTCTTAGTTGTGGGATTAGTGCAGAATCAACACTAAGTATATTAACTGAAGGCAAAGCACTGATTTTGCTAGATGGATTAGATGAAGTATTAGCTGAGGATGTAAATCGGGTTAACAGAGAAATTAGGCAATTTTCTCAGATTTATTACAAAAATCGGTTTGTGATCAGCTGTAGAATAGCTGCTCAAAAATACAAATTTCCGGGATTTACGGAAATTGAAATTGCAGACTTTGATCTGCAACAAGTTGAAGATTTTGTAAAAAAATGGTTTGTCACAGTTGTTCATAAATCTAGGGAAGAAGGGGAAGCTATAGGGAATTTACTAATTCATCAACTGCATTTACCAGAAAATAAGCAATTACGAGAATTAGCCGCAACACCAATCCTAATACATCTAATTTGCTTATTCTTCCAAACAAAATCTGAATTTATATTTAAACCAGCTAAATTGTATGAGCAAGCATTAAATATTTTGTTGAGTCGATGGGATAAAATCAGAGGCATTCAAAGGTATTCATGTGATTTGAACTTAGCTAATAAAAAAAAGCTACTGGCTCATATTGCTGCTGTTACTTTTGAAGAGGGAGATTATTTTTTTGAACAAGAAAAAATTCAGTTGTTAATAGATCAGTATTTAAGTAAACATTATTATCTTTTTTCAATACCTTCAGAACTTAGCAATCAGCAATTTCCAAATAGTGAAGTATTACTGAACTTATTTGAGGTGCAACATGGTTTATTAGTGGAGCGATCGCAGGAAATTTATTCTTTTTCACACCTGACTTTACAAGAGTATTTAACTGCAAAAAATATTGTAGAAAATTACAAAGATAATTCTGTAAATCAGCTAATTATTCACATAACTGAAAAACGGTGGCAAAATATCTTTTTGCTTGCTGTAAGTATGTTACCAACTGCTGATGAAATGCTGCGGTTAATGAAACAAAAAATTGATTTTTTAGTAGCTGATGACCAGAAAATCCAAAGTTTTTTACTATGGTTACATCAAAAATCGCACTCAATACCTACTCAGTATAAACTATTTGCTCTTCGGGCTTTTTACCTGGTTTGTGTTAGTCGTTCACTAGAGGTGTTTCTTAAAGGTAGTAATTTTTCTCAACACCAAATTTTCTGTCATTCATTTAGCTATAGTCTTGAGCCTACTATTATTGATAATTTAGCATTTAATCCAGAACTTGCAGTTGACGAGTTTCTTACTAGTACTTTTACTTGTGCGGGTGAACTAGAGTTTGGCTGTCATTATATCTTGAATGATGTTATTATTTTTGATCATGCTCATGCCTTAAATATTACATTTGATAAAGCTTTGAATTTGGTTGTTGAATCTAAATTTAAGCAATCTCTACATTATCTTAAAAAACAATTGCCGAATATCCAAAGCCATCCTCATAAAATTCGCAAATGGTGGACAGAACAGGGTAAATTCTGGATTGAGAAATTCAGAGAAGTGTTAATTAAATATCGGAATATTTGTCATGATTGGCAGTTTAATAAACAGCAAATAGACTTACTTCAGCAATATTATAATGTTAATAAGTTACTGATAAACTGCCTCAATAATTCTACAAATATTACGCCAGTAATTCAAGAAGAAATAAAAGAAGAATTGCTATTAGCGATCGCACAGCTAAAAAAATAAATGTATAGATATTTTGGAGTTTAAAATATGTATTTTTTAAAATTAGGTTTAGAAAATTTTGAACATGACAAAAATCTAAAAAATTAGCTAATGTGCCAGAAGAAAGACTTTTAGAATATTCATACTAAAGAAAGAGCAATTAAGTGTGTTGATATCGTTAAATTGCTGTTAGGAATCAATTAGGGATATTTTATGACTAACAATCTAGTAAGCGGTATTATTCCTCCACAGCCACCCATAGAGCCTCAGACTGATGTTCATGTCCTAAAATCTCGCTTAGAATGGGGCGAACCAGCTTTTACAATTTTGGATGTGCGCGATCGCCAGACATATAACGAAGGTCATATCATGGGAGCAATGCCCATGCCAATCGATGAATTAGCAGAGCGCGCAGTACCATCTTTAGCTAAAAGCCGCGATATTTATGTTTATGGTACTAACGACGAAGAATCTGCTCAATCTGCACAAGTTTTACGTTCTGCGGGTTTTGAACATGTATCACAACTCAAGGGTGGTTTAGCTGCATGGAAGGCAATTGGCGGCCCAACAGAAGGTATTGTTGAATCTAGAACTCCTGCAGGTGCAGACGACTATAATGTTGTCTCTCGTCTGAAAAACCATGTAGAAACTCAGCAAAAAGAAGTATAAATTTTTGGTCAACAGTCAATGGTCATGAGTAATCAGTAAACCAAGGTGGTGAGGCAAGATTTACTATGAACTATTGACTATTGACCTTTGAACTAATGTTCAAATAAATCTTTGAACTGTAATAAATCTAATGAAACTACAGTTGGTAGAACTTGAAAGCATTCTTGTGCTAATTGCCAACGTTCTTCTCGTTTGAGCATTTCACTCAGCTTGTGTTGGACACTTATTAAATAGCGTACATCATTGGCAGCATAACTTAATTGCGCTTCAGTTAAATTAGCAGCATTGCCCCAATCAGAGCTTTGGGCGCTTTTATCGAGTTCTACTTGTTCTAACTCTTGTACTACCTCTTTAAGTCCGTGGCGGTTGGTGTAAGTACGGGCTAACTTACTCGCAATTTTGGTACAAAAAACAGGCTGGACGTAAATATCCAAGTTGTAGCGCAAAGTAGCAAGGTCAAAGCGAGCAAAGTGAAATATCTTCAGCACATTCTTTGCTTCGAGGAGTTGCTTTAAATTGGGGGACTCAGTTTGTCCTCTAGCAATGCGGATTGCTGTTACTTTACCATCCGAGTTGCACAGCTGAACGAGGCATAAGCGATCGCGCTGTGGTAATAACCCCATTGTTTCTGTATCCACAGCGATTGTCTCAGATTTTAAGTACTCACTCAGGATAGAGTCATTAATATCGCGATCGCAAACCTGAAAATCGGGTAATGTCATGAATTACTCAACAATAAATGCAGTGTCTTCCACAAAAGAATACCCTTAGACACCACATGATTTCAGCAACTAAACTATGATTTCTCTGAGGTGACGTAGTATTTAGGCTGAAATCACATATCACGAAGTCAAGATTTATGGATCAGCTTTTACTATAGTTTATGGATAGGCTTATTTAGCTTGAGCTAATTACTCAGCAGGAAAATTTGCGTTAAGTAGACTTCGCCTTGCTGATTAGTAGCCACACCAACGCCTGTCAGGTTGTAATTACCTTTAATATTCTTCAAATGTCCAGGACTATCTAACCAACCAACGACAGCTTGACTAGCAGGATTACTGTATCCCTGATTAACTGCAACATTTTCACCCGCACTATTGAAGCGAATCGAAATAGCTGTGACTCGCTTTTCTAATCCGTGATGGCTAAACTGAACTTTCCCTTTAGCCATATCTTGACTGTGAATCCTTGCTTGTTGAGAGATATTAGCATTCAGAGTTAACTTTGGCAGTTTTTGAGAAACTCGATAGCGATTAATTTGTTCAAAAACTGATTTCTCTAATGCAGTCGTATCAAAGGTAGTGGTTGATGTAGCAACCTGACTAGAAGCAAGCTGTTGACTTGTTTGGTTGGTAGAAGAGTGGCTTGGTATGGGAGTATTCATGAATCCACTAGCAAGGACAAGCGTACTTAAAGCGATGCCAAAAGCAGGTTGTCGAAACATGGAGAATTACGCAATATAAATGATTAAGACCTATACTCTACCTTCGAGTTTCCAGAATACATAACAGGATATTCTTAAAAATTGCTTAACAGAGGTCATTTTGGCAAATTCTGAGGTTCTCTAAAAATACTGCAATTTCAAAAATGGGCGTTGCTGAATGAACGGATGAATTGATTAGGGACAGGGGGTAGGGAGAAGAGGTGACTGTAGGTACAAACCGAACTTCGTTCCGCTCCGCTAACACCCCTTGTGGGTGGCTTTTCTCCCCTACTCCCTGCTCCCTTCCTCCCTGCTTTTTTATTCAGGGACACAAAGGAAACAAAAAATACTTTCTCTGTTCCCTTCTTGATGTATATCTAGGCTAATTAGACTGTAAAATATGACAGTTGTATTCTGCCGCGAACGTTGATTGAGCGTTATACCTTGCCCGAAATGGGCAACCTGTGGACTGAATTTTATAAATTCAAAACCTGGCTTCAGGTAGAGATTGCAGCTTGTGAAGCCCAATCGGAACTGGGTTACATTCCCTCTAGTGCAGTTGAAGAAATCAAAGCCAAGGCTAATTTTGAACCCCAGCGGATTCTAGAAATTGAAGCGGAAGTCCGTCATGATGTCATCGCTTTCTTGACAAATGTCAATGAATATGTAGGTGAAGCAGGACGTTATATTCACTTAGGTTTAACAAGTTCGGATGTACTGGATACAGCCTTAGCACTGCAACTGATTGCCAGCTTAGATATATTATCCCAACGCCTGGAAGATTTGACTAAGGCAATTCGCCACAAGGCACGGGAACACAAGCGTACCGTGATGATTGGCCGATCGCATGGCATCCACGCCGAACCAATCACCTTTGGTTTTAAGTTAGCTGGGTGGTTGGCGGAAGTATTGCGACACCAAGAACGCTTGAAAATTCTCCGCGAAACCATTGCTGTCGGGAAGATTTCTGGTGCAGTGGGAACCTATGCCAATATTGAACCGCGTGTGGAAGCGATCGCTTGTCAAAAACTGGGACTCAAACCCGATACAGCTTCCACACAAGTAATTTCCCGCGATCGCCATGCCGATTATGTGCAGCAATTGGCATTACTCGCTGCTTCCATTGAACGCTTTGCCGTGGAAATCCGCAATCTGCAAAAAACAGACGTTCTGGAAGTTGAAGAATTCTTCGCCAAAGGCCAAAAAGGTTCCAGTGCAATGCCCCACAAGCGCAACCCCATCCGTTCCGAACGGCTGACGGGGATGGCGCGGCTGGTGAGAAGTAATGCTGGTGCAGCCTTAGAAAACGTTGCTTTGTGGCATGAACGAGATATTTCCCACAGTTCTGTAGAACGAGTAGTTTTGCCAGATGCCTGCATTTTGACTCACTTCATGCTGGTAGAAATCACCGACTTGGTGAAAAATCTGCTGGTGTATCCCGAAAATATGGCGCGAAATCTCAACTGTTATGGTGGTGTAGTTTTCAGCCAGAGAGTACTACTCACCTTAATAGATAAGGGATTGAACCGTGAAGAAGCTTATGCGATCGTGCAACAAAGCGCCCACGCTGCTTGGAATAAGCCAGAAGGCAATTTTCACGATTTGATTAGTCAAGATCCGCGAGTCAACGAAAAGCTTTCACCAGCAGAAATTGAAAAGTGTTTTGATCCGCAGCACCATCTCCAGCATTTGGATGAAGTTTACCAACGGTTGGATATTTAATCTAATCCCCCCTTTTTGGGGGGATGATCAGCAAGTTAAAAGTTAAAACTCAAAATTCAAAACAATAAAACTGAGTAGCAGTAAGAAATTTAGCTCTAAAAGTGAGCAAACAACATAAATATATAAAGATACTTAAAATATTCAATATCGATCGCTAAATAATTTCTACCTCTGCTGGAATTATCGCCAGTGGTGGGTAAGATGAATAACAAATATTTGCTGATTTATAGAACTTCCTAATGATTGAAATTCTTGCCATGCTTTCTGCTTCTGCGGCAGCAGGAATGAGAATAGGCATACCTCTATTGATCATCGGACTGTTGCAGGGCAGCAACTTGTGGTCACAGATTCCAATTTTATCTCACATTTCCCCACCAATTTTATTAGGCTTTCTCACCAGTTGGTCATTATTAGAATTATTGGCTTCTAAAAAACTGTTGGGACAGAGAATTATCCAAGTAGTTCAGTTATTGTTATCTCCCCTTGTGGGGGCAATTATGGGGTTAGCAGTCGCTTCTGCCACAGCCGCACCCAATTGGTTGATTGCCTTAATTGGTGGATTGTTAGCTTTAGTATTACAACTTGTACAAGTTGGTTGGTTTTATCGCTTGCGTGGCTTACCTTTGTGGGCAATTTTTCTGCAAGATACTCTTTGCATTGCTCTAGTGTTATTTGCTTTTGATGCTCCTTGGCAAGGTGGATTAATTGCTTTAATATTGCTTTGGTTTGCCGTGCGTAGCGCTAAACAATGGTATGACTGGCGTTATAAAAGGGGAAGTATAGATTAACAATTTAGTTTGTGAAAATATAGAGACTAAGATCCCCGACTTCTTTGAGAAGTCGGGGATCTTATTTTTTCCAAGTGATTTAAGATTGCTATAAATTTCTAGTATTTAAAGCGTTATCTAGAGTTATCGGAAAGATTAGCGATCGCTCTACAGCTTTGGGAATACTGGAGTTAAGAGTATACAAGGTTGTAGTAAATATGGCAGAAAATCGTATCAGTGCCAATCTTTCCGCAGCAGATAGGGATGCAGTTATGCAGGCGATTACCACTATCCGCGAAAAGTTACCGTTCTTGGTAGATTTGACAATAGAGGAGCGTAAATCCTTGCCTAAGCTTGGGGACAAGAGTCGAGCGTTTGTCAGTAAAGCGTTGGAAATAGCTGCACAAAACCCTGACTTCTTACCTCGTTCTTTTGACTTAGATGAAATGCGGCGCGATATTGAGCTATTTGAAGCTTTGTATCCCATTATGATTTCTTTGACCCAACTGCAAGAATTGGTGGATGATACATCCGTGGCTGTGGGCAGTGAAGCTTATGCGGCGGGGTTGATGGTTTACAATTATGCTAAAGCCAGTGGTAAAGGTGCAGGTTTAGATTCGATGGTCGATGATTTAGGACGCAGGTTTGCGCGTAAATCGAAAAAAGTGCAACCACAAGCATCGTAAATAGAACAATTAACACGACAATTCAAGCTCTAAACTCGGATGTTTCAGTTTCAAGTGAAACATTCCAAGTTCAGAGCTTGTCTTTTTTAGTTTCAAGTGAGAACGTTCTTGTTTTAAGTGAGGACGTTTTTGTTTTAAGTGAGAACGTTCTTGTTTGAAATAAGAATGCTTCTGTTTCAAGTGAGAACGTTTTCACTTGAAGTTAAAGTATTCCTTTTTAGAATTAAACAGCAGTAGTTTCAAAAGCAATACGCTTCAGTTAAAGATCATCGTAGCGACTAGCTTACCCTTGAATCTTCACTTGGAGGATGTAAGCCAGCCTTCACCCAAAAACCCCGCGCACTCCGAACAGAGTCATCTTCGGGATAGCGATCGTCGTTCATATCTAGTCGCTTGCAGGTTGCTCTCCCAATGGGGGTAACTCCAATAATTGTCGTACCATTTGCTGACCAAATAAAATGCTCTGACCAAATTTTTTGACGAGGATTAAATAGGGGTACTACTGCGTTAGTTTCTAAGTCATATCCGGCGACAAAATTATAACGACGCTCATTACAACGACGACAAGCCAAGGCTAAATTATTAAGTTCATCAGAACCACCAATAGATTTTGGTATCAGATGGTCTATTGTAAATCTCGTTGTGGAAATGCGTTCTGGAGAATGGCAATACTCGCACAGATAATTGGCGCGTTTTCGGACGATTTCTTTAGTAGCATCATCAATCATTATTCTGAGCTACCAGCATCGCATTGATATGTGTAAAAATTCTATCTAATTCTCCGATTTCTTCAAGTTCAATTACTTCTTCGGGAGTTAGTAGGTCAGCTTTTTTGCGTTCTAAAAGTTCTTCCATCCGTGCTTGCAATTCATCATTAAATTTGAACAGGTGAAATTTATCAAGCTTTTCTATTTGGATACTGCCAATCAATGATGAAGGTCTAGCGATTACAGTTTTCATAGTCAGCGCAAGATAATTTATCGATGTGTGCTTTTATTTTAGTGTTTTAGTAGCTGTTCACTAGTTAATCTGCTTGTAAAACTGCGATCGCTTTGATTATATATTTACTGTTTTGACGCTGTTATCGTGCAGCTGGCTGCATAGCCAAGAATTAAGTCTTTCTAAATCCGCAATGGCTAATGCGTACTGAGTAGTTATCTTATATGTATTAGACCTTACACCAGAATCTTGTAATGAACCCGCCAAATAAGCCCAAGAGTTTACAGGATATTCTCAAACAACGTCAACAATCAGGGTTTGTTGGTCGTGAGGAACAAGTTAATCTATTTCGCCAAAACCTAGAATTACCTTGGGGAGACGACAGACAGCGCTTTATCTTTAATGTTTGGGGTCAAGGGGGAGTTGGTAAAACTACACTGCTGCGACAGTTTCGCCAAATTGTAGAAGGGGCAAAAATTATCCCGGCTTACGTTGATGAGGGTGAAAAAAGCGTACCGGAAGTTATGGGGCGTTTGGCGGAAGACTTAGAACAGCAAGGTCATAAGCTGGCGCAATTTACAGAACGCTACAAAGTTTATCGCCAGAAGCGTCAAGAATTAGAAACCGACCCCGAAGCACCGCAAGGTTTCTCGGCTTTTGTGGGGAAAACTGTAGCTAAAGCTGGAATGGGTATGGCTAAACAAGTTCCGGGTGCTGGTGCTGTGTTTGGCTTGATAAATGAAGATGCTTTTGCTACCCAAGCCGGGGAATGGACAGCTTATGTAGCGAAAAAATTAACGAATAAAGACGAAATTCGCTTAGTCCAAGAACCTGTGGAGGTGCTGACTCCTTTATTTTTAGAAGATATTTGTAAAATTGCTCAAAAATCTGGTCTTGGGTTGTTCTTTGATACTTATGAACGCAGTGAGGAATTTCTCGATAGCTGGCTAAGGGAAATTCTGGATGGTCGCCACGGTGAAGTACCACTCAATATATTGATTATTATTGCTGGTCGGCAAGAATTAGATAAAAACCATTGGGCATTTTATGAGGGGTTAATGTTTCGTTTTCCTTTAGAACCATTTACAGAAGCAGAAGCCCAACAATATCTTACGCGTAAAGGAATTACTAACAGTCGGGTTATTGAAGTAATTTTACGTCTTTCGGGAAATTTACCCTTGTTAGTCGCCACCTTGGCGGCGGAAACTCCCAGCGACCCCAGTCAAGTAGGCGATCCTAGCGGTACAGCAGTAGAACGCTTTTTAAAATGGATTGATGACCCCAAGCGCCGACAATTAGCTGTAGATGCTGCACTTCCCCTGTGTTTAAATCGGGATGTGTTGGCTAAATTGCGAGGCGAAGAAGAGGCGGACGGTTTATTTAGCTGGCTGAAAGAAATGCCATTTATTGACGAACGCACTGATGGTTGGGCTTATCATGATGTCGTCAAAACGCAAATGCTTCGCCACAAGCGGCTTGTATCTCCGCAAAGTTGGGCTGATTTACATGGCAAGTTAGCAGACTATTACGACACATTGAGAAATGATTTACACCTGGAGGAAGACAAAAAACAGCGTGATCCTCTTTGGCAAAATTACACCCTCAATGTTTTGTATCACGGTTTATGTCAGTCACCACAGAGAAGTTTACCTGCGGCTTTAAATGAGTTCCTTGCTGCATTTAAAAATCAACGTTCTTTTGCCCAACGCTGGGCAGAAAGAATGATACAAGCGGGTAAAGATACGGATGTAGCTGAAATTCAACTTTGGGGTGAGCAACTAGCTAATGCTTTAAAAGCATACGATAAAGAACAGTATGAAATTGCTGCTGAAATGTTGACAGCGTTGTTGAGTGATACCTTTATTGAAGTCAAATGTCGTGCAGTAGCTTTAGGCTTGCGTGGTTATGTTTATTTTTTATCTAATAAAGACTCAAAAGCTTTGGAAGATTTAAATAAAGCTATAAAGTTAGCCCCAGAAGAAGCTATGTATTTATCAGCCCGAGGGTTTACTTACCAAGCAATGGAGCATTATCAAGAAGCACTGCAAGATTTTGATCGCGCTATTGAACTTGATCCCCAGTACAAGCAGGCAAATGCAGGTAGAGGTCTGACTTACAAATCAATGGAGCGTTATGAGGAAGCACTGCCAGATTTCAACCGCGCCGTTGAACTTGATCCTAAATACGAAGGGGCGATCGCACAACGTGGTGAAACATACCGCTTAATGAAGCGTTATGAGGAAGCACTGCCAGATTTCAACCGCGCCATTGAACTTAATCCTAAATTTGATTGGGCGATCGCACAACGTGGTGAAACATACCGATTAATGAAGCGTTATCAGGAAGCACTTCAAAATTTCAACCGCGCCATTGAACTTAATCCTAAATCTGATTGGGCGATCGCACAACGTGGTTTAACTTATCAATCAATGCAGCGATATCAGGAAGCACTCCAAAATTTCGACCGCGCTATTGAACTTAATCCTAAATCTGATTGGGCGATCGCACAACGTGGTTTAACTTATCAATCAATGCAGCGATATCAGGAAGCACTCCAAAATTTCGACCGCGCTATTGAACTTAATCCTAAATCTGATTGGGCGATCGCAAATCGAGGTGAAACTTACCGCCTAATGCAGCGTTATCAAGAAGCACTGCAAGATTTTGACCACGCCATTGAACTTAATCCTAAATCCGATTGGGCGATCGCACAACGTGGTTTAACTTATCAATCAATGCAGCGATATCAGGAAGCACTCCAAGATTTCGACCACGCCATTGAACTTAATCCTAATTTGGATGGAGCGATCAGAGAGCGAGGAGAAACTTACCGTTTAATGCAGCGATATCAAGAAGCACTTCAAGATTTCGACCGCGCCATTGAACTTAATCCTAAATCTGATTGGGCGATCGCACAACGTGGTTTAACTTATCAATCAATGGAGCGTTATCCCGAAGCACTACAAGATTTCAACCGCGCCATTGAACTTAATCCTCAACTTGATTGGGGGATTACTAATCGAGGTTTGATTTACAAATCAATGGGACTTTATCAGGAAGCATTGCAAGATTTCAACCGCGCCATTGAACTTAATCCTAATTTGGATGGAGCGATCACAGGTAGAGGTGACATTTATCGCTTGAAACATCGTTATCAGGAAGCATTGCAAGATTTCGACCTGGCGATTGAACTTAATCCCAAACTTGACTGGGCGATCGCACAACGTGGTTTAACTTATCAATCAATGGAGCGTTATCAGGAAGCACTGCAAGATTTCGACTGCGCCATTGAACTTAATCCTAAACTTGATTGGGCGATCGCAGGTCGTGGTCAAACTTACCAATCAATGAAGCGTTATCAAGAAGCACTCCAAGATTTTAATATTGCTATCAATTTAAACATTCAAAATGATTGGTGTTTATATAGACGTGCTTTAACATATATAGCTATTAATCAAAAAAACAAATCACAGGCTGATTTAGCACTTGCTATTAATATTGCTCAACAACGTTACGAAAAAGATGCTTATAACTGGCAGAATGTTTTTAATTTAGCTATTTACTATTTAGCAGATGAATATACAAAACCAGCAGAAGAATTGTATCACCATGCCTTGTTTCACTGTCCTCTTGTAGAACTAAAATTTGAAGCTATCCAAGATTTGAATGAACTATTAACCATTTTCCCTAATCATGTACAAGCTCAAGGTATGCGTCAGTTATTACAATCTTCCTTGACATGATCGGGAAAAAATAGATCCCCGACTTTTTGAAAAAGTCGGGGATCTGGACAACACGAATTTTCACAACTCATTGCAGTTTTTTCCGCAGCTAGTAGGGTGCGTTGCTTTAACGCACCATCAAATCCGGTGCGTTACGGCTAATTTCTAATCTTTTTAACGCTCAAATCCTTATATAGCCGTAACACACCCTACGGAATTGAACTAAGCGGGATATCTGACGAGTGTGAGACTCTACAAGCAAAACCTGCTCTAATGGTTTATAGACACAAATCCCCTAGCAGTGATAGGGTTATCAGCTGCTCAAGCTAAACACTGTAGTTAACTAGGTAGTTTTGCATGGTACTGGATATCTCTTCTTTGCCTTTGGCATTTCAATTTACTTCTCCAGGCCCCATTCTGGTAAGAATCGGCCCATTAACTGTCCGCTGGTATGGTTTATTAATTGCGACGGCGGTTTTGATTGGTGTCAGCCTTTCTCAGTACTTGGCAAAACGCCGTAATGTTAATCCAGAGTTGCTGAGTGATTTGTCAATTTGGCTGGTGATTGGGGCAATTCCCGCAGCGCGGTTATATTACGTTTTGTTTGAATGGGCAGAATATGCCCAGCGTCCAGAAAAAATTATCGCTATTTGGGAAGGCGGGATTGCCATTCACGGCGCAATTATCGGTGGAACAATAGCCGCCTTAATCTTTGCTAAACTCAAGCAGGTTTCTTTTTGGCAATTAGCAGACTTAGTTGCACCTTCGCTAATTTTAGGACAGGCGATCGGGCGATGGGGCAATTTCTTTAACTCGGAAGCTTTTGGCAGTCCTACTAATTTACCTTGGAAGCTATACATTTCACCAGAACACCGCCCTTCAGGATTAGAAAATTTTGAATACTTCCATCCCACCTTTTTGTATGAATCGCTTTGGAATTTAATGGTGTTTGCCTTGCTATTAAATTTATTTTTTCGGGGTGTCTCAGGCAAACTACGCCTGAAAGTAGGCACTTTAATTATGGTTTACTTAACAGCCTACAGCGTGGGGCGCTTTTGGATTGAAGGTTTACGCACTGATAGCTTGATGTTGGGGCCGCTAAGAATAGCCCAAGTGGTTAGTTTAGCAGGCATTCTTTTAGGGTTAGCTGGGTTAGCTTGGCTTTACTTGCGTAAACGTCCTTTACCTGATGTAGTTGCGTCCAGTAATTAGACGATGAGGACACAAGACAAATGCCCAGAAATAAAAAATGCCCCAGATTTGACTCTAGGGCTTAACCAGGGTGCATCTACCATTCCACTCTTCTATAGTTAGAGGGTTAATCCGGAAGGATACTGAGAAAATGCCAAGAGATTTTTTTGAGCTATTTTTCCTTACGGGTAAATACGTAAAAATAATATAAGTTTTTTGTATGGAAAATCAGCTAAATTCTCTAAAAACAGCAGTTTATATTGTAGGTGCGGGGCCGGGAGATCCAGATTTATTAACGGTTAAGGCACAAAAGCTCCTTTCTACGGCAGATGTAATTTTATTTGCTGATGCTTTAGTGCCAGAACAAATATTAGATTTGTGCCGACAAGATGCGGAAATTATTCGGACTGCGGATAAGACTTTAGAAGAGATTGTAGCGCTGATGGTAGAGAGGGTGCGATCGCAACACAAATCCGTCGTTCGTCTCCATTCTGGTGATCCTAGTCTCTACAGTGCTGTCCACGAACAAATGCAGATGTTGGCTGAGGCGAATATCCCTTTTGAAGTCATACCAGGAATTAGCGCTTTTCAAGCGGCGGCTGCCAAACTCAAGGTAGAATTGACTGTTCCCGGTTTAGTCCAGACTATTATCCTGACACGCATTAGCGGACGAACAGAAGTCCCCACCACAGAAGAGTTAACCACTCTCGCTGCCCATCAAGCTAGTTTATGCTTATATCTGAGTGCGCGTCATGTCGAAAATGCCCAAGCCAAATTACTAGAACATTATCTAAGTGATACCTTAGTAGCAATTTGCTTTCGTTTAGGGTGGCCTGATGAAAAAATTCGGGTTGTCCCCCTTAACCAAATGGCAGAATGCACCCATCAAGAAAATTTAATTCGCACCACACTTTATATAATTAGTCCGGCACTCTTGCCAACAAGTGGGCGATCGCGTTTATATAATCCTGAATATCATCATTTATTTCGTTCTTAATAAAAAAGTGCAAAGACACACCTCTGCATCTTTGCACCTTTACGTGAAATAATCTGAATTTAATTGCTAAATATCTCCGCAGGTAAGCGACTAAAAGCCAGCCGTTCATTCTGCACATCGACAAAGATGGTGTCACCGTCGTGGAATTCGCCGCGGAGTATGGCTTTGGCAATTTGTGTTTCTAACTCGCGCTGAATTGCTCGTTTTAGTGGACGCGCCCCAAATACGGGGTCGTATCCTACTTCTGCTAAGAAATCAAGAGAAGCATCGGAGAGTTTGAGTGAGATTTTGCGATCGCTCAATCTTTCTCTTAATCTTGCGACTTGCAACTGGACTATATGCCGCAGTTCTTTCTTATCTAAACTGTGGAAGATGATAATCTCATCAATCCGGTTGAGGAACTCTGGCCGGAAGCTATTCCGCATCGCCTCCATTACCCGATGGCGCATTTCGTCGTAGCGGTTGTTATCCCCAGCAATATCGAGAATGAATTGCGAACCGATGTTGCTGGTCATGATTATAATTGAGTTCTTGAAGTCCACAGTATGACCTTGGGCATCGGTGACGCGCCCATCATCCAGAATTTGCAGGAAGATATTAAATACATCTGGGTGTGCTTTTTCGATTTCGTCAAACAAAATCACTGAGTATGGACGACGACGAATCGATTCGGTGAGTTGTCCGCCTTCTTCATAACCCACGTATCCGGGAGGCGCACCGATTAACCGCGACACGGCGTGTTTTTCCATGTACTCAGACATATCAATTCGCACCAGTGCATCTTCAGTGTCGAACATATACCCCGCCAAAGCTTTCGCTAACTCGGTTTTACCAACACCTGTGGGGCCGAGGAAAACAAAGCTGGCGATGGGACGATTAGGATCAGCCAATCCAGCCCGCGATCGCTGAATCGCATCGGCGACTGCTGTGACGGCTTCATCTTGTCCAACTACCCGCTGATGCAGTTCGTCTTCTAAATGCAGCAGTTTTTCCTTCTCCGATTCCACCAACTTACTGATGGGAATTCCTGTCCATTTAGATATAACTTCAGCAATATCAGATTCGGTGACTTCTTCCCGCAATAGAGATTTACCGCTTCTTTGGGCGTTGGCTAATTCACTTTCGGCTACTTCTAATTTGCGATGTAAATCTGTCAAATTACCGTATTTCAATTCCGCAGCGCGGTTGAGGTCGTAGTTGCGTTCTGCTTGCTGAATTTCTAAGTTAACCCGTTCAATTTCTTTTTTAACAGACTGAATTTTATTGATAATATCTTTCTCAGACTGCCATTGAGTGCTGAGAGTTCTTTGTTCTTCTTTGAGGTCAGCAATTTCTTTTTCTAATCGTCCTAGCCGTTCACGAGAAGCTGCATCGCTTTCTTTTTGCAAAGATAGTTTCTCCATTTCTAATTGGAGAATCTTGCGATCAATTTCGTCGAGTTCTTCGGGTTTGGAGGTAATTTCCATTTTCAACCTAGCGGCGGCTTCATCTACCAAGTCAATGGCTTTGTCTGGTAAAAAGCGATCGCTAATATATCTACCCGAAAGTTGCGCCGCAGCTACTAAAGCACTATCGGAAATCTTTACACCGTGGTGGTTTTCATAGCGTTCTCGCAAGCCGCGCAAAATGGAAATCGTATCTTCGACGCTGGGTTGATCCACATAAACTTGTTGGAAGCGTCTTTCTAAAGCGGCATCTTTTTCGATATATTTGCGATACTCATCTAAAGTTGTCGCCCCTATACAACGCAACTCACCCCGCGCCAACATCGGTTTTAACAAATTCCCTGCATCCATCGCGCCTTGGGTTGCACCCGCACCGACAACGGTGTGAATTTCATCAATAAATAGAACTATATTACCGCCAGATTCGGTAACTTCTTTTAAGACCGCTTTGAGGCGTTCTTCAAATTCTCCCCGGAATTTTGCCCCAGCAATCAAAGCACCCATATCCAAAGCAATTAGCTTGCGGTCTTTGAGAGATTGGGGAACATCACCAGCTACGATGCGCTGGGCTAATCCTTCCGCGATCGCAGTTTTACCAACACCAGGTTCCCCAATCAACACAGGGTTATTTTTGGTACGGCGCGAGAGAATCTGCACAGTCCGGCGAATCTCATCATCCCGGCCAATCACCGGATCGAGTTGACCTTTGCGGGCTGCTTCTGTGAGGTCACGTCCATATTTTTCCAGTGCTTCGTATTTACCTTCTGGATTTTGGTCGGTCACTTTCTGGCTCCCACGAATTTGTTTAATAATATTTTTCAGCTTGCCTTCGTCTAAACCGAATTCTTGGAGTAGACTCTTACCAAAGCGGTCATCTTTGGCATAACCCAGTAACAAGTGTTCTATAGAAATATATTCGTCTTTGAAGTCTTTGCGATAGCCATCAGCCCGATCTAACAGGGTATCTAAACTGCGTCCTAAGAACACAGAACTACTTGTACCAGATACCTTTGGCTGACGTTGCAGAAATTGATCGGTGCGATCGCGGATTTTTTGCAGATTTACACCCGCTTTGGTTAAAATACTGCTGGCTAGACCTTCTTGTTCCAGCAAGGCTTTCATCAGGTGTTCGCTTTCGATTTGCTGTTGTTGATATTGTTTAACAATATCTGGCGTGTGGGCGATCGCTTCCCAGGCTTTTTCGGTAAATTGGTTAGGATTAGTAGGTTGCATAGGCTTTTTGAATAACCACTCCCGACATGAGGCGCAGAAAAAATCTTATATGGCTATTGTATGAAGCGGAGCGCAACTAACTGGATCGGTCTTCACGTCTTTATGAAGTAGTATTATTACCTGAATAATAAAAACAACTACGGCTGATACCACCCACAAAAGATCCTCCACGGCATTAGGACAGGCGTTAATTAGTTGTTAATTATACTTCAACTTTAACAATTGATATTATCTGCCTCTTGTCTGTTAATTCATTGGTAATTTTATCCTACACTAAGGTAGTTTCGCTTTATTCTAATAATTGAAAGGCTTGAATCATAATTTCATTTAGTTTTTGTATATGCTGAGTCATTAACTGACCCAAGCGTCTTAGAACTAAAAGACGATTTAAGGTAGCAATTTTCGTGACTCTCACTTTAGAAGAAATACGTAATCCTGTTTTAACAAAATCTGCATCGGAGTCTAATATTGCAAATTCTTCTGATGTCAAATTATTAACATCCTGAGATGAAATAAAGCAAAGAGTAATTTCATCTTTTGCTGAATCTACCCACAGTATCACCGCAGGACGTAATTTTGTTTGACTTAAATCTGTGAAGGGAAATTGAGTTAGAACAATATCACCCTTGTTCAAAGTCATTAAACAGGTTCTCCATCTTCGGCGGTGTAAATATCAGGTTCATCATGTAAGAAATCCAAAGCTCTACCTTTTTCTGCGAGGTTCATCAGTTCCAGGGTTGAAGGGTAACTCACATCGCTAAATAATTTTTTTTCGAGTAAGGCTTGTTCTGTTACGGAAAGTGCGCGGATAATTTGCACTAAAGTATCAATTAATTGAGTATTCACAGCTTTATGTTTTGGTCATTGTTGTGTCAGGTATATTTTCATGCTATTCATTAGCCGCCACTGAGTTTGGCTTTGTAACCTAGTTTAGTGACAATCTCCAAAATTTTCTGCTTGTGTTCGCCTTGAATTTCAATGGTGTCATCTTTAACAGTCCCACCAGTACCACATTGGGTTTTTAACTGTTTAAGTAAATCGGCTAAAGTTTCGGGTTTGGTTTGAAACCCAGTAATCACCGTCACCGTTTTACCCTTGCGTCCGGTGCGAGTGGCTTGGATTCTCAAGTTTTGCTGTTGCGGCGGTAGTTCCTGAATTGGTCTTTCAGTGGCGGCGGAGTTATCATTACCAAATTCGCGGTAGACAAACTGTTTATCAGAAGAATTGGATTTAGAAGCAGACATAAACAATTGCGGTAGTGATCAGTTCTACTACATTTATTATGCTGTCAGACTTTCGTAATTACGAATTACGAATTACGAATTACGAATTATTGCCCAGACTCCCTATAATTAATGAAGTCTTTACTTGTGATCAATATCCTTCCGTGACTACAACTCCCCTTTCTCCAAATTCTTCCACAACTGCTCAGGTTCCCGACACTCAAGGACGCTTTGGACGCTTTGGCGGTAAGTACGTCCCGGAAACGCTGATGCCAGCTTTAGCGGAGCTTGAAACAGCTTACCAGCAATATCGCCATGCCCCAGAGTTTCAAGCAGAACTCCAACAACTGCTGCGGGATTATGTAGGACGTGCGACACCGTTGTATTTTGCTGAACGTTTGACTGCTCATTATGCCCGACCTGATGGCACAGGGGTACAAATTTATTTGAAGCGGGAAGATTTAAATCACACAGGCGCACACAAAATCAATAATGCCCTGGGTCAGGTCTTGTTAGCGAAGCGCATGGGTAAAAAGCGGATTATTGCCGAAACTGGCGCTGGACAGCATGGAGTCGCTACAGCAACCGTTTGCGCTCGTTTTGGCTTGGAATGTGTGATTTACATGGGCGTTCACGATATGGAACGCCAAGCTTTAAACGTGTTTAGAATGCGGTTGATGGGTGCAGAAGTTCGCCCGGTGGCAGCGGGTACAGGTACTCTCAAAGATGCGACTTCGGAAGCGATTCGAGATTGGGTAACAAATGTCGAAACAACTCACTACATCCTCGGTTCGGTAGCAGGGCCACACCCTTACCCGATGATGGTGCGAGATTTTCATGCGGTGATTGGTCAAGAAACTCGCGCCCAAGCTTTAGAAAAGTGGGGTGGTTTACCCGACATTCTCATGGCTTGTGTGGGTGGTGGTTCTAATGCAATGGGACTTTTTTATGAATTTGTGAATGAGCCATCTGTGCGGTTAATTGGCGTGGAAGCTGCCGGTGAAGGTGTGAATACAGACAAACACGCTGCCACTTTGACAAAAGGGCGAGTTGGTGTATTGCATGGAGCAATGAGCTATCTACTGCAAGATGAGGACGGACAAGTAACTGAGGCTCACTCGATTAGTGCTGGGTTAGATTATCCTGGTGTGGGGCCAGAACACAGTTATTTGAAAGATATAAATCGCGCTGAATACTACAGTGTAACTGATGCAGAAGCTTTGGCAGCATTCCAAAAACTCTCTCGCTTAGAAGGGATTATCCCCGCTTTGGAAACATCCCATGCGATCGCCTACCTCGAAACTCTCTGTCCTCAATTAAGCGGTAGTCCCCGAATTATCATTAACTGTTCTGGACGCGGCGATAAAGATGTACAAACCGTAGCAAAATTTTTAACTCCGCAATGAGGAGTACTGAGTTAAACGTGCTGGCTCAACGCCCAGCACTCAGTTAATTTAGGTGCGAACTATGATGAAAGTTAAAACGCTGTCAATTTCCCTCTAGAATGCCCTTATTCCCTTGAGCAATTGCTTGATGTCAATTGGTTAAGTAATTCAAATGACTGAAAAAAGGTATTGCATCTTACACCCAATCTCAACATCTAATCCTTTGTGGGTAAGTCCGATAAATATTTTTCTCTCCAGAGAATGATGATTTATGGAAAATTATGAATATGCAAGTTGGCTGGAAGTATTGCAAGGTATAGCGGTATAAATCCCCAGATGCCGACCAATAGAGCATTTGTTCAATTTACATCAGTCCGGTTACATTGTCTGGAAGTTTACTTTCAGTGTGTTTAGGGCTACCTATTAATGATTCAGACAAAAATTTACAGCGCTGCTGTTGGGACTTTGGCTTTGATTGGGGGAGCGATGTCTTACGACAAGCCGCTTCACGTCTACGCTTTTTCCACACCTGCTCAAACTGCTACTCTGCAACCCTCCCAGGTATCAAGTCGTAGCTTCCAACTGGCGCAATCTACTGTGAACACTGCGGCGCTCGAAGTTGCGGTTTTCAATCAAATTAATCAATTTCGAGCTACCCAAGGCTTACCAAGATTAAGTCGTAATTCTGCAATTGACAATCAAGCCAGGATTCACAGTCAAAATATGGCTAGTGGTCGAGTTGCATTTAGTCATTATGGTTTTGGCCCGCGAATTCAAGCGATCGCTATTCCCTATAGAGGAGCATCTGAAAATGTTGCTTATAACCAGGGATATAGAGATTCTGCTACCCAAGCTGTGCAAGGCTGGCTGAGAAGTTCCGGGCATCTTGCTAATATTAGAGGCAATTACAACCTAACCGGCATAGGAGTTGCCAGAAATAGTAGAGGTGCAGTCTACTTCACCCAACTATTTATCCTCCAACGATAAAAAAATAACATTCAATTAAAGCTTGGGGTGCGTTACTTGATTAGAGGCAGGGGGCAGGGGG
>NZ_JADEXZ010000043.1 GCF_015206815.1 Fortiea sp. LEGE XX443
AATTTGAAACTTTCTATACCAAAAACATTTTGCTGAACGAGGGTATCCGCGCTTGGATGGCTCCTCAAGATCAGCCCCACGAACAATTTATATTCCCTGAGGAGGTATTACCTCGTGGTAACGCTCTCTAATAGACCCGCAGTGATGGGTGGCGGCCGTGACCAAGAATCCACTGGTTTTGCTTGGTGGTCTGGAAACGCCCGTTTGATTAACCTGTCTGGTAAATTGCTAGGCGCTCACGTCGCACATGCTGGCTTGATTGTCTTCTGGGCTGGAGCAATGACTTTGTTTGAAGTTGCTCACTTTATCCCAGAAAAGCCCATGTATGAACAGGGCTTGATTCTTCTACCTCACCTCGCTACTTTAGGCTGGGGTGTAGGCCCTGGTGGTGAAGTTATTGACACCTTCCCCTACTTTGTTGTTGGTGTACTTCACCTCATTTCCTCCGCAGTCCTGGGTTTTGGCGGTATCTATCACGCCGTTCGTGGCCCAGAAACCTTAGAAGAGTATTCTTCCTTCTTCGGTTATGACTGGAAAGACAAAAACAAGATGACCAATATCATCGGGTTCCACCTGATCATCTTGGGTTGCGGCGCGTTGTTGTTGGTGCTGAAGGCAATGTTCTTCGGCGGTGTCTACGACACCTGGGCTCCTGGTGGTGGTGATGTGCGCGTCATTACTAACCCAACTCTAAACCCAGCAGTTATCTTTGGCTATCTAATCAAAGCTCCTTTTGGTGGCGAAGGTTGGATTGTTAGCGTCGATAACTTAGAAGACGTAATTGGCGGTCACATTTGGATTGCCTTAATTTGTATTGCTGGCGGTATTTGGCATATCTTTACCAAGCCTTTTGCTTGGTCACGTCGTGCATCCATTTGGTCTGGTGAAGCCTATCTTTCCTACAGCTTAGGCGCACTTTCTCTGATGGGTTTTATCGCCTCTTGCATGGTGTGGTTTAACAACACTGTTTACCCAAGCGAATTTTATGGGCCTACTGCGGCTGAAGCGTCTCAAGCTCAAGCTTTGACCTTCTTAATCCGTGACCAACGCTTAGGTGCTAACGTCGGTTCTGCACAAGGCCCAACTGGTCTAGGTAAATACCTAATGCGCTCTCCTACCGGTGAAATCATTTTCGGTGGTGAAACCATGCGCTTCTGGGATTTCCGCGGCCCTTGGTTAGAGCCTCTACGTGGCCCTAACGGTCTTGACTTAGAAAAAATCAAGAATGATATTCAGCCTTGGCAAGCTCGTCGTGCTGCTGAATACATGACTCACGCTCCTCTGGGTTCTTTGAACTCTGTAGGTGGTGTAGCAACTGAAATCAACTCCTTCAACTACGTTTCTCCTCGTGCGTGGTTGGCTACTTCTCACTTCGTATTAGGTTTCTTCTTCCTCATTGGTCACTTGTGGCACGCTGGTCGCGCCCGTGCTGCGGCTGGTGGCTTTGAGAAAGGTATTGACCGTGAGAACGAGCCAGTAATGGCAATGACCGAGCTTGACTAAGTAGACATCTTTCTTTCATCACTGACAATCGAATTTTTAAAAGGCTTTTGTTGAAAAACAAGAGCCTTTTTTCTTTAATGATTGAGTTATTGGCGCATCAAGCAGCGATTTATTTGAGCAAGCTAGACTTAAATTTGGAGAATAAAATATTTATTGCTGATTAAACGGTATTGGAGATCAAAGAAATGGCGATCGCTAAAAATAGAGCCGACCGTGTGATGCTTTATGATATCAGTTGGCAACAATTTGAAAATCTTCTCAAAGACCTAGGAGAGCATCGAGCCGCACGTATAGCATATGATCGCGGTACGTTGGAAATCATGACACCTTTACCAGAACACGAATATTACAAAGAAGTGATTAGCATAGCAGTTCAAGATATTGCAGAAGAACTAGCTTTTGACTATGAAAGTTATGGTTCCACAACCTGGAGGCGCGAAAGCCGCATGGCAGGGGTTGAATCTGATAACTGCTTTTATTTCCAGAATGAAGCTGCGATTCGGGGTAGGCTGGATTTAGACTTGCAGCGAGACCCACCACCAGATTTAGCATTGGAAATTGATATTACTAGTAAGTCTTTAGATCGTTTTCCTATTTATGCCCGTCTGGGAGTTCCTGAACTTTGGTGTTATGACTCTGGTGAATTGAAGATTTATAATTTGCAAGATGGGGAATATGTAGAGTCAGAAATTAGCTTGGTGTTTCCTAATTTAGCAATTCGAGAACTGCCAAAATTGATTGAACAAAATCGAGAAAATGGCAGACGCGCAACTCGCCAAGCAGTGCGAGAATGGGTACGGAGAGGAGGGAAGGTTGAGGAATAAAAGTATTTATTAGGGTTAAGTTATTTAACTGCCTCCCACATTCATAGCTGCTAAAACAGCTTTTTGGCTAACATCTTTGTAAACAGTATCTAAATATTTCATTACCACATCACTAGAAGTTGAATTTGCTAAATCTTCTTCTGTTTTTGCTAAGGGGATTGCTCCTAAAATATCTAATACTGTCTCGCTCATGCTAGGTACAATCACTACTAAAGATGAATCTAAAGGCTCGTTATATTCCCAAAAAGAGCTAAGATTTACTGAAGATTGTTTGTGAGAAATTGGTTGTTGAATATTTGATTTTGCAGTTGTATTTGCTTCAGATTTAGTACCGCGTAAGTTGCGTAAATCGCTGATAATTTGTTCTTTGGTGCGTCCGCGCAATTGGAATAATACAAACGGGTCTTCGCTGAATCTGTCGCCTAATTGATAGTAAATTGCCCCCACATGTTTACAAGGGTTGACTTTATCTGGACAAGAACATTTACTGTGAACATCACCTAGAGTAAACGGAAATAGTGAAAGGCCATTAGCAGTAAAAACTTCTTCAATGTTTTGGGGCATTTCACCTGCTAATAATTTGGCAGCAAATAATGCTCTTTTAGACATTGTTTCAATTACATAGCCCCACTCTTCATCACTAAAAGAGTTAAGAGAAAGCGAAACTGTATAAGGTTCTGCTTCACTACCTTGTACCTTGGCTAATACTTTCGCGCCTTTGAATTCAATGCTGAGAACATTACCTTGACGTGCATAATTTCTGGCACGTTCTAACCGCTTTTTAAAGCGATAAGAATCGAGTAGCTCTAGCCATCTTTGTGACCACCATTCACGGCTTGCTTGTAATGTATAACTAGTCATATTGCTTGCCTTCTGGTATCTGATGTGCTAGAGACTTATTATACGCGATGTGCAACTTATTGTTTCGTTACATAAGTCAGGTGTGTGAAAGATTAAAAACAAAATTCCCATACAAACCCCTCTGCGTTCTAATATGTCTGACTCTCGTAGTCAATCTTCAGTTCGATTAATGCAACGCTTCGTCGCCTAATTGAAACAGTCATTGGTCAATTAGTTGAGAGATTTCATCTAGATAAAATTCGAGCTAGAGATATGTGGCATCTTACCAGTCGTCTCAGTCGCCAGATTTTAGCTCATACTGTCTGTTTCTGGCTTAATCGCCACAATTGTGACCCTCTTCAGTTCGACGATCTTGTTACAGAATCTTAAGTCATACTTGGCGTTATCTCATATCATTTGATAATAATTTGATTACGCCCTTTTGCCTTGGCTGTGTAAAGTGCTTTATCAGCCGCCACGATTAAATCTGAAGGAGAAGATTCCCATGTAGGAATCAAGGTAGCAACTCCTATACTCAAAGTGACATACTCATTCACAACAGAAGCGTCATGAACAATTTGTAAATTTTTGACACCAGCTTGCATGGCTGTAGCTACATAAAATGCACCAGAGGCATGGGTATTTGGCATAATTACAGCAAATTCTTCACCACCGTAACGCGCTACTAAATCGTGATGTTTTTGTGCTTTCTGGCTCAAAACAGTACCTACCTTTTGCAAACAAACATCTCCAGCCGGATGACCATATTGATCGTTATAAAATTTAAAATAATCAATATCACATAAAATTAGTGATAGAGGTGATTCTTCCTGTGCCAGATTAATCCATTGTGTAGTGAGATATTCATCAAAACGACGGCGATTAGCAAGACCCGTTAAGCCATCAACATTAGCAAGTTGCTGTAAAGCTAGATTTGCTGCCTCTAATTGCTTGTATACTTGAGCTTGCTGTAGCAGGCGACGTAAACGCTGGCGCAAAACAGCCCAATGAATTGGCTTGGTAACATAATCAGATGCTCCTGCTTCAAAGGCACGGTCTACAGACTCGGCATCATCCAAACTGGTAATCATTAATATTGGAGTGCGCTCCCATAGTTTAGAAATGACAGTGTTGCCTGAAGCAGAGTCAGTATCAAGATTTGCTAGTGCCGACATAAGATTATTTCTGGCAATTTGGAGCAAGTGCTTACAGCAAGTAAAGCCATCCATTACGGGCATGATTGCATCTAGTAACACTATGTCTGGTTTGACAGTCTCATAAGCGTCTAAACACTGCTTACCATCCGTAACCTCAACAACTCGATAGCCTTCTTGTTCCATAGCTTCACGCAACAGCACGCGGATGGTCTTGTCATCATCAGCCACCAAAATTACTGGAGGTTGTTTAGGAAGAGAAAATGGGCTTATGCCTGACATGAATTGCGTTCCACAGAATAATGAAAGTATCGGTGAGGGGTAAACTTGAGAAAACCTGAACAACAGAACTAAACTGTCTATGGGCAAGATTTTGTAACAGTAAATCCTACTAAAAGGCATACTGGCTTAAAATTCATACCCTTACAACAAGTTGAATGTGAAGCAATGGTTTGCTTTGGATATGATGTCTGAATTACCTGTTGAGTGAATGCTTGTTAGCACCAATCTCTGATTTAATAATCTATGTGACTGAAGATTGAGACTGCGACTGCGATCGCATAATAGTTCAAGCCAAGCCATAATATGTAGTAGCAAGCTGTCTGTCTGCACTATCAAATTTTTTTGGACAAGAGAATATTTAATGAGCTTCAGCAAAGAAAAATTCAGATAACTAGGTTTCATAGACAATTTACTCAAAAGGCAACAGCAATTTTTAGTTGTCTAGTTCTGGTTTTAGGAAGAAATCTTATGTTTATGTTTCCCTGGTGATAAAGTGTAATTACTATTTTGAGCAAAACTTTAAATCTACACCATACTTATTAAGTTATAAAGTTACTTTAGGCACATACTGAGTAAATTTTTCGCAATTACCAAGTGATGTAGAGAAACGAGAAACCTAAATCTGACAATCACTAGACTGTCTTTTATTTATATCTATTGCTAAACTTTACCCATTTTAATTGAAGGGTAATTACATAAATTACATGATGTTAATATCAAGCTATATAATAAACTTTATTGTTTAAAGACCAATTGACTATAGAGTTAAGTAAAATTCCTGATTGAAGTCTAAGCAACTCATCTGCACTAAAAAAATAGGTGAAACTTTCAAAAAATTACTAATTTCCTGTCTAAAATATATAGATATAGAGGCACAATTGAGGAAAAAGCAATTTTTTTATAAAGTGTCTTTAATATCTAACTTTTTCTTAAAACAAATTTAAATTAAGCAAAATGTACCAATGCCAGACTCTTTAATGTATCAACAAGATAATTTTGTTGTGTTAGAAACTAATCAACCAGAACAGTTTTTTACAGCCTTAGAATTATTAGAAAAGCTGAAGACAACTTTACAAGCAATAAATCTTCAGGATTTACCCCCAGAGTTACAAAATATTGACTCGTTGGAAGGTAAAGCCCAACATCTCATCGATACTAGTTGTGAGTTGGATATCGGGGCTGGACAATATTTGCAGTGGTATGCAGTGCGTTTAGAAAAGTGATTTTTAGTCAAGGGTCAATAGTCCAAAGTCAAGAATCAATAGAAATTCTCTTAACTGAACCATATTGCTTTAGACTCATTAGACCATTGACCATTGACTATTGACTACTAACTAACGCTAATTCAATTTTATCTTCGGCTGGTTGGCTAATTTTAACCTCCACTCCAGGACCGAAATAGCTAGTCATTTTTTCTTGTTTTTCTTGCCAAATATTAATTGATATCAAAGGAGAATCAAATTCTAAAATTAGTGCGTAAGCGCCATTAGCGTCCTCTTCTCGTAAACCTGTAACTGTTGGTCTTTCATCATCAGAGGGACTAAGACCTAAGTAAGACAGTGCGCCATCTAAGTGAGCATCTTGACCGTAGCAATACCGGGTGATGTCTTTACGGATTTTATTTTGAGTTACAGTTGCTTGCTGTTCCCGCAGTGACAATACTGGAGGTGCTGTAGCTTGGCTGAAGGGTATTGGTTTAAGTTCATTGGCTTTAAGTGCCAATCCTCCCAACAATAGAGGAAAACCGTAAAAAAAGCCTACAAGATTGAGTGTGGCATTGTTAGCACCATAGGCTATGAAGCCGACGATGGTTAATATGCTACCAACGGTTAAACCTAAAGTTCCCAAAGAGATTTGGCGTAACATGAGATGAAGATAATATCTATTAACACATTAGTTTTATTATCATCGGCTATGTGTAACAGATTAGGGAAGCCCAAGCACGTAAAAATCTAGTTTGTCGATTATTCACAACTCATGTAGTCAGATACTTGACAAGTTTTAGCTGTTTGATCGAGCTTTACCCTGTTTTGCGTTAACTTTAAACTGGATTATAGTTAACAATTTGCAAACAAACAATGGATTTACAAACTATAAAAGAGCGAATTGCCGCAGTTCAAAGCAAACGTGACTACCTTTTGAGCCTCTTAGAACAGCCAAATTTGGGAACTTTGAGAGTGGATGTTAATCAGGCGTTGGAAGAGCTAGATGACTTAATTGATGAATATAGACGTACTATTCCAGAAACAGGCCATAATTAACCTGTACTAAAAACTGCGTCGGTATCTCTCATAATTGGGAGTTATGCCGACGCTTCTAAATAATAGAACATTACCAAATCTCCAAAACTGAGCCAAACCTAAGTCAATCTGCCAGTAATTTCGCTATCTCCGCCACGGTGTCCTAATTGTTTGACCACAGCTATGAGTTCAGTTGTCGATACATCTTTCTTGCAAAAATCATCAAAGTTAGCCATTCCCGTTGCGCGTGGAGAATTAGCATCTTCTACAGAGGAGTAAGCAAGTATTTGAGTGTGGGGAGAGATAGCTTTAATTAGACTAGAAGCACTCCAACCATCCATAATGGGCATCTGTAAATCTAGAACAATTACATCAGGCTGGCAGCGTTTAACCATTTCTATAGCTTCTTGACCGTTACTAGCTAACCCGACAACTTGAATATTCTCTTGGCAAGAAAAAGCTAATTGTAGGGTTAAGCGAGTCAGTTCGTGGTCATCAACTACTAAAACGCGTAACGAAGAAGACTCACAGGAGAGCATTAACATTCAAGGGAAATAAAAAATTAGTGACAACAATGCTTATAGTTTATGAGAGCAAGTACCGACAATTACTCTATCTTATGGTTGAATAATTGTTGTTTACTCACCCAATTCATCTAAATAAAATGTCGAAGAATTAAACTTTGCTAAAAAAAAATCAAATTTTTACTAGTTACTCAGTATAAGAAAGACTCTTCTTTGAATCTAGCAAATTCGTAGTCACACCTGTAGAACGCAGTGCCATATTCATCAGAGTTATTTGTGAACTAGCTTCTGGGCAATCATCACCAGGACGGCGTTGAATGTAACTACCATCAGCTTGCAATTCCCAGGCTTGACGGTTATCCGCCAGCATAATTCCGAGGATTTCTTGCAAATCTTTAGCAATATCTGTATCTTTAATTGGGGTGATTACTTCTACTCGTCGATCTAGGTTGCGACGCATCCAGTCAGCGCTACCAATGTAAATCTCTTCCTGGGCATTATTGTAGAAATAATAGATGCGGGAGTGTTCTAAAAAGCGACCAATAATACTGATTACTCGAATATTTTCACTAATATCTTTGAGTGCTGGACGCAAACAGCAAATCCCTCGAATAATGAGATCAATTTGCACGCCAGCGCGGGAAGCTTCGTACAAAGTGGTAATGATTTGGGGATCGACAAGGGAATTCATTTTAGCAACAATGCGTCCAGAAAATCCGTTTTGAACATTTTCAATTTCGCGCTGGATTAATGCCAAAAAGCGATCGCGCATATTCACAGGCGCAACCAATAATTCCTGGTAGGATTTTTGCCGGGAATAACCAGTCAAAAAATTAAATACCTCTGTAATATCAGCGCCTAATTCTTCACGACAACTAAACAATCCTAAATCGGTATATAGCCGTGCAGTTTTTGGATTATAGTTGCCAGTGCCAATGTGTACATAGCGGCGCATCCGGTCTTTTTCACGCCGCACTACTAGGATGGTTTTGCAATGGGTTTTCAAACCAACCAATCCATAAACAACATGCACTCCTACTCTTTCTAAACGTCTTGCCCAGTAAATATTATTCTCTTCATCAAACCTTGCCTTTAATTCCACCAAAACAGACACCTGTTTACCATTTTCAGCTGCCGCAATTAAGGCGTTAACTATGGGCGAGTCGCCGGAAGTCCGGTAAAGAGACATCTTGATGGCTAGTACATTTGGGTCATGGGCTGCGTCAGTGATAAAACGCACCACTGTTGCTGAAAAGGATTGATAGGGATGATGGACAAATAAATCTTTTTCACGAATCACCGCAAAAAAATCCTTGCCTTCCTCCATCTCCATGACATCTTCATCTACAGTTGGTGCGCGCAGTCTTTGCAGGCGGAGAGGTACAACAGACTGACGAGGAGGGTCTTTGAGTTCTGGTAATGGTAAGGCCATAAAGTACATCAAGTCCCGCAGACCCAATAAACCATCTAATTCGTAAACATCGCTGTCTGTTAAATCCAAATCTTGTAACAACCTTGCACGTATTGGTTCTGGAGTCTGGGATTGAATTTCTATTCTGACTGGATTACCACCGATGCGGCGTTTACGTAGTTCTTGTTCAATAGCTAAGAGCAGGTCATCTGCTTCATCTTCTGCTAATGTTATGTCAGCATCGCGGGTAATGCGGAAGGGATGATATTCCTGGATATTCATACCGGGAAACAAGGCATCTAAATTGTGTGCGATCGCTTGTTCTAAAGGTACACCTGTCCAGTTGGCTGGTTGTCCATTTTCTTGAATGCCTAACTCTGTTGGTAAAGGTAAAAATCGCGGCAGAACATTGGGGACTTTGACTCTGGCAAAAAGTTCTTCTTCTGTATCTGGGTTTTTGACTACAACTGCTAAATTCAGGCTGAGATTGGAAATGTAGGGAAAAGGATGGCTAGGATCAACAGCTAAAGGAGTCAAAACTGGAAAAATTTGTTCTTTAAAATAGTTGTCTAAATGAGTCCGCTGTCTTTGATTGAGATTAATATAATCCAGAATATGAATACCGTGACTTGCAAGTAGTGGACGCAGAACCTCATCAAAATGTTGATGCTGTTTAGCTACTTGTGGGCTAAGATTCAACCGAATATCATCTAATTGTTGTTGCGGCGTGCGACCATCGGGAGTTAATAGAGTTACTTTTGCCTCTACCTGTTGCTTGAGGGCTGCAACCCGCACCATGAAGAATTCATCTAAATTAGAACTAAAGATTGCTAAAAACTTGAGCCTTTCTAATAGCGGTGTGCGTGAATCGCAGGCTTCGTGCAGTACTCTTTGATTAAATTCCAGCCAGCTTAACTCTCGGTTGAGGTAGTATTGTGGATCGTTCAAATTAATAGGATTGGCACTCTTTTTAGATTTCGGCATGACGATCTTTGGGTAGCCAGAGGTAGCCCACAGGACTGGAGAACAATAAACATATTAGTAGAAATAGGAGATCCACGAGAAGCGGCTTTTTTACAAAAGTCACTTTGCTTAGAGAAAATATTCTAAATGTCAGAAAACTTTATTTTTCTTTAATTTCCTTGACTGCTGTAGAAATTGGTAATTGCAGATTTTGGTCGTAGACAAACTCGTTGCGAATAGTTACCTCGCGTTTGGGGAGAGTCTCACTATTGGCGATCGCATCTTGAGAAGGAACCCGCAATGTATATTTACCAACGGGAACACCATCCACACGATATAAACCAAATTGGTCTGTCATGGCTGATAAAACTTCTGTACCAGCGAGGTTTACTAGTTCTACGCGTACCTCTGACATAGGTTGGCCTGTAACGTCAGTAATTCTACCAGCTAAACCGTATTCTAACCTAGCGGCGAAATCTAAATTAGTAACACCTGCCATGCCCACTTCCGCAACCCGGCTGGTTTTTGGTAAGGTAAGTTCTACAGGTAGCTGCTCTGGATCAACTTCCACTCTATAGACTCCTTCTGGTAAACCACCAACAAAGAAGTTACCGCTTGAGTCAGTTTTTGCACCGCCAACAGGTTTATTTTGGTTATTTATTACCCGCACACTAGCGCCTTGCAAGTTATAACCATTGTTTTCGCCTGAGACAGTGATTCGCCCGGCGATCGCACCTCTGTCTTTACCCAGGGAGGTAAAATTACTTGGGACGGCTCTACCACCAGCAAACGATAAATCTGATACTAAGGATACTGTCAGGCGATCGTCGCCAAACACCCCAAAAGTACTTCTGTTGCTTCTGATGGGAATACCTTGGTATTCTACTCTGGCAAATAAACCAGGAAGTACCTGCATACTAGCACCTGCGATCGGCCCTACTTCTCCATCACTAAAAGCTACTCCCAGCCGCCAACTTAACTGTCTGAGACTGTAAGGGCTATGACTAACGGTTGCTGTATAACGAGTTGCAAAATCACCACCAAAATCACTACCTAGAGATAGCTGATAGTTCCGAGTGAAATCATAACTAAAATCAGTTCTGTATCGATCACCAAAAGTATTAAAAGATAATCGAGAAACACGATTTACCTGATAAAAAGCATTAAATAAATACAGTCCGTCAATATCAGGTCTACCGCTGAGATACAAACTCGAAAAAGGTCTGAAAGAAAAAGTTGGTGAGATATAATCAGCAGAATCACTATCACTTTTACGACTACGAGCCAGAAAACCTAATTGAAAATTATTATTGAAGCGATAATTCAGTTCAGCACTATGATTAGAAAATTCACCTGATTTTGTACCACTTCTATATCCGGCTGGAACAAGCTGAGAATTCGCTCTCAAATCAAAGCTACCTAGTTGGATATCTAAATCTGTGTTGTAGGCTAATTTATCAAAAGAGTTACCCACACTCGCAGAAAATATCACCGGATTTGCCAAGCGCCAAACAAAACCAGCTTGACTTTGCAGTGCATTAGGGACAGCTTGTAAAGAAGCTTCCAAGGTTAAATTATCTGAAAGTCCTTGACGCAATTGATAAAAACCAACAGGTTGATTAGACCCCTCAAAGTTAACATTGTCTAACAAAGCATTTTGGGCTAAGTTACCGTTGATTCCTAAGCCAGCTAACTGTACGTTACCACCTGCTGGCAATAACAAATCTGAAGCATTGACTCTAACGGTACGAATTTCTATTGGAATGCTCAGATTATTGCGATCGTAAATCAATAATTCGATTTGATTGTTTTGACCAACAGGCAAATTAACATCAATAAATTCATATCTGCCATCAAATCCTACTTGTTGTTGCGCTATTACAACACCAGCAACTCTAAGCTGCACAAAACTGGCAGGAGGAGCTACACCTTCAAATGTTTGGATAGGTCTAGAACGTCTTGGTAAAATTTCATTAGCACTGTTAGTGATTCTAAAATTTTCCGCAGGCAAGTTAGTGTATCCGATTTGCGCCCCTGTTAAATTTAATCCATTTAACAGAGGGTTTAAACTTACTTGTTGCCTACCTAATTGATAAAGAAATCGATTGTTGCGTTTATAATAAAAATATTCTGTAAGATTAGGAGTATTTTCAAAATTATTATTAAGGCGTACACGCCATAAACCACCTGCTAACCTACCACCTAAAAGGGTAGAACTTTGTAGGCTGAAATCTCCTGAATTACTGACAATATTTAATTCTTGCCTAAAATTAGAAAATCCACTAATAGGAGCAAATACTTCTGGCTGTAAATTAAATGACTGAGCTAAAGTATTCCTGCCATTTCTGCTCCAAGGTAAGTCAACAATTAAGGCTAAATCTAAAGAATTGAATTCAACTCGTGAAGATAATTTTTCTTTGACTATGGCATCACTAATATAAGTAACGCCTTTAATATTTTGAATCTCGTCTTCAGCTAGATTAATTACTCCAAGAGGTGTATTGAGTTGTGTGATATTCTCTTTTATTGCGACTGTAAAGCCAGCGAGTTTAGCAAAATCTTCTAACGGTAATAATAAAGAATTTCCTTGGCGCATAACATCTAAACTACCAACTTCTCGTCTATTGAGAATTACGCCTAGTAATAAACTTTCAGAATTAGAATTTGCTGTTTGAGTAAAAGTGATTCTTGAAGTGTCATCAGCATTTAATATACTAGGATTAACGCTGACATTCACATCCTCTTTTTTTGGTTGTGTTTGAGGAGACTGTACAGGTTTTTGGGTTGATTCTGCTGATGAATTTGGTGTAGTGGTGGTGTTTGTCGCAGTTGTCTGTGGAACTGATGAATGAGGCGGTTGTTTTGTTAAAAAAGATGCTAAATCTGTTGATGTGTTGGACGCTTGATTAGTAGCAGGAACTTCAGTAGGTAGATTAGCAACTTTGGGTTGAACTGTTGAATGAGGCGGTTGTTTGCTCAAGAAAGCGGCTAAATCATCCGAACTTGTAGAAATTCCCCCAGTTGAGATCGCTTCGCCAAATGTGGCATTAGTTATACTGGGGAATTGCGACTGTACTGTTTGTGTAGTGGGAAAGGCTGCTAAATTTTCTGCTGTACTTTCAAAAAGTTCTGTGGCTGTTGTGTTTTTAACCTGTGAATATTGTTTTTTTAAAAAAGCCTCCAAGTCTTCTGGTGATTTGGCTGCATGAGTATTGGTATCAACTGTGGTAGATGCTGTGGGTGTCGTTTGTTGAACTTGTGGTTGAGGAGTTTGTTTAGTTAAAAAAGCTGCTAAATCTTCTGAAGTTTTGGAAGTTTCACGAGTAACTTCAGCAGGTGTGGCTGCTTCTTTGTTTTGGACTTGTGATGTTGTAGCGTTTTTGGTAGTAGAAACTTTGGCGCGTGGTTTGACTTTGGTGTGTTGAACCGATGGTTGAGGCGGTTTTTCGGTTAACAACGCCACTGAGTCGTCTGCTGTGGTTATCGCTTCGTTAGTGGTTGCAACTTTGACAGGTGCTTTGATTTTTTGACATTTAACGAGTTGTTTAGTCAATAAATCAGGTAATTCTTCCGGTTTTTTTGAAGTTTCATCAGTGGTAACAACTTCTGCTGGTGCTTTGGCTGATATACATTTGACCATTTCCTCGGTCAAAAAATCAGCAGATTTTTGTGATGCTTGCGAAGCATTAGCCGTCAGAACTCCCGCTTCACCAGAATTTTTCTCAGTAGAAAACTCCGCCACTGGTGTAGTTTCTGGCGGAATAGGAGTAGCTACCGTATGTCTTGCTTTTTTGTAGGCTGCTTTAGTACTAGTTTTATCCGGCGCTACGGCGAGAGTTTCTTTTACAAGTAAGGTTGTGACTTTTGCTGGTGGTAAAGGAGGGGAGGCTTGGTAGATCATATTTGAATACGAATGCTGGTAAAACAGCCTAAAAAGGGTGTAGGCTGCAAGAAAATTGCAGAGACAGACAAAATAACTAACTAAAAAAGAGATTGAGGAGTGAAAAAAACGCTATTGATTACGGGGAGTTACAAGACGACGCAGAGAACTAGGAAGGCTTTTGCTAGAAGGCTTGACTGTGCTGGCTGTATTAGTTGCAGGTGTGACTGTAAAAGGAATACCTTTATCAATTGGCTGACCATTCAAATCGCCGTTGATATCCAGCACGTATTGGCCAGGTGGTAATTTTTTAGCGATGTTAAGTATTAGTTGACGACGAGTATCTGGCAGTACAGGATTTGAAGGTAGAGAACCTGCATCTAGCAGACCACTTGGTAAATTTGTTTTCTTTTGATCTAAGTCTGCCATTGCTTTAGTAGCACTCGCCCCAGGATATTTGTTAGCAGGCCACACTGCATACTGTCCTTTCATCCGAACATAGCCACTACCTTGACTGGAGATATCAAAAGCTGCTTTGATGGGGGCGGTTTTATTGTCTACGGTAATGGAATTGAGTACACCAACTCTTTTGACATCGCCAACATAACCGTAAACAGCAACACCAAATCGCCCAAGAACTTTAACGTTTACACTTGCTTTCGGGTCGTTATTTTCATCTGCTCCCGGTAGTTCTTCTACATAAATAAAGGCGCGATGTTCTCCTGATTTTGGTTGAACCCGGGGGCGAACTGCAAACCGCACTGTTTGGATTTTGCCGGGAGGAAGGGTAAACTGAACGGGATTGACGACAATCCATTGGTCTAAAGATTGTTCTGTTGGTGCTACAGGCTTAACTTCATTTTTTTCATTTAATACCCAGCCTTGAGTATAAATTCTAAAAGTGGCTGGTTTTTTGCCATTATTGAGTACTTTAAAGGATTTAGTAACTTGTTTTTTTCGCCCAATATTTAGTTCAAATCTTGGAGGGCTAACACCGATTGATATTGCTGCTATTGGTTGACAATATAAGGTTGCTAAACCAATTGCTGCTAAAACACTCACACACCATTTTTTCATGATTCCGCACACCACTATTTATTTAATATCAAGAGAAATTATGTTTGGTTATTTTCAATCACATTTATTTGTAAGTTACAGGAATGATTTCCAGAAGCTTTGGTATTGCTTAAATCAAACGTGAATGTTGCTCCACCTTCGATAATTGATGTATCTGGAGCAGAGCCTGGCCCGACAACAGTAATTGGTGTAGGTTCAATGTTTAGTACTTGAATTGATGAGCTAGTTTGACTAGAGTGAGTAAGATTACTACATTGATAATTAGCTGTGAAGTTACTCGTGCTTGGCACTTCTAGCTGCCATAAGTCTTTAAGTTCACGAATGATTTCCTTCGGGGCAGTCAATAATGACCCTTTATCTAGCGAAGGAGTTAATGATGACCCTGTTAACCCTGTTAGTTGACCAACTTCACTTTGTTGAACGAGTTCTTGAGGAACAATATCGTTCAAGTTCATGAAATCTTGTAGGGCTTGAGTGTTGATTTTGAGACAGCCATCTGCAACGGTTTGGGATTCTTGACAGGCTTGTGCTTGTGCTGTGTCAATATTGCTGAGTTGAGATAGGCAAAGGATAGATGCTGCTATGCCTAGATAAAATTGCCGTTTCATTGAATTCCTCACGTGGCAATATCACAAAATATTAATGTGGCAATTGATGGGAGACAGAGCAACAGAAATATTTCACTTTTTAAACGAAAAGTCTGTAAAAAGACGTAAATTCGATTAACCTCTCCCCAACCCCTCTCCGACGCGGAGAGGGGCAGAAAGATTCTGCGTTTTCCAGGATAAAAATTAGAGTTTCAAAGCCTCTCTCCTTGCAGGGGAGAGGTTTGGAGAGGGGTTTTAATATCCGTCGAATTCATGTTAAAAAGGGTAAAGGCTGCCGATGCAGCCCCAAATAACTTAGCCTACTAAAGCAGGTTGAGTTGATCTAAAGCCTGTGGCATACATTTATCAAAAATGTGCAAATTTAAAGATGCACCACAGAACATTTAACCTAGCAAAATTATCTTGCTCTGAGTCAGTCTTAACTGCCACTTTCGCTCTCTAGCTGACACTAAAAAAGGATCAACTTTACCTATTCAGCTGTAGCTGTAATTGTTAAAGTTCCACCTGCGTGGCTTCCTGATTCTGTAACGCCGGTAAAGTCAAAATCAAAATCTAATGTCCCTTCAATAGCGTTAGCGTAATCTAAACCTGGAGCAGGAGTAGATTGAACCCCAGCAGGTGTTACAGTGAGGTCGATTGTGGACGCACCTTTTGTCAAGGCACCACTATATGCAGCTTCGTGGGCAATGTTTCCGTTAGGGCCACCTATACCCCAAACTTTATAGACAATAAGACCGGTGAGAGTTTTATTTGAATTGAAAGTGATAGCACCACCACCGTTAAGAGCATTATTAACTACAGGAGTGGTAAAATCACTAACTGTTCCAGCTTCGGTTTGTATTGGTGAGCCAGGAGTTCCAGTTGACAAGTCTCCTATTGTTGGTGTGAAATTCAAATCGGTATAGGTTTCTAGATATATGATATCTGGAACTTCTACGGTAATTGGTACAGTAGCAGTTTGAGCTTTAGCGGGTGCAGATAACAAAGCACTTGCCAAGGTAGCTGTGCTTAGAGCTAAAGCGGCTGCAAAAAAATTCTTTTTCATGGGAACTATATAAATCAATCTTGGGCAAGAGATTACAAAATCAATGTAGCCGTTGTAGCAAAAATAGCACCTCAGAAAATTTACCAAAATCTATGAAGTTTATATATATTTGAATTGGTAATACTACTAGATGAAGCTACTTAATAAATTTGAATTAAAGGTGGTTATTTTCTCTTAAGTATGTGGATATAGTTTTTATGAAAATATTTGAATATTATGGTGAATTTACTATTAGTATACTTGGGTGTTGAGTTAGCGGTAATGTGGTTGATTAATGAGGGTTAGTGTTAATTGATATGTGAGTTCGATAGATTATGAAAACCCCTCTCCAAACCCCTCCCCTAAAAGGAGAGAGGCTTTGAAATTCTAATTTTTTCGTTGGAAACAAGTCATATTTCTGCTCCTCTCCGCATCGGAGAGGGGTTGGGGAGAGGTTCATCGAATTCACGTTAGATTAATTGTGTTTTTGATAAAAGTACCTAAGTAGATTTGAGTTGCAAGTATGTTTCAAGCTACGCGTCGTCGGCTGGCTATTTGGTACACTGCCGTAACAGCTGTGTTGTTATTGCTGTTTGCTAGTGGTGTGTACTTATATGTCCGTAGTACCTTGGTGGAGAGGATTGATGATACTTTAAATCATGTGGTGGAAATTGTGGAGCGATCGCTTGTCATTGAGCGAGTTAATGAAGAAACTGGCAAACTCCGCATTAATGTAGAGGCTAGTTTTCGCAACAATGCCAACACTGTAGAAGATGACCACATAGATTTAGAATGGTTTAGTTCTACAGGGGAATTACTGTGGTCAACTTTATCTGAACCTCTAAATATTCCGATTCACGGTAATCATACAGGGGAAACTGTTCGCATCGCTAAACAAGACCAGTGGGGAGATTCGGAACTATCTTTGCGCCAAGTAACCCAGCGCGTGGAGTTTGGACGACAAGTATTGGGATATCTGCGTGTGAGTCATCCTTGGTTTGAAGTTACCAAACCCAGCCGCCAGCTAATTTTAGATTTAGCACTGGGTATTTGGTTAATGGTGCTGTCTGTGGCTGCAAGTGGCTGGTTTCTTTCTGGGAAAGCAATGGAACCAGTGGGTGAGTCTTATCAACGACTCAAACAATTTACTGCTGATGCTTCTCATGAACTGAGAAGTCCGATTACTTTGATTCAAACTAATGTGCAAGTCGCCTTGAGTGAATTGGAGTTAGTCGAAGCAGATGCTAGTCATTCTTCTAACTATCGCCAGCAGTTAAAGGTGGTGGAACGACTGACGCAACGTTTGGGTAAGTTGGTTAATGATTTACTATTTTTAGCACGACAAGATAGTGGTATCAGCAAATATACATTTTCACCTTGTCCCTTAGATGCTTTGTTGATGGAAGTTGTCGAAGAACAGCAACTTGTAGCCAATGAAAAAGGCATTGCTTTAAATTTAAAGTTAGTTGATCCTCCTCTTACTGAAATTAGCCCTGAATTACTCGAAAATTGGTTTACAGTGGCAGGTAATTGGGATCAATTAGTACGATTACTGACAAATTTAATTAGTAATGCACTACAGTACACTCCAACTGGTGGAAAGGTGAATGTAGAATTGGCACGACAAGAAGGAGTCAGTCGCGTATCGAGAATGCGTGCTAACACTGCTCAAATGCAAATTAAAGTGAGTGATACAGGCGTTGGTATTCCCACAGAAGCATTACCACGTTTGTTTGATCGCTTTTATCGGGTAGATCCTGCACGTACTCATAAGTCTGGGAATACAGCTACAGACAGTACTACAGGTTCAGGATTAGGACTCGCGATCGCTCAAGCTATTGTCGAACATCACCAGGGTCAAATTCAAGTTGAAAGTGCGATCGCTAAAGGAACGAATTTCATAGTCACTCTACCTATAACTCTAGAGTCTTAAATTTTATTTTATTTTTTTGTTTCCTGTGATAGATGAATAGATTTAAAATTCTTTATTAACTTAATATAGCAAAGCTCGCATTTTTAAACCATAAATTTGAGCGCTAACAGTTTATTTTCTACTCAATAGTTATTTAAGTAGAAAATAAACTGCTGATTTATATTGCTTAAATGCAGCTAATAAATAAGTTATCGGAGGAGATGAAATGCAAACTCCTATTGCAGAAAAAAATCTACCTTTTTTAGAAAAGGTAAAACAGAACAGTGGTTTAGCTGACCTTTACGATGCTAGAGATATTACGGAAGTAGTATTTCGGGTTATGCGTGATTTGATGACTACAGAAGCGGCTGATCGTGTTGAAGGAGAAATGCACAAACCAGCAGAAGAGACTGAGGATAAATCTCTGCAAATGGAAATTGCTGAACTGTGGCACGATACAAACCCCATTGTTAGCTTTTTGAGCCGGGTACGTCCACCTTGGCAAGGCCCTGGCATTTTTAAGATTGATAGCGATCGCTTTTTATTTCGAGTAGCAAATGAAGGTACTATGCCACCAAACGTAGAACGCGAACAGGTGGTAAAAGCAGTATTTTCTGCGACTAAAGATGAACTGTCACGAGAAAGAATTCAGGAAATTGCCAGTTGGTTACCAGATAGAGTTCGTCAACTTTGGGAGGAAGCTTAGATTCTTAAATATAGATGACTAAATTTTTGGGTTATGGATTACTTATAATTCATAACTCAAATATAATTCACAAAAGCTTATGCTTAAAATGAATCTAAATTGAAGCCTAACCCGCTTTTGTCACTTTCCGGGAGGGCAATTGCTAGAAGTCTTATGAGGCAATCAATACAAGCTATCCTATTAGAAAAAAATGGGTCTTGTATTTGTGATTAGAAAATAATCGTGCGATTGCCTACGGCACTGGCGAAGCCAATCGCTTGCTATGCAAAAGCTCTAGAATTCAGCAATAGCAAATGTTTTCGGAGAGTGACAGAACAGTGCTAATACCATTTCACGTTAATCACGATGCACATAAATTTTGTAGAGACGCGATATATCGCGTCTCTAATAATTTAGGATTTATAGCATAAAAAATAATATTCAGCTTATTTATATTGCCTTCCTACTCTAGAAATAAATATCTGTTTATTTTGCAATACTCTAGTTAGATACATAAACAGAACCAAACTATTATAATTAAATTTAAAGGATTGCATAATTAATATCTATTAAAACCAATTTAAACATAACTCATACTGGGAAATAATCAATTATTTTTATAAACGTTTAATAATTTATTTTTTCAACTTACATCTTTCAAGATTCATCTTTTACAAAAGGCGGTAACAGCAAGGAAAAAATCAGGTGTTAACTATTCTTTCTTTTGATGATAGAGGTTCGGGGAGATATCGAGTTTAAACCCCAGAACTCTGATTAATTGAATTCGCTAAATTATCACTAGTCTATACAAAAATTTCATCTCAATTTGATCAGGAGTTAATCATGAATAAAGATTCTCAGAAATTATGCAAATATGCTGGGGTTTTTAGTGCTATTTGCGGAGGTTTACTAATTAGTGTATCTGCAATTTCTCAAACAGCAGTAGCACAACAACCTACTTCTGTAACACCACGGCAGTCCACTTCTAAGGTTAATCCCTGCCCTAGTATTTTCTATGAAGAACCACACAATAATCGCGTCTTAGTACCACAAGGCTGTCCTCCTAACGCGATAACTCAAAGATTCGCTAATCAAGGGATGCTTCCTGCTGCTCGCGCTGCTACACCATCACCATACCAAACAGGATTTGGTGTGGGTGGTGAAACACCTCAAACTGGTACAACAAAAATAAATCCTTGCCCCCAGATTTATTACGAAGAGCCTTTCAATACCAGAAATCCTGTGCCTCAAGGATGTCCGCCTAATGCGTTCTCTCAAAGGCAGCAACAACAAAGAGAAACTTCCACCCAGGTTCCTTTTGTTCCACCAAGTTCTACAACCACAACCCCGACTCCCAGCGTCATACAACCACCCTTACCATCTCAACAACAAGCGCCTAGTGCAACGATCGCTCTTGCTAATGGTAGAGTTAATATCAATTTGGTAAATGATACTGGCGGTAGAGTAACTTATCAAGTCATTGGTGAGACAGAACCGCGATCGCTGCAAGGTGGATCAAATGTGATGTTGCAAGATATTAGCGCACCAGTTACAGTTACATTCCAACGAGAGGATGGTGGGTTACTGTTAGTTACGCCACAGGCTTCTTCTGAGCAACCAGGCATGTTAGTAGTAACTTTGAATGAAGCCACCGACGTAGCGCAAGACATAAAGGCAATGAGAATTCAACAAAACGGTACGGTGTTGTTGAATTAGTCTCTCTCTCCTAAATCATTTATGAGAAACAAAATTCCCGACTTCTTAAAGAAGTCGGGAATTTTGACACCTCAAGTAAATTTAAAAAATAACGTCTTTAATGATACATACTATAAATTAGTACCATCGGTAACTGATGCCTGAGGTAACACAGGCTCAGGCTGAGGCAGAGGTTGAGGATTTAACAATTGCTGCCAATTTCTAATTTGCTCCTGAGCGGTGCTGTAAGCACTACTACCCTTAGGAACCAACTGAGCAATTTCAATCGCTCTATTGAGATTAGAATTACTCTGAGATCGGGCAATATCCAGTAATTGTTGACTCCATTGGTCAATGCCGACATTTGCATCTAAGCGCAGGATACTTCTACTAGGCACTCTATCTGCTAAACGAATCGCTTCAACTAAAGCATCGGGTGTACCAACAATTGCGACTTCTCGCGCTCTCTTCCAGTTGTCTCTGGCGCGGATTTGTGCTTGCCAATCATTAATCGCTGATTGTGCTTCACCAGAAAGCGCTCTTCCTGAGGATGCGATTGTTTGCGCTGCGTTAATAGCTGCTGTCAAATCTCCTGTTTGAGCTAAATCTCGTGCCTGATCTAAGTATGGCTGGTCTTGGATGCGCTGTACTTTAGCAATCCAATTGTTAACTCTTCTACGTGCTTCTGGGTATAATGCCCGACCCCTACGGATTTGACTGGCTTCGGCGATCGCAGCTTGCAAAGAGTTGATATCCTCTAGTAATGCCATTTGTTCGGCACGTTCTAAGTAGGGACGGTCTTCAATTGTCTCAACTTGAGCTTGCCAACGTCCTGCTTCTTGCCTAGCTTCTGAACCACGAGGATTACTAACAGGAATCTGCTGGGCTTCAATAATTGCTGCTGCTAAATCGTTAATTGTACCTTGGCTCGCCAGTGTCCGTGCTTTGTCTAGGCGGGCGACATCTTCAATTTCTAATTGCCAACGGGTAATTAACTGTTGTGCTTTGTTATAGTTTGGTCGGGAAGGGTCAATTTCTTGTGCCTGAGCGATCGCTGTTTCTAAACTAGAAACTGTACCTATCCAAGCACTCCTTTGAGCGTCTGCTATGGCGATAAAGTCTTCGATATCTGCTTGTAGTTTGGCATTATCGGGAATTTGTCTGGCAATATCTAAGGCTGCATCTGCATCTCGTACATCCAACTTAGCTTGTGCCAACCCCAGCATTGTGCGTCCAAATAAGGGAATCGACTCCTGGGCTTTTTGGTAGAAATAGCTGTCCTTGCCAATGGATTCCGCAATTTTGATCGCTTGCAGTAAGTTATCTACTACTTTAGTTTTGGCTAAACTGTCAGCTTTATCTAACTTATCCCCATCTTCTCGCACTGATACAATTAAGCGGTTGAGTTGATCGTACTTAGTACTTGACCAGTATCTATTATCTACCCGCAGTAATTTTGCTGCCAACATTGAGGCTGATTGCCAGCGTCTTTGCTGCAATTGTTCTTCTACTGTTTTGTAGATATCTTCTGCTTTGAACCAGATAGATTCCCATTTGGCAATTTTCTCGTCTACCAACTTATATGCTGGTAGGTCTTGAGGAATTTTCTGGGCTGTGGCGATCGCTTGTTCTAAATTTCCCGCTTGAAAATTTTGGTCAGCTAACTGTAAAATATCCCGCGACCACTCTTCTACAAATCGATCAATTTCTCCCCGCAGGGGATGATTTTCTGGTAACTGTTTAACCAGAGCGATCGCTTGTAATAAATCGTTGACTGTCTGTTTGGAAGCCGCTAACTGAGCGCAATGCAGCCGCACTGATGCACTAGCCAAAGGCCAAAAAATCGATGGGCAGTTAGGAGCAGATGGTAACTTCAGCAACATTGCCATTGATATAAAGCCTATACTGCCAGGAATGAATGCTAACAATATTGACCATAACAGCCAACCTTTCATCCAGCGTGGCAATGGCCTAGAACGTCTGCTGGGTGAACTGCTTTCTGCGGCATGATGGTCTATTATCGGTAATTCTTCGGAGTTATTGTCTGTTTGTTGCTTCACTGACTTAGAGTTAGAACCAGTAGCTGGGATGCCAAATGCTTGATTTTCACCGAAATTTGGTGTTCGGTTTGTGTGATCTGGCTCTCTGGCTCTGGCTGGAGACCAACCTTCTGGAATATCCCGCTCTGTCATCTCTCACACCAAAAGTTTATTAAATAGCGATCGCTTCTAGGTCAATGATTCAGTTGTTGCCATAGTAACTTTCTCATTATTAAAAAGCTACTGTTTATCTGAATCTTTCTCCTGGTATATCTTTAATCTTTGTTGAAATCGGTGTTTTTTTATACGTTATTGTGAAACTGAAGATTCTGTTTGTAAATCAACAATCAACTGAGCTAAGTGATCGCTGCTTGCTTGATAAACTCTGCCACAAAAATCACAAGTAGCTTCAGCACCATCATCTTTAACAATCATGTCTTGCAATTCAATTTCTCCTAACATCTTGAGTGCGCCTAGCACCCGATCAAAAGAGCAACCGCAGTGAAAACGCAACATTTGGGTTTCGGTAAATATCGACAAACCCATATCTCCCAAAAGATCGCCAAAAATTTCTGGTAGTGTCTTACCTGCTTGTAACAACGGCGTAAATCCTGATAAAGCAGCTACTCGTGATTCTAAGGTTGCGACTAAGGCTTCATCTCTGGCAGCTTTTGGTAAAACCTGCACTAACAAACCTCCAGAGGCAGTTACTCCACCTGCACCCACAAATACCCCTAAAACCAAAGCTGAAGGTGTTTGTTCCGAATTCACAAGATAATGTGCCACATCATCCCCGATTTCGCCAGACACGAGCTCTACTGTACTAGAGTAAGGGTAGCCATAACCAATATCCCGAACAACATAGAGATAGCCACTGCCTACTGCACTGCCAACATCGAGCTTACCTTTAGCATTGGGAGGCAATTCCACAGACGGGTTTCCTACATAACCCCGTACCGTTCCATCTAGGCCTGCATCTACAAGTATACCACCCAAAGGGCCATCGCCTTTGACTCGGACGTTAATCCTAGAGCCAACACGCTTCATACTAGAAGCCATTAATAAACCTGCTGCCATAGTCCGTCCCAGTGCGGCTGTTGCCACATAGGAAAGCTGGTGGCGTTGCCGAGCTTCTTCTGTCAAGCGCGTAGTGATGACACCCACTGCCCGAATCCCACCTTCGGCTGCGGTGGCACGAATTAACTGATCCGCCATGAAAAAACCTTACATTTCTTAACAAGTACGTCTTTTCTATTCTAAGTTCTCAATTGCAATTTAAAGTCAGGGTAGGATAATCGGCGATCGCATTTGCAATACTAGAAATACAATTGAGCGTTCCATAGATTCCGCAACACAATGCTAGGTAATTTTCAACAAAGCCAACTACGGATAGAAATCGAAGCATCAGCCAGTGCCATTGGTGATAGCTTGCTACGCCCTGCACAACTAGAAAAATGGCTCTTAGGGCAACGCTTCGCCCCAGGAATGCCAGAAGAAATTTATCCAGGATTTCAGTTTACAAGTTGGACAGGGCTTGTCGCAATTCATCACCAAGTAGATGTAGCGCAATCAAATTGTCTGCGCTTGTTACTCAGTGGGGGTATTGACGGGTTTCACGAATGGTACTGGGGCGAAGGTTGGGTACAGTCCCGCTTGGAAGGAATTTCGATGTTACCCCTGAATTTAGGTCAAACCTTGAGTTTGTTAAGTTTACGTCAGTTTTTAATGCAGGAAAGCAAATAACAAATGACCATTTAGTTAAACCATGATGGATGGTATTTGTTTTGAAACCTTAATACTAGAGCGTGTATTTCAAGTTCCACCTAAACAAACTGATGCTAAAACTCAGGTGCAGTTTGGGATTCGTATCATCAATCAAACGGCGACTCCTCATCACTTTTTAATCTTTTTTGCTCGTCCAGAATTCCTGCAACCAAATAAACAAAGAGTTTCAAGGTTTGTCCCTAATGTGAACGGCAGCTATAATCCTCTTTTATCAGACCTCCAATTAGTGATGCCTGGAGAAAGTATAAACTTTCTGAGTGCAGGATATTTTCAATGGCAACACAATAAACTGAATTTTGTGTTTCGTGAAAAAGATGGTACTTATTGGATATTCAGTGATTTTCATCCAGGTAAATATTCAATTCAATTCACATATGAAAATCAATATGCAGCCTGGGAACATGGGGATGAAAGGAGTGTACCTTTCGATTTAAGACCAGTTTATGATCATTCTCGAACTAAAATGTTCAAGGTAGAAAATATCTGGGTCGGTAATGTATCTACACCTGAAATTGAGTTTTATCTGATTTAAAAAACTGATAACTATTAACCGTCAGTTTCTTTAGTAAGGCGTAGGTTGGGTTGAGGCACGAAACCCAACATCCAGAGAACTCGGTATTGTTGAGTTTCACTTCGTTCTACCCAACCTACACTGATTTTCCCAGAGTCACAGAAGACGAATTAAATTGTATTTGGGTCAATTCCTTGCTGTTGTAATCTGGCTAGTAAATTTTGCAATTGTTCTTCTGCTGTTTGATATCTGTTGCCATTTTCGTCATACCAAAACAGCCATTCTCGTGTTCTTCCTTGATAAGTCCCCTGCTCCCTGCCAATACCTAAACCAATTTCCGGCAGCCAAACTTTATCACCTGGTTGTAAAATGTATTTACCTTCAACTAAACGATAAACTTCTAAACGTTGACGCTTACGACGTAGCCGCGTAGGTGCATAGATAACGTAATACGGAATACCTAATTCGGCATAATCGATTTTTTTCTGTTCATATTCACCGTTGTAAGTTTGAGAAATAACTTCCAACACTAAAGTTGGTGGTATACCCTCTTCTTCCCAAAAAACATAGCTAGAACGTCCATTTTCACCAACAAAACGTTCTACACCCAAACTTAAAAATCCGTCAGGAACTATCGCAGGTTTTAAGGGTGTATAGTAAATTCCCATGTTAATACCGAAAAACCAATCATCACGGCTTTGCCAGATTGAGGCTAAGATAGCTAACAATAAATTAGGAATTAATATTTGCAGTTCGTTATCCACAGGGGTATCATCAGAGTCGGGCAATTCTGCCGATGAAGGTAAGCATTCTAACGGATGATAGTTATACACAATACCTTGGTGTTTGTTAATTTTTACTTGGCTTCACCACTAATACGGAACAACTAGCCTCTTCTACCACTTGACTACTCACAGAACCCTGGACAATTCGCTTCATCCCAGTTAACCCGCGACTGCCAATGATAATCAAATCAGCTTTGTAAATATTAGCAAGGCGAATAATTTCATCCGCAGGTTCGCCAGTCACCAATTCTACTTCGCTGTTGACAGATAATTGTTCTTGATATGATTGCAGCTGTTTTTCAATCTGGAAATAAGACAAAGTAGGTGATTCTGGGTGAGGGAGATCTGCCGGTAATTCCATCTCTGATTCTGGTGTCGGAAATACATGACAAAGAACGATTTTGGTTTCTGACGATAACACCAAATCATCCAAAACCTGAATTACGCGTTCTGCAATATCCGAACCATCCAGAGCTACCAAAATATTGTTTAGCACTGCCCTCGTCTCCTCAAAAGTAGACCCCTGACACTCAATACATTACCAAAGTCTATTAGCTATGCTAGGCGATCGCAAATCGATGTTCAGCAAAGCAGTTTAGACTTTTAGTGTGAGGCCAAGGAGTGACATTTGCTAAAAGTATAGGAAAAAATTAAGCATTTCCCATCACTCATCTTGCTGAATTCGCCGCCGGACTGAATCAGTATGGGAAGGTAAGCCTTCAGCAGTTGCTAGTAAATCGATTGCGCCAGCCACTTTTTGTAGAGCAGTTGGTGAGTATTGAATAATACTAGAGTGCTTGAGGAAGGTTTCTACACCTAATGCCGAAGCGTAGCGGGCAGCGCCAGAAGTAGGTAATGTATGGTTGGGGCCAGCTAAATAGTCACCTACAGCTTCTGGTGTCGAGTAACCTAAAAATATAGCCCCGGCGTGGCGGATTTGGGGCAAAATTGCCCAAGGATCTTTGATTTCTAACTCCAGGTGTTCTGGGGCAAATTCGTTAGAAAGTTCTGCGGCTGCTTCTAGAGATTCGACAAGAACAATTAAGCCGTAGTGAGCGATCGCTTTTTCTGTGTCTATCCGCCTTGGGTGATCAACTAGCTGTCTTTCGACGGCGACTTGGACGTTTTTCGCCAAAGCAGTGTCAGTGGTCAACAAAATTGCTGCTGCCATTGGATCGTGTTCGGCTTGGGCTAACATGTCAGCAGCCACATGAACAGGATTGGCAAATTCATCGGCAATAATTAGTACTTCGCTAGGCCCAGCCAGCATATCAATGCCCACGGTTCCGTAGACGAGTTTTTTTGCTAAGGTGACGTAAATATTCCCAGGGCCAGTAATTACATTGACTTTTGGAATTGTTTCTGTGCCGTAGGCTAAAGCCGCGATCGCCTGCGCTCCTCCAACTCGATAAATTTCTTGTACTCCTGTTTCTTGGGCTGCTACTAACACAGCTGGGTTAATCACTTTCCCCGCGCGTGGTGGTGTCACCATCACTACGCGCGGCACACCAGCCACTTTGGCTGGAATTGCATTCATCAACACTGTACTAGGATAAGCAGCACGACCACCAGGCACATATATACCTGCTCGGTCTACGGGGGTGTAGCGTTTGCCCAACACTACATCGTCTTCCCCGAAGTTTACCCAGCTTTTTGGGACTCGTTGACGGTGAAATGCTTCAATTTGACGAGCAGCTAACTGAATTGCTTGGAGCAGTTCTTGAGATACTTGTTGGTACGCTGTATCTAGTTCTGAACCTGTAACACGTAGTTCTTCCAGCCTCAAGGTTTGGTGATCAAATTCAGCGGTGTAATGTAACACAGCTTTGTCGCCTTGGCGCTTCACCGCTTGCAACACTTCCCGCACAGTTGCTTCTTTGTGAACCACCTGTTCGTCCTGGGTGCGATCGCAGATACGTTGTAGTTCTGCTTTAACGTCTGCCTGCTGAGTAATGATTCGCAGCATGGAGTAAGGAAAATGCCAAAATTTTAGATTATTCCCGCTTGAGAATTAGTTTTGCTCTTGACCCCCAAGAGGGACGAGTTTTACTCTGATTCTCATCTCTAGCTTAACCTGGATTTTTTTGATACTCCCAAGGCTGCCAGCACATGGGTTACTTAATTTGGATGATGAAATTGCTCAGTTCGACTTCTTTAGTTGGCTCACGGCTAGGGATGAGGGTATTAATTCCCCCTAACCTTGCTCCTCATCCCTTACTGTCTGTAGGTTTGGTCTGCTTACACATCCTGATATCCCAATCAATAGGTAAGGGTAGGGTCTGAGTAGAGCTTTTACTTAATTTTCCTAACTTTATTGGCTAACATGCTTACAAAAGTAATCTGCCAGTTGTATACATGTAGATACATGAAATTTAGCTGTTTATGGTTACTGTCTAGATACATCCTGATTCGGAAGGGATATTGGCAGTCACACCGCTGATTCAGGTGGTATTTAGAGATATATCTTAATTAAAGTACATTATCTTAGCTTATTTCTTAGGTTCGGCATATAAATTAACAACAAATTAAAGTAACAATGAGGCATGGGGCATAGATAAATGTAGAACTAGAGCAAGATTTTTTGGGGAAATTCTGACATTGGCAAGATGAATGCTATATTAGTAAATCTAGTAGTGTGTGTACATAATTAATAGTCTTTTTGGAATCGACTGTGGCGAATACAAAGTCTGCTCTCAAGCGCGCCAAGATCGCAGAACGCAATCGGCTGCGGAATAAAACTTACAAATCAGCTGTTAAGACGCTGATGAAGAAATACTTTAGTGTAGTAGAAACCTACGCCACTAACCCTACCCCAGAACTCAAACAAGAAGTAGAAGTACGATTGTCTGAGGCTTACAGCAAAATCGATAAAGCTGTAAAATGCGGTATCCTGCATGCCAACACCGGGGCTAGGAAAAAATCGAGATTGGCTCACAGACTCAAGCCACTGGCACAAACGGCACAATAGTCCCAAGTCAAGAGTCCAAAGTCAAAAGTGTTTGGTACTGGCGATTGACTCTTGACCCATCTCTTTCAGAGACGCTAACCCGAACGGGTGACGCTCGCTCCTCTTTACGAGACGCTGCGCTAATGTCAGTTGCTCACGGGGGAACCTCCCTTGACGTAGCCTCTCCCTTTGGGAGAAAGCCGCACTGACTCACCATTAACATTTGAGTAAAAATGCAGCTGATTGACACCCACGTTCATCTTAACTTTGATACCTTCCAGCCAGATTTAGCAGTAGTGCGATCGCGATGGCGAGAAGCAGGGGTAGTACGTCTAGTACACTCATGCGTTGAGCCGGCGGAATTTTCTAGCATTCAATCCATAGCTCACCAGTTTCCTGAACTCAGCTTTGCTCTTGGGCTGCATCCCTTAGATGCCGATAAATGGCAAAGTGATACAGCGGAGAAAATTAAATTTTTGGCGATTTCAGAACCAAAAGTCGTAGCAATTGGAGAAATGGGGCTGGATTTCTACAAAGCCGATAACCATGAGCAGCAGCGCATGGTATTTGCAGCCCAACTAGCAATAGCAGCCGAACTGAATCTACCAGTGATTATTCACTGTCGTGATGCGGCAAGTGCAGTCAGGGAAATTTTGCAAAAATGGCAGGAAATCAAAAGTGGAAGAATTCGGGGTGTAATGCACTGCTGGGGCGGAACACCAGAAGAAACTCAATGGTTCCTTGACCTTGGTTTTTATATTAGCTTTAGCGGGACTGTGACATTCAAAAACGCTAAAGATATTCACGCCTCAGCCGCGATCGTAAGTAGCGATCGCCTATTAATTGAGACAGACTGCCCTTTTCTCGCTCCCGTTCCAAAACGGGGTGAGAAACGCAACGAACCTGCTTATGTTCGCTATGTAGCGGAAAAATTAGCCCAATTGCGGGGAGAGACAGTAGAGGCAATCGCCAATCAAACCACCGAAAATGCCTGCAAATTATTTGGTTTGGCTCTATGAAAGTTGATTATTCTGGTTGCAAGGTCAGGTAAAAATAATTAAAAGCTCAGGAGGATAAAAATATGTTAGTATAAGTCCCTCCAAAACATTCTGCTTACGTCATAATGATAAAGGAAAAAACTAAAACCTTTTAAGCTGCATATTGTATTGTCATCAACTTGACCATCCTCCGCGCTCCACATACGGATGCTCTGAATACATCACTAACTGTGGCAACCGACATTGAGCTAAAAATTGACAAAATATACCCTGGTTTGTATCTAAAACTATAGAAAATTGTTAAAAGTAATTGTCTTGTGAGCAAAACCCACCAAAATAAAGCCATTTTGACTCAACGCCGACACAACGCAGTCCATGATCACTATCTTTTGATATTACCGTCAACATAAACGGTGTGTTTAAAGATATAAAAATCTATCTGCGTAAGCCATTTTACGCGCTTTTGGGAGGGGAAGTGAAGAAAGTAAATCAAATGCAGAAATATCTCAACCCTTTGTTGTTGAGAAATCAAGTTAATAGCTCGATTTTAGAAGCTATTAATTGCATTCAAGGGCGTTTACCCCTCTTGTCAAAATCATCCCATCCAGATTAAAAAATTGCTGCGGTTACCCGCATGAATAAATATCAGGTGACACAAGGAGAAGTTCCCAAACAGCTACGGACACTAGCTGGTGGAAGAAAACGTACCACAACAGTGTCCTCTAAAAGTTTAACCAGGTTGACAAAGGTAGAGGCATGAGTAACGACAAATATTTGGAACCCGCCTTTTTGTTGCCCGACTTGATTGAAATCCAGCGTTCAAGCTTTCGCTGGTTTTTAGAAGAAGGGTTGATCGAAGAACTGAACTCTTTTAGTCCGATTACAGACTATACAGGCAAACTAGAACTGCACTTTTTAGGTCATAACTATAAACTTAAGGAGCCAAAGTACAGTGTTGAAGAAGCCAAACGGCGGGATAGCACTTACGCAGTCCAAATGTATGTCCCCACACGCCTGTTGAACAAAGAAACAGGGGACATCAAAGAACAAGAAGTATTTATTGGTGATTTGCCTTTAATGACCGATCGCGGCACGTTCATTATTAACGGAGCCGAGCGGGTAATTGTCAACCAAATTGTGCGATCGCCTGGAGTTTACTACAAATCTGAAATTGACAAAAACGGGCGACGTACCTATTCTGCCAGCCTCATCCCTAACCGGGGAGCATGGCTAAAATTTGAAACAGACCGCAACGACTTGGTATGGGTACGCATCGACAAAACCCGCAAACTTTCAGCCCAGGTACTCCTGAAAGCCTTGGGTTTATCAGATAACGAAATTTTTGATGCCCTCCGCCACCCCGAATATTTCCAAAAAACCATCGAAAAAGAAGGGCAGTTTTCCGAAGAAGAAGCCCTGATGGAGTTGTATCGTAAACTCCGCCCCGGTGAACCACCAACCGTATTAGGTGGACAACAACTCCTAGACTCTCGCTTCTTCGACCCCAAACGCTATGACTTGGGTCGTGTTGGTCGGTATAAGCTTAACAAAAAACTCCGGCTGTCAGTCCCCGACACCATGCGCGTCCTGACTCCCGGCGATATCCTAGCAGCCGTTGATTACCTCATCAACCTAGAATACGACATTGGTAGCATTGACGACATTGACCATTTAGGCAACCGCCGCGTCAGAAGTGTAGGCGAATTGCTGCAAAACCAAGTCCGGGTAGGCTTAAACCGCTTAGAACGGATTATTCGGGAACGGATGACCGTATCCGATGCCGAAGTCCTAACTCCCGCTTCCTTAGTTAACCCCAAACCATTAGTCGCAGCAATTAAAGAGTTCTTTGGTTCTAGCCAATTAAGTCAGTTCATGGATCAAACCAGTCCTCTAGCAGAACTGACGCACAAACGCCGTCTTTCTGCTCTAGGCCCTGGTGGTTTAACGAGAGAACGGGCAGGGTTTGCTGTACGAGATATCCATCCTTCCCACTACGGACGGATTTGCCCAATTGAGACTCCAGAAGGCCCGAATGCTGGTTTGATTGGTTCCCTAGCTACCCACGCGCGGGTCAACCAGTACGGCTTTTTAGAAACACCATTTCGACCTGTAGAGAACGCACTAGTAAGGTTTGATTTGGCTCCCGTCTACATGACCGCCGACGAAGAAGACGACCTGCGGGTAGCACCTGGGGATATCCCTGTGGATGAAAATGGTTACATCATTGGGCCACAAGTACCAGTCCGTTACCGCCAGGAATTCTCCACCACAACGCCAGAGCAAGTAGACTACGTAGCTGTTTCTCCAGTGCAAATTGTATCGGTAGCAACCAGCATGATTCCCTTTTTGGAACATGACGACGCTAACCGGGCGCTAATGGGTTCCAACATGCAACGCCAAGCAGTACCACTGCTCAAACCAGAGCGTCCTTTAGTGGGTACAGGTTTGGAAGCACAAGGCGCAAGAGACTCTGGGATGGTGATTGTATCCCGTACTGATGGAGATGTCACCTACGTTGATGCCACAGAAATTCGTGTCCGTCCTAAACCAAATACACCGGAAATTAGGTACACCGTTTCTAAGTACCAACGCTCTAACCAAGATACCTGTTTGAACCAAAAACCCTTGGTGCGGATGGGTGAACGAGTCGTTGCTGGACAAGTACTGGCTGATGGCTCCTCGACAGAAGGAGGAGAATTGGCACTGGGACAAAATATCGTCGTCGCTTATATGCCTTGGGAAGGCTACAACTACGAAGATGCGATTTTGATTTCCGAGCGATTGGTACAAGATGATATTTACACCTCAATTCACATTGAAAAATATGAAATTGAGGCGAGACAAACAAAACTAGGCCCAGAAGAAATCACCAGAGAAATTCCCAACGTCGGGGAAGATGCTTTACGCCAGTTGGATGAACAGGGAATCATCCGCATTGGGGCATGGGTAGAATCAGGAGATATTTTGGTAGGGAAAGTCACACCCAAAGGGGAATCTGACCAACCCCCAGAAGAAAAACTCCTACGTGCCATCTTCGGAGAAAAAGCGCGGGATGTGCGAGATAATTCATTGCGTGTGCCTAATGGTGAAAAAGGTCGGGTAGTTGACGTGCGCTTGTTTACCCGTGAACAAGGCGATGAACTGCCACCCGGAGCCAATATGGTAGTGCGGGTATATGTCGCCCAGAAGCGGAAAATTCAAGTTGGGGACAAAATGGCAGGTCGCCACGGCAATAAAGGAATTATTTCTCGGATATTGCCCCTGGAAGATATGCCTTACTTACCCGATGGTTCACCAGTAGATATCGTACTTAACCCTTTGGGTGTACCCAGTCGGATGAATGTGGGGCAAGTATTTGAATGTTTATTGGGTTGGGCTGGTCATACCTTGGGAGTGAGATTTAAGATTACTCCCTTCGATGAAATGTATGGCGAAGAGTCATCCCGCAGAATTGTGCATGGCAAATTGCAAGAAGCAAGGGACGAAACGGGTAGAGACTGGGTATACAACCCAGATGATCCTGGCAAAATCATGGTGTTTGATGGACGCACTGGCGAACCCTTTGATAGACCAATTACCATCGGCGTGGCTTACATGCTGAAGTTGGTACATTTGGTGGATGACAAAATCCATGCCCGTTCCACAGGCCCTTACTCCTTGGTTACCCAGCAACCTTTGGGAGGTAAAGCCCAACAAGGTGGCCAGAGATTCGGAGAAATGGAAGTGTGGGCATTGGAAGCCTTTGGTGCAGCTTACACCTTGCAAGAATTGCTCACAGTTAAATCTGACGATATGCAGGGGCGGAATGAAGCGCTAAATGCGATCGTTAAAGGTAAAGCCATCCCAAGACCAGGAACACCTGAATCATTTAAGGTGTTAATGCGAGAACTGCAATCCTTAGGCTTAGATATTGCTGTTCACAAAGTAGAAACCCAAACAGATGGAAGTTCTTTAGATGTAGAAGTTGATTTAATGGCAGACCAATCAGCTCGACGCACACCACCGCGACCTACCTACGAATCTCTATCCCGTGAATCGCTGGAAGACGACGAGTAATAATTCGTAATTGCTAATTCGTGAGGGAGTTGCCGTCTTGGCGCTTTGCGTCGATGGCAAACTCCCGAACCCGAAGGGTAGTTCGTAATTGAAGAATTAATCACGAATTACGAATTAGAAATTGTTAATTACGAATTAGAAATTGTTAATTACGAATTACGAATTAGAAAGATGAGACCAGCCCAAACTAATCAGTTTGACTACGTAAAAATTGGCTTGGCATCGCCAGAACGCATTCGGCAATGGGGAGAACGCACCTTGCCCAATGGTCAATTAGTCGGTGAAGTCACCAAACCAGAGACGATTAATTACCGTACTCTCAAGCCAGAGATGGATGGCCTATTTTGCGAACGCATCTTTGGCCCGGCGAAAGATTGGGAATGTCATTGTGGTAAGTATAAGAGAGTTCGCCACAGAGGAATTGTTTGTGAGCGGTGTGGCGTAGAAGTCACTGAATCTAGGGTGCGCCGCCATCGCATGGGGTATATAAAACTTGCAGCCCCCGTAGCCCACGTTTGGTATCTCAAAGGCATACCCAGTTATATTGCCATCCTGTTAGATATGCCCTTGCGGGATGTGGAGCAGATAGTTTATTTCAACTCTTATGTTGTTCTCAGCCCTGGTAACGCCGAAACCTTAACCTACAAACAACTACTGAGTGAAGACCAGTGGTTGGAAATAGAAGACCAAATCTACAGTGAAGATTCTACTTTACAAGGAGTAGAAGTAGGTATTGGTGCTGAAGCACTATTGCGCTTGCTGGCTGACATTAATTTAGAGCAAGAAGCGGAAAGTTTACGTGAAGAAATTAGTGCCGCCAAAGGACAAAAGCGAGCCAAGCTGATTAAACGTCTGCGGGTAATTGATAATTTCATCGCTACTGGTTCTAAACCAGAATGGATGGTGATGACAGTTATCCCCGTGATTCCGCCTGACTTACGCCCAATGGTGCAACTAGATGGTGGACGCTTTGCTACTAGCGACTTGAATGATTTATATAGACGCGTTATTAACCGCAACAATCGTCTGGCACGCCTACAGGAGATATTAGCACCAGAAATTATTGTGCGGAACGAGAAGCGAATGCTGCAAGAGGCAGTAGACGCTTTGATTGATAATGGTCGTCGGGGTCGAACGGTTGTAGGAGCCAATAACCGACCTTTGAAATCTTTGTCTGACATTATCGAGGGTAAGCAAGGACGATTCCGCCAAAACTTGTTGGGTAAACGGGTTGACTACTCTGGACGCTCGGTAATTGTGGTCGGGCCAAAGCTGAAGATTCACCAATGTGGTTTGCCTAGAGAAATGGCAATTGAGCTATTTCAGCCATTTGTCATTAATCGCCTGATTCGCAGTGGGATGGTAAATAACATTAAAGCTGCTAAGAAGCTGATATCTCGTAATGATCCGAGTGTTTGGGATGTCTTGGAAGAGGTAATCGAAGGACACCCAGTCATGCTAAACCGAGCGCCGACCCTGCACCGTTTGGGGATTCAAGCTTTTGAACCGATTTTGGTAGAAGGACGAGCAATTCAATTACATCCTTTGGTGTGTCCGGCATTTAACGCTGACTTTGATGGAGACCAAATGGCGGTACACGTACCACTGTCCTTAGAAAGTCAAGCAGAAGCACGGTTGTTGATGCTGGCTTCTAACAATATTTTGTCGCCAGCTACAGGTAAGCCTATAATCACTCCCAGTCAAGATATGGTATTGGGGGCATACTACTTAACCGCAGAAAATCCTCATGCTACGAAAGGTGCTGGTAAGTACTTTGCCTCCCTAGAGGACGTAATTATGGCTTTTGAGCAACAGCAAATAGACTTACACGCCTATATCTATGTGCGGTTTGACGGTGAAATTGAATCAGACCAACCGGATACAGAACCTTTAGAAGTGACCGATAACAGTGATGGTAGTCGGACACTCATGTATAAGTTCCGCCGAGTTCGAGAAGACTCTCAAGGAAATTTAGTTTCTCAGTACATACGCACAACACCTGGCCGAGTGATTTATAACAAGGCAATTCAGGAAGCACTGGCAAGTTAATTCGTAATTTCTAATTCGTAATTCGTAATTGAAGAATTAATTACGAATTACGAATTACGAATTATTAATTATTAATGACTAAGGATTATTGACTAATGAATAACGAAAAAAAAGTTTTTCGCAATCGCGTAGTTGACAAAGGTCAGTTGAGAAATTTAATTTCTTGGGCGTTTACTCACTACGGGACGGCACGAACCGCAGTTATGGCGGATAAACTGAAAGATTTAGGTTTCCGTTATGCTACTAGAGCCGGCGTGTCAATCAGCGTTGATGATTTGATGGTGCCACCTAGTAAGCGCAGTCTACTGGAAGCGGCAGAAGAGGAAATTCGGGCTACAGAAGCGCGTTACCAACGGGGAGAAATTACAGAAGTTGAACGCTTCCAAAAAGTAATTGATACTTGGAATGGTACTAGTGAAGCGCTCAAAGACGAGGTAGTTGTCCATTTCAAAAAAACTAATCCTCTCAACTCCGTGTACATGATGGCGTTTTCTGGGGCGCGGGGTAATATTTCCCAAGTTCGTCAGTTAGTAGGGATGCGGGGACTGATGGCAGATCCGCAAGGGGAAATTATTGATTTACCGATTAAAACTAACTTCCGGGAAGGTCTGACTGTAACGGAATATATTATTTCTTCTTATGGTGCGCGTAAAGGATTGGTAGATACGGCGTTGCGTACTGCTGACTCTGGTTATCTTACTCGCCGTTTAGTAGACGTATCTCAGGATGTGATTGTTCGGGAATTCGATTGCGGTACTACTAGAGGCCTGACTGTGCGGTCGATGACAGAAGGAAGCAAAACGTTGATTCCTTTAGCGACACGCTTGATGGGACGGGTGATCGGCGAAGATGTAGTACATCCTACTACTGGAGAAATCATTGCACCACGGAATAGTCCGATTTCTGATGACTTGGCCAAAGCAATTCAATCAAGCGGAGTGACAGAAGTTGTAGTGCGATCGCCTCTGACTTGTGAAGCAGCACGTTCGGTTTGTCAACACTGTTACGGTTGGAGTTTAGCTCACGCCAAGATGGTAGACTTAGGCGAAGCCGTCGGGATTATCGCTGCTCAAAGTATTGGTGAACCAGGAACTCAGCTAACCATGCGGACATTCCACACGGGTGGTGTGTTCACAGGGGAAGTAGCACAACAAGTACGCTCGAAAATCGCAGGTACAGTCAAGATTCCGCGCAAATTGCGGACAAGACCTTATCGCACCCGCCACGGTGAAGATGCCTTGTATGTGGAAGCCAATGGCATCTTGATGTTAGAGCCAAAGAAAGAAGGTTCCGAAACTCCAGTTAGTCAAGAAATCCAAGTTACCCAAGGTTCCACACTATATATAGTTGATGGCCAGCAGGTAAAACAAGGACAATTACTGGCAGAAGTAGCCATTGGGGGACGGACAACTCGTACCAACACCGAAAAAGCGGTTAAAGATGTGGCCACTGACTTAGCTGGGGAAGTCAAGTTTGCTGACGTAGTTGCAGAACAAAAAACAGACCGTCAAGGGAACACCACAACCACAGCCTCACGAGGTGGTTTGATTTGGATTTTATCAGGGGAAGTTTATAACTTGCCCCCTGGTGCCGAATTGGTAGTTAAAAATGGCGATCGCATCGCTAGTAATGGCATTTTAGCAGAAACCAAGCTGACCAGTCAGCATGGTGGTGTGGTGCGCTTACCAGAAGCTACCCCAGGTAAGAGTACCAGAGAAATTGAAATTATTACCGCTTCGGTAGTTCTAGACCAAGCAACCATCACTGTTAATAGTTCCCAAGGGCGGAACAATTACCTCATATCCACCGGGAATAACCAGGAATTTAACCTCCGGGCTACCCCTGGCACAAAAGTCCAAAATGGTCAAGTAGTTGCCGAATTAATTGATGACCGCTATCGCACTAACACTGGTGGCTTTCTCAAATTTGCGGGCGTTGAAGTTCAGAAAAAAGGTAAAGCCAAGCAAGGTTACGAAGTCGTACAGGGAGGTACAATCCTGTGGATTCCCGAAGAAACCCATGAAGTCAATAAAGATATCTCCTTACTGTTGGTAGAAGATGGTCAGTTTGTCGAAGCTGGCTCGGAAGTTGTCAAAGATATCTTCTGCCAAAACAGTGGTGTAGTAGAAGTCACTCAGAAAAACGACATTCTGCGGGAAGTGGTAATCAAACCCGGCGAACTACTGATGGTGGACGATCCAGAAGCAGTGATCGGCAAAGATAACACTTTTGTTCAGCCTGGGGAAGAATTGTTAGGTCAAACTGTTACGGAATTGCGCTACATCCAGTACGTAGACTCTCCAGAAGGCCCGGCATTATTGAGCCGTCCCGTAGTTGAATTTGCCGTACCCAATACACCAGATGTACCATCTACCACATCTGTGAGTCAGCAAACCGGACGTTCAATTCAATTGCGAGCAGTGCAGCGACTACCCTACAAAGATGCTGAACGTGTCAAATCTGTGGAAGGCGTGGAACTGTTACGCACTCAACTGGTGTTAGAAATCGAGCAGGAAGGTGAACAAGACCATAATGCTTCTCCCCTAGCAGCAGATATTGAATTAATTGCCGATGTAGAAGACCCCAATGTACAGCGCTTGCAGCTAGTAATTTTGGAGTCATTAGTAATTCGGCGTGACATTACCGCTGATGCTACCCAAGGTAGTACCCAGACAACACTAGAAGTCCAGGATGGGAAAAGCATTGCCCCTGGTGCAGTGGTTGCAAGTACCCAAATCTTGTGTAAAGAAGGTGGTATTGTGCGGGGTGTGAAGAAAGGCAGCGAAAATGTCCGCCGTTGCTTAGTACTGCGCCACAGTGACATGATCTCGATGACTACTGCTGCTCAACCCAAAGTAAAAGTTGGTGATTTGCTGGTAGAAGGGGCGCAGATTGCTCCGGGAGTCTTTGCAGAAGAATCTGGCGAAGTTGTGGAGATTAAAAATTCTACTCCAGCAGCAACAGGAGATCAATCAGCACTCAGTACTCAGAACTATGCTGTTAGTATTCGTGCTGGTCGTCCTTACCGAGTCAGCCCCGGCGCAGTATTGCAAATAGAAGACGGCGACTTAGTACAGCGCGGTGATAACTTAGTACTGTTGGTATTTGAACGGGCAAAAACTGGGGACATCATTCAAGGTTTGCCACGGATTGAAGAACTTCTGGAAGCGCGTAAACCAAAAGAGGCGTGTATTTTAGTCCGGCGGGCTGGAGAAGTCAAGGTCGTCTATGGTGATGGCGATGAAGCGATCGCTGTCAAAGTTGTAGAATCTAATGGCGTAGTCAGCGATTATCCCCTTGGCCCAGGACAAAACCTGATAGTCCCAGACGGCTCCCATGTATTAGCCGGACAACCCATCACCGATGGCCCATCCAACCCCCACGAAATTTTGGAAATATTCTTCAGTTTGGGTTCTGAAGATGGAGTTTACGCTTGTGCTAGCCATGCTTTGCAGAAGGTACAAACATTCTTAGTGAATGAAGTGCAATTGGTGTATCAGTCCCAAGGTATTGATATTGCCGATAAGCACATTGAAGTGATTGTACGCCAAATGACCAATAAAGTGCGGATTGATGATGGTGGTGACACCACTATGCTTCCCGGTGAGTTGGTGGAATTACGCCAAGTTGAGCAGGTGAACGAAGCAATGGCAATTACAGGTGGTGCTAGGGCGCAATATACACCAGTATTGTTAGGTATCACCAAAGCATCATTAAACACTGATAGCTTTATCTCGGCTGCATCTTTCCAAGAAACAACACGGGTACTTACTGAAGCTGCTATTGAAGGTAAATCTGATTGGCTGCGGGGTTTGAAAGAGAACGTAATTATCGGACGATTGATTCCAGCGGGTACGGGATACAATACCTATGATGAACCTGGTGCGATCGATGATTACGCAACTCTTGAAACTACCAGTGTCCTGGATGAAGTTGATGATCCACTGGATATGGTGTTAGACGATCGCACTGCTCGTGCCTACAATTTAGATACCCCTTCTCTAACAGAAGGTACATTTGGTAGTCGGCTTACAGGATCGATAATCGATGAAGATGATTTGATTGCCGATGAAGTCCATGATCTCATACCTGATGAAGACGAGGATGAATATGAGGAAGATGAAGATGACGACGATGATTTCGATATGTAAATCAAAAGTTAATAATTAATCAAAAAGGCAGAAGAAAAGTTTCTTTTGCCTTTTTCTTTTGACTTCGGTCTAAAAATTATGCTCCAATTATTTAATACCAAATTGCCAATTGCTAGTATTTTTAGAATCTGTTGTGATATATGAATAACGAAACGAATACTCCATCTTTAACAACTCTAGAATATTTTCCTTACATTGACGCAGAAGGTCAATTACCTGAAATATTTCAAGGAAAAATAGGCGTGTATGCTATCTTTGACCAAAATAAATTACTACAATTTGTAGGATATTCTCGTGATGTTTATTTGAGCTTGAAACAACATTTAGTCCGTCGACCAAAACAATGTTACTGGGTGAAAGTTCAAACTATTGAACGTCCCAGTCGTACAGTTTTAGAAAATATTGAGAATGGGTGGATTGCAGAGAATGGCAGTATTCCCTTAGGAAATGGGGAGAATAAAGAAAAATGGACTCAACCCATCAATGTTAAAAGCGTAATGACACCAGAAGAGCAGGTGAATTATCAAAATCCAGCTAATGATGAGTTAGCACAAATAAAAGTTATTAAGAATGTAGCACGGCGAGTAGAAACAGAAATTTTAAAAATTCTAGAATCTCGTGGTTTGCAAATGCAACTCCGCTTTAATCCCAAATTAAAGGAAGAAGGCTTACTTGATTTGAAGTGATTTCGTATATGGCAATCATTCCTGAGAAATGAGTGTCATTACGAATGATCAATTATTATTACCTCCACTCACCTTGTAAAGTAAAGCCAGCCCAATAATAAGGTGCAGAATACTTCTCATCTTTCCACAATTCCAACCTGGCGGCTCGCAGTGCCGCAGCAGGTGTTAATCTCTGTTTTAGTATTTTGGTGTAAAACCGCTTCATCAATTCTGATGTCGCTTCATCATCCACACTCCACATACTTACCAACACACGAGGGCTACCCGCATACATAAATCCCCTGGCTAAACCAACTAATCCTTCGCCTTTGATTTCTTTGCTTAAGCCAGTTTCACAAGCACTGAGGACTATCAATTCGGCGGGGAGTTTGAGGTTGAAGATATCTTGCAGACGCAAAAAACCATTTTCCACTCTGCCTTTTTCGTTAAACAGAGACAGCACTACTCCTGATAATGCTGGGTTTTCCGTATCCAAAATGCCGTGTGTGGCAAAATGTATAATGCGGTAGTCACTGAGTTGTGAACTAGTAACAAAAGCGCGGTTAGCGGCAAAGTCTAATGCTTGCAGAGTTTGGGATTTATCAGTCACTAAAGCTAAAATTGCCTCGGCTTCTTTGCGAGTGAAAGATAAACGCTCAAAAGAGAAATTTGGATTGATGAATGGAATGCTTTGCTTAGGTATGGGCTGATGGTTAATCTTAGTTAGGCGATCGTCATCATTGCTAAATACGGCATCTGCAATAACAGCTAAAGTTTTGGGAGGAATTTTGCGTTCTCTGTGTTCGCGCCTGATAACAGCTAGAGTAGAAGCTGAAGGTAAGTACGTAATTTCGTGGTTCTCTAGCAGGGGTTTGATGTTTTTACCTACTGTTCCGGGTTCAGGTAGTGCAGAAAATGGCAGATATTGCAAAGCACCATCACTGACAATAACCAAGCGTTTGTTTTTGATTTTTTCAGCGATTGGTTTTAACAGCATTTGACTGAGTTTTTCCAGCACATCAGAACTGCGAAAAGCACCTAAACCAGAGCTTTCATCTATGTCTTTGTTCGCAGTAAGGCGGTAATAGCGTATTTTTAATAAATAGTTAAATTGCTTAACAATTTTTTCAATTTCTGCACGTTTGGGTAATTCATAGCTGCTCATACTAGTTTTACTCACCGCCCACAAATAGCTGCGTTCTTCACCAAGGGAGTATTCCAACAACACAGTATTATCGTCTAGTACCTGCTGTTGAATTTCTTTGAGAGAAAGGGGTTGAGGTTGAGTTAGTGCAGCATATTTGGGACTGATATCTCTGATTTGTGCTTGTACATTTTGGTAGTCTTTGTGAAGTAAGGCTAGTTCATTTTCTAAAACTTGCGCTTGTTCTGGGGTGTATTGGCCAGTGTTGTAGAGTTCTAAACGGCGTTTTTCGGTTACATCCAGTCGCTGTTGTAAGTTGCGCTCTGCTTTTAGTAGTTTTGGTTCTACGCCTTGGCGAATATCAGCGTTAGCTTCTGTAAGTAGATCCAATAAACTACGAGAACGATATTTTTCACTTGATTGCAGTGCTAAAGCATCATAGCCTTGGGTGGGGTATTGCTTGTGCAACTGCATTAATAAGTCATTGGAAAATTGGTAAATATTTTGCTGTGAGGCGAAGTAAGAAGTACGCAATTGTTCGTTGGTGATTTTCGTGCGTAAGTTTTCGATTATCTTGATAGCTGCTTCAATTTGGATTAGGGATTGTTTGAGGTTGCCTTGGTTACGTTCTAAATAGGCAATATTATATAGAGTAACGGCTTCTCCAGCTTGATCCCTCATTTGCCGTCTTAAGGGCAGAGACTGATTGTAGTACTTGAGTGCCTTTGACTTATCACCTAAATCATTGTAGACACCGCCAATATTGTTGAGTGTGGTTGCTTCACCTGCTTTATCACCCACTTGTTGTGATAAAGGTAGAGACTGGTTATAGTACTTGAGTGCCTGCTGTTTATCTCCCCATGAGTCGTAGACACGGCCAATGTTATTGAGAGTAACGGCTTGCCCAGTTCGATCACCTACTTGCTGTCTTAAGGGCATGGACTGGTTGTAGTACTTGAGTGCTTGCTGTTTATCTCCTAAGGCATCGTAGATTCGTCCGATGTTATTGAGAGTGACGGCTTCCCCAGTTTTATCCTCTACTTGCCGTCTCAACGGTAGAGACTGATTGTAGTATTTGAGTGCCTGCTCTCTATCTCCCAATGCAGAGTAAATACCGCCAATGTTATTGAGAGTGACGGCTTCTTGTGCTTTATCTCCGACTTGTCGTGATAAGACTAGGGACTGGTTGTAATAATTGAGTGCTTTCGATTTATCGCCCAAATCGTTGTAGACACCGCCGATGTTATTGAGGGTGACGGCTTCACCTCCTTTATCCTCGACTTGTCGTCTCAGGGGCAGAGACTGATTGTAGTACTTGAGTGCCTGCTGTTTATCGCCCAAATCGTTGTAGACACGGCCAAGGTTATTGAGGGTAGTTGCTTCACCACCTTTATCTTTAACTTCTCGTGATAAGGCTAGAGACTGGTTGTAATAATTGAGTGCCTTTGATTTATCGCCTAATGAGTCGTAGATACCACCGATGTTGTTGAGGGTAGCTGCTTCCCCTGTTTTATCACCTACTTCTCGTCTCAAAGGCAGAGACTGGTTGTAGTAATTGAGTGCTTGCTGTCTGTCTCCCAATGCGTCGTGAACAGCGCCGATGTTGTTGAGAATGACAGCTTCCCCAGTTTTATCCTCTACTTGCCGTGCTAGGGTTAGAGACTGATTATAGAAAATGAGCGCTTGCTGTTTATCTCCTGAGGCATCGTAGACAGCGCCGATGTTATTGAGGGTTTTTGCTTCCTGAACTTTATCTTTGACTTGCCTTGTCAGAAGTAAAGACTGGTTGTAATAATTGAGCGCCTGCTGTTTATCTCCTAAGGCATTGTAGACAGCGCCGATGTTGTTGAGAATAATAGCTTCGCCGCTTTTATCCGCCATTTCTCGTGATAGAGGCAAGGACTGGCTATAGTAATCGAGCGCTTGCTGTTTGTCTCCCAAGGCATCGTAGACATTACCAATGTTGTTAAGAGTCACAGCTTCTCCGGCTTTATCCCCCGCTTGTTTTCTCAAAAGCAAGGATTGTTTGAAGAATATTAGTGCTTGCTGTTTGTTTCCCAAGGCATCATAAATAAAACCAAGCTCGTTGAGAGCGATCGCTTGCTGTTTAACATCGTTAACTTTTTGCCATAGCTTCAAGGCGGTTTCAAATTTGGTGATCGCCTGTCTTAGAGATGTTGCTGTTCCTTGCCTAAGTAACTCTTCCCCTTCTTGAAAAATCTGTTCTGCGTTAGTACGATTGATATCTGGTGAATTTGTCGGTGGCTGTTGGGCAATCTTTACCGTATAACGCCCAGGATTTCCTGCACCTGATTCAACAAACACGATCATGCCAACTAAGAGAAGGGGTGTGCGACTGGTGAATGTTGCGAAAAATCTTCTTGGTTTCTGGGGACATTCCATTCTCTTAGTCATAACAGTATTTTTAACCCCGAAGTTGTATCTGCTTCACTATACTTTTAGGTACTGTACGGGTTTGAATTTTTAATGAAAAAACCCGACACAGAGAAAAATGTCAACGGCATTAAGTATAAATACGATGACTCTAGTTATTACATGATCATCAAGGCTTTCAATTTAAAGCCCAAAATATACTATCACTCATCTGCAAATCACCATAGTATTAGAGACTACTTCTATTCACCTTGTAAGGTAAAAGCAGCCAAATAGTAAGGTTTAGAATAATCTTGCTCTTGCCACATTCCCAACTGAGCAGCTTGTAAGGCTGCCGCAGTGGTTAACTTTTGTTTAAGTATCTTGATGTAAAATTTCTTCATTAATTCTGATGTGACTACATCATCGACACTTCACAAACTTACCGAAGAAGCAAGGGAGCAAGGGGAAACAATCTTCCCCTTTCCCCCCTGCTCCCCTACCTCTTTTGACAAGCACTAAGGACTATTAATCTCACATTGTGCAGAGATCCCCAACTTCTTTGAGAAGTCGGGGATCTCTTTGTTCACGAGAAAACAAGGTTTTTATAGGCGATCGCAATGTCAATATTGCTCAAGTCGTTTTTAATTCACAAAAAGGCAGATTGCTTTCTAATTTTGCCAAAATGCTTTCTTAAAATGCCAAATTGTTTACTCATTTTGGTATTTTCCGCAAGCAAAATGCCAAAATGCTTTCTCAAAATGCCAGATTGTTTACTCATTTTGGTATTTTCCGCAAGCAAAATGCCAAAATGCTTTCTCAAAATGCCAGATTGCTTGCTCATTTTGGTATTTTCCGCACTCACGAAAAATATCTCAGTGTAGCAAAAGCCATTACAGATTTGCCGAAATTTTCTCAGGCTGAACCGTACGGATATTTTTTAAGGTAAAGAATATTTACTGTAGTGTATTCCAAGGTACATATCATGGCTCGTAAAAAAAGAAGCTCCAAGGTGTTAGAAAATTCTGTGCGCCGCGCAGCCAGCCTCAATTCAATTGATCCGTACTTAGATTTAGGTAATGGACTTTCTTTACCTGCATTCTCAATTCTCATAGAAAAAATGCGAACTAGAGAAAATTTATACAACACTGCTCTTTCTAACTTAGATAAGGTATACCGGGAAATGCTAGAAACTGAGGGCGAGTTGGGAGATATGGCAGAACACATGCTGTTAGGAGTTGCCACAAAATACGGTAAAAGCAGTGTAGAATACGGCATGGCGGGAGGAGTTCCAAAGAACCAGCGCTACAAGAAACGGCGAGGCGAATCATCAACTTCTAGTTCTGAACAACCGTCGTTTGTTGCCAGTGTCAACAGTCAAAATGGCAATAAAGCAACAGTAATAAGTTAGGAAAATTTTATCAATAAAAAATCAGTGCGATCGCTCTAGTTGTCACATCATCTATTTGTATTTTAAATGAGCAAGTTACATAGAAGCGATCGCCTTGCTCATGTTTTTATAGTGCCAAACTCAGTAAACTGACGTATGTATGGTTCGTGAAAGGCCAAAATAATATCTTGCTTAGGTACTCCCATTTCTACTAATTGATTGGCAATTCCTTCTTCAGTACCATCATGTTGAATCCAAATTTTTCCCTCTTTAATATCAAGATGTAAGATACAGCCAAAATCTCGTTTATTTCCCCGCCAGCCAACATAAAGTAATTGATAGTGGTCTTGTTGTTCGTCAAAAATTGTTTGCACCTCATACTCTTCGGCATTTCTTTGCATTGCAGATCGCTTTTGCCGTTCGGAAAGAAGTTGTCGAATATATTGCCGATATTGTTCTATAGCCATTGACTAATCACCTCTTCTTGTACATCGTAAATCATCAATCGCAATTGATATTTTTTAACTGCCGAGGCAATAAATTTTCGTTGAAAAAAACTTTGATAAATTGGTGCGCGAACTGCTAAATAAAGTAGGCGATCTGATTCAATTTTATCTAAAGCATCTCGATAGTTTAAAAACTGTCCTAAAGCGGTATGAAATTCTGAAACATTCGATGGACTAATAAAACTTTTAATCTCCACCGCTATTTTTCTTCCCTCTTGTTCTGCGGCTAAAAGTTGCTCTGCTGCTAAATCAATCTCAAAATCTACATCATCTAAATTAATTTCATAAGGGTCAGCCGTAATCTTCCAACCATCTTTTTCTAAAGCATTTCTGACAATATTATGAAATCTATCTTTTGCCATAAGAATTGATTAACATCTAACGTACTACCATATAAATAAAATGGTGAGTGACAACAAAGCCGTGACCCACTCACCTTAATATTTATTTTATAAACACCCTCGTAGTCTCACGCGGGAACATCATCTGCCTTGACATCGTGATGTAAATTGAGAGATGGCGGACATATTTAACTGTTCATGACCACAATCCTACTAAATAATCGCTATCAAGTTATCCAGGTACTCGGTGCTGGTGGATTTGGGGAAACCTTTTTGGCAGAAGATACTCATATGCCTTCTCGCCGTCGCTGTGTCATCAAGCAACTCAAACCAATTGCCAATGATCCTCAAACCTATGAAATGATTCAACAAAGGTTTGAAAGGGAAGCCGCAACTTTAGAGCATTTGGGCGACAGTAGTGACCAAATTCCCAGACTACACGCCTATTTTTCGGAGAATGGACAGTTTTATCTGGTGCAAGAATGGATTCATGGTCAAACTTTAACCAATCTTATCGAAACTAGAGGATGCCAAAGTGAAACCATAGTCCGAGAAATTCTCTTGAGTTTACTATCAGTATTGGATTATGTGCATAGCAAAGGCATCATTCACCGCGATATCAAACCAGATAATATTATTCTGCGCTCTGTTGATAGCAAACCAGTTTTGATTGATTTCGGTGCAGTTAAAGAAACCCTACGTACAGTAGCCACTAAACCCGGATATCCGACTCAATCGCTGGTGATTGGTACGCCGGGATATATGTCTAGCGAACAAGCAATAGGAAGACCAGTTTACGCTACAGATATCTATAGTTTAGGCTTAACAGCAATTTATTTATTAACTGGTAAACAGCCTTCAGAATTACCAACTAATCAGCAAAGTGGGGAGATTCTTTGGCAAAATGACGCGCCGCAAGTTTCGCCGCAGTTAGCAATGGTGCTGAATCAGGCGATTAAACCCCAAGCGAGCGATCGCTACAGCACTGCTAGTAAAATGCTCTATGCTTTAAACTCTACGAGTAATATTTCTACATCCGCTACTATCAGCTTGAGTCCTGCTGCGACTGCATCAACTCAGCAAACTCAGGCATTTTCTACCCCCCCAAGAATTCCTCCTCGAAATCCCCAAAAACCTATTTGGATATTTGGTGGTTTGATAGTGGCTGGTTTAATTGCTGGAATAGGAATTTCTCGCTTGACTCGTCCGCAACAGTCAGAAGTACCCATCATTACAAATTCCGACTCCCCAGCATCTCCTATTCCATCTCTAGAAGCCAATAATCAGCCTGCTGTTTCGCCACCATTTTCTGTTACACCTGACATCGCTCCTCAGCAGCCAATAAATTCTGCACCTTTGTCTGCTAACAATGACACAACCGACTCTAATTCTGCAAACGAATCTCCAGTACAAACTGACGAGCAGCCTGTAGTAACAGATACGCCTAATTCAACCAACACACCAGATACACAACCTGCCGTAGTTCCTACAAGGGAAGCACCTGCAATACAACAAGACAAGCCAGATAATAAAAAAAAAGAAAGTACAACAAATCGTCCAAGGGTTCCCGCATTTCCTCCAGGTACAGACAGAAGAACCGTAGAAGCCACTCTCGGAAGAAAAAGTAGAGATTTGAGAGGCTTGTGGGGGAATACTCGTGCTGTCACCTATAAATTAGTTCCAAATCAAATTGACTTGGGGTATTTATTCGACCGAAATTCGGGAAGGTTAGTGCAAACTGAGGTAGCTTTTGCTCAATCAGTAGACCCAGATGTTATGCAAAATACTTTAGGTGGAATGCTCAATGGTCAAGTCAATTCACAAATTCAGCAAGGACTACAACAAATTCAACAGCGTCAGAGAGATGATTTTAGTTTTGATTTAGGTTCTGTGAAGGGACAAATTGTGCGTCAGAATTGTGATTTGATTTACATCAGTATTTGGGAAGCAGATTTACATCCTATTGGCAACCCATCAGCAGCTAAACGGTGTTGACAATTGTACGTAATCAATATGATTCTTCCCTTAGGGACTCCCAGAAAATAAATTATCCAATTTATTCCTCTTCTGTCTCCCCCCTGCCTACTTAGCGATAGGATATTTTTTTAGATGGAAGTCCCTAAAACGGATAGACTGGCAATGTGAAGTGGAACCATGCTCCACCATTGGGAGTAGAATCTACCCAAATTTGACCATAATGCGCCCGAACAATGCGCTGGCATAAACAAAGACCAATGCCATATCCATCGGTACTTTCATCTCTTTGCAAGCGGAAGTGGTTTTCAAAAATGAGATCGCGGCTTTCTAAAGGAATACCAGGGCCAGTATCGCCGACACTAAACTGAACTTTTTGGGTAGTACGGTGCAATCCTGAAATAGTGATTTTACCACCAGCAGGTGTATATTTAATTGCATTATCTAACAGATTTACTAATACTTGGCGGATGCGTTCTGGGTCGGCATAAACGTTAGGTAAGTCTGTAGGAATATCTGTTTCTAGTACTTGGGATTTAGCTGTGTAGCGATCGCGCAGTTCCTCTAGCACTTCTAAACAGAGTTGTCCTAGGTCGATTTTTTGAGGTATAATTGGCAACTCTTTATCGCTACCCCGGCCTACTTGCAATAAATCAGCAATCAACCGATCAATTATTTTTATTTGACTGCGAGCTTGCTTTAGCAGATGCGCTGCCATTGCTGGTTTCAAGCGCTGAAATTCACCTGCTTCTACATTGTAGTTAGATTGAAGCGTTTCAATAGCGATCGCCGCAGCTGTTAGGGGATTACGGAGGTCGTGCGCCAACATCGCAATTACTCGGTCTTTAAATTGTAGCTGCTCCTGAAGTTTCTCTTTTTCTTGTTTCAAACGAAAAATTTCGTCTGAAAGTTTTATCAGTTCCGCAGAAACAGCAACAGAAGTAATTGTTGATTTAGCTGGGGACACCCGACCATTATCATCTATACGTTCTTGAAAATCCTCTTGCAATTTTAAATAAGCATCTACAGCAGCTTGCCAACGTGGCCACCAGTTTTTCAATTGAGCAATAATATTACTTCCAGCCAAAACTTGTCTGGGTTCCGGATGAATTTTGATCAAAGCTGGCGTAGCCACCAACTTAAAATGTTCTGCCAGATATGGTTGTTGACCGACATCGATAATTTGAACTTCAAAGCTATAATCAGCTTGCAATTCTTTTAAGTAAGCACGTATTCGCTGTACTTGTTGCCGGGACTGAGGCCGTCCATCGACAAACAGCAACAACTGGAGTGGAGCCTCTAAATAATTAGGCTGATCCTGGGAAACTTGCATGTAATCGTGTTTCAGCACTGGTAACAACCTGGCGACGCTTTGCAGAAGGTAAATATGGACTAACGTTTGTCGATGGTCGTTGTTTTTTTCAATTTAATATCTATTTTAGATTTTCCGCACTCCTATCCGCTCTAGGTTTTTGATGAGAGATACATTTTTTTTCATCTTTTGTTTTCTTTTTAGCTAACTTGCTGCTCAAGAGACAACCTATTTATAAGTATAAGTTCGTATATCACCGTGTCCATAATGTAGCATTAGAGTTGACTAATGAAAACTTTTATACTAAAACAAACTGGTGATGCCGCAATAGATTGATTTTACGACTTTCATTAAACTGGATACTAATCATCTGCTGCCTATTTCGAGCTCTCAAGCTCATTTTTTAGAACAGTTTCCCCGTTACTTAAGCAGTTTACTAAGTCACAGTCACAAATGTACTGCTTTTTGTCAACTTTTAGTTAGGATTTATGCAAAATCGCCTATAGCTGGGGTAACTAGCACTAAGTTTTTCTCAGGAATGCGAAACAGTCTTAGCAAAATCGGAATACAGACTGTTTTGATTGCTGCGATCGCATTACCACAGGAAACAGTTTTGACTTTCACAAATTTTTAGAGTTTCTTAGCAGTAGCCCTAAGTAAGTTTTGCTAGATATACTTAGGTAAGCACATAACCTTAGTCTAGCACTTTTAAAAAGAAAACGTTATTGTTGGGTAATTTTTGCGAACTGTATAATTAGCCCTCTTCTGTCACTTTCCGAGTATTCTGAATAAAAGGATGAAAAGAAAAAACTCTGGAAGGAAAGTAGGGCAATGGATGTAGAATTACAAATTCTTAAACATTTGGCAAGAGATCCTCATCCAACA
>NZ_JADEXZ010000044.1 GCF_015206815.1 Fortiea sp. LEGE XX443
GGTTACTAAAATGCCTAAAATTCGATTGTAATTTCCATAGATTTCTCTGGCTTGCTCAATATCCAGATAATTACATTTCACTGCAAATTTGAGCCAAGTTTGAGCTTCAGCAGCTTCGGCTTGTCTACGACACGCTCCGCGAACGGAATCATTTAACTTAGCCACAAAAGCTGCTTCATAACGTCTTTTTCTCCACGCCTCTGCTAAATTAGCACAGACAGACCGCGATGATCTACGAATTTGATCAGTAAGCGAATATTTCTCTTCTACAGGAAACTTCTTTGATAACTCGAAAATGTTCATGGCTGCATCAAATGCCATTTGGTACACTTCTAAATCTTCATGACTTTTTATAGGTTTTTTTTCCACACCCTACCCCTATGTTTTATGACATTCTCCCTGTTATAAATTATCCCCCTGCTCCCTGCTCCCTGCTCCCTGCTCCCCGCCCCCTGCCTATTAATCGCAAGCAATTTTGGCCAATCTAATGTAAATTAAGAATGTACACAGCAATGCCCTTTTCAGTGGGTAGTACAAATTTAACAGGCTGGAGTTTAGCAAGGTTCAGCTTTGGTGTGATGTCTAACGACAAGACGTTCCGCGTCTACGCTCCTCAAGCACCAACTAATTTTCTAGACCCAGCTTTTCCAAAACATTAAGTAGCTAATTACACAAAAGTTCTGGAGGTCACTGAATTTTTTAGAACAAAGCAATTGCACATAAAGTTAGGAATTATTCAGGCGGCGATCGCGTTGCATCTTCCTTTGCCTAGTTCCTAGATTTACTCTAGCTTTGTCTTTGCCCATAGTTCAGCTTCTATTACCCTTGGGCAGCAAACAAGAAGTTAATTGTTTTTTTCTAAAGTAATGTTACCGGATCGTGATATGATTCAGCTGACTGAATGTGCAGTCAAAATAGTTAGCTGTACTGGTTTCAAGTCCCGTGAGCTTGTCAGAAGAACCAATCGCACCCACTCCGACAACACAACAAGATACTCCCTCTGGTTTTGAGGAAACAAAACCAGCAAGCACCTCTATGCAGGAGTTCCATCAACTCTATCAGAAGTTGTTGGTAATCACACTTGTTTTGACGGGGATTATATTTATCTCTGTGTGGATTTTTTATTCCTTGAACATTGCCCTGAATTATTTAATTGGGGCGTGTACAGGTGTGGTTTACTTAAAGATGCTGGCTAAAGACGTTGAGCAACTCGGCGCTGAAAAAAATCGTCTGAGCAAAAATCGTTTTGCTCTATTTATTGGGTTGATTATACTAGCAACTCAATGGCACGATCTACATGTAATGCCCATATTTTTGGGATTTCTCACTTACAAAGCCACGCTCCTCGTCTATACGGTGCAAACTGCGTTCCTTCCTGATTCTTAAAACAGTGAACAGTGAACAGTGAACAGTAAACAGGGTTCTGGTGTACATAGAAGCAGACAAACTTGACAACTGATAACTGATAACTGATAACTGCTTAACAAGTCAGGCTCACAAAGACAATACACCCATCCTCGCTTGTTGGGGAAAATGCTTGAAGAATGCAAATGCTTAGTGTCTTAAACGCCTTTAATTCTTTTCCCCTCGCCGAATTAGAAGTAGGTCAACATTTCTACTGGCAATTAGGCAATCTTAAAATTCATGGGCAAGTTTTTCTCACCTCATGGTTTGTGATTAGCATTCTAGTAGTAGCTTCATTAGCAGCTACTCGCAACATACAAAAAGTTCCTAGTGGCATCCAAAACCTGATGGAATATGCCCTGGAATTTATTCGGGATCTAGCAAAAAACCAACTTGGTGAGAAAGAGTACCGCCCTTGGGTACCATTTATTGGTACATTGTTCTTGTTTATCTTCGTATCGAACTGGTCAGGCGCTTTAATTCCTTGGAAGCTGATCAAGCTACCATCTGGTGAATTAGCAGCTCCCACCAACGACATCAATACGACGGTAGCATTGGCGCTGCTGACTTCCCTGGCTTACTTTTACGCAGGTTTCAGCAAGCGGGGTCTGGGCTACTTCAAGAAATACATAGAGCCGACACCCGTTTTGTTGCCGATCGCCATTCTTGAAGATTTTACTAAGCCCCTCTCCCTAAGCTTCCGTCTTTTCGGTAACATCTTGGCGGATGAATTGGTAGTGGCGGTATTAGTGCTGCTCGTTCCTTTATTTGTACCTCTACCTGTAATGGCCTTGGGTTTATTTACCAGTGCCATTCAAGCGCTGGTGTTTGCTACCCTAGCTGGGGCATACATTCATGAGGCAATGGAAGGACACGGCGGCGAAGAGCATGAGGAGCATTAAATCAGTAAACAGTAAACAGTAAAAAGTTATCATGCAAGTTGATAACTGATAACTGATAACTGATAACTGTTAATCTGCTCAGTTGTTAGCACAGTTCCGACGAGCATTCATGCTCAAAACGTCGCAAAACGCGATTTGCGAGAACTCGGTGCAGCGTGAAAAAACACGTCTTTACTAGTTAATTTACATTTGTTAGTTCTGTAATTAAAGCAAGGAAAATCAACATGGATCCATTAGTTTCTGCTGCTTCAGTTCTGGCTGCTGCTCTAGCAATTGGTTTGGCTGCGATCGGCCCTGGTATTGGACAAGGTAACGCTGCTGGTCAAGCAGTAGAAGGTATTGCCCGTCAACCAGAAGCAGAAGGCAAAATTCGCGGTACTCTGCTGTTAACCTTGGCGTTCATGGAATCCTTGACTATCTACGGTCTGGTAATCGCCCTAGTGTTACTGTTTGCTAACCCCTTCGCATAAGAACTCAAAGTTTTTTTAGTGTAGAGACGTGAAACATCACGCCTCTACAGTTGTAAAACTTTGAGTATTAAGTGGTTCTGATGTCGGCTGACCCTTGTGGCTATGGGTCTCTAAAATACGAACAGGTTGGATGATGTTGCAAGCCATGAAAACTGCTACTCCAGCCAAAGAGGAGAGAAATGTTTGATTTCGATGCTACCTTGCCTTTTATGGCATTGCAGTTCCTGCTATTGGCAGCCTTGTTGAATGTAATTTTCTATAAACCACTGACCAAGGTACTAGACGATCGCGATAACTATATCCGAACAAATACCTTAGAAGCTAAGGAACGTATAGCTAAAGCCGAACGCTTAACTAAAGAATATGAGCAGCAGCTGGCAGACGCTCGTAGGCAGTCGCAAGCCGCTCTAGAAACAGCCCAGGCGGAAGCTAAGAAAATTACTGCCCAGAAAATTGCTGAGGCACAACAAGAAGCTCAAACTCAAAGAGAGAAAGCTGCTATTGAAATAGAGCAACAAAAGCAGGAAGCAATGCGTTCCTTAGAACAACAAGTTGATGCTCTAAGCAGACAGATTCTAGAAAAACTATTAGGGCCGAGTCTAGCTAGATAAGCTGGAGATTATTGGCCTAGTGAAAGCATACGCGCCACTGGGTATTTGTCCCAGAGCGCTTAATTAAGTGTCAACCAATTTTGGATTTTGGATTGCCGTTAGCGAGTCTGCGAGCGTCTTTTGGATTGACCTTACCAAGTTTTGGATTTTGGATTGCCGATTGATAAATTACCCAATCTAAAACCACAAATCTAAAATTTCGGTGGGGTATAAACCAAAAAATCTAAAATTTAAAATTTAAAATCTAAAATTCGTAGGCACTTTTTTCCTCCGGGAAAACAAAAACTTAATTAGCAAGCGAGCAGCGCACTTGTAGATGGGTATCATGGGCACTTTCTTATTACTTGCCGCAGAAGCTCAAGCTGTTCACTCTGAATTGGCAGAAGGCGCAGCAGAAGGTGGTTTCGGTCTAAACCTAGACATCTTTGAAACCAATCTCATAAACCTAGTGATTCTGATTGGCATACTATTCTACTTTGGACGTAAAGTTTTAAGCAATATCCTGAGCGATCGCAGAACCAATATCGAAACTGCCATTCAGGAAGCAGAACAACGCTTAAAAGAAGCACAAACTTCTCTTTCGCAAGCACAAGAACAATTGACCCAGGCTCAAACTGAGGCACAACGCATCCGCCAAGCAGCCGAAGAAAGCGCCCAGGCAACAAAACAAGCCCTGTTGGAAAAAGCAGTACAAGACGTAGAACGCTTGAAACAAACAGCAGCGGCAGATTTAAACACCGAAAGAGAGCGAGCGCTTACCGAATTGCGGCAGCGAGTAGCCGTTCTAGCATTACAACAAGTCGAGTCACAGCTGCGCTCTGGTGTTGCTGACGATGTTCAACAAGCACTAATTGACAACAGCATCGCTCAGGTGGGAGGACGGTAATGAAAAGTAATGTAGAAACAGCCGAAATCGCCCAACCTTATGCACAGGCGTTGATGTCCGTAGCACAATCCAAAAATCTGACAGAAGAGTTCGGTAACGATGCTCGTTCTTTACTAGACTTGTTGCAAAATTCCCAACAACTGCGGAGCTTGATCGACAACCCCTTTATTGCGCCTGACAGCAAAAAAGCAGTGATCAGTCAAATAAGTGAAGGCGGTAATCCGTATTTACGGAACTTTTTGCTACTTTTAGTAGACAAACGACGCATTTTCTTCCTAGATCAGATTTTAAAGCAGTATCTGGCATTGTTGCGACAGCTGAATCAAACTGTATTAGCAGAAGTAAGTTCTGCTATTCCTCTCTCACCAGAGCAGGAGCAAGCGATAAAAGAGAGAGTCATCGCCATCACCAATGCTCGTCAAGTAGAACTGGAAACTAAAGTAGACAGCGAATTGATTGGTGGTGTAATTATCAAAGTTGGCTCACAAGTAATTGACGCTAGTTTACGCGGTCAACTACGACGCTTGTCCTTACGCTTAACCAGCGGCTAAATGGAGGCAGGAGGCAGGAGGCAGAAGGCAGAAGGCAGGAGGAAAATTTATTACTCAGCACTCGGTACTCAGCACTCAGCACTCGGCACTTTACTATCAAACTTTTCCGTGTTGCAAGAAAAAAACATAAACCATGAGCATATCAATCAGACCTGACGAAATTAGCAGCATTATTCAACAGCAAATTGAGCAATACGACCAAGAAGTCAAAGTTGCTAACGTTGGTACCGTTCTGCAAGTTGGTGACGGTATTGCCCGGATTTATGGCCTAGAAAAGGCTATGGCTGGGGAACTTTTGGAATTTGAAGATGGCACCATCGGTATCGCCCAAAACTTGGAAGAAGACAACGTGGGTGCGGTACTCATGGGTACAGGTAATAACATCCAAGAAGGTAGCTCTGTAAGAGCGACCGGAAGAATTGCTCAGGTTCCCGTAGGTGACACCTTAGTTGGCCGGGTGGTTGACGCTTTAGGTCGCGCAATCGATGGTAAAGGCGACATCAAAACCACCGAAAGTCGTTTGATTGAATCTCCAGCACCTGGTATTGTGGCTCGTCGGTCAGTACACGAACCCATGCAAACAGGGATTACCGCTATCGACTCCATGATTCCCATCGGTCGGGGTCAGCGGGAATTGATTATTGGTGATCGCCAAACTGGTAAAACCGCGATCGCGATCGATACTATCATTAACCAAAAAGGTGAAGATGTAGTTTGCGTTTATGTGGCGATCGGTCAAAAAGCTTCAACCGTTGCTAACGTAGTCCAAACCCTCCAAGAAAAAGGCGCAATGGACTACACCGTAGTTGTTGCAGCTAGTGCCAGTGAACCCGCTACATTACAATACCTAGCTCCTTATACTGGCGCTACTATTGCTGAGTACTTCATGTACAAAGGCAAAGCCACCTTAGTAATTTACGACGACCTTTCCAAGCAAGCCCAAGCTTATCGCCAAATGTCCTTGCTGCTACGTCGTCCACCCGGACGGGAAGCATACCCAGGAGACGTATTCTACATCCACTCTCGCTTATTGGAGCGAGCAGCTAAACTCAGCGATGAATTAGGTAAAGGCAGTATGACTGCACTACCAATCATCGAAACCCAAGCAGGTGACGTATCTGCTTACATTCCTACTAACGTAATTTCCATCACCGATGGTCAGATTTTCTTATCTTCTGACTTGTTCAACGCTGGTGTGCGTCCCGCTGTAAACCCTGGTATCTCCGTATCCCGTGTAGGTTCTGCGGCACAAACCAAAGCAATGAAAAAAGTTGCTGGTAAGATTAAACTCGAACTAGCACAATTTGACGACCTCCAAGCCTTCGCGCAATTTGCTTCTGACTTGGATAAAGCTACCCAAGACCAGTTAGCACGGGGTCAACGCTTACGGGAACTCCTCAAGCAGTCCCAAAACGAGCCTCTGTCTGTAGCTGAACAAGTGGCAATCCTCTACGCTGGGATTAACGGTTACTTAGATGATATCGCCGTTGACAAAGTAACCAGCTTCACCAAAGGTTTCCGGGAATACTTGAAAACTGGTAAGTCTCCCTATTACCAAGCAGTACAAACTAAAAAAGTACTAGCTGATGATGAAGAAGCCGCTTTGAAGGCAGCATTGGAAGATTACAAAAAGACCTTCAAAGCCACAGCGTAATTTAGTCAAGCATCAAGGGTCAACAGTCAAACAACGCCAGACTTTTGACCCTTAACTGTTGACCATTGACCATTGACTACTGACAAAAAATATGCCTAACCTCAAAGCAATACGCGATCGCATTCAGTCGGTCAAAAACACCAAAAAAATCACAGAAGCCATGCGGCTAGTCGCTGCGGCGAGAGTACGTCGGGCGCAAGAACAAGTCCTGGCTACTCGTCCATTCGCTGACCGATTAGCGCAAGTACTATATGGTCTACAAACCCGTCTGCGGTTTGAAGAAGCCAACCTGCCACTACTGAGAAAACGCGAAGTTAAATCAGTCGGGTTGTTAGTCATATCTGGCGACAGAGGTTTGTGTGGTGGTTACAACACCAACGTCATCCGTCGCGCTGAAAACCGTGCCAAGGAACTCAAGGCAGAAGGTATAGACTACACATTTGTACTAGTCGGCCGTAAAGCCACCCAATACTTCCAACGTCGTGAACAGCCTATTGATGCTACCTACAGTGGCTTAGAGCAAATTCCTACTGCTGAGGAAGCTAACAAGATTGCTGACGAGTTGCTGTCTTTGTTCCTCTCGGAAAAAGTAGACCGCATCGAATTAATCTATACCCGTTTCGTCTCCCTAGTTAGTTCTCGTCCGGTAGTTCAAACTTTGCTACCTCTTGATACCCAAGGTTTAGAAGCAGCAGACGACGAAATCTTCCGTCTTACAACTCGTGGTGGTCAGTTTGAAGTCGAACGGCAGAAAGTGACTGCTCAAGTCCAACCCCTAGCCCGCGACATGATTTTTGAGCAAGACCCAGTACAAATTTTGGATTCCTTGCTACCTCTGTATTTGAGTAATCAATTACTACGGGCATTACAAGAATCTGCTGCTAGTGAACTAGCAGCACGGATGACAGCTATGAGTAACGCCAGCGACAACGCCGGTGAATTAATTAAAAGCTTATCGCTGTCTTACAACAAAGCCCGACAAGCTGCTATTACTCAAGAACTCCTAGAGGTTGTCGGCGGTGCAGAAGCACTGAGTTAGGAACAAGTTAATTGGTAACTATAATTAATAGCTAATTGCTGGTGATGTTAAAACCTAGCAATTAGCTATTTTTGCTTTTGAGGATGTTTTAACAAACAAGTTTTATACAAATCGTTGTCGTGTTGGTGTTCCCAACGGTAATAGAATGCTTGAGAGTATTGATTACACGTTTTATCATAAAACTACCAATAAACATTAATTAGTGGTGATATACTGGGTAGACTTTCTCAAAACTACATTAATAGCTTAAAAAAATCTAAAAAATATACACTTCTTTTCTAATTTTACGCCACAACAAAAATGGGCATGAGTTTACTCTGAAAAGTCAATTTATTTAGCTCAATGTTAAAGAACTATGTCCGTAAATTCCCACTTAACAAGTCTAGCAAGCACTCTCGTCCTTGATGATGTGGAAGAACTGAGTATTTCTACTTCTATTAAAACGCTTTCATCTAGGCTGAATTTATACTTTGACAGTATGGTGACTGGCCACTTTCAATTTGGTTCTAGCACTCGTGGCACTATTCTTCCGCGCAAAGTAGACAAATATTCTGATATAGATTACATGGTTGTATTTAAGACATCAGATGGACAAAAGAAACCACAAACTTATCTTGACCGTCTTAGACATTTCGTGGAGTTAAAGTACTCTAGATCAGAAATTTGCCAATCACATCCCACAATTGTTCTGTCTTTAAATCACATCAATTTTGAACTTGTTCCAGCAATCTACTACTCTGGTTATCAGATTCCCTCGCCAGCGTCATCCTGGCTAGAATGGACAACTACAGATCCTGTTGCAACTAATCAATTGCTTCAAGCGCATAACAAAAACAATAATTATCAAATTAAACCATTAGTCAGATTAGTAAAATATTGGAATACGCTTAATGACTATCCATTTACTTCATTTTCGCTAGAGCAATATATTGTGAGTCGGCCATTCTTTCAATGCTCACTTTTAAAAGATTACTTTTATGAGTTTTGGTCAGGTTTCAATTGTAGCTACAATGATGCTCAATACAAAAAGAATATAGTTAATAGTGCCAAGAATCATGCAATAAAAGCTAAGGAGTATGAGAATAATAATATGCCTATGAATGCAGAGTTAGAAATAAGAAAAATTGTACCATAGTTATGAATAATAAAAGTACACAGAAACTTGATGAAGTCTCCCAGTATTACGCTCCAATTAAAAAACTTGAGACTATTAGTATGGTACTTTTCTGGAGCAATGCAGCCTTGTCGTTAGCCATACCATACTCTGTTTCAATTATTGGAAAGGCAGGGACAGGTATTTTCCAAGTATTTTTCCTTGTTTTGGTTTTGATATATTTCAGCATTTCTCAAGTATCAAGTTTGTATCTAGTACCTAGAGCAGAACTAATGAGAAGAAAGCAGTTGCTTTCCGACTCATTTGGAGTACCACTTTCTCAAGACCATACATCTCTTTACTACAACAATTCATTTTCTCCGTCGGTACAACGCCTTGGGGCAAATACTATGGAAAACGCCCTCTTTAGCAAGGAAATTGCTTCAAGGATGTTGGGTCGTAAGAGAATTATTATTTTTGGATATCTTTTAGCTTGGCTATTTGCTTTTTTCCTCCGCCATGACCATCTTGAACTGCTTGCATGGATTACACAGTTAGTTTTTTCTGGTGAAATTATTGCTGAATGGTTGAAACTTGAAATTCTTCGATTTCGCTATGAACGAACGTATGACGATCTTTATTCCCATTTTCTGCATAAAATAGGACAGGATTCCTCTCATGCCACTGCCAATGTATTGAATTCTTTCGTAAACTATGAAGCAGCAAAATCTAGTGCTGGAATATTGCTTTCAACAGATGACTTTGAGAAATTAAATCCGACTTTAAGCAAGCGATGGGAGAAAATTTGTCAAGAACTCGATATGAAGTAGAGACAGATATAGTGGTGTAATGGCGGTAAAAAAGTCTGCATAATGGCATTAATTCTCAAACGATTTTATTGCGATCGCCAATTTACACAGCATAATAATAATAGATTGGGTGAGCGATCGCTAAATCTATCGTTAAATGTACATTAATAGTTAATAGCAAACTACAGTAGTAGAAGCAGAAGAACGATTTTCGGGCTTAGGTTTGACTCTAATTTCTACGTCATTGCCCAAAATATTCAAAAATTTTATTAATCTGTCAACTGAAAAATCTTTTAGTTTACCTCTAATTAAAGCAGAAACTTTTGGTTGATCTATACCTAAAATTTCCGCAGCTTGAACCTGAGTTAGTTTTTGATTAGTAATAATTTCACTAATTTTTATCGCCAGTTCAGCTTTAACTAAACATTCTTCAGGATTAGATAAACCTAAATCAGCAAATACATTACCACTACCACTAACAATTTTATTCTGTTTGTCCATCTTTATTCGCCTCGCTTCTTTTAGTCTCTTGTAAATAATCCTCTTTAGCTGCTTTTAATCTCTTTTCTACTAATTCAATATCTTGTTTTGGTGTAGAAATACCATGTTTTGATTTCTTTTGAAAAGAATGTAGTAAATAAACAAAACCTTCAAACTTAACAGTGTATATTGCTCTATAAGTATCCCCATCAAAATCATCGACAATTTCTAAAACACCTGCGCCTGAAAACCCGCCTAAAGGTTTTGCATCTGGATGCTTTTTACCCGGTTGTGCCAACTCAAGAGCATATCCCATTACATCCTGTACATCTTCAGGAAATTCTTTTAAATCATCAAGTGCGCTGGCTATGGATTTAAATTTTTTTAGCTGTGGTTTTTCTTGTTTTGTATCCATGCACTATAAATTATGCTGAAATTAGCATATTGTGTCAATAAGTAATTTTGGCACATAAAGCAATAACAAATTTAGACATTTTTTGTTATTCCCGGTAGGATAATTGCTATCAGCCTATAGGGAGGTAGCAGATGAACGTTTCTTTAACCCCCGAATTGGAAAAGTGGGTACAATCTAAAGTTGAAAGCGGTATGTATACTTCTGCAAGTGAAGTTATCCGTGAAGGTTTACGGCTTCTCAAGGAACAAGATGCTTTGAAAGAAATACGCCTTGCAGAGTTGCGTAGGGAAATTCAGCAGGGAATTGATAGCGGAGAATCTACACCTTTAAACATGGATGAAATTATCGCCAAGGCAAAACAACAACGGCAGGGGAAAGAATCTGCATAGTGGCGATAATTCTCAAAAAACGAACAGTAGATAAGTATTATTGCGATCGCCTTAACCTCTTGACACAAAAAGACGTGCTACTTCACAGGCAAAGTTAGGGAGCAACGGTGACGTAATCACATCATCCACGAGTAAGGTCGTTACCAGTTTTAATTGAGCATTGTCTCGTCGATAGACTTCAATCCTTTGAGCGATGCGATCAACAATCCAATATTCCCGCACTCCCTGAAGCGAATACAATTTCAACTTAGCTAATCGATCGCGGTCTTCATTGGCTTTTCCCGGCGACAGCACTTCCACCACCAGTTCCGGCGCTCCGCGAAAATGCCCAGCTTCATCTTGAATTTGAGCCAACCGTTCATAACTCACCCACACTACATCAGGCGCTACATTATCAGAGTCCGAAAAAATCAGTCCTGGCATAATGGAGGGTTCACCCAAACCACTATCTATCGACCAAGTGTTTAGCACTGAAAAGATACATCCTATGACATGCTGATGTTTATGGTGGGGCGATCGCGTCACAAACAGTTCTCCGTCAATAATTTCATAACGAATCCATTCATTATCAGGTAATGCTGCGACATCTTGAATTGTCCAGCGAACGCCGCCTGTAGTCTGGCTCATGACAGTTAAGGGTGCGGAATGTAGGTTTAATATTTCTTTGTCATCTTGTAACACATTTCGCCAACAGCGAACTATAATAGGAATATAAAGCACAGGGGTCCGTAACGGTTTCGACAGGTTGGCGAACGCTACTCTGTGATTCAGGTCGAGAGTGAGTCTCCTCTCGAAAATCAAAGGCTCAAAAAAAAGTAAATGCGAATAACATCGTTAAATTTGCTCGTCGGGAAGCTCTAGTAGCTGCCTAAAACGCCTCTTATAGGTTCGAGCGTCTCTAGTTTGACTCCGTTAAGGATTAGAGACCAACCCCCAACGGATGCTCTAACAAGCGTTCTCTGGTTGGCTTGTTAGCTAAGATTAAATCAGAGCATCCTACGTTCGGGATAATGAACGATTCCCGCCTTGAGGGTCAGAAAGGCTAAACCTGTGAATGAGCGGGGGGTCAATACCCAATTTGGACAGCAGTTCGACTCTGCTCGGATCCATTAAAATTAATCCTTAAATCCACCAAACAATTGTTTAGGTGGATTTTGTTTTGGAGCTATAAAATGGTACTGCAAACTAAAATCATATAATTTCTACTTCATAGATTATGATTCGGTAGCGATGATTTTTGCCCATGAAAAATATGAGTATTAACACAGAACAGTTTGCCAGTGATAATTACTCTGGTATTTGTCCAGAAGCACTAGAGTATATGCTTCAAGCTAATCTTGTTAGTGCGCCAGCCTACGGTAACGATGAATGGACTCAAAAAGCGGCTGACTATTTTCGGGAATTGTTTGAAATTGATTGTGAGGTATTTTTTACCTTTAATGGAACAGCAGCTAATTCTTTATCTTTAGCAGCATTGTGTCAGTCATATCATAGTGTGATTTGTCATGAAACAGCCCATATAGAAACAGATGAATGTGGTGCGCCTGAATTTGCTTCTAACGGTTCTAAACTTCTATTGGCTCCAGGGGAAAATGGCAAATTAACAGCACAAAATATAGAAGCCATTATTACCAAGCGTACAGACATTCATTATCCTAAAGCTAAAGTTATTAGTATTACGCAATCAACAGAATTAGGAACTGTATATTCTGTTGAAGAACTCTTAGAAATTAAAGAAATTGCACAAAAATATAAATTAAAAATTCATATGGATGGCGCTCGGTTTGCTAACGCCGTTGCTGCTATGAATAAAAGCCTCGCAGAAATGACTTGGAAAAGTGGTGTAGATGTGCTGTGTTTTTGTGGGACAAAAAATGGCATGGCTTTAGGGGAAGCAATTATCTTTTTTAATAAAGCCTTAGCAGAAGATTTTGATTATCGCTGTAAGCAAGCAGGGCAATTAGCTTCTAAAATGCGGTTTATTTCGGCTCCTTGGTTAGGTTTGTTAGAAACAGGCGCATGGCTCAAAAATGCCAGACATGCTAACCAATGTGCAGAATATTTAGAAAATCAACTATTACAAATAGAAAGTGTAAATGGTTTAGAAATTATGTTTCCGAGAGAAGCCAATGCTGTGTTTGTCAAACTGCCAGAGCAAGTTATTCAAAGTTTAAAAGAAAAAAACTGGCAATTTTATACATTTATTGGTGTAGGAGGAGTACGTTTTATGTGTTCTTGGAATACAACCAAATCCAGAATGGATGAGTTAATTAGAGATATTCAACAAGCGAGCGATCGCCTAAATTAATCCAAACAGGCAGAGAGTAAGGGAGCAGAGGGGATAAAATGACGAATAACCATTGACTATTAACTCTTGACTAGTAACTAGCTCTTCTATGTCAAAATCAAGATAAGTTAGTACTCAAAGGTGAGCGATCGCTCCCAAAGCTAGATAAAGGATTGACCTGAGCAATGGCAGACGAAACCAATCACAATCAAGCGGGAGAGGTAGCTCCCAGCACTGTTGACAAACAAGCTCCCACTGTCGCCGAAGCAAACGCCCCCAGCACCAGCGAACCAGTAGCGACAGATATACCTACTGCCAACACGCCAGATCCCAAAGCAGCAAACCCAAAAGTTAACCCCAATGCTGCTAAAACCGCCGCCGCTAAAGCCGAAGATGGAGAAGAAAAACCCGCCGCCGCTAAAGCCGCGAAAAAAGAGAAAGCCCCAGCAGTTGAAGATAAGCCGTTTGCCGAGTTTATCCAGCAAGAGTATTTACCTGCTTTGCAAAAGGCGATCGCTGAAGAAGGCGTACAGGATTTACAATTGTCTTTTGCCAAGCAGCAACTTCCCATCGCTGGCTTACCTTCAGATGAAGAATACTGGCAAGTTATTGGTAGTTGGCAAAATGGCCAGCGTCAATTTAACGTGTATTTCCCCGATGAAGATATTCAAGGGCAAAAAGGTTTTTCCTGCAACGAAGGCAAAAAAACCAGTACTCTTGAGTCCTTCTTAATCGACGAGCGGAAAACTACACTTGATTTATTAGTATTTGGCTTAGTGCGGCGCTTGAACAGTCAAAAATGGCTAGGTAGAAATTAGTTGCTTAGAAACTGTTCACGCACCGTCCAAAGATAAATTCAGTAAAGTATTGTTACAAATCACTCCTTTGTTTTGCCAAAGGAAAAATAGCTCAGGAAGTAAGAGAAAGAAACTAAGTTGAGCTTTCCTCTTGCTTTCTGAGAATTTTTTTAATATCCTTTTGGCTACTAATACCAATTCACAATTCGCAATGACGCTCTCTACGAGACGCTAAAAGCGTAGACTTCGGCGTGAGCTTAGTCGAACGCTTGCTTCTCCGCAGGAGTACGCGCACTCGCTAACGCAATTCGCAATTAAAAAACTTAGACGCAGTAAAGTTTTCAGGGTTTGCATCTGTATCAAAATTTTCGTGAAATGGTATAACACTATGAGAATTGCAATAGATTTTAAATTATTTTTATTTAAAAAAAATACAAAATTTAATCAGCAAAATCCCAGAGTAGGAAGTAGTATAAAATCAAGCCTTAGTTATTTATAGAATTAGTTATAGACCAGAAATGTTGAATACACTAAACTCATGGATAGTGTAGCTATCAAGGTATGGGAAGTAGCACATTATTTTATAACTGATAGGCCAAATTCATTGCTGTTACTCAGGAGTTATTTATATGATTCAAGTTGGAAAAAATTGGCTATTGAAATTATTTTTCGTAGTCACTCTAACTATAACCATACTAGTTCCAGGAAATGCTGCATTAGCAGATAATTTTACAAGCATGATTCCCGAACAAATGGTAATTTTAAATAAAACTGTTACGCAGAAACCCATTGTCATAGCACTATTAGGTCTAAGTCAAATGCGCGTAACATCCATAAAAAACTCTAGTAGTCAGCCAGGCCAAGTAATTGTTTTAGTCCAAGGAACTAGTGTCAAAAAAACTAATATTTTGTCAATTGCTCCAGGGGAAGAATTCCCACTGAATCTTGACACCTGTTTTAGCACTACAACAACCGTACAATTTGCTGATGCGATTACAAAACTTCAAACTCAGCAAACACTTTCTGCTCTGAATTTTCCAACTGTGTCTTCAAACACAATGGATTTTAAAGGTTACAAGGTTAATTACCAAGTTTCACCCCAAACTTGCCCATCGTAGCCAAAGAAATATTTAATCCAGCCACAATTTAATACAATTATCAGTTGAAGGTAGCCATCACCCTAAAGCAACTCTGTTTCATTCCCTCAGAGAAAGATTTTGTCAAGAGTATCAGCCAAAAATTTTAGGGATTAGGCAATCGAAAAATTACTACTATAACGAGTAAATTTTAACTGCGATCGCCAGATTGATCAGCAAATTCAATTTTTTACCTGATTTTTTTCGTTGATAAACTTGTAAATTGAAGTCTTTTAGGGAACGAAACAGTCTTATCTTATTCCACCACAAGAATAAGGCTATCTGTTCAAATAGCCTTATTCTTTAAGTCTCTCAGTTTATTTAAAAGGGATTAAGAATTTATCATCTCTGAGTCATCAGCAAGAAATTATGGCTATTTGTATAATTTTTGCTCAGTTATTTATCATATAGCTATCTTCAAATATATTAACAATTAACTCATGCACGCAGCATTATGAAGAATTACATTTCTGACTCTTGCGTAGTTAGTGGAATAATCTGGTGTTGTCTGAATCCGATAAACGTTACTCAGGCTCAAATTATTCCCGATACAACACTACCTAAAAACTCTGTTGTTACACCCAATAATATGATATTGGAAATTACAAAAGGTACTGTAGCGGGTAATAACCTTTTTCATAGTTTCAAGCAATTTACTGTTCTTGAAGGGAACACAGCCGATTTTGTCAATCCTAGTGCAAATATTCAAAATATTTTAGTTCGCGTAACTGGTGGAAGCCGTTCTGATATTTTCGGAACTCTCAAAACTTCTGGAAATGGTAGTCCAAACTTATTCTTGTTGAATCCTCATGGAATCTTATTTGGGACTAATGCTAGTTTAAATGTTGGTGGCTCATTTGTAGCAACAACAGCAAATGCGATCGCATTTGGCAATCAAGGTTCTTTCAGCGCCTTTGTCCCCAATAATCCAGGATTGCTCACAGTTAATCCTTCAGCTTTTTTATTCAACCAGATTATTGGTTCATCTATTACCAATCAATCTAGATATCGAAATCCATCTACATCATCCGTAGTTGGTCTATCAGTTCCTAATGGTCAAAGTTTATTGTTATTAGGTGGTAATGTTTCTATAGATGGGGGACACCTATTTGCGCCTGATGGAAGAATTGAATTAGGAGCAGTAGCCGGAAAAGGAACTGTAGAACTGAATACAAATAATCAGAATCTGCGCTTGAATTATCCCCAGAACTTAACGCGAGGCGATATTTCAATTATCAACGGATCTGCCAATGTCAATGTGACATCTAATAGTGGTGGTAGTTTGATAATCAATGCCAGAAATATAGAAATTACAAGTAGTCAGCTAACAGGTGGTCTTATCGAAGATGGAATTCAGGCGGGAGATATTATCCTTGATGCAACAGAAAGGATAAATATTATACAGAGTAATATCACCAATAGTCTTGGAGACTTTTCTACTTCAGCCACGGGTAATACTGGCGGTATTTATATCAAAGCTAGGTCACTATTTTTGAATGATAATTTCATTAGTAGTGATGTGGGCAACATTTTCTCTTCACTCACAGATAATACTGAAGGTAGTACTGAAGGTATTCATATTCAAGCTGGTTCAGTATTTTTGGATAATACGATATTGAGTGCAAGTATTTATGGAACAGGAAGTACTGGTGGAGTATTTATACAGGCGAAAGAATCTGTTTCCATCGCTAATAACAGTTCTATCAATAGTGATATTAATAGTGATATTAATAGTGATGCCTTTAGCAATACAGACGGTATTAAGATCGTAGCTGCTTCTATTTCATTAAATGGCACTACATTGAATGCCAGAAGTTTAGGAAATGGTAATACAAATGGAGTGTCCATAACAGCTAATAATTCCGTTGTGTTAACTAACAGTTTCATAAATACTATTGCTACTAACGAGAGTACTGGCAATGCTAGTAACCTTAATCTCCAAGCTAGAGACATTTTTTTAGATGCTTCCTCCTCTTTAGACTCATCTGCCTTCAATACAGGGTTTTCTGGCAACATAATAATTAATGCTCACAATATCTTTTTAAATAATAGGAGTTTTATTGGAACTCCAGTAGATGGTACGGCTAGTCCTGGACTAATTGATATTAATACTAGAAACCTAACTTTAACGAACGGTGCAGCAATTTCATCTGCAACTACTGGGTCGAGAAATGGCGGAAATATTCAGATTAACGCTACCGAGTCGGTCAAATTGGCAGGATTTTCTTCAGACCCAAGATTCAGATTCTCCACTTCAGGATTATTTACTGACACTGTGGGTAATGCGATTGGTACAGCTGGAAATATTGATATTAAAACTCGTAGTTTGCAGATAACAGATGGAGCATTAGTGAGCGCCAGTAGTAGTAGTGCGGGTGCTGGAGGTAACATTAATATTATTGCCGATACCGTTGATTTATCTCGTGGCGGTCAGATTTTGACTAGTGCTTCTAATAGTGGGAATGCTGGTAACATAACTATTGAAGCAAAAAATGAAGTGAGTATTGCTGGTAGCGATCCTACTTTTGCAGCACGTCTGGCAGAATTTAGTAGTGAATCAATTAATAATGACGGCGCTAATAGTGGTTTGTTTGCTCGTGTGCGAGGTACTGAACGCGCCAATGCTGGCAACATAACAGTAACCGCTCGCTCTTTACGACTTGATAATCAGGGAACAATTACAACAGGGACAACTGCTGGTGAAGGAGGAAATATCAATATCACAGCGAATGATATTGTATTACTTCGGAATAATAGTAGTATTTCTGCCAGTGCTGGTATTGATAATGCGGGTGGTAATGGAGGAAATATTAATATTGACACTAAATTTTTAATTGCTGCCCCTTCGGAAAATAGCGACATTAGCGCCAATGCTTTTAATGGTAGGGGTGGCAGAGTAAATATTACAGCTCAAAGCATTTTTGGTATCGAGTCGCGTCCCAGCCAAACGCCCCTGAGTGATATTACTGCTAGTTCCGAGTTTGGAGTCAGTGGACAAGTTAGCATTTCTACCCCAGAAGTTGATCCTGTCCAAGGCTTAATTGAATTACCTACGAATATTGTTGATACTTCAAAATTGCTGGCAGCCGATTGCTCAACAGAAGACGAAAATGACAATAGTCAATTTATCGTTACAGGACGTGGTGGATTACCGACCAATCCCTATGAACTTCATGGTGGGGATATTCTGTGGTCAGATAGTCGCGCTAGAGAGATTACAGCAAGGCAAAATCAAACTATTGCTACCAAATCACCTTCTGTTAACGTCACAAATGCCTTTGTCCCTGCTCGTGGTTGGGTGTTCAATGGTGCGGGCGAAGTTACTCTGATTTCCGATGCAAGCGCTACTCACAATCCTTTGAAGTCTAGTTCTTACGCCTGTCCAAAACCAAACATGAACTAATTCCCGATTGTGAGTGGTCAATGCTGCAAAGCTTGAAGTATTGTTGCAACTCTTAATGTTTTACACACCAGTTTCCCGCTGCACCTTGGTAGACTGAATTTTATACAAATGAATTATTGTCCTTTGCTGCGCCCTATGAGAGCATTACCTTTTGCTTTCAGGTGAGGCAGTCTGGTCTTCTCCCAAAGAGAAAGGCTAGTGCTAAGGGGGTTTCCCCCATGAAAAACTGCCGTTAGCACAGCGTAAAGCCTGCGGCATGGTGTCTCGTAGAGACGCTACGCGAACGCTTAAAGCGAAGTAGAAGCGTCGCCCGTTGGCGTGGCCTCTGTCTGTGACACGCTGCGCGTAAACTTCGGCGTGAGCGCAGTCAAACGCTTGCTTCCCCGCAGAGGTAAGCACAGAAGGACGTAATCAAGATAATAAAGACACTCATGGCAATCGAGACATGGTAGATTCCCTCAAAAAACCAGGCTTTGAAGAAATACGGCCAGGGATTAAAGTCCCGGCAAAAGAAACCTTATTAACACCACGGTTTTATACTACCGATTTTGATGAAATGGCGCGGATGGATATATCCGTCAATGAAGATGAGTTAAAAGCCATCTTAGAAGAGTTTCGCACTGACTATAACCGCCATCACTTCGTTCGGGATGCCGAGTTTGAACAATCCTGGGATCACATTGACGGTGAAACTCGCCAGTTGTTCATTGAATTTCTAGAGCGTTCTTGTACAGCAGAGTTTTCTGGCTTTTTGCTGTATAAAGAATTAGGTCGTCGCTTGAAAGATAAAAGCCCCGTCCTAGCAGAGTGTTTTAACCTGATGTCACGGGATGAAGCACGTCATGCTGGCTTTTTGAACAAAGCGATGTCAGACTTTAATTTGTCTCTAGACTTAGGGTTTTTGACAAAGAGCCGTAATTATACCTTCTTTAAGCCCAAATTCATCTTCTACGCTACTTATCTTTCTGAAAAAATTGGTTATTGGCGATATATCACCATTTATCGGCATCTAGAATCACATCCTGAAGACAGGATTTATCCAATTTTCCGGTTCTTTGAGAACTGGTGTCAGGATGAAAACCGCCACGGGGATTTCTTTGATGCAATTATGAAATCCCAGCCACAAATGCTGAATGACTGGAAAGCAAAACTGTGGAGTCGCTTCTTCTTGTTGTCAGTGTTTGTGACGATGTATCTCAATGACATTCAACGCAAGGATTTTTACGCCTCAATTGGTTTAGATGCACGAGAATACGATATCTACGTCATCAAGAAAACCAATGAAACTGCTGGTAGAGTCTTCCCAGTCATGTTGGATGTAGACAATCCAGAGTTTTACGATCGCCTGGATAGATGTATCCAGAATAACGAAAAATTGACAGCGATCGCTAACTCTAACACCCCCAAATTCCTGCAATTCTTCCAGAAGCTGCCATTATACATCTCCAATGGTTGGCACTGCTTACGGTTGTATTTGATGAAACCGATTGATGCTGCTTCTGCTCAAGGAGCAGCTCGCTAGATAGAAGGATTTTATTTGAAAGGCGCGGTTTCTGGTTATCAGATGCCGTGCCTTTTGTTTATAACTTTGTAACTAGAATGTGTCAGCACAATAATATTACTCCTGTAAAGAGCCTACTAATTTATACTTTCTGCTCTTTCTGAGCAAAGAACTTCAGGCAACCGTAAGTGAATGTTAGAATACTTTGTGGTAGCGGGGAATTAGCTCAGTTGGTAGAGCGCTGCGATCGCACCGCAGAGGTCAGGGATTCGAGTTCCCTATTCTCCATTTGTCCATTAAATGATTATTGTCAGTTTTAAAGAATTATTGTCCATTTTGACAGGGGTAAAGGACATAAGTTACCTGTTTACTTGATTTTCAGCCATCAAGCTCAAAAAATTAGCTATGTTCATTGGTTTGAGGAGATGCCATGTTGACAATTTCACGCTTTGTAGATTTAGTATAATCAACAATGTAAAGTTTTGTATCAACATTCGACGTTTCTGGATTAGTCTATGCTTATCAAACGATTTTGTGTAGCTAATTAAATAATATCTAGGACTCTTTGTGTAGCATACATGACAAATTATTTGATACTCAATGCCATAAAATTATCTGGTCTTGAGAAATAATCCCCTCAAAGTTTAGCTAAAGTCAGAATATAACTGCGCTTCTGCTCGCAAAATTCCACCTCCAGATACTGTATAGTTTCCGAACCGATAATCTAAATTTAATATATGAAATTGCTATTTTTTGTATCAGCAATCAATAAGTTAAAAAAATCCCACTTTTATATTTTCTTTGTTATTTTGTAGTTAACGGGACAGTTCTCCACCATACTGTGAGTTTAAATATCAATTAAGTCAACTTTCCCAACATTTTGTAACTCAAATAAGCATTTTGTGCTTGTAGCAGTTTATATCTGCAAGCACTATACAAACTAGTGGAATCAATTGCGAGGTAAAACTTAAGTCTGCAAATCCCTAGTTATCAACCTGAAAAAAATTACTAACAACTATGCTCAGAACAACTAATCTATCTATTATTCTGACTGCTTTCATTCAACCTGAAAATTTAGGTCAAACCGCGAAAGTAGCGAAGAAACACCCATTTGCTCAATCTCAATATGATTTTCTCCAACCATTACGTCAATGGCTTGACAACCTCGAAGTTCAAAATCGTAAACTAGCACACTTTATTGCTAAATTGATTCCGGCACAGTGTCCTTTCGAGCGTGATATTATTCTGTTCGGTCGAATAGTAGCCCACATTCCACCCATGTGCAAGCTTAATCCTCTTTATGATCAATTTGTAGGCTTGCGTTTTCGTGCTTTGTGTTATTTAGTAGATCAGTGTGGAGAAGATATCCAGTCCTACTGTTAAAAGCACACTGAGAATATAAAACATGGAAATTAAAGTTGAGCATGAACCCAGTCAAGAATACCTCGAAAATTTGGGTGTGTTCAAATGGGCGATTTGGGAAAAGGAAGTCTCCAAATTTCCCTGGACTTACGATACTGAAGAAACCTGCTACTTTTTGGCTGGTGATGTAATTGTTACACCAGATGGCGGACAACCAGTGCAAATGGGTAAAGGAGATTTGGTGACCTTTCCTGCTGGTATGTCCTGTATATGGGAAATTCTCAGCGACGTAAAAAAACATTATTACTTTTTTGAATAAGAATACCTTTAAATGAGGTATCAATGTCCCTCAGCCTTCCCTTCGCTCTTTGTGATTGGTAGAGGTATTTTTGAAGAAACTGGGGTTATGTCATATGGTAACACCCTATCTCGTCGTCAATTATTGCTTCTGACTCTCCCATCAAAGGCTAATTAAGCAACTGCTAACCGATGTATACAAAAGAGCCAGAAATGTTAATTTCTAGCTCAAATCGTTGAGACAAAACAATATTTATCCGAAAGCAAACTGTGGTACAAAACTTAGAATCTACCCAGGTTATGCAACCCTAAGATGATACCTACGCCTAAAATGTGGCCAAAGGCTGTAGTTGCTAGTAGTGCAGGTAAACCAAAGCCACCAAAGAAATTTGCTGAGGGTAAGGCTGGCTCAGAACTGGGATATTTAATGCTGGATTTGCCAAAGGTAATAGCCAAGATATTGGCAATAATCATGATGATCCCAATTGTGGGACTCCATTGTAGGGGTGTGGTGGCAGCAGCTAGTAAGGTTGAAGTCAACACTAGATTTACTCCTGAAATTTGTTAACCATTGAAAGTATCATCGGGAAATCTGCGAATATAATTCAAGGAAACCCTCAATTTTGCAGCAATATTTAACAGTTATTTTAAATCCTTAATATAAACCAATATCTGACTATTACTACTTAAGGATATATCAAAGGTAACAAGTAATACTTGAACTGCAATGATTAAGCAAGTATAGTGTGTTGGCTTAAAAAAGCCTAATTTATAATTTCTCTTCAACTTTAATACCGTTTCTTTTAATAATGGAAGCAGGAATTCCAACGACTACGCAATCCCTAGGGACATCCTTGACAACAACTGAATTTGCGCCAATTGTGACATTATCACCTACCTGAATATTACCTAGTACTTTAGCCCCCGCAGTAATCCGAACATTGTTACCAATTTTGGGACGACCTGATTTATCTTTATATCCAATCGTCACTTGTTGGTTCACCCAACATTTTTCACCCATATCTGCCATAATAATTGTGCTAAATCCATGCTGGATAAACAAACCTGCACCAATGCAACAGGAGGAATCCAAGAAAAGAGAGGGACATTCTGGATAAATCAACTTGAGTAAATACATGGTCATCCGTCCGCTCAAATTGCCTTTAAATAGACGGTAGTAATATAAATTTCTAAATTCTTGTGTTTTGTTAAGTAAAACAAGTAATTGAATCCACAAATGTTGCTCTAGTAAACCTAGTACTTCAACCCATCTTTTGATATCAGCAGTAATAATTTCCTTTTCTGTTGTTAATAAAAATGGTATTGATAGTGGCAAAAACCATAAAATTACTAAGATAAACAAAGCTTGCTTTAAAATACTTTTCATCGTGGCTACCACATAATCATAGAACTCAAACTTCTAGATGCAATGTATCCGATAAAACTTGTAATGGCAATTGCTTCCTACGCCAACCAGAAAATAGCTTAACAGAATTGCTTTTTAAGCTTTACGGGGTGGGCATTTTACCCATTCTCTAAGAAGATAAGTAGTCGGACGCAATTAAATTCATGGGTGGAGATAAGGGATAGGGTACAGATTACAGTCAAAAGTTTGTGTAATTAATTCTCTCTGATTACTTAGATTATTTATTTCTTAATAAAAAATTAAATTAATTTAAAAATTAAGTACATTGAAACTACACAAAAGCTGATAGCGTCAAACAAAGTAAATTTATCTTCGGGAAGTTACAGTTTGAAAACCCGTTCTAATTACTGGCAACTACTGCCCTATATCAAACCCCAGTCGGCAAATATCATCAAGGGCTTTATTGGCATTATCGGATACGTGCTGGCGACACTGACGTTAATTAATCTTGCAGGTAAATTAGCAGCACCTTTTGGACAAGGTAATGTAGTAGCGATCGCTCAACTAGCCAGTATTTGTGCTTTAGTATTTCTGGTGCGCGGCTTTTTTCAGTCTGTGCAAGATATATATATGGCGAAAGTAGCTTTAAGAGTTGCTTATTATCTCCGCAAGCAAGTATACAGCCATTTACAAAAATTAGATTTGAGCTATTTTGAAAAAGCCAAAACAGGTGACTTAGCTTACCGCCTTACAGAAGATATAGATCGAGTTGGCGAAGTTGTCAATAAATTACTACATGATTTTGTTCCCTGTGTGTTGCAATTAATTGCCATACCCATATATATGATTTACCTCAATTGGCAACTAACATTAGCGACAATTGTTGTTGCACCGTTAATGGGGGTGTTAATTGGCTGGTTTGGGGAACGGTTACGGAAGTATTCCCTTAAAAGTCAAAATCGCGTGTCGGGTTTATCAGCTATTTTGACGGAAGTTTTCAGCGGAATTCGGCTTGTACAAGCATTTGCTGCTGAAAATTATGAAATTGCTCGCTTTGGCTATGAAGCAGAACGCTCTTTAAAAGCAAAGTATTCTGCTGAACGTCTCAAAGCAATTCAAATTCCGATTGTGGGATTTTTGGAAGCCTTAAGCGCCTTATCGTTATTAATGGTGGGGACGTGGCAAATTTATCAACGCAACTTAACTGTGGGGGATTTTTTCAGTTACCTAGCCGCAGCTGCATTGCTAATTGATCCAATAGGACACACTACTAACAACTATAATGAGTTCAAACAAGGTGAAGCATCAGTAGACCGAGTGTTTGAATTGATAGCGATTCAACCAAGGGTAGTAGAAAAGCCGATCGCGCTCACCCTTCCCCCAGTTAAAGGTAAAGTGGAATATCGCCATATTTCTTTTGCTTACAAACCTGGTGAGCCTGTACTTCAAGATATCAGTTTATTGGCATCACCGGGAGAAGCGATCGCCTTGGTTGGTGCTTCCGGTGCAGGAAAGACTACTTTTGTTAATCTCCTTCCGCGTTTTTATGATCCCGAATTTGGTCAAATCTGCATAGATGATATTGATATTCGGGATGTCACCTTACATAGTCTGCGGCGACAAATCGGTATCGTTCCCCAAGAAACAGTGATGTTTTCAGGAACGATAGCTCAAAACATTGCCTTTGGACAAGATAATTTTGACATGGATGCAGTGATAGCAGCCGCGAAAATTGCTAACGCCCATCAATTTATTACCCAATTACCAGAAGGTTATCAAACTTGGGTAGGTGAGCGGGGTGTAAATTTATCGGGTGGACAAAGACAAAGAATTGCGATCGCCCGTGCTGTTCTGCTCAACCCGCAAATATTAATATTAGATGAGGCGACATCTGCATTAGATTCAGAGTCGGAAGCCTTGGTGCAGGAAGCACTAGAAAGACTAATGCAGAACCGCACAGTTTTTATTATTGCCCACCGTTTAAGCACAGTGCGACGATGCGATCGGATCTTAGTTCTGGAAAAAGGTCAAATAGTAGAATCAGGTAATCATGAAGAATTGTTAAGGTTAGAAGGTCGCTATGCTAGGTTTTATGCCCAGCAGTTTAGTTAGTTGTCAATGCCTAAGTTTTATATTTATAGTTTTAGCGATCGCTAACTGTAATTTCTGCTGACAGTCATACTACCAAGGATTTCCAATCAATGTAAATCCAGACCAATAATAAGGATGAGATAACTCATCGCTATCAAGCTCCGCAAGTTCATGCGAATCTGAAGAACTACCCCCAGGAATTACGAGATTATCTTCCAAACTTACGCGCTCTTTAAGCATGTCGATTTGAGCTTGTCGTAATGCTTCTGATTTAACTGGATTAGCTTTCAATTTTCCGTAAAATTGAAGCATTAAAGCCAAAGTACCACTATCATTAACCGTCCAAAGGCTTGCCAAAGCGGCTTTTGCTCCCGACTGTACAGCCAACCCAGCAAACCCCAGTTCGGCTTGGGGATCACCCAATGCAGTCTGACAAGCACTCAATACTAATAACTGCACAGGAGGTTTATCAAGTCCTAGAGTTTTCAGTTCATCTAAGCGAACTTTGGTATCCCAAAACTGAATGTAAGATTGCTCGACAGAACCAGGAGAAAATTCTGCATGGGTAGCTAAATGTACTATTCCAAAAGGATAAGCAGCACGTTCCTTCTTCAGATTTTTGAGCGTAAATTTTTGGTTTAGTAAAGACTTTCCTGCCCAGTTATTGGCAATAATATTTGATAATTCTAAGGGAACGGCAGGTAAAGGTTCATGATTTTTAAATTCCGAGGCTCCCATTGCTAAAATCTGGGTTTTCGTAATATTTGTAGATTGAAAATCCAGGAGGCTGAAAGCAGGAATAATTCCTAAACTATATTTCTCAATTAAAAATTTTTTACCATCAGAAATTGCAGCTAGAGGAACAGTGCGTAACCCACCTCCTAAACAAAATATAAGATTATTAACACCTTGTGTTTGTAATTCAGATGCCAAAGGAGCAATTAGCAAGTCATATATTTTTTTACCAGAACTTAAATACTTACTGCGCGGAGAAGCTGGGTTAACAATATCATTGCGAAATTTAGTAACTAAGCTCGTCAATGCCTCTTTTTTTGCTGCTGGAATACGCTTGTGAATCGGTAATTTATCCGGCAATACCAATATTAAATCAAGGTGATTAGGAGTTGGTACTGCATAGATTAAAGCACTTTTTTTACCAACTTTCTGGCTAATTTTATTGAGAGTTTGACTTATTTTTTTTACTTCAATAACCTGATTTGAAGGCAGTTTCACCTGCATATATTCATCATATTGCTGCTTCCAACCCTTTTCAATATGTATAACAGCAGAGTTAATATCTTTACTATCAAGTAATTTTTTGACAACTTCCGGTTGCAAACGAGACAAGGGAAGCGCATTCTGTTTTACTGGTGGCGGAACTGCTTTGATTTCTGCTTGACTAAACTTTAGCAAGTCCAGCCCAATTATGAATAAACTGAGGGTTGAAAGAGCCAATAAATTTAGCTGATGTTTGTTCATATCTGTTCATGCACCAAGTTATTAATTATTCTTACTGGACTGACACGAGTAAGTAAACTTTAGGTTGTAGTAGCGTGACACGACTAAAATTAAATAGCTAGTTGTTGATTCAGGGATTAATTAGTTTGACATCTGTTGGATTTGCTTCTGTTGTTCTTGCAACCAAGCTTCAAAAAGTTCATTCAGCAGCCGTGCTTTCATCGGTTCATCTAGTTGAGCTGGGATAAATTTCTCCAATCGCAAAATTACAATCCACTCGGCTATTCGCGCTGGCGGTAGGACTTGACCTGGTTGACTGCTAGATAATATCTGCACCATTGTGGGATGAATTGCTTGTAGTTCAACTGGGCCAATTAACCCACCAGTTTGGGCTTCTGGCCCTTGGGAGTATTCTTTTGCGACTTCTGCAAAGGACTGTTCTTTCGCTTGAAGCCGGAAGTAAAGTTCTTGGACAAGTCCAATATCTTGAGTACGTAGAAGAGAATAAATAACTTTATCCAGTTTTCCTTTGTTTTGAAAGAAATAGGACTCTAGTTTACCACCCCAAGTTTCTAGCTTAAATTTCTCTATTTTCAGCTTGCGAATCGTCACGGATTCTAATTGCTCTGGAGTTATACCATGATAGGACATCCAGGTTTTAATATCCGCATCAGTTTTTAACTGCCTTTCAGTGTAAAACTGTTGTTGAGCGCGAGTTACTTCTTCTTTTATACATTCTATATTTGCGATCGCCTCATCAATAATTAATTCCCGTAGTAGCTGTGGTAGCATTTGGTAACTAGCTAGTAAAGGAATTAGCTCAGTAGCCTGAATTGTACGGTTGCCAATTTGAAGAACTTCTGTCATTTTTTTTGCCAATTGCGATCGCATCATCACGCAATTCATTTTCACACATTCAACTACATTGGCACTTAGTTATCTTAAAAGTATTGTTAACAAAAATTAAAGATGTAGAAAACTTTTGTTCCTACATCTTGATTAATTCTTCATTTCTAATGAAAGGTTAAGAATCTACAAAGTTTCCAAGAAGCTCAAAAGATCGGCCATTTCTTGGGGGCTAGGCTGAAATTTGGGCATAGGTGGCGTTTCACCGCTAATTACTTGTTGAATCAACTTATAACGAGATTTACGTTTAGAAACAGCTTGTAAACTGGGGCCGACTCGCCCATCTGCTTGCCAACCGTGACAACCAGCGCAATTGATTTGAAAAATAGCATTTCCTTGCTCTGCATCTCCGGTTAAAGACAAAACGCTTTTAACGTATGGATCTGAGGCTTGTACCATTTGAACACCAAAGATGCCCAAAGGGATTGCCAGCAGTATCGCTAGAGCCAACAAAGCGATCCGCTGAATCAGAATTTCAGGTTTGGTAATCTGGTTATCCAAAAGGTTTGCTGTGAAAGTGTAAGGTTCTAAAAATTTTTCATTTCCTACACATAGCTTAAAAGTTCTTGATTTGCACTGCAAGCACAGATGACAGTTTTATTACAACTAGTCATTGCTCAAAAACATTGTGGTCAGCGGGATTCACCGCAATTTGATAAAATCAAATACAGGAAATGAATCATTAATAATTGCAAACAGGAGAATTAACGTGGTTGAACCCCTGCTTTCAGGCATTGTTCTTGGTCTAATTGTAGTGACTCTCGCTGGTCTGTTTTACGCTGCATATAAGCAATACAAGCGCCCCAATGAGTTGGGTGGTTGAGAAAGTGCTGAGGATTTAGCCAGTAGGGTGTGTTAGGCGTAAGTCATAACGCACCTTGACTGATGAGAGCAAGACGGTGCGCTACTTCGTTAACGCACCCTGCAAAACTGGATTAAAAAAAATGGGTCATGGAAGTTAAGCAAAAAGACTCTTTGGCTAAAATTACGGACTGATATCGTTGATCACATTGGAGTCAATGACTCTGTAGAAAGTTAAGGCTGTGTTACCGTAAACTTTGGCACGGCAAATTTCCCAGTTGGGGATTAGTGGTGGTGTCCAGCTTTGGGGATTATGTTCTACCGCGATTTCACCTTTGGGATCTAAGAGGTTATGGAGAGCGATCGCTTCTAACACAGGCTGATATAATCCACTGGCATAAGGTGGATCGAAGTAAATTCTGTCAAATTGTTTGCCTGACAAAGTTTTTAACTGCTGAATAACATCACCGCGTAATAGCTGCCATTTTTGCTCGCCATCAGCTAATTGCTGCCAATTCTGTTGAATAATCCCACAGGCTCGGCTTGATTGCTCAATTCCTACTACCAAGCTGGCTCCTCTACACAAAGCCTCTGCGCCCATTGAACCACTACCCGCGCACAAATCTAGCCAGCGACAACCTGCTATTTCACCTTGCCAAATATTAAAAATAGCTTCCCTTACCCTAGCACTTGTAGGTCTGGTTTCTTTTCCCGGTAAGGTTTTAATCGGACGATTGCCGTAAATTCTCAGGCTCATGATTGATTAGTCATTAGTCACTGGTCATTAGTCATTGGTCGTTAGACATTTGCACAAGACAAATGACAAAAGACAAAGGACAAATAACAAATCCTATGCAGCAATTTGTTCACGGACTTGAGAAACAAAATTAGACAGGATTTGCAATCCTATATTAGAGGATTTTTCCGGGTGAAATTGTACTGCCATCAAGTTTTCATGAGAAATTGCAGCTGTAATAGTTTGAGTACCGTGGGTAACAGTTGCAGCTTTAACTTGCGGATCAATTGGGTCAACAAAGTAGGAATGAACAAAATAAACCCAAGGGTTAGCTGGTAAATGCTCCCATAAAATACTTTTTGGTTGAGTCAATTCCAGTTGATTCCAACCCATGTGCGGAATTGTAATTCCTGGTTCATGATGAAATCGGCGGACTTTTCCCCGAATAATTCCCAGTCCTGGTTGAGTACCTTCTGCACTTGATTCAAACAGAATTTGCAATCCTAAACAAATTCCTAAGAAGGGTTTACCAGATGCGATGGTGTCCTTAATCGGTTTTTCTAAACCACGTTCTCGTAAATGTTGCACGGCTGGATCAAATGCTCCGACTCCTGGCAATAGTACTCCATCAGCCAACGATATCTCTTTAGCAGAATCAGTAATCTTAGGAGTTGCTCCAGCTTTTTCTAAGCCTTTGCAGACTGAGTGCAAATTTCCCATGTCGTAATCTACAACTGCAATAACTGGCATTGACCGGCTCCTTGTAAATTTATTATGGAGGGTTTTTCTATTTTAAATAATAATTCCCATGAAGAAAAGAATTCTATTAACTTCTTTTGACACTTGGTTAAGCGATCAACAGTCAAATTCCTCGGATGATTTATTACTAGAAGTTACCAAAGTTGATTCCATCCCACACGATTTAAAATTTTTGCGTCTGTTACCTGTAGATGTGATGCTTGCTAGTTCCTGGGTAATTCAAAAAATCGCTGAGTTGCAACCAGATTACATTATCTGTTGTGGCATGGCTGCCAGTCGTCAGCAATTAAGTGTGGAGGTGGGTGCTAATCAAGGGAAAATGTTTTTGCCGACGGTAGTTGATTTGGAAAAACTAGTGTCGGGAACAGTAGCAACTGATATTAGTAACGACTGCGGTAAATTTGTTTGCGGAGGTCTTTATTATGCAGTTCTGAACTATCTACAGGAATATCAACTGACAACTCGTTGTATCTTTGTTCACGTTCCATTTTTAAATCAAGAAAATTTGGTAGCTATTCTTGCCGATTTCTTATTAATTATTCACAATCTGGCACTCGCATAAAATAGTGTGCGTCTTTTAGGAAAAATAGCTAACTAAGTATATGTTGTCATTTTTACTGGGTTTACTGATTGCTCAAACAACTCCTCCCACACCACCACCAGAAGAAGTTGTCCAACCACAACAAGTCCTTCCCTTACCAGGACAGTTAGATAAAGTACCAACTTTTAATAGCAACAGTCCAGAATTAGTATTAAAAGAAGGGATTTTACTGTCTACTTTTCCGGGAGATAGTAAAAAAGTCCCAACCGCCCATTTGAATTATCCTTTTCGGGGACGATTTGATATTTTTGCTCATCACGTCGCCAAAGCTGATCCACCAGAAAATGTGCGATCGCTCTACCTCGGCATAATTCTAAATAACCCAACTGAGAAACCAGTCACAGTAGATGTATTGCAAGCGGCAAGTTATTTAAGTCAACCTGATGCACCGTTTGTTGAGTTACCGCCTTTTGTGGAAGATCCTGCGGGTAAAGTATTTGCCGGGCCAGGCGATCGCGTCATGTCTGATATTCTTAGAGGCAGGCGACAAGCAACTTTCCCCGCACAAATTGTACTTCCGCCGAAGCAAAGCCAAATGTTACTTAATCTTCCAATTCCTGTGCAGGGATTAACACCACCTTTAAATGGTCGCTCTACCTTAATGCGCTTGCGGAGTAATGGTAGAGTCTACACTGCTAGTTTAGCGATGTTTGCCAAGACTAATGCTGATGGCAGTGAACGTGCGCCAACTTTAGAAGAGTGGCAAAGTTTATTAGATAACGGTGAGTTGTCCACGCCACGAGATAAAACACCTACTCCCTTAGAAGAAACTGGTAAGCCAAGAATTTACGGACGTGTGGCTGGTGTGGCTGGTGGTTCCTCTTGGAGAGCATTTATAGTCGATAGTCCCAAAGCCAGATTGCTGACAATTCCTCAGCCGGGAAAAGCTGTTTCATATGCTCTTAGTACCTTGGATGGTGGTACTTTGGGGACTAGTCAAATTCAGAGTGCGCCGATGTTAGTACGTTATCCTGACACTGCATATCGAGCGCATGGCAACTATGGAATTCAATACAACCTCAAGTTGCCGCTACATAACAATACTTCCAGTCCGCAAACCGTTGCTGTATCTATGCAAACACCAATCAAAGAAGATCAGTTAGTCAAACCTGGACTGCGCTTTTTTAGTACCCCAGCACGTCAAACCTTCTTTCGGGGAAGTGTGCGGATACGTTACAAAGATGACAAAGGTATGCCGCAAACTAAGTTTGTGCATTTAGTTCAAAAGCGGGGTCAACCAGGAGAGCCTTTGGTAGTATTGAATATGAAAGCTGGCGATCGCAGATTAGTCGAAGTAGACTTTCTCTATCCACCAGATGCGACACCACCACAAGTATTAACGGTGTCAACTCAAAGATGATTGTTTGATGTGTAGAGACGTTGCACTGCAACATCTCTACACATTAGTCAACAGGTTCAATACCAACGTGTTGCGTAAAGACGTACCAATCTTGCGCGAAACCTTTAAATTCGATATCTTTCAGGCTAAATTTTAGATGACTATCCTGAAGCGAAAATTTAACAATATTATTAGTGTCCGGCTTGTCTGTTAATAAAATTAATTCTGTACCGGCTGGGATTACCTGCTTAGATTGATCATTCAGCACTTTAGAATCTACAGGCTGGCGCTTGATGATGGTGTCTGCGTTAAACACAAGCTTGAGAAAACCTTGTTGATTACCGACACTTTGGCGATCTACAGTAATTTTTAATATATCCTTGGATTGTTGCTTAGTTGCGATCGCTTGAATAGTTGCTACGGGGTTAATTGTCTCTTGGATAATTTTGGCGTGTTTTGCGAAAGCAAACCAGTTACTACTCAAGCCTTTAAATTGAATATCTTCTAAAACTAATTTATAGTGGTCAGAATTATTGGCAGGTATTTCGTAAGACTTGAGTACCAGTATTGTACCGACGGGAATTTTCTGTTGTTTAGTGCTAGGTAATTGACTTGATTGCACTGGTTCTTGTTTAAGATTTGTCTCTTGGATAAACAGAATGCGGTTTAAGGTAGCCATATTTTCGCCCTGAAAAACTCATATCAAGTTATACAATATAAAATTCAACTTCTACAGCGAAAATTCCAGATTTACTGCTATTCAGATCCCCGACTTCTTAAAAAATCGGGGATCTTATCGTTCATCAATAATTAAGCTGGCCATACCACTAAAATTTAAGGTTTACTTTATAAATCATCTCTTATTATCTACTGCTAAAATTTAACTTAAAGATAACTAATGCTAGTAAAAAAGACACGAGGAAAGGTTAAATGAATAGTGTGGTTCTCAATCTAGAACCGATAGCTCATTTAAGTGATGAGCAATTCTATCAATTATGTCTGGCGAATCGTGACTTAAGCCTGGAAATGAACGCAGCAGGAGAATTAATTATTGTGCCACCAGTAGGAGGAGAAATCGGAAATCAAGAAGCTGGACTAATAACTGATTTAGAAATTTGGAATCGGCAAGCTAAATTAGGCAAAGTTTTTAGTTCTTCAACTATTTTTATCCTGCCAAATGGTGCAAAACGTTCTCTTGATGCGGCTTGGGTAAAATTAGAACGGTGGCAAGCTTTAACCCCAGAACAGCGCCAAAAATTCCCGCCACTTGCACCCGATTTTGCTATTGAACTCCGTTCTCAAACAGATAGGCTCAAATCTCTCCAAGAGAAAATGCAGGAATACATAGAAAATGGTTTGCGTTTAGGATGGCTGATTAATCCTCAAGATGCCAAAGTCGAAATTTATCGACTAGGAAAACCTGTTGAAGTGATGCAAATGCCAGCCATTCTTTCTGGAGAAGATGTATTACCTGGATTTGAGTTGCAATTGAATTAGTCTAACCTCTTTGAAAACCTTTTGCTGGTTGTTTTTGTCCCTTACCTTTGGGTTTAGATTTATTAACTTCTGCGATCGCTTCTTGAAATAAATTATGCAAATGTAAAGGAACGCTGGCAATTTCTGGCAATTCTGGCTCGATAGATTTACCAAACTCTTGCAAAAGAGCATCCAAGTCAGTAGCAAGGCTAAACTCAGGACGCTGCAAGAAATCCTGCAATACTTTTTCTAGTTGAGTAGGATATTGTTGCGCTAACCGATGCCAGATATAAGCATTAATACTTTTATCTTCTAAATAGTGACGAATTAGTTTCTCCGCACCATCAATACTTTGCCAGTCATCAGCTAATAAAATAGTTGTGACTTTAGTGTATGTTGGTAAAAATATCAATCCCCAACGAGAATGAGAAATTGCTGTCACTTGTTCGGCTTTTCTCAGTTCAGCGGGTAAATCTACCTTGGGAGCAACCATCTTTTGATTGCCGTTTTTACCATTGAACATTTCAGAAACGACATGAGAGTCAGCACCGATTTCTTTGGCTGCGGCTTGAATCTCATCTTCTCCGATACCAGATTCTGCTGCTATCTCATCCAAAGATTTAGAAGTATCGAGTCCTGCTGCTTTTAGGTATTTATCACTGATAATTTCTTGGAATTCAGCTATTTTTTTATTCAGTTGGTATCCTGGCATAGTGATTTCATCACCGCCAAAAAAATCAACAAACTGCTGATAATATTGCTCTACTGACTGCCAAGCTTCTTCTAATAAGTCCGGCGCATCGCTGTAAAGATGATTTTTATAGTTATCTTTAAAATTCCCAATTGCAACAGCAAGTTTTGGCTTACCTAAATTCCCCATAAATGTGTGAGTTCCAGAAAATATCCAGTCGCTATCAGTGAGGGGAGAAATGCGTGTAAGTAAGATATCTCCTGGCTTAAACCGAGATATTGTTTGTAGTTTTTCTGCACTATTTGGCTTGACAATGTAGTGTTTAGCTGTCAGCCAGTTCATGAGTTCTACGCCATCAGGTAGAATTTGGGTGATGGTAAATAAACCCATAAAACTACGATGCCAAGTGTTGATCAAATTGCGATCGCTATCTGATAAATCTGTATTACTGGCGATAAATAACTCTATTGGTGAGTTATCATTAACTTTCCCTTCTGCAATAAAGCTGTCAATGATTAAGTCTTGTTGCGTGCTATCTCCATTACCACGACGCAACTGCGTGGCTGCATAAACCTCTAATGCTTGTGCTAGTTCGCCTTCCGCATCCAGGACAAAATCAACCAAGGCTTGTTTGAGTGTGTGCGATCTTTCTACTATGACATCCACAAGCGAATCTCTCTGCTCAACAGTTGTAGACTATAGCGTTTTGGAAGATGACAACATCTAGCAATAGCTAGATTTAGTTTAGCTATAAGTAATTAGATTGATGCTTAAGCTGACGACCAAAGTACAGTGAAGCAAGTCGGGAAAATTAATGTTAACGAGGTAAGCCTTTAAGCACAGAGGTGTGCGAGGGTAAAGAATTTAAATCTTCACCCTGTTTTAATAGACTATAACTCCTGAAATTTAGTGCGGATTGTTTCAATTCTTTGACGATTGACACCTAAATCACTTTGACCTAACCGAGAGGCTGAACGCACTTGAATAACATTAGCATGACGATCTAGATAAAACTCTACATCATCGACAAATCCCATCAGTCCACTCTTAAATTCTGCATATAAATAGTCCTGATTTTCGGCAATAATTGTAGTTCTGGGTAAGGATTGAATAATACTTTTGAGATTGGCGATCGCTTGTTCTGGACTAGTATTAAAAGTTAGCGGTGCAATTTGGTGAACTGCGTCTGTACTCTGGCTAGATACACAATTAGGTGAATTGGGGCAAGCTGCTAATTTGCCATCATGCACACCCAAGTTATTCGGACGTTTACCTGCAAAAATCATAGTTTTATTGGCTGATAGGGGAAATACTCAGTAATTAGTACTTTTTTATAATTTAGCAATTTATTTGAGTTGCTTAATTATGATGTGGGTTATTTATTAAAACTAAAATATTTAGACTCTTCAGTACTTATTATGCTAAATCATTAGACAAAACATAAAAATATCTAAATAATTATGTTAATATCTATTCATGCTGAAGCCTTAATTTACTTGACATGCAAGGATTATTTATTATTCACTACAAGAATAAAAATAATAATTTTAAGTTAATTTATGGTCATGCTTAAGAAAAAAGGAATAAAAGTTTTAACAGAACTTTTAGATTTACCATCTGTAAAATTACTAGCATAACGTATTTATAGAATGATCATGGAACAACCAGTGGAACTGTAGAAGGAATTAATCACAAACTTAAGCTGATTAAACGCTCCTGATATGGATTCTGAAATTTTGATAATTTCAGAATAAGATGTTTGCTAAATTGGGCTTGACTCACTATTTTAGCATAACAAGTACTGAAGAACCATAATCGTTAGTGTTCCACTTTTATTTGTGCAGCGATCGCTTCCCTAATTCAGGCTAATAAGCTAATCGTCATTTAAATTGCACCATTTTCATGGTAATCAAAGCTGCAAACCCTCTCCCTTGCTCCCTGCTCCCTGCCCCCCTGCGGCCTCAATGTGCAAATTAAATGCTTAACAGCTTAGGAGTAATCGTTTCTCCATTTTGGATAAAAAACAAGATCCCCAACTTCTTGAAGAAATCGGGGATCTGCGCCTACTACAAATCAACTAATCCAATTTACTCAAAATTGCACTGACATCAACAGCTAATTTTTGTCCTAATTTCAACAACTGCCGACACTGATTAGTATCATCTTTATTCATCAGACTAGTAATACAAACAGGTACTATCCGACTGTGCAGACAACTGAAGTACAGTTCTTGAGAACGATACAGAGAAATACCCAAATTTAGCTGATATCCGACATCAATCAATCTTTCTAAAAGTTGGATATCTGTGGCAAAACTACCATTGGCATCATGCAATAATTGCCAGAGCGATCGCAAGATCAACTGCTCTAACATTTGCTTACCTTCAGCAATATTTAATCGACAACGCAGATGTTTGGCTTCTGTGGCGATCGCTTCTAATTCTACAATGTGATTCCAGCACAATTGCGGTTCGGCTATATCTTGCTCTAGCGATCGCAATTTTGTCATACAGCGATATCCTAAAGCAATCTCGGCTGCTACTTGCAACTCTTGTGGTACTTCTAGTTCATCCCGATGGAATGCCATGAGTACGCCGTAATTTTCCCGGTACGTTTGAGTATAAAGTTGGTCGAGCCGTGTCAAGGTTTCTTGACTAATTAACCGCATAATTCGATGGCGTTCTTCGGCAAATAGATTTTGCAAACTGAAAGTTTCATTGCCAAATAACTGTGTCATCACCAAAATAGTATGGGCTGCACTTGCTTGTTGGAGTGCTGCAAATAGCTTTTCTTTCAACTGACTGTAATCACGTCGCCCACTAAACTGTTGAATGCAGCAGTGAAAATCCCAGCCACCCAAATGCAAAACTGCAAATACTAAATGTTCGCTTTCCCAGGTAATTTCTGAGACTAACTTCAAATGTCCCACCACCAAAGTCAGCGATCCCATACGTTGCAGTTGGTAATCTAACTCATTGGCAGTGTAACAATAAACCCGCTTATGGCGAGGATGGTGCAGTTTACAAGAGATATCTTGTCCTGATAAATTGCCAGTTTCTGGTGATCTATGATGATTGAACAACGAAGTAATGGCATAGTGGGCAGCTACTTGCTTGAAGCTGACTTGAGCAGTTAGCACCAAATGTCGATAAATCTCACCACCGTGCTTGAAAAATTCTACATTGCTCGGTGCTAAACCCAGACGTTTGAGGAAGCCTTTTTCTAGTTGTACGCCCGCTACATCTCCTGCTAGTTCTAACGCACGGGCGGCATAACGGAGAATCTGAGTACCTTCTGGACGAGATAGTTCTTCAAAAAACCAACCGCAACTGGTGAACATTAATAAGGCGTGACGCTGCATTTCCAATAGACGCAAAGCATCTACTTGTTCGGCGGCGGTGAGTTTGTGAGTTTGATGACGAGAGAGGAAGCGGCTGACATTGGCAGGAGAGCGATCGCGCATGACTTTGATATATTCATCTCTAGCTATCCAAGGATCTTGGAAAAACTGCTGGCCATATTCGTCATACACTGCAATTAACTGATCCCGCAGCCAATTTAAGGCATTGCGTAAAGGCTTACGCCATTTTTGATGCCAAACACCGCCTTCCCCACCACAACCACAGTCATCTTGCCATCTATCTACGCCGTGGGCGCAACTCCAAGCTGTGACTGGTTTTAGCTCTACTTCCCAGGTGGGAGGATTTAAGCTGAGGTAGTGAGCAAAGTTCGTGACTGTCCAATCGTGATCTGGAAATTCTTCTGTAAAGGCGTAAGCTAAAGTTTTTTCAGTGCCTTTTTTATGGTGTCCGAAAGTTTCCCCATCGGTGGCTACAGAAATCAATTGCGCTGGACGATGATCCCCTCGCACAGCTGAACCGATGCGTCCCGCCAAATGATGGGAACTATAAGTAACATCTGTAAAACCCATGTCCCGCGATATCGGGCCATCGTAGAAGAAAACATCAATATAAGGTAGTCCTTCTACAGACTCGTCAATACTCTCTGTTGAGGAGATAGTACTAAGAGGTGAAGCCGCTGTCTTCAAAGTTGGCTTCAAATAGCAACGATAGGGACGAGTGGGATCAATCTGGCAGCCGCCTACTTCATACCATTCTGACTGGGGATCATTTTTATGGGGTAGGGGACGGCAACGTTGTGCTTGTGATGGTGCCAAGATAATGAAACGAATACCTTCGGCGATGAGAGCTTCTATAGTTGGATAGTCTACACCTGTTTCTGCTAACCACATACCTTCGGGATCGCGGCCAAAGCGGGATTTGAAGTCTTCTTTGCCCCAGCGAATTTGAGTATATTTATCGCGTTCGTTAGCCAGAGGCATGATGATGTGATTATATACTTGCGCGATCGCATTACCATGACCTTGCAAGCGTTGGGCGCTTTTAGCATCTGCCTCTAATATTCTTTGATAAACCTCTAAATCATAGCGTTCTAGCCACGACATCAAGGTAGGGCCAATGTTAAAGCTGAGGTATTCGTAATTATTCACGATCCCCATGATTTCGCCCTTATCGTTCAATATCCTGGCAAAGGCATTGGGACGATAGCATTCAGAGTGAATTCGCTCATTCCAATCATGGAAAGGAGCAGCACTAGGTTGGCGCTCAATTGCATCTAGATAAGGGTTCTCGCGCGGTGGTTGGTAAAAATGACCATGCACCGTGACATAAACACCAGTAGACGTTCTCAGGGGATCGTTTTGGTGAGTCTCTTTGATCGTGGGATTATTTGTAAATGTCGAGCCAGAACTAGCTGGCAATTCAGCAGCAGAAGTCATGTATGTATATTTATCCAAAACAAAAAACTTGTACTAACGCGGAAAGCGTTGTATTCCAACCTCATTTACACAGGTTTCAACACAAAATCCGGTATAGAGTAAAACTATGGGTCTAGGATACAGTCTAATTTGTGAAAAAGCAGTCTGACTAGAGTGTGAAATCTGCGTTATCGCATAGCTGTTTCTCAACTATTACTAAATTCTCAGCCATCTAACAACGCCTCTGTTAGGGTTTTCTCTTCAGGAGTCCCAATAAAACTTTAATTGTCTTTTGATATATTAAACTCGATTTTTGGTGTGATTATTCACGTCACAATTGATACTTTTACTACAAAAGATTGCAAAAAATCTTTAAAACGCAATCTTAATTTACATATTTCTTTTCTGTTATACTGGAAAGATAACTTTCTGCCATCACTCTCAGAAAATAATAATTTAAATCAAATTCTGGGACTTGAATTTCATCAATGTTTGAGACATGATTTCTTAATAGTAACTAAAATTTCTCCTCAAAAAGTGGAAAATATTTTCTTAAAAAGCTTTCAATGATTGGGTCATCCCACTCTGACAAAAAAGAATACAGTTCAAATAAAATAATTTTTCTATATAAATTTTGTAGAGATGTTGCATTGCAACATCTCTACATTTTTTTAGTTTAAGAGTTTGAATGTCTCTTACTCTGGCGGTTCAGAACTCTGGAAGATTTGCAAAAACTTAGTGAAGTTGAACCTAGGCGATACCTACTGCGGTAAACTACGCAATGTTTGATAAATTGAGGATGCCTGAAAAATTGTGACTCTGTGCCAAGGTTCCACAAAAAATACTTTTGCGTAGCTTAATTTTTTTAGTCAATTACCTCAAAAACAAGCAAAATTATTTCAACAACAAAGTCAACCCAGCAAACACACTTCATTTAACACTAGGGATGTCTAACGACATGCGAGAGTCTTAGCCGTTGGCGTAGCTTTTGAGCGCCGCTAACAGCAGTAGCCCGCTTCCTCCTATAGGGGTACATGTTGGGGAAGCCGACGACAGTTGCTATAACGCGGGGAACCCGCGCAACGCACTGTCTCACCACTATACATCTACGCTCTAACAATAATAGCTGGCAGTAATCTTTGATTGAGTCAATCAGGATTCATGGACAATTAAAAATTAAAAACCAGCAACTTGATTTTTAATTTTTAATTTCCCTTGCTAGTGTTAGTTTGTGGTTTGTGCGGCTAACATCTGCTTCAGCTTTTCCAGTTCAGATGCCCAACGGGGATCTGGACGGATTGCATCTGATTCAGTAGAAGTGCTAGTTTCGCGCCCACCGCTGCTACGTTTAGACTTTTTAGAGCTTTTATCACGACGGTTGCTGTCTTTATTACTGCTAGGAGTGGGACTGCTATGTACAGCAGCTTTAGGCGCTGGCTCTTCGCCCTCATCACCCTTGGTTCGGGGCAATGCTTTTTCTAGCTTTATCGGGGTATCTTTAAACATCTGACCATTATATTTTTCAATAATTTGATCAGCTTGATCGTCATTGTTTACGGTTAAGAAACCAAAACCACGACATTTACCAGTTTTCCGGTCTTTAATTAGTTTTGTGGTAACAGCATCGCCTTCTTCTGCAAAAACTGCTTGCAGGTCTTGACGATCTATTTCTTCTTTTGGCAAATTGCCTATATATAGGCGAACAGACATGAACTATACCTCCAGAGTTTAATGAACGTAGCAAGGCAAGAGAACAATCACTTGGTTTTGGCTTTTAAATAGATAGATGCTATTGATTAAAATTGCCACAAACCAATTTTTTTACTCCAAACTGTCAACCTATACAATACAGTTTTTCGTTTGGACAAAGCTTGTATATTACAAAAGCGCACACAACGCTCAGTTAATACCACCTTAATTCTAAAATTTGTAAATTTATTAGCTTACTGTCTGCCACAGTAAACTTTTTTTGATGTCCTTGCCCGCAGAATTCAACACCATTTCCTACATTATCACGGTATCTTCTACGTAGCTAGTTCAGAACACACATTTCCGATTATATTGCGAATTGATCGTAGCATAAAATACATTTTTTTCTCAAGAGCGGATATTTGAAACAAAAACCAGCCATTGGCTGGTCGATTTGCTGCTGTGTTGGGAGGATAAAAAGATCCATTGGCGCAAGCAGTTGATAGCAATCACTAAGTTGGGATGCTAAGTTATGCTGTTTGCTAGGAATATTGTTAATAAATGTAACACTTGTAAAGAAATGTTGCAAGTTTTATCATTGGTTATTGGTCATGTGTGAAAAGGCAGGAGGATGAAATTTCATACTACCCTGCGGGAACGCCAGGGGCGAACACACTTCTTTTGGCTAACCTAGGAGAAAAATGTAAGCACCCCAAGCTTGTGCAGCTACCGCCAAAACAGTAGACCAAATCGGGTGAGGACTATAAATAGTTGTGCCACTTTGAGTTTGTAAAGTTTGAATGTCAATCCAAGGTGTTGCGCCTCGACGAAACCAGCCTGTGACAGTAATTTGCCGACCAATCAAATCTTGAAGATTGACTTTCTGCCCCAAGCATAGCCAAGGAACGTGGTGTAATTTCACCAAACCTGTGCTGGACTGTAATATTAAGTCTTGTCCTAGAGAATTAGCTGTGCCAGAACGACCTAATAACTTCCCAACCAGACAGACACTAATACTATCAATGGGGATTGTGGATGGGTTAGCTAACAGGTTAGGTAAGCTTTCATCAGCTTGCCAACTAGCAGTTTTGATGTTCGGAAAAAAGGCATTCATCCGAATTACTAAACCAATGCTAAAACCAATCAGTAGGCAACCACTCAAAAAATTCCAATCTTCGTAAATCCACTTCAAGTTCAAATATTTGAGAGTGAAAGCAATTTGCCACATCAACCAAATCAACCCGGCGAATCCAAAACCCAATGGAACACCTAAAAAAGGAGCGATTTGGAGTAGAAAAGATTGACGTGTAGTTTTGATCAACTGTTCGCTAGTGAGATGGAGTTCGGTTTCTATGTGCCAGTGACGAGCTATTTGACATAGCCATTTGATACGCTGGCCGATTAAAGGATGGCTATTATTAACTGTCAGCCAGCGACTATAGGGATTGAGATAATCCCACATCAAGGCAGATTCAAAGGAAATATGCCCAGCCACACTACCAAAAGACAGACTTTGTTGATAGCTGACAGGCATGAGAAGATTTAAACTTTCTAATTGGCAGTTGGTATGCTGGGTTTGTTGAATATCATGAGCAATGCCGATCGCAATTTTCAGGAAAGCACGAATCAGAGCATTGGGATTACCAGTGATTTCGGCAGCTAGGCGATCGCTATAATAATGCCGGGAGCGCGAAAACCACAAAGCCGTCCCGGTAAATAAACACCACATCCCATAAGACAGGCTGGAGAGAATGTTAAATGGCCATTGCCAAAAACCGGGAGTGATGCTGTTTCCCCACTGGGAAATTTGCTGATATAGTCGGTAAATTGGTAAAGTGAGCAGCAATACCAGCGACATCACCAAATAGTCGCCGTGGGCAATGTGTCCTAGCTGCGTAGCGTAGATAGTAGCAATTTCATCATCTGCCAGTTGATTTAATAGCCCTTGACTAACTACAATCCGGGCATTGCGGGGCAAATTTCCGTAGGTTAAAGCTACAGGCGCAGTTATGGGTAAAATTCTTAGTTGGGGTGAGTGCCAGCGTCGTTGTTGACAGTAGCGCTGGAGTACCCTGGCTGTTTCCCGACTGCGGCTGTGTAAGACATCTTTAGACAATGGTTGCTGGTTGCAAAACCTAGCTAGTAACCAATCTAGTAGCCAAGGGGACAAAGCGATCGCACTGCCCAAAAATCCGATCACAATTAGCTTTGGGTCGCGGTACAAAAACTGCAATGGTTCTAAATAAGGTAGCTTGTTTAAAATCCCATTCACCGATAGCATTCCTAGTCTGAGGATGAACTCTATCACCCAAAACAAGGCGATGATTGTCAAGAGTGCTTGCAACCGCAAAGGCAGTAAACTCGGTTTACGTAGGGGTTGCCACACCTTGGCGCGTTTTGCTTGTCGCCAGTAAATATTTAGTCGCTGAGTTGGTGTATAACTATCAGACTCTGTAAAACCATTGTGTGGTGTTACAGGTGTTTCGATGAAGGTATTTTGATAATTATCTGACTGTGTAGATGTTTCGAGCAAAGGCTGTTGTGAGTGTCCTGACGACAGAACCGATGAATTGCCAGAGCTTGTAGTTGTTTTTGATGTTTGTGGCGATGCGGTGGAACTTTGGCGATTTTCTGCTGATGATTGCTCTTTTTTGACTGCTTTTTTTTGTTTTTTGCGTTTTGTTAAATGTGTCAGAGCGCGTTCTGCCCACTCTTGGACTTGGGGATTCTGGCTATCTTTGAGAGTTTGGCATAGAGCGATCGCTTTACGGGCTTCGCCAGTGCGGGCATAGGCCATAACTAACCCAACGCGAGCTTGTAAGCTAGTAGTGCTATTGCCTTGACTACTAGCCACAGACTCTAGTTGAGCGATCGCTGTTTGATAATTTCCCTGTTTGAGGGCAGTTAAACCAGCCTCCAAAGATGATTCAGCATGTGAAGGCATAGAAATTCTGGCACTCCAATCTCTGCTAACTGACAGAATAAGGTAAAAGTAAAAAGTTAAAAGGCAAAAGAAAGAAGAACAAAATCGGTCGCTAGTCCTTAGACTGCCGCGCGCGCTGTGCGCTTGGGATAAGAGGATTCTCTTTTTACTTTTTACCTTTATCTTTTGACTTTTTATCTACGGTTGTGCAACAACACGATCCGGCGATGCCGTGGACATCAACTATACCCGATTGGCGCACCAAATGAATTATGATTCCACTGGTGATTGACCATAAAATACCGGGGCGATCGCGCTTAATTTTAAATTGGGATGATCTTCTTGTAACTGATTGATATTCCATTCATTGCGGAACAGCAATACTGGCCTGTCCAGGCTGTCTTTGACTGTGGTGCTGTTAAATAAACGTCCCACTTTATTCAAAGCTTCCCAACCACCTTCTACCCAACGAGCGACGCTGTATGGCAGTAATTCTAAAATGGTTTCTACACCATACTCGTTTTGTAAGCGAAACTGCACCACTTCAAATTGCAACTGACCTACCGCCGCCAAAATTGGGTCGCGTTTGGCTTCGTCAATTGAGTACATAATTTGCACAGCACCCTCTTCCCGTAATTCCGAGATGCCTTTTTGAAATTGCTTAAACTTCGAGGGGTTGGGGTTTCTGAGTGTGGCAAACAGTTCTGGTGAAAAATACGGAATCCCCTCATATTCCAGCTTCTGCCCTGTGTAAATGGTATCACCGATCGCAAAAACGCCGGGATTGTTCAAACCGATTACATCACCAGGATATGCAACATCAATTGATTCTCGTTCTTGGGCAAAGAGTTTTTGCGGACGAGATAAACGGACAACTTTGCCTGTCCGGGCGTGATTGACTGTCATATCCTTTTCAAATCTACCAGTGCAGACCCGGATAAAAGCGACGCGATCGCGGTGCTTTGGATCCATATTTGCTTGCAGTTTGAAGACAAATCCGGAAAATTCCGGGTAAGTCGGGGGTACTTCACCGACGCTGCTATTGTGAACGCCTGGTTTCAGAGCAAAATCCAGGAAGGACTTGAGAAATAACTCCACACCAAAGTTGGTCATGGCGCTACCGAAGAACACTGGAGTCATTTTGCCTTGATGCACCAATTCCAAATCTAGTTCCGGGCCAACTCCCTCTAAAAGTTCCAGATCATTTTTGAGTTGGTGGTACAAATCTTCTTCCAGCAGTTGTTCAATTTTGGCATCGCCTAATTCTATAGTTGTGTCGCGGGCTTCCTTGCTACCGTGGGCGCTGCGTTCAAATAAGTGAATTTGTTGCTGCTGACGATCAAATACACCCTGAAAGCGATCGCCCATCCCAATCGGCCAATTCACTGCGTAAGTCTGTAACCCTAATTCCTGTTCAATTTCATCTAACAGTTCTAGAGGTTCTCTACCCGGACGGTCGAGTTTATTTACAAAGGTAAAGATTGGCAACCCCCGCAGTTTGCATACTTCAAATAACTTGCGGGTTTGAGGTTCCAAACCTTTAGCGACATCAATTAACATCACCGCATTATCGGCGGCGGCGAGAGTGCGATAAGTATCTTCACTAAAATCTTGGTGTCCGGGCGTATCTAATAAATTAATCTGACAGTTTCGGTATTCAAACTGTAATACAGTGGAGGTAATAGAAATTCCCCGTTGTTGTTCCATTGCCATCCAGTCTGAAGTTGCCTTGCGCTGCGCCCGTCGAGCTTTCACCGCCCCAGCTTCGTGAATTGCGCCTCCGTACAACAGTAACTTTTCTGTAAGCGTAGTTTTACCTGCGTCAGGGTGAGAAATAATGGCAAAATTGCGCCGCAATTCTACTGCTTGACCAAGTTCTGCTTGAAGTTCCGTTGACATAGTTGACCTAAATGTATTAGCTATTTTGTTACTTTACTTAACTTAATTTTTTTCTACTTTAGTAAGTCTTTTAATCTTAAAACAACGAGGCTCGTGATAGGGTCGTAATATTACTAATAACCGGAGTGAATAGGAGAAAAGAATGAACGACCCAGACAAGCGAAAGCTTTTATCTGCTTTATGTCATGGAGCCATTTTTTTCAGTACGGCTTTTGTATCCGTCGGTGTACCGATCGCTATGCTATTCATCACGAGCGATCCAATTGTGCAAGAAAATGCCAAAGAATCCATTAATTTTCACTTGAATGTTTGGATTTATGGAATTATTATTACAGCATTAATTTGGGTAACTTTAGGTTTGTTATTTCCTTTAGCAGGTCTTGGATATTTGCTGCATTGGGGATTAACAATTTGGGCGATCGCTAGTGTAATTACCAATCCAGATCAACCTTTCCGCTATCCCTTCATCTTCCGCGTCTTATAATCCTCTGCGTTCAGGAATCAAAAATTAACATCTTTTTTCCCAAACTATTAGCTAGATGCAGCCAGGTAGGTTGGGTGGAGCGATCGCACCACCCGACAAAGTCTTGATGATGTTAAGTAACGCACCAAAAACTTTGCGGTAGATGCGTACTCTCGCCGCTAACACATCCTACGTGTATTTGTGAGTCATTTTTTTATAATGACGCAGTGTTAGATTGAATAGACTTGGCAATCTTGACGAGCGATCGCAACGCTTCATTTACAGAAGCCGAATCTGGAAAAATTTCCGCTACATCTGGATCAAGAATGACAACATTACTCGATTGCGTATAAGCTGCGTAGTACTTACCACGAACACCACCTGAAAAATCATACTCAGATCGCATTTCATCATTATTAGTTGTTGCTTCAAATTCCTGACTCATAATTCCTTACTTCTCTCTAACTCTGTGTTCTCTGTGTCTCTGTGGTTCGTTAAAAAAAATGGCGTTGCTGAATTTAGGGATGAAATAATGAACCGCAAAGTACGCAAAGTACACAAAGAAGAGGTTTTGAGAGATAAATATAAGAAAATCATCCCGCATTTATGCAACACCAAAAAAATTAGTCTTTGACTTTTGACTTTTAACTTTTGACTTGCTTATCACGACCTTGGCCGTAACAACTGCACGAAAGTATCACTCACAGTATGATCCTTCGTATCAGCCGCGTATTGAATTAACTTTTCTCGCAGTTCCTTCGCCGCATCTAAAGGTAGTAGCGTCGCCAGCAAAAAGTATACACCACGAAAACGCGGGTCGCCCATGTGGTCGATGAGGTGTTTTTCCGCTTCCTCATTGTCACCCAGAAAGTTCTGCACTAAGAAAAATTCCATGATTTTATCGTGGCGGAAATACCATTCCTTTTTCGCTGCGCCTTCTTCGTTTTGCCACTGACGGCTGACGACCATTTTATATTTATCATCTTCCAAAGACTGTAAAACTTGGTGAAATTCTGCCGCAGGTAGCGCCTGTTCATCATCCAGCCGCATTTGATAAACTGCATCGGAGAATTTTTTTAACGGAAATTCCTGCTTCCACTCTTGCAAATACTCCGCCGCCATCAATACATATTGTTGTTGTTGCAAGTGAAACAAGTTAGGAGACTCACCTTGAGATAACATCAACGCCACTAGGGATAAATCCATTGGGTTAGAGAGAATCCTTTGATTAGCGGCTAACTCCTCTGGTGATTGTTGCTGGCTGAGGGCTTGAGTTAAATAATTATTGCAGGCTTGTTTGTAATTATCACCTTGAATTTTGGCATCTTTGGGCAGTTGTGGCTGTCGGGAAAGTAAAAATTGCTGAATTTGGGCTAACTCCAGGGATTGTAATTTATATATCTTGGCTGTGGAAGGTGGTGTCCACTCTAAGGGCTGGGTAGCCATGATGATGTTACCCCGGAAATAGCTTTCCACAAACTGGCAGATTTTCGCCCTCGTGTCGGCGGTGACTTCGTTTAGCCCATCGATGCAGATATCTAACGCGCCACTGTAAATCAAATTCTTGAGAAAATCAGCGTCTTGTGCTTGTCCGTGCAGCTTGGCTTGAATGGCTTCAATTACCCCCTTGTCGCACTTGCGGGCGGGGAGATAAACGACAATACGCCGTGAGGTTTGCACCAAATACCGCAGAAACATCGACTTACCCAACCCAGAATCACCTTCCAGAACAATTTGCCCGGTGATGCTTGGTAGAACTTGGTTAATTGCTTGGGGTTTCTCTGCGCCGGGAACTTTTACCAGAGATTCTGGGAAATAAGCTTCCGGGTTAAAATTATCTAACCCAGCATCGGCTAACAGGGATGGCTTGAACGGTTCAAATAACTTGCGGCGGAAAAACGGAACCCAGGTGAGGAGAAAGCCGACGTAACCCACGCCTAAGATGCGACGCACCCAAGGATTCCAGAAGAAGATGGCTTGCACTTGGGGAAACTTGGGATAAGCGAAGATGAGCGCCAGCCAAACCAGAGCATGAGAAATGATAGTGATTCTGGCGTTGAAAAACCACTGCCAACCTTTGAGGTTAACTATCACTGATTGCAGTGAATCCGCTTCGTTGAATCCGGCGTTTTTGAGGTTGTGGTAGTGAGTTTCTAAGATGACAATATCTTGTGGTTGCCAAGAGACTTTTCTGGCGACTACTGCAATTTGGCTGGCTAAGTCTTGTTGTAATTCTGGTAAATTTTGGCTAGGTTCCCAAGCGTCGCGGAAGACTTCTAGTGTTTTGACACCTTCAGCGTGTGTTAGTTTATCAGGAATGACTTTCGGTTTGCCTAGCCATGTCAGCAGTGTTTTGACTTCATTTATACCGCCACCCAGGAAATAAGTTAAAAATCGCCACTGTGCAATTTGTAATTGACCTTCGTAATAAACGCTATCCAAAATTACAACAATATTATTCAGCTTGAGTTGTTCTATTTTTCCCAACGCTACTGCTACACCGACACGAACATAATTGTCAACAGATTTATCCTTGAGGGTGTCAGCGATGTCTTTGACATAAGGTTTGGCAGCATCACCCAGATTTCCTAACGCCACTGCTGCACTGGTACGAACATAATTGTCAACAGATTTATCCTTGAGGATGTCAGCGATGTCTTTGACATAAGGTTGAGCAGCATCGCCCAGATTTCCCAACGCCTCTGCTGCACTGGCACGAACATTAGATTCAACAGATTTATCCTTGAGGATGTCGAGGATGTCTTTGACATAAGGTTGAGCAGCATTGCCCAAATTTCCCAACGCCTTTGCTGCGTTGGAACGAGCATTAAAGTCAACAGATTTATCCTTGAGGAAGTCGAGGATGTCTTTGACATAAGGTTGAGCAGCATTGCTCAGATTTCCCAATACCTGTGCTGCATAGTAACGAACATTATTGTCAACCGATTTATCCTTGAGAATGTCAGCGATGTCTTTGACATAAGGTTGAGCAGCATTGCTCAGATTTCCCAATGCCTGTGCTGCATAGTAACGAACATTATTGTCAACCGATTTATCCTTGAGGATGTCGAGGATGTCTTTGACATAAGGTTGAGCAGCATTGCCCAGATTTCCCAACGCCTCTGCTGCACTGGCACGAACATTATAGTCAACAGATTTATCCTTGAGAATGTCAGCGATGTCTTTGACATAAGGTTGAGCAGCATCGCCCAGATTTCCCAACGCCTCTGCTGCAATGGCACGAACATTAAAGTCAACAGATTTATCCTTGAGAATGTCAGCGATGTCTTTGACATAAGGTTGAGCAGCATCGCCCAGATTTCCCAACGCCACTGCTGCACCGTAACGAACATTATTGTCAACCGATTTATCCTTGAGGATGTCGAGGATGTCTTTGATATAAGGTTGAGCAGCATTGCCCAGATTTCCCAATGCCACTGCTGCACCGTAACGAACATTATTGTCAACCGATTTATCCTTGAGGAAGTCGAGGATGTCTTTGACATAAGGTTGAGCAGCATCGCCCAGATTTACCAACGCCTCTGCTGCACTGGCACGAACAGTTGTGTCAACAGATTTATCCTTGAGGAAGTTGAGGATGTCTTTGACATAAGGTTGAGCAGCATTGCCCAGATTTCCCAACGCCCCTGCTGCATAGTAACGAACATTAAAGTCAACAGATTTATCTTTGAGGATGTCGAGGATGTCTTTGACATAAGGTTGAGCAGCATCGCCCAGATTTCCCAACGCCACTGCTGCATTGGCACGAACATTAGAGTCAACAGATTTATCCTTGAGGATGTCGAGGATATCTTTGACATAAGGTTGAGCAGCATCGCCCAGATTTCCTAGTGCTGATGCTGCACTGGCACGAGCATCTTTGTCAACAGATTTATCCTTGAGGATTTTGAAAACTTTCTGTGCAATATCCTCTGGTTTGTCAAACACCAATTTCAAATTTTGCAAATCATATTCCTTGAGCTTGTCAAAAGCAAATTTCTTCACTCCGTCATGTCCATCATCCAGGGCGGCGACTATACCGTTAATCTGCCATGCTTCTGGTTTAGGCTTGGGCTTTTCTTTGGCGCTTACCCAAGGTAAACACAGCAAGAGTGTCAGCAGCAGGGTAATAAGAAAGAGGAAAAAGAGCGATTTATTTTTAATATACGTATACATTTTTAATTCGTAATTCGTAATTTATTTAGTAACGCACCGCAAACTTTGTGGTAGATGCGTTACGCTATCGCTAACGCATCCTACTGGCTGTTTCATTTTGTTATGGAATTGGTGTCAGACATTGTTTGTGAATCACAAAATCCCCGACTTTTTGGAAAAGTCGGGGATTTGAATTTTTCTAGTCGAGTGTTGACTTTATTACAAAAGTTGTTGTCGTAAGGACACAAACTTCTGTCGTAAGTACACAAACTTCTGTCGTTAGAACACAAAGTTTTTTTGTTATTCAGTTAGTATTTGCCTATTACAAATAACAGTCTGTAATGAACAATATTTGTATTAAATAATGCTACTAATATTACTTTAATTCCACAGTATTTATCTGTGTAAAAACTGGTAAATTTTTCCTAAAAATCTTGGAAATAGTAGTTGACAAGTATAAAATTATACCTTAATGTATAAAGTATGAGAAAGGCGATCGCTCCACTCCCGCAAAGAAGAAAGCAATCGCCCTAATCAAAACCCCCTCAAAAGGATAAAAGCGATCGCTCCACTCCCGCAAAGAAGACAGCAATCGCCTTTATAACCCCCCTTAATCCCCCAGGGCTGTTTCATTCCCTAAAACAGGTAAAATAGCAAGAGTGGAGGGGAAAAGAATATGGGTGCAGATTTGATTGAACAATTAAAGCAAGTGGAAGATTTTAGAACGACTGATGGACGAAGA
>NZ_JADEXZ010000045.1 GCF_015206815.1 Fortiea sp. LEGE XX443
CGATTAGTTCGAGATTATGAGTTATTGCCCGAAACATCGGAGACGTTTATTTACCTTGCCATGATCCGGATCATGGTGAGGCGATTGGCATAAAATTTCACCACTCAAAACTTTTCAAACACCCTCTTAAGGACAGCAGAGACTAAAACATTCGTGTCAATAACAACTTTCATTCTCCTTGTCGGTAAGCTTCAATCTCTGCTTTTATTTCTGCTGATGTGATATCTTGTACTCCAGGTAGCGACTGTGTTTTATCAAATAAATCTCTCAGTTTTTTACTAATGGATGCTCTAGGATTCTCCTCTGCTAAGATAATTATCTCTACTCGCTGCCCTGGTTGAAAAGGTAAGTCCGACAATATTACTTGCTTTGGATCTGTAATGGTGATGTATTTTTTGTAAGCGTTCATAATTCCTTACTGAGTAAAACTTCCAAGCGGTTTATTGTCCTCATCTTAATATTAGTTCAAGCTCCGTCAACCCAGTCATCACCATTGCCAGTATTGATATAACGCTTATCCAGCAACGGTTACAGTCCTAGTGTAACTTTCTGTACTGTTGCTGATTCACCTCTGTGTATTAAAAAAAGAATTCTCTTTAATTAGCTCAAGGCTCAAACTACTCTATACAACGCATTTCTGTAGTTGGAACTACTGGTTCAGGTAAGACAACTTTGTCGCGGCAAATATCCCAACGCCTCGCTACCCCATGTGGAACTAGACTATCTACACTGGGAACCTAATTGGGTAGAAGTACCGAATGATGTGATGCGCGATCGCACTTCTGCGTTATTGTACAGCTAGGCGCGATCGCATTTATTCTAAAACTCTATAATTATGTTCGGTTAAATGTTTATTACGCGTTCGGGTGATCGCAATATTTGTATTGTGTGGTGGTAAATTTCTGTAGGTGATCGTCGCGCTCTCTGCTTCTGCGATCGCTTTTAATTGTTGTTGTGACTAAAACTCTAACCTAGAAAATGAATTGGGGTTAAACTTTATTTTATACAGTAGTTGGTTTTGTTTGAATCATACACTTATGTAGTTAGAAGGACTTGAAAGCGATTCTACTAGTTGTGTCTTTTCAATTCCTGTATCAACAATTGACACTGTTTACTAGCTTCTCTAGCTTGCCGCATAAGGGTTTTACTTTGTTCGCGGTTAGTTCTGCTAACCTCAACAGCTTGCTGACTGAAATGCGCGGCTTGCTTGCCCAACTCACGAATACGTGTCTTTAACTGTTCGATGGTTTTCATTCTCCCTCCAGTTCAGAAATCAAAATTTCAATGTTTTCAGCTTCTTCATAAATTTTATCTGCCCTACTTTGAAGTAGACTAGCGTCATCAAAATCATCGTTTTGAAGGGCTTGATCAGCAGCTAGATACAATTGTGCAGCAATCTCCTGTAGTTGAGCGTATACACCTGACAGAATGTTGAATGTTTCTTGTTTCATTTTTCCTTCGGAGGCGATCGCTGGGTTGTAGATGGTAATTACAGCACAGTATCAGGTGCTATTCCAAGAATTTAATTATCCCCATCTAATTTTTTAGACATCTGCGTCTTGTCGCCACACATCCCTCTCTGCTGCTAAAGATTAGCTTCTATAATTATAAAATACGGCAAATCTATCGATATTTAGTTGTATTATTTAATTTTTTGATGTTAGAATTCTACCTGTAGTTAATCCTTCTAGGGGTAGATGAGTAACCAAAATCGACACTCAGGCTACAATTGGGTGCAATCTCATAATCCGGCAAACTTAGATTTGAAATTGCAACAACAGCTACAAAAAGAGCCAACATTCTATTATTTTGCCTATGGCTCTTGTATGTGTCCGGTAGATTTAAAGCGATCGCTTGGTGAAAACACTCACCCTTACGTCGTTGCACCAGGAGTATTAAAAGGATATAGTCTGGGATTTTACCTCTATTCCTCCACTCGAAAATGTGGTGTTTTGGATGTAGTGAAAGACCCTAACGCCAGCGTGAAAGGCGTACTTTATCAGCTACCTTGGCGACTGAGTGAATATTTAGATAAACGTGAAGGTGTTAGTCAAGGACTATATCAGCACGAAACAGTAGAAATTCACAGCCATAATTCCATATATAAAGATGTTCGTACCTATGTAGCAGTGAGCAAACTAGCAGAAGAAATCGCACCTAACGACTGGTATTTTAACGTAGTCCTGCGGGGTGCAATTACTTGTGGTTTACCTGAGGAATATTGCTGGCATTTGTTTAATCATATGTATCAGTTACAACAGTGCCATCAAGCACAACCCATCAGGCGATCGGCTTAGTTGAAAGATAATAATTTAGCAAAAATACTCATGATTAATAATCACTTCCATCTGATTCCAGATACAACTTATATGGCTGTGATATTATGGGAGACTGCTGCATATATTTAGAAAAAATAGAAATTTAATTGATCATGGCTCTGACGCAACAGCACAAACAAGAAATAATTTCCAATTTCCAAGTTCACGAAACCGACACTGGTTCCGTTGATGTCCAAATTGCCATGCTGACTGAGCGCATTAACCGCCTCAGCCAACACCTCCAAGCAAATAAAAAAGACCACTCTTCTCGGCGTGGTTTGTTGAAGCTAATTGGTCATCGTAAGCGCCTGCTTGCTTATCTCCTACAGGAAAGCCGGGAAAAGTATCAAGCGTTGATTGCTCGCCTTGGTATTCGTGGATAGGGATTACTGCTTATGTCTGCTGAAGAATCTGAACGTAGTCGCTTGCCTTTTGAACCGAGCAAAAAGCGTCAAAAACCTTTAAAAGCTCAAAAAACGCCGACGAAATCCAATCCCCCAGAAAAATCAGCCAGCCAGCAGCCGCCATACACTAAAGAAGAGATGGCTATTCCCCCAGTGGTTAGTCAGCGGATGATTCGGCGGGTAGCAATATTTTGCGGTGTTCCCACAGCCTTGGGAATTACTACATTAGTAGTTAGCTATCTGCTGGCTACCCAAGCCCATATCCAATTAGCTCCCATTGCCGTATTACTGGTAAATATGGGGTTATTTGGTTTAGGGGTAGTAGGCATTACTTACGGTGTTCTTTCAGCTTCTTGGGATGAAGAACGAGCCGGAGGCTTACTAGGGTTAAGCGAGCTTACCACCAATTGGGGTCGCATGGTAGAGGTGTGGCGCGAAACTCAGCAAAAGAACGGTTGATAATTAGCACTCAGGTATTCAGGTAACTCCAGTATTGCGAAATTTTCTAGTACATGTTGAAGTTAGGTTATGTAACTTCAACATTGCTAATATAAAAAATATAGTATCTAATCAAACGCAGTATTCAACAGCCAAATCGCCGGGCGCTTTATTTTTTCACTCTTATAAATGTTAGTTTTTAATCATTGAAAATTACGCTCAATAATTAGAAGTATTAAAATACAGTCAGGCTTACTCGTTTAATATTTCACTCAACTCATCAGGGAATTATAAAATGATTTTAGTCATGAAGATTGGTTCCCCAGAGGCGGAAATCAACCGCATTGACGAGGAACTAACTAACTGGGGACTGACACCAGAAAAAATTATCGGTAAACACAAAGTAGTTATCGGCTTAGTCGGTGAGACTGTCGATTTAGATCCCCTCCAAATTCAAGAAATTAGCCCGTGGATTGAGCAAGTATTACGGGTAGAACAGCCTTACAAACGAGCTAGTCGCCAATTTCGTCACGGCGAAGCTTCGGAAGTGATAGTGAATACGCCTGATGGTGCAGTCATATTTGGCGAAAACCAGCCTCTAGTTGTTGTAGCTGGCCCCTGCTCTGTAGAAAATGAAGAAATGATTGTCGAAACAGCACAGCGCGTCAAGGCTGCGGGTGCTAAGTTTTTGCGCGGTGGTGCATACAAACCCCGGACTTCACCCTACGCTTTTCAAGGACACGGCGAGAGTGCTTTGGATTTACTCGCCAAGGCTCGAGAAGTCAGCGGGTTGGGTGTAATTACAGAAGTGATGGATGCGGCTGAACTGGAGAAAATTGCCGAAGTTGCAGATGTCATTCAGGTGGGTGCGAGAAATATGCAAAACTTCTCGCTGCTGAAAAAAGTAGGCGCGCAACCAAAGCCGGTGCTTTTGAAACGGGGAATGTCGTCCACCATTGAAGAGTGGTTAATGGCGGCTGAGTATATTTTGGCGGCGGGAAATTCCAGTGTGATTTTATGTGAGCGCGGAATTCGGACTTTTGATCGCCAGTACACACGCAATACTCTAGATTTATCGGTAGTGCCAGTATTGCGGAAGCTGACACATCTGCCAATTATGATTGATCCAAGTCATGGCGTAGGCTGGGCGGAATTTGTACCGGCGATGGCGATCGCGGCTGTTGCTTGTGGTAGTGATTCTCTGATGATTGAGGTTCACCCCAACCCCAAAAAAGCCCTCTCTGACGGGCCGCAATCTTTGACACCAGAGCGTTTTGACCAGTTAATGCAAGAGTTATCTGTAGTGGGTAAAGCTGTGGGACGTTGGCCGCAAACAGTAGCGGCTTTAGTTTGAGGGAAAATCGCTAAGGAAATCGAGTTTTGTAGAGTTTTGTAGGGTGGGCATTGTAATGCCCACCCTACCCTATTTATTTCTATAGCTTTACCTACATCCTAAAGATTCGCGTGTATCCACACCAGTTTTAGAATTTACACCAGCAGCTTTAGCACAGAGTTTTTTCACCTGTGTCCCATCTAACACTGCATTGGTAAAATCTGCACCTGTGATTTCAACATTATCAAAAATAGATCGCAGCATCATCGCATCTGTCAAAACTGCGTCGCTTAAATCAGCATTTTTGAACTTGGCTAGATAAGCTATACCATTGCTAAAATCTACACCGTGCAGATTGACACCTTCGAGGACAGTACCATTAAACACACCTCCACGTAAGTCAGCATTGCTAAAGTTAGCATTCTCTAAATCAAGATTGGTAAACTCACTCCCAACTAAACTTTGACCAGAAAAATCTTTTCCCTTAACTTCATCCCCCGCAGAACGGCTAATACTTGAAGAACTAGCTGCTTGTGCAGACAAGGGAAATAAAAATAGAACCATAGCTAAAACAAAACTAGCTAGTATGCGCCAATACTTCATAATGTATTCTTAACAAATCTCAACATCTCTACCAATAACATTACTAGGTTGAAGTCTGAAGGGTGAAGTAAGAAGTATAAAATTTCAGCCTTGACTTAGGATATAGATGTTGAAATGCGATCGCAAAGCATAACTACCTGTGGCTAATCAAGAAAATATCGACCCGCCTTTGGTGCGAACTCCTTTATATCAACTGGGTGTAGAACTCAAAGCTCGATTTACCAGCTTTGGTGGTTGGGAAATGCCTGTGCAGTATAGCGGTATTACCAGCGAACACGAAGCGGTGAGAAATGCTGCTGGAATGTTTGATATTTCTCATATGGGCAAATTCACTCTGGAAGGGAAAAACGTTATTGACCAACTCCAGGGTTTAGTACCTTCAGACTTGAGTAGGTTACAACCTGGTCAAGCGCAATATACCGTATTATTAAATCCTCAAGGGGGAATTATTGACGATATTATTGTTTATTATCAAGGGGAAGAAAAAGTGGCGATCGTTGTCAATGCAGCGACCACAGCCAAAGATAAAGCATGGCTATTGCAAAACCTCAATTTAGATAATGTAAAATTTCAAGACCTCTCACCCGACAAAGTTTTAATTGCCCTGCAAGGGCCACAAGCTGTTAAATATCTCCAGCCATTAGTGCAAGCAGACTTGCAACCAGTCAAAGCCTTTGCTCATTTACAAACAACCATCCTCGGTCAACCTGCCTTCATCGCCCGTACAGGTTACACCGGCGAAGATGGCTTTGAAATCATGTTAGACCCAGAAGTAGGTATAGAACTATGGCATAGTCTCTACAACGCTGGTGTTGTTCCCTGTGGGCTTGGTGCAAGAGATACCCTCCGCCTCGAAGCCGCAATGGCACTTTACGGCCAAGATATCGACGATAACACCACACCCCTAGAAGCAGGTTTAGGGTGGTTAGTTCACCTCGATACCAAAGGTGATTTTATCGGTCGGTCAGTGTTAAAACAGCAAAAAACCAATGGAGTGCAACGCCGTCTCGTAGGTTTGCAAACCCAAGGGCGTAACATAGCCCGTCATGGCTACCAAGTTCTATCAGCAGGTGAAGTTATCGGAGAAGTTACCAGTGGGACTATCTCTCCTACCCTTGGTTATCCCGTCGCCTTAGCCTATGTTCCCACCAAACTAGCAAGCATTGGACAGCAGCTAGAAGTAGAAATTCGCGGTAAAGCTTACCCCACAGTTGTAGTCAAACGCCCCTTTTATCGCTCAAAAACTAAAAAATGAAGTATGAAGGCTGAAATTTCACACTTCATACTTCACACTTCACACTTCACACTTTCTACTTCATCCTTTGCAGTTTTTAAGGAATAATGTGTTGTAAACTACTCAATCTACAGTAAGGATAATGAGCAAAATATGACCAGTATCACTGTTGGGGTAATAATTTTTGTGATATGGGAGAGTAAGTAATATGTCTGAATATCCTGATGATTTACGATACCTAGATAGTCATGAATATGTGCGGCTAGATGGTGAAATTGCTACCATTGGCATTACTCAATTTGCCATCAAAGAATTAGGTGAGATAGTGTTTGTAGACATCCCAGAGATTGGTGCATCTCTTGAAAAGGGTGATGATTTCGGCACAGTTGAATCAGTAAAAGCAGTAGAATCATTAATGTCACCTGTAACCGGCATAGTGGTAGAACGTAATGATCCTGTGATTGATGATCCTGAACTAGTGACAGATGACCCCTACGGCGACGGGTGGTTTTTGAAAGTGCGCGTTAATGACCCCAGTGAACTTGAAGATGCCTTGACTGCGGATGAATACAGCGCCCTGGTAGAAGGAATGTAGGAAGTTATGAAGTGTAAAGTATGAAGTGTGAAATCTCAATTTCATACTTCATCTTTTTCTTTTAGTGTCGGCTTGTTAAAAGTATTTTTTATTGCAAAATATTAAATAGTTGCGTCCGGAGTTCAATTTGTGGTATCTCATGCCCCTCAACCCCAGTCTACCCATCACCAGGTGCTAAAACAAAGCAATTCACAGTCATCTAATTTTTTAGAACGACATGTAGGCTCTAATTCCCATAACATTCAGCAAATGCTTGATCTGCTAGGTTTTGCAAGCCTAGACGATTTCATCGATCGCACAGTACCACAAGCAATCCGATCGCAGCAAACCCTACAATTACCCGACGCACAAAGTGAGTATGCAGCACTAGCAAAGTTAAAAAATATTGCTGCTAAAAATCAAGTGTGTCGTTCATACATCGGTATGGGATATTACGACTGCATTACACCGCCTGTGATTGGGCGTAATATCCTAGAAAATCCCGGTTGGTATACTGCTTACACGCCCTATCAGCCAGAAATCGCCCAAGGACGGCTGGAAGCACTGCTGAATTTCCAAACCATGATTATTGACTTAACAGGTTTAGAAATTGCCAACGCCTCATTACTAGATGAAGCCACCGCCGCCGCCGAAGCCATGACTATGAGTTATGGTGTCAGCAAAAATAAAGCCCATAACTACTTTGTCTCCCGTGACTGTCATCCCCAAACTATCGATGTGTTGCAAACACGGGCAAAACCTCTGGGAATTAACATCATAGTTGGCGACCATCAAACATTTGATTTTACTCAGCCAATTTTTGGGGCAGTTTTGCAATATCCTGCCACTGACGGCACTATTTACGACTATTGCGCCTTCATCAACAAAGCCCATGAATTAGGCGCATTAGTTACAGTCGCAGCCGACCCCCTCAGCCTAACTTTACTCACCCCACCGGGCGAATTTGGCGCTGATATTGCTGTAGGAAGCACCCAACGCTTCGGTATTCCCTTGGGGTATGGGGGGCCTCATGCGGCATACTTTGCCACCAAAGAAGAGTATAAACGGCAAGTTCCAGGACGCATTGTTGGGATATCCAAAGATGTCAACGGTAAGCCTGCTTTACGTCTGGCATTACAAACCCGCGAACAACACATCCGCCGCGAAAAAGCGACAAGTAACATCTGTACCGCACAGGTGCTACTGGCAGTCATGGCGGGTATGTACGCCGTCTATCATGGGTCAGAGGGACTAAAAAATATTGCTGAAAATATCCACAAGCTAACTTTAATCTTGGCAGCAGGATTAAAACGTCTAGGTTACAAGATTAATTCTGAATATTTCTTCGATACGCTGCAAGTGGAGTTAGGAACACACGGCCTCGAAGCGATTCTTGAAGGTTGCCAAGCCAGAAATATTAACATAAGAATTTTTAATGATACGGCTGTTGGTATTTCTTTAGATGAGACAACTACACCAGAAGATTTAATCAACCTGTGGCAGATTTTTGCAGGTAATGATGAATTACCCTTCACCATAGAAGAATTAACTGACTTAACTTCTCATATTCTTTTACCTCGCCAAAGCAGCTACCTCCCTCATCCAGTATTTAACCGCTATCACTCAGAAACAGAGTTGTTGCGCTATCTACACAAATTAGAAACCAAAGATTTATCCCTAACTACATCGATGATTCCCTTGGGTTCTTGCACCATGAAGTTGAATGCAACAGCCGAGATGATTCCGGTGACTTGGGAGGAATTTGGCAAAATACATCCCTTTGCACCGCCGTTACAAACACGGGGTTATCAAATTCTGTTCCAGCAACTTGAGTCCTGGTTAGCTGAAATTACTGGGTTTGCCGGAATTTCCCTACAACCTAACGCAGGTTCCCAAGGTGAATATGCCGGACTTTTAGTAATTCACGAATATCACGCCAGCCGTGGTGAAGCACACCGCAACGTTTGTTTAATTCCCACCTCCGCGCATGGAACAAACCCCGCCAGTGCAGTTATGTGTGGTATGAAGGTAGTAGCAGTTGCTTGTGACTCTGACGGTAACATTGATGTAGATGACCTCAAAGCCAAGGCAGAAAAGCATAGTCATGAACTCGCCGCTTTGATGGTGACATATCCCTCAACACACGGTGTGTTTGAGGAAGCCATTCAAGAAATTTGTGCTGTTGTTCATCGCCACGGTGGACAAGTGTACATGGATGGGGCGAACATGAACGCCCAAGTCGGGCTTTGCCGTCCGGGAGATATTGGCGCAGATGTTTGTCACTTGAATTTGCATAAAACCTTCTGTATTCCTCACGGTGGCGGTGGCCCTGGAATGGGGCCAATTGGTGTAGCAGCCCATCTTGTGCCTTTCTTACCTGGACACGCTGTAGTCCCTATCAATAAATCAACTCAGCACTCAACAGGCGCAGTTGCGGCTGCACCTTGGGGTAGTGCCAGCATTTTGGTAATTTCTTGGATGTATATTGCCATGATGGGTGCGACTGGTTTGACAGAAGCAACTAAGGTGGCAATTCTCAATGCTAACTACATCGCCAAGCGACTAGAAACTTACTATCCAGTTTTGTACAAAGGCAAAAATGGCTTAGTTGCCCATGAATGTATTTTAGATTTGCGATCGCTCAAAAAATCCGCCAACATCGACATCGATGATATCGCCAAGCGGTTAATAGACTATGGTTTCCATGCACCAACTGTCTCTTGGCCTGTAGCGGGTACTATCATGGTGGAACCGACAGAAAGCGAATCTCAAGCAGAATTAGACCGTTTTTGTGATGCCATGATTGCTATTCGGCAAGAAATTGCCGCAATCGAATTAGGCAAGATGGACGCAGAAGATAATCTTTTGAAGAATTCACCCCATACCGCCGAAAGTCTCATAGCTGGCGAATGGACTCATCCCTATTCCCGCGAACAAGCTGCTTATCCCGCACCTTGGACTCGTGAATCTAAATTCTGGCCTAGCGTCGGCCGTATTGATGCGGCTTTTGGTGACAGGAATTTTATTTGTTCTTGTTTGCCTATGGAGTCCTACTCATAATAAATAATAATGTAGGAGGCTGTGCTGATGTATTAGCAACAGCATCCTTGTTTGACCAAAATAGTGGAGTGTAAAAGATGTAGAACTAGAACTGCTTGCCGCAAACACGACGAGCTTTTCATACTTCATACTACCCTGCGGGAACGCCAGGGGCGAACACACTTCACCCTTCATACTTCAGATGATTGACAGTCTGATTCATGCCTATACCCCTTTTTTAATCTGGGTTGGTATAGGACTATTGGGATCTCGGTTAATTCCTGATACTTTTCTCAAGTGGCTTGGTAATGGGTTGTACTGGGTGGGAGTGCCATTACAAATTTTAGTTTTGGCACGTCACACTGACTTATCTCATGGCGTACTCATACCTGGAGTGGCCGTCGGTGTATTACTCCTGAGTCTGATGTTAGCGCTGTTTATTTGGCAAGCTTTACAATGGTTGAACAGTCAAAAACAACAACTAGAACCTCTGGACTTGGCAGTAGATATTTCATTGGTGCGAGGCAGTTTGGGCAGTTTTATTCTGGCTGCCATTTTAGGTAATACAGGTTTCGTTGGGCTAACCCTTACCCAAGTTCTAACTAGTCCAAAAAACAACGACTGGGCAGTATTATTCAGTGTTACTAACAATGTTGTCGGTACTTATGGAATTGCCGTCTTAATTGCCAGCTATTTTGGCAAGAATCAAATCAATAACCAGTGGTGGACTCAGTTACGGGATTTAATCACAGTACCTAGCTTGTGGACATTTTTGCTGGGCTTGAGTACTCAATTTATTCAGTTACCAGCAATAGTTGAGTCAGGATTAGAGCAAGCTGTTTGGGTAGTTATCGCCTTTGCTTTGTTACTTGTCGGCCTGCGACTAGGTACAATCACAGGCTGGAAAAGTTTGAAAATTGCTTCAATTGCTAGTGTGTTAAAAGTCTTTGTTGTACCTGTACTAGTAGGACTAGGCGCAACCTTTTTAGGTGTCACTGGTGAGGAGCGCTTAGTACTGGTGTTAATGTCTGGCACACCCACAGGGCTTTCTGTACTGATTTTGGCAGAAGTGTATGACTTAGATCGGAACTTATTAGCCAGCAGTATTGCTTTGACATTTGTCGGTTTGTTTCTCGCACTACCTTTGTGGCTTGTATGGTTCAGCTAATTAGCTTCGACAACCTGAATAATTATCTGTACTATTTATTTAAGTGAATGATGATCATTAGCGATCGCATCCAAACAGATATAACTTATTCTCTAGAATATCTATTGACACTCATTAAACACCATATTATGGTGTTCAAAACATCTGCTGTGCTTAGGAAACCCTAGCGCTTATGATCTAGTCTGTCTGTTAACAAAAGTAAGGAATTGTTTTATAGTTCTATGACTATCGAGAATCGCGCTAGAAATTCTCAGAATTGGCAAGTAACTCGTTATGCCAAAAATTTGTTACTTGGGATATTTACATCTTTCCCTGTCGCCTTGGCATTACCCGTAGAAGCTTTGCAAGTGAAGGTATCTCCCAGTAATCCTCAGTTGGGAGATACCTTATCTGTAATGATTGATGTTGATAACCAAGATAATAGTAGGCAACCAACAGTGGTAGTTGGCGAGAAAACCTACCCAGCTTTTGCCGTTGCACCAAATAAATATCGAGCATTCATCCCCACAACTCCACTGGAAACAGCCGGAACTAGAACTTTGAAAATTACTGGGGATGGTCAAGTAAAAAACTTAGCAGTCAAATTGCGATCGCGCAAATTTCCAGTACAACGCATCACTCTACCACCAGGAAAATCTGCTGATGGAGCCACTGAGCATGAACTCACGCGTGTAGCAGCATTCAAAGCGTTACAAACACCAGAAAAACATTGGAAGGGTCAATTTTTAGCACCAAGTAAAGCCCGGATTAGTTCAATCTATGGTGTACGTCGTTACTATAATGGTAAATTTGCAAAGGATTATTATCATCGGGGTGTTGACTACGCTGGAGCCACAGGTTCACCTGTAACTGCCCCAGCATCCGGGCGAGTGGCTTTGGTAGGCACAGTGTCTCAAGGTTTCCGAGTTCATGGTAATGTAGTTGGCATTGACCACGGTCAAGGAGTGACCAGTATATTCTTGCATTTAAGTCGCATTAACGTTAAAGAAGGCGATTTTGTCAAAACTGGTCAATTAATTGGCGCAGTAGGTTCCACAGGTGCTTCTACAGGGCCGCATTTGCACTGGGGTTTATATGTTAACGGGCAATCTGTTGACCCAGTACCCTGGCGAACAAAGGTCTTTGAATAGTCAAAGTGAATTAATGGCGTGTGTGCATAATTTGTATATTATGCGCCGATAATTGGGCAGGATAAATTTAATTGGTACCGTCCCTACCTTACTTGGGTGGCTTAAACAAGATGAGCGTTATGAGTATTGAAAAAATTGTAGAACAAGCTCTCCAGGATGGTTATCTTACACCAGCAATGGAAGCAGAAGTTGGGCGAATTTGTGATAACGCATCGGAACTCTCGATAGAAGAGTACATGGCGCTGGATAGATTAATGGGAGCGCTATTGACTGGTGAGGTAGTGGCGGTACCTCGCAAACAATTTATTAACGTCATGGAAGAATTGGTATTGACTGAGGCGATCGCCCGCGTAGCCGAAATAGAAGCTACCAGCGAAAGTTCTTTGGATGTAGGCGATATTGCTGCCTATGCTCTTAACCGCTTACCGCCTTTATATGCCACCACAGAAGAAGGTGCTAACTACCAACGTCTACGTGCTAAAGCCGAATTACAAGAGTTGATTTCCCAACAAGTAACTGAGGCAATCGGTCGTAACCTTGACCAACCGAACGACAATAGAACACCATTCTTGCCCAAAAGCACTGGTAATGAAGTTTTGCGCCAAGTTAGTAATTTACTTCAAGTCTACGCACCCAGCTTTGAGCAAAAATGAATTTTGGTCAAGAGTCAATCTGTTTTGACTATAGACTCTTGACCTTTGATCAATCACGTACTGTTACCAACGTACCGATCTTAATTTGGTCATACAACAATCGGACATCAGAATTACGCATCCGCAAGCAACCGTGAGAAATAGCAGTCCCCAAGAGGTGGATATCTGGTGTGCCGTGAAAGCCAATTTCATTCCGTCCATCCGTCCAAAAACCAATCCAGCGATCGCCTAAAGGACTATCATTCCCCGGCGGAAAAACTTTACCAGTAATTGGGTGCTGCCAAATCGGGTCGTGCTGCATATTCATTACCGTAAAAGAACCCGTAGGCGTTTCCCAGCCCTTTTTACCTACAGCAATTGGGTAACTGGCTATCACTAAATCTCCTTTGTAAACATAAGTGCGGCGATCGCTTAAATCAACCACTACTTGCATTTTCATCCCCAGCTTGTTAGAAGTTTTTGGTTGAGTTAGAATCTGGGTAAAAAAGGATTTCGGTTGATCCTCAGTATTACGATTTTCTGTTTGTTCTTGCAATCGTCTGTTATTAGTTACATCACTGTTTCTAGCTACATTTTGCCTCACTGTACCAGACTGATGATGAGGCTCAATACTAGAGGACTTAAACTTATCAGTCGTCAGTGGATTTTGCCTTGGGATTGGTTCATCAGCAGTTGTAGACGCACCAAAGGCTGTTTCCCCTATACTCCCAGGAAAATTCCCATTAGCCGAGGGTGAATTCTCCGACTTTTGTTGGGTTGTTGTAACTCGCCAATGGACAGCTAACGATAAGATGGCTGTGCCAAAACAGAGAAACATTGCTATACGCGCTACAGATTCATTTCTTACCATTGCGATCGCCTATTGTTTATCCCTGACAGATCCAATCTCTTGGAATAATTGAATGCGCTCATCATCCAATTATCAATAATTTATAAATACTTATCTGTTCCCTTATAAATTTGCCAATATTTCTGGGCAAACTAAGTTTAGGCGGATGCCCCAGCCAATAAAACTTCTGGCGAGAAACCTCATTCCTCTAAAGACCAAGGGAAGGTTTCCTCCGTTCAGGCTTTTTTCTAAAACTCTCCAAGTGCAGCAATCAATCATTAATGGTGTGGGTCGGTGAAAATCCATGTTTGAAAAACTATTGCTAGCAATCACAATCACATTTTCCATTAACTTCTTTTTTCAAGTTCGCATACCATATCCAGCTAATACTGGCGCTATTTATCAGGAAAATCCAGAAAAAACTGCAATTCTGGTAACTAGACCGGACAAATAACATTCCTTTTCAAGGATGCCAGCAGAAATGATCAATTTCTGACTCATAATTATTAATTATGAATTTCTTCGAGCTTGATGCTTTCTGGTCATTGCTGCCAGAAACAAGATTCTACTCTACCCTTGGTGAAGTTACCACGATATCTACAACAGTTTAACGGCTTCTAAAACATCAATTCAGTATTCAAAGTAGAAGCTCAGAAATTTAAGTATTTGTTTTTTAGTAAAGTCAAATTTTTTCTCCGAACTTCTTCTTTGACCAGCCCTCAAGCTTTTTAGCGCAATCTCTAGGCTATTATTCAGAGGTACTCAAAACTAGAAGTTGCTTTTGACCAAGCTCCGTTGGGGCAAGGTGTAGGAGAAGAGATAGCCTCAACAACTGGTTCACAAGCCCATTTTGTCAAGCGTAAATAGTCAGTTGTTATAAGATGCACAATTATACATATTTTCTATAAGTATAATTGTGTCACAATCCTGCTGAAATAGCTAATTTTTCCGAAAAAACTAGAGTTTGTCATTAAAATTTTGATGTTCCAATCCTTAATCCGGCACCTAAAGCAGGAACATCCAGCAAATTAGTAGGTCTAATAGTAAGGGATGATTTAATGCCAGTACGATCTATGAGTCAGTCGATTGCTGTATCCTGGTCAACGGTTGATGCGAAGTATTCAGAAGCATCGGTGCAAGTTGACAAACTCTCAAATCACGATCTAATTTTGCGCTGTCAAGTAGGATTGCGTCCAGACCGTGCTGCATTTGCAGAACTCCTGCGCCGTTATCAGACCCAAGTGGATAGGGTTTTATACCATCTAGCTCCAGATTGGTCAGATAGAGCCGATTTGGCTCAAGAAGTTTGGATTCGAGTGTATCGGAATATCAACCGATTACAAGAACCTGCTAAGTTTCGCGGCTGGTTAAGCCGCATTGCAACTAACTTGTTTTACGATGAGTTACGTAAACGCAAACGGGTTCTTAGTCCTTTGTCCCTAGATGCTCCCCGTGCGCTAGAAGATGGCGAAATGGATTGGGACATTGCCGGAGACACTCCAGGCCCAGAAGAAGAGCTGACAACGAGAGAGTTTTACGAGCAACTGCGAGAAGCGATCACTGACTTACCAGAAGTTTTTCGCACTACGATTGTCTTAAGAGAAATTGAAGGTATGGCATATGAAGAAATCGCCGAAATCACAGGGGTTTCCTTGGGAACGGTGAAATCAAGAATAGCCAGGGCAAGATCCAGATTGCAAGCTCAATTGCAAAATTATTTAGATTCTTAAATTACAGTCTCTTTCCTCTGCTTAATGACAGAATTTAAGCATGGTTAAGAATTGTAAGGAATCAATAAAAATGCTTTTGTTGTCAGGAGAGGAAATAATCAATTTCTGGATAAATTTCCTAGCATTTCTCGCTCCCTTTACCCGTGCATGAATTAGTAATAATGTTAATATGACTACTGATTCTCAGTTTTACGACCGTTCCCACTTGCAACTTTCTGGAAATTTGCCAGAAGGAAGGGATCAGCATACCAATGAATCAACGGGTACTATGGATATGGTGAAGCGCGATCGCTTCGAGTTATTGAGTGCCTACCTCGATGGAGAGGTGACAGCCACAGAACGCAGGCAAGTAGAAGAATGGCTGGCAAATGATGCTTCCGTTCAGTGCCTGTATGCCAGATTATTAAAACTGCGGCAAGGTTTACGGGGTTTACCAGTACCAGCCGCCGCACAATCACCAGAAGTAACAGCCCAAAAAGTATTCTCACGTCTGCGCCGTCGTTCACATTTAGCCTGGACTTTCGGCGGTGCTGCTGCTGCTGCTTGCCTCATTAGTGTAGTTTCGGGTTGGCTACCTAAGGGTGAATTTACAACACCACAGCTGGCTCAAAAACCCCAAGTAGAAGTAGAATCTGCGCCAACAGCAAGAACATCTTCTGCTCCTGCTTCACCGCTGATGGTGGCTTTAAATAATCCCGTGATTGAAATTCCCAAAGCAGCAGTGACTTTTCCAGAAAAGACAATTCAGATGGAACAACCTGGACTAGAAAAAATCGAACCAGACTTGAACTAACTGCATCTAATTCACAACCTACGACGCTACTTTGCCTTTAAACCACAGCCACTCCACCAGCCATTGTCTAGGAGAGTGCCATTTAATTGGTCAACAAGCTCTAAACTCATCAAATAGACCCAAGCCCAACCAAGAGATTCGCCTTGTTGAGTGTAAACTTCAACTTGTTGGCGATTGTAAAAATTTTCTGACATTGGTCTAGTGGGCTGGTAATCTTCTAGATGATCTAAAGCATGTAAGACCTCTGGATCTGAGAAAGAAAGCAAATAGCCGTGGACTTGATTTTGTCCCAATGTTATCGCTGGGTAGCCCACAGGTAAACCAAAAAGCTTGCCTAGTATGACTGCCCTATTAACATTTATGACCTTATCGGCACAGTATTTTTGATAATTAGCTTCACCGGGTTTTAGCGTACCGTAAACAAAAACCCGCACTTGTTCAGAAAATTTTGCGTTCAATTCAGTCATCTGTGATTGGATATGACTTGCTCTTTGGTTTTGCAAAAGTATTTAATTTGACTAGCATTTTACGCAATTAGTCTTCAACCACAAACTCTTCAAAGATGAGATTTAGTTCTGGTGAGTTCAATACTGATTTTGCCAGCAAAATCAGGAATGGGTGCTGCGGGTTTGGTGACAATAACTTGGACTTGCGTGACGCGATCGCTCTGTTGCAAGATAGATTCGGCAATTGTACCTGCTAACTTTTCTAGTAAAGCGAACTTGGCTGTTTTTACGAGGTTTTGAATTGTGCTAATGACACTGCGATAATCGAGAGTATCTGCGATCGCATCAGTCTTGGCAGCTGAGGAAATATCTAACCATAACTTTACATCCACTTCAAACCATTGGCCTAGTGACTGTTCCTCTGGCAAATATCCAGTGTAGCCATAGCAGCGAATTCCAGTTAAATGAATACAGTCCATAGGTGTTTCCGATAAATTTGCAATTAATTGACCATACAAAATTTAACAAACAAAGGTTTGAAAGCCTACATGTTCACTGAAAGTCAGTATGAGAGAATGCCACAATTGGATATTGTCTGATAGCTACCTTGGATTTGATGCTGGTCGCCTATAGGAATGTTAATCAACTTTGGGCTTTTGTCTTGACGGAGACATTAAAGCGCCTGGGTTTAACTTGTGCTGTAATTTGTCCTGGTTCTCGTTCTACACCTCTAACAGTCGCCTTTGCTCAACAAAGACCGGATATTGAAGCGATTTCTATTCTCGATGAACGCTCTGCTGCTTTTTTTGCTTTGGGAGTAGCTAAAGCCACGGGACGACCTGTAGCACTGGTTTGTACTTCTGGTACAGCAGGAGCAAACTTTTATCCCGCAGTCATTGAAGCCAAAGAAAGTCGCGTACCATTACTGTTGCTCACTGCTGATAGACCACCAGAACTGCGAGATTGCCACTCTGGTCAAACTATCGACCAAGTGAAGTTATATGGTAGTTACCCAAACTGGCAAGCCGAGTTAGCTTTACCCTCTCCAGATATGGACATGCTGGCGTATTTGCGGCAAATCATAATTTATGCCTGGGAACGAGCGCAAACACCAACACAAGGGTCGGTACATTTGAATATTCCCTTTCGTGACCCCCTTGCACCAATCCCTGATGGTACTGACTTACAGTTTGACACAGAAGAATTCTTCGCCGCAGTCACAAATACAATCTCGACTCCAGACTCTAGTCTTCTGACTCCCCAAGCATGGCAGCAATGCGATCGCGGTATTATTATTGCTGGAGTTGCCCAACCACAAAATCCTCAGGAGTATTGTAGAGCGATCGCTAAACTTTCCCAAACTCTCCAATGGCCAGTTTTAGCCGAAGGACTCTCACCATTAAGAAATTATGCTGACCTCAACCCCTATTTAATTTCTACCTATGACCTGATTTTGCGTAATCAGCAACTAGGAAAGCAGTTAGCGCCCAAAATGGTAATTCAGGTGGGAGATATACCTACCAGTAAAGAATTACGTAATTGGCTAAGTAATACACAACCCCGACGCTGGGTAATTGACCCTAGCGACCAAAACCTTGACCCTCTCCACGGAAAGACAACACATTTACGAATTAGAGTGGAAGAGTTGGGGGAATGGAAAACAGACAAGAAAAAGTTTTCTGCTTCATCTGAATATCTGCAACTGTGGTGTACTGCGGAAGCGAAAATCAGGCTCGCTGTTGATCAAACTATGACGAACATGGAGGATTTATTTGAAGGTAAAGCGGTCTGGTTATTGTCTCAAACACTACCACCAGAAACACCGCTATTTATTGCCAATAGTATGCCTGTGCGAGATGTAGAGTTTTTTTGGCGACCTAATAATTTAGGAGTGCGATCGCACTTTAACCGTGGTGCTAACGGTATCGATGGTACACTATCTACCGCGTTAGGAATTGCCCATCGTCAACAAAGTAGTGTGATGATAACAGGAGATTTAGCACTGTTGCATGACACCAATGGTTTTTTAATCCGCAATCAGTTTGTTGGTCATCTGACGATTATCTTAATCAACAACAATGGTGGTGGAATTTTTGAAATGTTACCCATTGCCAAATTTGACCCACCCTTTGAAGAATTTTTTGGCACACCACAGGATATTAATTTTGCCCAGTTATGTGCTACTTACAATGTGCAGCATGAACTAATTACTTCTTGGCCACAGTTGCAGAAAAAATTAAAAACACTTCCAACTAAAGGAATTTGGGTTTTGGAGTTGCAGACAAATCGCAAAGCTGATGCCAAATGGCGACAGGATAATTTAAGCAAGTTTGCGAGAGCTATTGGAATCTAACTATTTTAGAGGATGTTTGAAAACTCTAGCTTAACTTACTAGACTGAATTAACAGGCCTTAATAGTTCTTTTTAAAGATTGTGCAGGAAGATTTTAGGTTAATTGTCGACTTAGTATTAGTTTTGGCAGTCGCAGCCTGTGGGGGACTGTTGGCATCCCTTTTAAAACAACCCGTGCTGTTGGGGTATCTCATCGGTGGAATGGTTGTTGGGCCTGCTGGGCTAGGGCTGATTAAAGAAGTTATTCAAGTAGAGACTCTGGCGCAGTTCGGGGTTGCTTTCCTATTATTTGCGTTAGGCGTAGAATTTTCCTTTGCAGAACTAAAAAAAGTTAAAGCGATCGCCCTTGGAGGCGGTGGACTGCAAATAACCTTGACAATCTTAATCACAGTGGTGCTTTGTGGTATCACGGGAGCCTGGGGAAGCTTACCCGCAAAAGGTGTATTTTTGGGGTCAATTCTCTCTTTGTCTTCTACAGCAGTTGTCCTCAAGTGCTTGATGGAGCGCAACGAAACAGAAACGCCCCACGGGCAGGTAATGTTAGGCATTTTGGTAGTACAGGACTTAGCTTTAGGACTAATGCTTGCAGTCTTACCCGCACTTCACGAACCTGGTGAAGTCATCGGTATAGCAGTATTAACAGCGTTAGTAAGGATTGGGTTATTTGCCGCTGGGGCAGTAGTGGCAGGAATTTGGTTAATACCGCCATTATTGCAAATGTTAGCCCGCACCGAAAGCCGAGAATTATTTTTACTAGGTGTAGTAGCTTTATGTTTGGGGATTGCCCTGCTTACAGAGTATCTAGGACTCTCAATTGAGATGGGGGCATTTGTCGCTGGCCTGATGATTTCGGAGGTGGAGTACGCCGACCAAACCCTGACTTACGTAGAGCCACTACGAGATATTTTTGCCAGTTTGTTTTTTGCTGCCATTGGGATGCTAATTGACCCAGTGTTTTTGTGGAACAATCTGGAATTAATTTTAGGGTTAGTGGCACTGGTTTTTGTCGGTAAGTTTTTGATTATTACCCCCTTAGTCAAGCTGTTCCGCTATCCGTGGAAAACAGCCTTCATTGCTGGCTTGGGACTAGCACAAATTGGGGAATTTTCTTTTGTTCTCGCTAGTGAAGGACAAGTATTGGGGTTGGTGTCCCGACGAATATATTTATTAATTTTGGGGACGACAGCGGTCACACTCATTCTCACCCCTTTTGTACTGCGGCTACTACCACTCCTATTTAACTTTGCCGAATCTATGCCTTGGCTGAAACCCTATTTAGCTGGGGAAGGTGAAGCACGAGATGTATCAGAAGAATTACCTGTCAAAGATCATATAGTTGTCTGTGGCTATGGGCGTGTGGGCAAGAATTTGGTCAAGTTATTGCAACAGCATGACTTACCTGTGGTAGTCATAGACCAATCCGAAGGTCGGATTCAGCAGTTACGGGAAGCAGGAGTGCCTTATGTTTACGGTAACTGCGTGAGTTTCCACGTTTTAGAAACCGCAGGCGTAAACCATGCCAAAGGAATGGCGATCGCACTTCCTGATCCCATGAGTACTCGTCTGAGCCTGAAACGCGCTTTGGAGTTATGCCCAGAACTAAATTTAGTTGTTCGCGCCACCCAAGACAAAAATATTGAAGTACTTTATCAATTAGGGGCTAGGGAAGTTGTACAACCAGAATTTGAAGCTAGTTTAGAAATGGCAACCTATCTATTAAATGACTTAGGTTTCTCGCCATTTGTAGTCCAACGGGAAATGCAACAAATCCGCAACGATCATTACTTGGCTTTGCGGCCAGAGCGTTCTGCTGACGAGGTTTCCCGCGATTTAAGACAAGCAACTCGTGATTTAAATCGTCGCTGGTATCTTCTACCGTCTACTTCACCTCTAATTGGCATGAGTTTAGATGAAGCAGATATGCGTTACTTAACAGGCGTAAGTTTAATGGCAATTCGCCGCGCTAACGGTAATGAAATCGATTATCCCAATAATCAAACCAAATTAGAAGAAGGCGATCGCTTGTTGGTTGTCGGCGCATCTGAGGAATTAGCAGCCTTAGAAGAATTTGCTCAGGGTAAGATAGCCGTTCCCGGAGAAAATAGTGCTTGTCAATGGATAGTCGTCGATGCTGATTCTCCCGTTGAGAATAAAACCCTTGCAGATTTGAAGAACCACGAAACATCAGTGCAGGTGCAAGCACTGCGACGCGATGGTAAGTTTATTCGCCGCCCTGATGATAAAACAGACCTGCGAGTTGGCGACCAAGTATTGTTGTGTGGTAGCTTACCGAGTTTGAATCAACTACAATCATTATTCGTCGCAGCCAGTAAAGTACCGTTATCTATGCCCGTGGCAAAAGCTAATGAGGCGCAAACGCTGAAAGAGTTTCTGCCTTAAGTACAAAAAAGACTGAAGTTGAGTGATTAACCTTTAGGCTGGAAGTAGGCGATCGCTTGTTTCCAAATGGTTGTTTGCTGGCTGTTTTCATCCGCAATACACACACAACTTGGATCTTGCCATAAAACCTTACCTGTCAGCAGGTCACCTGTGACCAGTTTGAACTCTACCACTGCTGCTTGTTTAATCAGGTTTTGCAGTTGTCGAATGCTTGGTAGTGATGTATCAAATTCAGTCGTAGGCATTTTTGATAATGGTTTATTCACAATAGAAAATGTTTTCAGTAAGTAGTTGTGAACTATGAATTATGAAGGATAAAATTTCATACTTCATACTTTCCTAATCATTGATAATTCATCATTGGAAAAATGGCAATCAAATTTACTAAGTATCACGGTCTAGGAAACGACTTCATTTTAATTGACAATCGCTCATCATCCTCACCAGTCCTGACTCCAGAGCAAGCAATTCAGTGGTGCGATCGCCACTTTGGCATTGGCGCAAATGGTGTGATTTTTGCTTTACCTGGAGAAAATGGTACTGACTACACTATGCGGATTTTCAATTCCGATGGTTCAGAACCGGAAATGTGTGGTAATGGCATTCGCTGTCTAGCTGCGTTTCTCGCAGATTTAGAGGGCTTATCCCGCAATCAAGATAAATATCGCATTCATACCTTAGCTGGTACGATGACACCCCAGCTAATGCTCGATGGTCAAATCAAGGTAGATATGGGTTTACCTCGGCTACTAGCTCAAGAAATTCCTACTACCCTTGGCGCTGCTGATGCCAAAGTCATTAATCAACCTCTAGAAGTGGCAGGGCAAACTTGGGAAGTTACCTGTGTGAGTATGGGTAATCCCCACTGCATAACCTTTGTCGAAGATGTGGCTGCAATTTCTTTAGAAATCATAGGCCCGAAGTTTGAGCATCACCCAGCTTTCCCTCAAAGAACCAACACCGAATTTATTGAAGTGGTTAGTCGTAACTACCTAAAAATGCGGGTATGGGAGAGAGGTGCAGGTATCACCTTAGCTTGTGGGACAGGTGCTTGTGCATCCTTAGTAGCTGGCGTATTAACTGGCAGATGCGATCGCGCTGCTACTGTAGAATTACCAGGAGGTTGCTTACAAATTGAATGGTCAGAAATAGACCAACGGGTTTACATGACTGGCCCAGCTGAACGGGTGTTTATGGGTACTGTGTAACTTAATAGGGAACAGGAAACAAGCATCACACCGTTTCCCGTTCCCTATTTTGCAGACTATGGTTTAGAACATCAACAGAGCATAAAAATTAGACACCACAAGGCTTTTAATTCTGTAACCTGTAATCTGTCACCTATCACCTGTAACCTACTATATTTCCAGGATTTAATCAAACATATTTACTAAGCGATACCCTCTAGTATAAAGAGGCTCAGAAACTTTACTCTTCTGTCGCTGTTTCATCTGTTCCACAGTTTCATCAAATACAATTAATGTTTCTTTGCCAACCTTCAGCCAGTTTTCATAAGGCACACTCATATCTTCTTCAACACCAGCAATACTAGGTACTACCATTGCTCGGTAAGCTTCGTTGAATTTTCTCCGAAACCTGAAATCTACTGAAATCCTCAGACCTTCAGTTTTCCGTCTAACTGTTTGGTGCAATCCTCGTGCATCATTAAAGTACATCGTCCCGTGTTGTAGTTTTGCTTCTGTGTAAGAAACAACCATCGGAATATCTTTACCTTCATCAAAGTCAGACATCACACCCATAGCTCCTAGTTCCATTTCACGAGGCATTTCACCTGCTTCGATGGTAATATTATCAATGTCACCAAATAATGGTAAAACTACGACAGTAGCATCAGATGGAACGCCTGCCCATACATCACTATGGCACTTTGAACTAGTAAAAGGCAAACGCAATTTTTCTGCATTAGTTTGACCATAAACCATACGTAGATTTACTGGTAAATCTACAGAATCGATAATGTCATTTGCACCCAGTTGATAGAAAGCATCAGCAACACTTTTTTGAAAAACGTTAAATGCTAAAACGTGTTCTCGCTTGGGCATTAATAAACCAGTCCCAGTGTAGTTGGGCAAAGTATTTCTGGCTTCTAACAACCGATTCAGCATTTCGGTTTCTGAAAGAATTATCGGACTATTCAGACATGCCGAAATGTAACCTGCTACTGCAACTCTAATTTGCTGGAATAGCTCAGTTTTTAATGTATGTTCAAATAGTAAGCGGTACTGATGTCTTGTAGCGATTCTTTCTGCAAGTTCGTTGAACAGTTTGTCACCAAGTTGAGAAAATGCGATCGCACGATCATATTGTAATTTATTGTCTACTGGTGATTCTTTGATTATCATTTTTTCCTAGTTATTTTTAAATTAGCCAAACTACTTATACATCCGCAGACAAATCGTTGTTTAAAACGATTGCTGTTATTAAAATTTAACAATATTATTCTGTTTATCCTTCGTAGGATATACTACTTTATTTTTCAATTTATCTTTAGCAAATTCTTAATTATTGTAAATATTAGTAAAAGCAAGATGAAGTTAAAGACAAGTTAATCAGCAAGCAGAATTATGAAGTTTATGCAGATATTTAAAATAAAGCAGTTATGAAGTTAGATACGGATTTATTTAGTAATGATTAAATAAAATAGTAGCTTGATGGTAGAACGACTATTAATTTAGTGTAATTTAATGCCATCTAGCTGCAAACAGATTAAATAAATAAACTTCAGTAAAATCAACATTTAAAAATAAAGTCAATAGGTGTTAAAAAATAAATAATTTCAACAATCGTTGAATATTTGAAACTGATAAGTACCAACATAAATAAAATATAAATATTTTTTTAACAATGTCAATGCTAAATAACAAAAAATCAACTAGTCATCTATATAATCGCACAGCATCTGAGTGGATTAGAACTCAACCTATTTCTCTCTCAGACTTTACCGCACGTCCTTTTATACTAGAACTTTGTGAACCTGTTCATGAACTACGAGTACTCGATTTAGGTTGTGGTGAAGGTTATTGCAGTCGAGAGTTAAGCCGACGTGGTGCTGTACAAGTTCATGGAATAGATATTTCTCAAGGGATGATAGAAGCAGCCCGCTTACAAGAATTAGAAGAAGCTTTAGAAATTACGTATGAAATAGGATGCGCTACTAATCTCAAACAATTTGGTAATGGAGAAATTGACTTAATTGTTGCTGTTTTCTTATTTAACTATTTGACAATTGACCAGACCCAGGAATGTATGAAAGAAGTTGTCCGTGTTCTTCGTCCTGGTGGTCGATTTGTCTTTAGTATTCCCCACCCATCTTTTCCATATATGCGGGAAGCAGCATATCCATTTTATTTTCAAGTTGAAGAGAGAGGTTACTTTAGCAAGCGAGATCAACTTTTTCCTGGACGTATTTGGAAACGTGATGGTTCTTGGTTAAATGTGCAGTTGATTCATAAAACTCTTGAGGATTACTTTAATGCTCTAAAAATTGCTGGCTTCAATACAATGCCCACTTTACAAGAACTACATGTTACTTCAGAGCATATTGCATTAGATGAATCATTCTTTAGCCCTTTACTCGATTTACCCCTCCATCTAGCCATCAGAGTATCAAAATAACACACAACAGATTATGTCGTCTTTAATCAAACATTCTTACCGTGAAATAACGCTGAATCATCCTTTATGGAACCATGAGTTTCTTCAGCACTGTCGTACTGGAAATTTGTACCTTTCAGATATACAGATACTAGCTGTTCAGATGTATAAGTTCTCCAAAGAATTCAATCGAATTCTAGCCAGTATCTTGTCTTGCTGCCCAGATGAAGCTGCTCAGTTAGTCATCTTAGAAAACCTATTTGACGAAATGGGACAAGGCGATACAGATAAGTCTCATCCAGAATTGTTTCGCCGATTTACCCGTGCGCTTGGTATTGATGACAAAACTTTAGCAGTATTACCCACGACACCAGAAACTCGTGCTTTAATCGAAACCTATTTGAGAATTCCGCATCAGTATGGCTATTTAGCAGCGCTGGGTGCAGTCTGCTATGCTTCCGAAGGAATTGTTAGCTCTTTGTATACGCAACTATATAAAGGAATTGTCGGAGCTGCTCCTTTACCCAAAGAATCTTTAATCTTTTTTGAAGTCCATATTGATGTGGATGATAGTCATGCAGCGAAATTAGCAGCAGTCATTGAACCTCGAATCACGATGAGTGAGGAGGACAGTGATATCAAGGTTAAGTTAGCTATTGTAGAAGCAATGGATGCCCGTGTCCAATTCTTTAATGGAATCCAACGTCAAATTTCTAAATATAGCTTTTCTCCCGATTCATTACTTCTTGTTAATTCATAACTATATGTGAACGAAAAGGGTGTAAATACGGATGCAGGCATACTGATTTGTCATATTAGAATTCAAGCAACATATCCTAATTTTCCCAGATGTAAAGCTGTAAATGGTAAATACAGAAACATTAAAATTTAAATTGTTTTTGTAGGAAATCTTCTTGTTGAAAATTGGTCAAATTGACAAATTAAAGTTGGGTATAGATTAGAGTTAGAGGTGGTTTTTATGTATGGATTAGTCAACAAGGCGATTCAAGATATGGTGTGTAGTCGCTTTGGGGAAGAAATTTGGAAAGAGATTAAGCAAAAAGCTGAGGTGAGTGTAGATGTTTTCATTAGCATGGAAGGCTATCCCGATGACATCACTCATAAGTTAGTAAAAGCAGCTAGCGTGGTTTTAGGTTTACCGTCTTCAGATATTATGCAAGCCTTTGGAGAATTTTGGGTGAAATACACATCCGAAGAAGGCTATGGCGAGATGATGGATATGAGTGGGGATAACCTACCTGAGTTTCTAGAAAACCTTGATAATCTTCATGCGCGTGTAGGAGTCAGCTTTCCTCAGCTTCAACCCCCATCATTTGAGTGTAGCGAGATGGGAGAAGATTCCCTCAGCTTACACTATCGCTCTACCAGAGAAGGGTTAACTCCAATGATTGTTGGTTTAGTGAAGGGTTTAGGTGCAAGGTTTGAGACAGAAGTTGATATTACTCAAACCCAGAGCCGGGATGATGGTGCTGAACATGATGAATTTTTAGTGAAATATAAACCACACTGAGCGCTACATGAATGGTTACTCCTCACATCAGTCTTTCACCAGAATTATTTGCTAAAGCTTTTCCATTCCATTTTGTATTTAACCAGAAGCGAGAAATTTTACAGGCTGGTGATGTTTTAGAACGTATCAGTTCTGAATCACTTGTCGGTAGTCAGATTGAGCAGCATTTTCATATTAATCGGCCTAATATTCCAGTTGATTTTGATACCATTAATAAAAAATCGCGCTCTCTTTTCATTCTGGAATTTCTTCATAATGGAATGTATCTCAAGGGTCAAATGATGTATCAGCAAGAGCAGGAAATTATATTTTTCTTAGGCTCTCCTTGGATTACTGATACAGCTAATTTACCTCCTCTTGGTATCAAACTTAAGGATTTTGCTATTCACGACCCAATTACTGATTTTCTCTTTTTATTACAAGCTAAGAATACTGCCTTAGCTGATACTGAAAAGTTAACTACAGAACTGACTCACCAACGTACAGAATTGCAGAATGCACTACGAATCAAAGAGCATCTCACTAAGATTGCCCAGTTGCAAGCTCAAAAGCTGGAAACATCCCTGAAGGAACTGCAACAAACTCAAGCTCAATTAATTCAGGCTGAAAAAATGTCGAGCCTGGGGCAATTAGTTGCCGGAATTGCTCACGAAATAAATAACCCTGTTAACTTTATTTATGGAAATTTAAAGTATATTAATGATTACACTAAAGATTTACTAAAACTTGTGCATCTTTATCAGAAGTATTATGACCATCAAGAGGTAGAAATTCGAGATTATATTAAAGCAATTGAGTTAGATTTCATACTTGAGGATTTGCCCAAAATTGTTCATTCAATGCAAGTAGGAACCGAGCGTATTACAGAAATTGTCATATCTTTGCGAAATTTCTCTCGTCTTGATGAGGCAGAGATGAAAAAAGTTGATATTCACCAAGGAATTGATAGTACGTTATTAATTTTACAAAACCGGCTAAAAGAGAAATCTGATCACTTTAGAATTGAAGTCATAAAAAATTATGGAAATTTACCTTTGCTAGAGTGCTACCCCGGTTCACTTAATCAGGTATTTATGAATATTATTAGTAATGCAATTGATGCTTTAGATAGCTTCAATAGTGAACGAAATATTACGGAAATTCAATCTAATCCTAGTAAAATTATAATTACTACAGAAGTTTTAGAAACAAAAAATGTAGTTATCCGAATTATTGATAATGCTTTAGGAATGTCAGAAGCAGTTAAAGAAAGAGTATTTGACCCATTTTTTACAACTAAGCCCGTTGGTAAAGGTACAGGACTAGGTTTATCAATTAGCTATCAGATTATAGTTGAAAAACATAAGGGAAAGATGAACTGTTTGTCAGTACCTGGTAAGGGAACTGAGTTTTATATTGAAATACCTCTATCCATCAATGATCAAGCTGTTAATTGTGTTCAATCACTTAGTTTAGCTAGATAAGGCTTGATGAAACAGTAAGAAAAGGATTAATTATTTTTTAAATCAAAGATAAAAGATAAGTTTTTGTTTTCTGCAATAAACTATTTTTTTTAATAAAAGTAGGATGTAAAAAAGCAGAAAAAACATGACATTTGAGTAGACAGATACATTATTACATAGGGATTTAATCCCTATTTTTGAAGACTGCTATAGGACTCATATTTGATTGTTGAAAAAAATCAGTACATTGCTACCAGCCTTCTTTGCTGTTCCCTGTTCCCTTCCTACAGAAGTATGTTCAGTAATCAAACCGGATTCCTATAGTGCTGATCCGAACAACATTGAGGCTTGTTTATGGTAAGCTACTTACTGGTTGGCTGGGCTGCCGAATCTTCCAAAATACATATTAACTTCTGATTTCTCCTCGCATCCCCTAAGTCTGTTTGTTTTAATTTCGACTCCGCCCATTTTTACATGAACTACGTTCATCACATTCCCTCAAAACTATAGCCATCAATCGTCTTGATTTTATTTTAAGTATTTTGTCTGTTTGTTAAAAAAAATCCGGGCAATAGATAGTTTTAGGAAAAGAAGGCTGGGAGGGAGAAGTCTGTAGAATTCACATTAAATTGAAGTTTCCTACTGTTGCAGGAGAAAACATTATGTTATTCAGACAATTATTTGACAAAGAAAGCAGTACTTACACTTATCTACTTGCCGAGCAACAAACTCAAGAAGCTATTTTGGTTGATCCGGTTCTGGAGCAAGTCGAACGCGATTTGCAACTACTTAGAGAATTGGGTTTATCTCTGCGTTACTGCTTAGAAACCCACATCCATGCAGACCATATTACAGGTACAGCCAAATTGCGGGAAATGACTGGTTGTTTGGGGATTGTTCCAGACAAAGCTCAAGCCAGTTGTGCGAATAGGCACATTCAAGATGGAGAAATCCTAAAATTGGCAAATATGAAAATTGAGGCGATCGCCACACCAGGCCATACAGATAGCCACATGGCGTATTTAGTTAATCAAGATAAAGTTTTAACTGGAGATGCCTTGTTTATTCGTGGCTGTGGACGAACCGATTTTCAAAGTGGTGATGCGGGAATTTTATTTGACTCAGTAACACAAAGATTATTTACTTTACCAGATGAGACTTTGGTATATCCTTGTCATGACTATCGTGGACATGGAGTATCTACCATTGGCGAAGAAAAACGCTGGAATCCTCGATTTGTTGGGCGCGATCGCCAAAACTTCATTGAGTTTATGGCCAGTGTAGATTTACCTGAACCAAAAAAAATTATGGAAGCAGTCCCCGCCAATGAACGTTGCGGTAAATTACTTTTTAGCCGTTAAATTCCTCTGATAAATCCATGATTATGATTGCTTTGATCTGAAATATACGAATAACTCAACAGGGCGTTAATCTTGTATTAAGCTTTCTGGGATTTTTGGACTCGACGTTAGACAATAATGCTACCAGTCGGATTCCGGAAATCTCACAGTAATCTCACAATAACTGTTATGCGAGTTTTTAATTCTCCCCCACCCTCAGAAGCACAAACACGTACCCGCATTTTACAAGCGGCTAGGCGATTGTTTGCTGCTCAAGGATTTGATGGAACTACCACCCGTGATTTAGCGCAAGCAGCTGGGGTAGCTGAGGGTACACTATTTCGCCATTTTTCTAATAAGAAGGCAATTTTGGTAGAGGTAGCTACTAGTGGCTGGGTAGAAATTTTAACAGATTTGCTAACGGAATTAAGTGAAATGGGCAGCTATAAAGCGGTAGCTCAGGTAATGCGCCGCCGGATGTGGAATTTCCAGAAAAACGCTGATTTGATGCGGGTTTGTTTTATGGAAGTGCAGTTTCACCCCGATTTACGCGATCGCATTCAGTTAGAAGTCATTAATAAAATGACAGATGTGGCCGAAGCATTTTTTCAAACTGCAATGGATAGAGGCATTTATCGCCAAACCGATGCCAAGCTTGTTGCTAAAGTGTTCCTGGGAATGTTTGCGATCGCAGGTTTTTCTAACAACACCCTCATGGAACCCGACGCTTCTCCCCAAGAAATGCAGCATATGGCCGAAGGACTCGCTGATATCTTTCTCAATGGAGTATTAGTGAAAGAATGATGCAGGAGACAGAAGGCAGAATGGTAATTTATTACTCAGCACTCAGCACTATTTTTGCTTGTTGACTCCATTGTTGAACTAACTCAACCGATGGACACAAGTCCCGTCGTTGCAGAGTTGCTACTTGCAAACGCATAATCTGTCTGTGCAATCTGTGAGTAGGAGTGTCGGCTAATTGTGCTACAGAAGCGATACCTGCATGAAGCAATAAACCACAATATTGTGTGCCAACACTAGGAATTCGGGATAAATCAGCTAACGCTACCCATTTATTTACATACTGAAGATTAACCTGTAATTTACTAGCTAAAACTAGCCTAGCTTCCAGAGTTTTTCCTTGGTTAAATAGTCCTCTTGTAGTTTTAATTCCGCAAATTTGGAGATGAGATTGTTCTTCCTGACTCAATCCTGGTAATTGTTCAATCGGCCACTCACCAGATTGAATTGGACTTCGACTTTTAGTATCCGTGGGTTTAGCAGACATTTTTAGAAACAAAATATGGGCTTCTTTGACTATTGTGACTCTCTAACCAGGATTTAGGAGTCACGCGCCAGAATGCAGTGAGAAAAATAAAAATTCGGCGTTGCTGAATTTAGGGATGAAATAATGAACCGCAAAGTACGCAAAGTACGCATTCTCTACGAGAGGCTTCCGCCAACGCGCAGCGTCTCGTCGAGAAGAAGAGGTTTTGAAAGATAAATATAAGAAAATCATCCCGCATTTATGCAACACCAAAAATTCAAATCCTTTACTAAGCTGTTCCACATTTAACTTGCATATTTTTGATTTAGGAGAAAAATGTCAATTTCTTTCCCCTGCTCCCTGCTGTTTGAATGTACAATTTAGGTTGATAACAGCTTATGCTCACTTTCTGCCTAGATTACGCTTCATTTGCTCTAATTCGTCTTCCGTTTCCCAGCGACGAAACTTTTCTTCTAAGTCATCAAAACTACTAGAAGAACTTGGAGATGAATTCCACCAACCATCAGTTTCTATGCGTTGTTGCTGGGCTTGAGTTTGAGCGCGTGTTGTCTGAGCTTGTGCGGCTTTGGCTTGAACTTCCTGTCGCCGTACCTGGATTTTCCGCAATAGTTCTTGAGATTGGTTGATGCGTTCTTTTAAGCCTTGCATGTGTCCCCATTTTTGGTTTCCTTCCCGCAGTAAGGCTGCTTCTCTTTCTTGGGCGGCGGCGGCTAAGTCTTGTCTACCTGCATCTTTGGCTTTTTGTACGCGGATGTGCCAACGCTGAATTTCTTGAGCAGTGGAGAGAATTTCGTCTTGCGATCGCTTTTCTTGTACTTGTAAATCTGCTATCAACTTTAAAGTATCCTCTTCTTGCTGACGCAGTTGCTCTAGCAGCGCCTCTAACTCCAAATGCGGATTATTCCGCAAGAATTCCTCTAAACGGTTTTCTAAAAACCGACTCAAATCATCAAATAAGCCCACTGCCAAAACTCCAAGATTGAGTGTGACTATTTTATTGTAGTATTCCAAAGTGCTGAGTGCTGTTAGCGGTAGCGGGAGTTGAGCAGCGTGCTGAGTGCTGAGTAATAAATTATTATTCTGCCTTCTGTTCTATCTTGTTCTATGCAGTTTATGATTACTGCCTGTCTTTATTCAGTGTAATTTTAAATTCTGTGGCTTGGTGGGAGTTAATTTCTATTGTTCCTCTCAGTTGTTTTACTAAACCTTGAACAAGTGTAATCCCCAATGTTTTTGTTTTTTTAGTATCAAAATCTGGAGATAAACCTACACCATTATCTCGAATAATCAGGATTAAATTTTGCTCGTCTTGAAATAATTTTACTAATATTTCTCCTGTACGTTGCTCAGGAAAAGCGTATTTTAAAGCATTAGAAACTAATTCATTAATAATTAATCCGTAAGGGATAGCACTTTCAATGTCCAAACTTACATTCTGAATTTGCAGATTGAGTTTGATCTGACTAGAGTTAACATTATACGAATCAAATAAATGAATAGTTAAATCAGGAATATATTGAGAAAAATCGATGTTAGCTAAATCTTGAGAACGGTAAAGTTTTTCGTGTATTAAGGCAATAGAGGCAATGCGATTTTGACTCTCGCGCAGGATTGCGATCGCTTGAGGTTCTTGGGTGCGTCGGCGTTGCATTTGTAATAAACTGCTGACAATACCAAGATTATTCTTGACGCGATGGTGAATTTCTTTAAGTAATACTTCTTTTTCTCGTAATGATGCTTCAATTTGTTCTTGGGCTTGTTTGCGTTGCGTAGCTTGCCGACGGGCATCACTAACATCTTCACTCAGATAAGAAAATCTCGGATTTCCTGTAGAGCTAACAGCAATTGGGCAGACACTCACAGATAGCCAACGATGTGGCTCATCCAAATTATATAAATATTCAAATTTGACAGGGGCTTGTATTTGCTGAGATTTACGATAATGTCGAATCCATTCTTGAATAGCTATTTGTGGTACTCCCATCTGACTAACAAATAAATTTTGCATGGCTTCAACTGTTAAACCCAAAAAATCAGCAGTGGCTTGGTTAACAGAAATGTACAAAATGTCGTTTTCATATAACTCAATAATCCCCATCATCATTGAGCTACTATTAAAGAAGCTCCGCAGAGTTGATTCACTTTGTTGTAAGTGAGCATTGATTTGACTTAACTCGGCTGTACGTTCTGAAACTCGAATTTCTAGCTGTTCATGAGATTTTCTCAATTCTGCTTCGGCACGTTTGCGATCGCCAATATCACGATAAAAAATTCCTAATCCGTCAGGTGATGGGTAAGCATGAACTTCTAGCCACACATCATAATCAGGCGGCGAGTAGTAGCAATGTTCAAAGTGGACAGGAACTTGATTTGCTATTGCATATCTGTAGTTGTATTCTAAAGCACTGCCTACGGCGGCTGGCCATTCTTCCCAAAGAGTTTTTCCTAACACTTGGTCGCGGGGCTTTTTGTTAATGCGTTCTCCTTCGGCATTTTGGTAAATAATGCGCCAGTCTTTATCCAGTGCTACAAAAGCATCTGTCATACTTTCTAAAATGCGAGATAATCGTGTAGCAATTGTTTCTGCTTCCAGACGCAGTGTTTGTTCTCGCAGAGATGCTTGTTTGCGAATCTCTGCCATTTTTAATGTAGCTTCTATGCGTGCCAGTAGTTCACGAGTAGAAAAAGGTTTGGTAAGGTAATCATCGGCTCCTGCTTGTAACCCTTCAATCCGCGCTTCTTCACCAGCACGAGCAGAAAGTAAGATAATCGGCAATTCTCGCGTTTGAGGATCATGCCGCAGTTCTCGCAATAGTCCAAAGCCATGTAAACCAGACATCATGACATCTGTTAAGACTAAATTGGGAAGGCTTTGCTGAATTGCTATCAGCGCTGCCATGCCATCTTCTACTGCTTCTACTTGATAGCGTTGCTGAAGTAACCGCTTTAAGTAGTCTCGCATATCAGCATTGTCATCAACTACGAGAATGTGTGCAGAATGAAGGTGCTGAGTGTTTGTGTTGTTTTGACTTTTGGTTTCTTGCTGCTGTTTTGTCGTTTCTATCTCAAACCTGAGTATGTTCAATTCAGTACTATCTTCTGGTAACCACCGCCAAGCCTCTTCAACATAAGGCATGGCTCCCAGGGCTGTTGATGTTAATGTCCGGGATGCACTAATGCGATCGCTGGGCAGATGTGTGCAGCCTGTGGGAATTGATACTATAAAACAACTGCCCTGTTTTAGTTCGCTGGTGACATAAATGCTACCGCCATGTAGTTTGACTAACTCCAACACCAGTGATAAACCAATGCCTGAACCTTCAAAACTGCGTCCTTGAGCACCTTTGACGCGGTGAAAGCACTCAAATAAATGTGGTATTTCCTCTGGGGGAATGCCAATGCCTGTATCTATGACTGTTAATTCAATGTGATCGCTAAAACTTTGTAAATAAATGCTAATACTTCCTTTCAAGGTAAATTTAAAAGCATTTGACAACAGATTCAGCACAATTTTTTCCCACATTTCCCGATCAACGTAAATCGGTTCGCCAAGAGGTGGACATTCTACTATCAACGACATACCAGCCCGTTCAATTAAAGAACGAAAGTTACTCGCAAGTTCGGCTGTCAAGCTTGCTAAATCTGTTAGTTCATATACTGCTTGAATTCGTCCGGCTTCAATGCGTGAGAAATCCAGAAGCGTGTTAACTAGTTTCAACAAGCGTAAGCCGTTGCGCTGGACAATTTCGAGGCGATCGCGTTGTGTTGCTGACAATGGGGCGATGTATCAGCTAAAGCATCTTCTAAAGGAGCCAACATCAAGGTTAGGGGTGTACGAAATTCATGGGAAACATTGCTAAAAAACACAGTCTTGGCGCGGTCAATTTCTGCCAAAGCTTCAGCTTTTTTCAGTTCGGCTTCATAAGCACGAGCATCTGCTATTGCTGATACTACTTGTCCCGCCACCAATTCCAAAAACCCTTGGTAATCGTCATCCAAAACCCGTCGGGAACTAATACCTACTACTAATAATGCTGTGGGTTGCTCTTGTCCAGGAGAGGCGACAGGTAAAACTAAAGCGGTGTGGGGAGATTCCTGCCAAACACCTACCGGCAGTTCTCCAAATCGTGCTGTTAAATCTGTAACTTGTTGGACATCTGCCGTATTCACTACTTCAGCTAAAGGCCAAGGCGATGTAGTCAAGTCCATCAAATCAATTAAACTGGGACTGGCGGGAGTATTGGCTACTAATCCTGTAGCGCCTACTAATTCAGCTTGTTTGCCTTCAGCATCAAGTAAATATAGCAGTGCAAAAGGGATATCTGCGGCATTGTTGCCCAAAGTTTTGATTGCTATCTCACAAGCTGTTTTGACCGTTTTGGCTTTACCTGTTTGCGCTGCTAAATCGCGCAGAGTCCGAAGTCGGCGATCGCTTAAAACTTGTTTTGTGGTTTCGGTACAAGCACAAAACAAGCCACCAATCCCGCCTGTTTCGTCTCGAATAGGACTATAAGAGAAAGTAAAGTAAGTTTCTTCTAAATAGCCACTGCGGTGCATGAATAACTGAAAATTATCAAACCAAGTGGATTCTCCTTTGGTGACTACTTGTTCAACTAGAGGCCCAATCGCATCCCAAATTTCAGGCCAGACTTCGTTTGCGGGCATTCCCAAGGCTTGCGGGTGTTTTGTTGAACCTAAAACAGGACGGTAAGCATCGTTATAAAGTTTGACTAATTGTGACCCCCAAAATGTAAACATAGGGTAACGAGAATTTAACAAAATGCTAACAGTAGTGCGTAAGCTTTGCGGCCATTGCTCCACAGCACCAAGGGGTGTTTGCGACCAATCGTGCGATCGCATTAAAGTACACATCTCCCCATCACCAGCAAATAAACTTTCCCCTATGTCTGAACTGATTTGCGTCATCTAGTTACTCCTTTCGTGAGCAATTCCAGACTTTATACTCAATATTTTGTTTTTTATAGGACTTACGCAATAATTCTCTGAAACTCTTATTTCTTTGTGTCCTACTCTACGAGAAGCCGCTATTGCGTCTATGCGTCCTACCCTGCGGGAAGCCCTTCGGGTTCAGCAGTCGCTCATGGGGGAAACCCCCAAGACCTCGCTGCTTCACCGCTACCGCGTCTATGTGGTTCGTTTTTTCATAATTTTGCGTAAGTCCTGTTTTATCAAAATTAATTATATACATGCCATTAACGGCAATAATTTTTATTAAGCGCTATAGTTAACAAATTACAGCCTTTATTAGTTCCTTTTTATAAAGGTGTCAACCAATAAGTAATACCCTGCACAACTTGATTTTTAAAACCTAATTTTGGTAAATCTTCTACTGATACACCTAAATAAGTCCAGTGCGGTACATCTTTAACTACCGTTTGAAACCAACCATTTTGATTGAGAATTTGTCTTTGCTTGGTGTTAGACACGCCTAAATCAATTGCTAAACCCCAAAGATGTTGCGATGCGCCTGGCGGTGCAACCACACTCAAAATTTTTGTTTCTTTACCTTGTTTGACTTTTTCTAACGTTTTATTGTTAGCATATTTATACCAAAATCTAGAATTTGTGGCAAAACTCCGAGTACAATCACTAGCACCATAGCCTGATTTTAACGGAATATTATACTGTAATCTTGCCTTATTTAAAGCGTCTGCTGCTGCTTTTTGTAAATAACAATTATTTGTCCCAACAACCTTTTGTAATATTAATTGTGTTTGGAATTCTTTCGTTTCTTCTTCACTATTTAAAAGCACTGTTGGCGGTAATTTAACATCATCTGCTGGATTGACAAACGCAGCACCATAAGAGCGTAATAAAATATATTCATACGTCCCAGGTTCAGGAATTACTTTTAATTTCTGCACAATTGCAGCTACAAAACGTTCTTGGTCATTCAATGATGGGCTAGGAACTACAGGTAAGATTAGTTCTTGGGCATTAGCGCTACAATCTGAATTTACTGCAACTAAGCATTGATTTATTACTTGCTTATATGTCACTATTTGACGATGAATACTGTTACTAGCAACCAATATCAAACAAATAAAAATAGCAGTCAGGATAAATTTTACTTTTTTCTGTAGTTGTTTCATTAATTGCTAAAAGTGTAAATATATCCAATGAGTCTTGTCTGTAAATGTACAGCAAAAATAAGTGCTGCTAAAACTTATAAGCAGTAATTTACTAAATCTTTTTCCTGGGTTTAGCTAATAATTATAATTTCCGAAACTAGAAAATTACTACTATCAGGTGACTGACTTTTTTGATATCTTTTTTATTAACAAGGCGCATCCTGGAAAGCACTGGATCAGCTAAAATATCATTGACTCTTAGCTTGCTGTTGTATAAGTATGACCATGCACAATTGTGTTGAATTCCAAGACGCTTATGATGTCATTGTCGTTGGTGCAGGTCACTCCGGTTGTGAAGCCGCCTTGGCTACTGCGCGTCTTGGTTGTCGAACTCTGCTATTAACGCTTAATTTAGATAAAATTGCTTGGCAGCCTTGTAACCCCGCAGTTGGTGGCCCGGCGAAATCTCAATTAACTCATGAGATAGATGCACTCGGTGGGGAAATTGGGAAAATAGCAGACCGGACATATTTGCAAAAGCGCATCCTCAACTCCTCACGGGGGCCGGCGGTGTGGGCATTACGCGCCCAAACAGACAAGCGCGAATATGCGGCGGTGATGAAAGCAATTGTTGAGAACCAAGAAAATTTGAGCATCCGCGAAGGAATGGTGACAGATTTAGTCTTGGGCGCAAACGATGAAGTTGTCGGTGTGGAAACTTACTTTGGTGTGGCGTTTCAATGTAAAACAGTGATTTTGACCACTGGCACATTCTTAGGTGGCAAGATTTGGGTGGGTAACAAATCAATGGCGGCGGGACGCGCGGGAGAATTTGCGGCTGAGGGTTTGACACAAACTTTAAATCGTCTGGGGTTTGAAACTGGCAGGTTGAAAACTGGGACACCTGCAAGGGTAGACAGGCGATCGGTTGATTACAGTAAGATGGAAATCCAACCTGGAGATACGGAAGTCCGTTGGTTTAGTTTTGACCCTGATGTGTGGGTGGAACGAGAACAAATGTCTTGTTACATGACTCGTACCACAGCCGAAACCCATCGTTTAATTCAAAAAAATTTACACCTTTCTCCGGTGTATGGCGGTTGGGTAGAAGCGAAAGGCCCGCGTTACTGCCCTAGTATTGAAGATAAAATTGTGCGCTTTGTGGATAAGGAAAGCCACCAGATTTTTATTGAACCGGAAGGGCGAGATATTCCTGAATTATATATTCAAGGTTTTTCGACTGGGTTGCCAGAAAATCTGCAAGTACAAATGCTACGGAGTCTTCCTGGTTTGGAAAACTGTGTAATGCTGCGTCCGGCTTATGCTGTGGAGTATGATTATTTACCAGCAACACAGTGTTATCCCACAATGATGACGAAGAAGATTGCCGGGCTATTTTGTGCAGGGCAAATTAATGGCACCACAGGCTATGAGGAAGCAGCCGCCCAAGGAATTGTCGCCGGAATTAATGCGGCGCGGTTTGTGCGGGGTCAGGAAATGATTGTGTTTGCACGTGAGCAAAGTTACATCGGTACGCTGATGGATGATTTGTGTACGAAGGACTTGCGCGAACCTTACCGAATGCTCACTAGTAGGTCGGAGTATCGCTTGTTGCTGCGTTCTGATAATGCTGACCAACGTTTGACACCGTTGGGGCGGGAAGTTGGCTTGATTGACGATCGCCGTTGGCAATTATTCACCAACAAACAAGCCCAAATCACTGCGGAAAAAGAAAGATTATACACTACCCGCATCAAAGAACATGATGACATCGGACAAGCGATCGCCACTAACACTCAACAAGCAATTAAAGGTTCCATTACCTTAGCTGACTTGCTGCGGCGACCAGGGTTTCATTATGTTGACCTCGATAGATACGGTTTGGGTAATCCCGTCCTCAACCAAGCAGAAAGAGAAGGCGCAGAAATTGACATTAAATATTCTGGCTATCTCGCCAGACAACAAAATCAAATTGAACAAGTTGCCCGTCAAGCACACCGCCAGCTACCTGCGGATTTAGATTATGCCAAAATTGATACTCTTTCTAAAGAAGCACGGGAAAAACTCAGTAAGGTAAAACCACTGACTATTGGCCAGGCTGCCCGTATAGGGGGTGTGAATCCTGCGGATATTAACGCATTGTTAATATATTTAGAATTGCGTAAAACAAAGAACCAGAAAGAGTTTCCGGCATTAATGTAAATTAAAGTTTTAACAAAGGTGAGTATAGTATAAGGAAGGAGATTGGTATGATCGATGACACGAATTCATAACTGGCATCACTAGCTATCTCCAGACTACAGTTGAATTTAATACCACATAAAAATAAACTCGTCAAGTTTAGGCTGGCAGTTTGATATTTTTGCAAAATCCTGATTTCCAGGCATTAATAGCATTGCTTAGTCCTGGCAACCAAAACCCAAAATCATGCCTATGTTACAAGAATTCAGCACCCATCTCATCATTCCGGAACCATCAGAAGAATTGATTGCCAACGAGCCTTGGTCAATTGAAATCTATGCTGATGGTTTGATGGATGATCTGTTTGCCGATATTGACGATATTTTGGATGTCAGTGGCACTCTGTCTTCCCATACTGTCAGGTATGCTGGTTGCACACCACAGCGTTCTAGAGAAGAAACATCTGTAAACGATTGGTACTACTCAGATTACGAGCCTCTGCAAACACTAAACATACCCCAGATTGTCTTGCCAAATGCACTTAACCGAATTGTACAAGGCGTTCCCCAAGTCAGGAACCAACACGGGAGTACAGTTGTAGTTAATGCTCCGGTAATGAATTCCGGGATGAGAAGACCTAAAAAAATCAGACGTGTTTTGAGCAAACTGGTGATTTTAGGAACAGCTATTGGTGTAGCGATCGCTGGTACAGTTTACCTATTACAATCCGAAGTTATTTCTTTCCTCATTGCCAAATTGAATCAGCCGAACCTCTCTCTACCACAGGTGCAATTACTTACACGCGCAGATGTTGAGGCAGATTTGGCTGACTATCTGCTGGGATCGTTAGCAATTATCGATCAGCAAAGGGCAAGCGGTAATCAAAAATCTCTGCGTACCGGAATCAGTAGCAGGGTAAATCCTAATCCTCAATCTGTTGCCTACGCTAGTAGTCCAGCAGTTGATAATTTACCATCCCCTCTCACTGCCAATAATACAGCACCTACCCCTAACCGTTCTGCAACTAACGTTGTCGAACGCATCTATATTCCTGTTTATCAAGCGCCGTCACCTATGCGCTTCGGACTACCGCGGATTCCTGGTACTCCCTTACCTTTACCGCCGATAGCCAATGCTAAACAGACAACTCAGCCTACTGCTGTAAGAATAGCTTTAAATAACGTTAAGCAACCAGCTAAACCTGTCAGTGTCAATGTATTGGCTGCTGTGCGTCCAGATATCAAACCTGTAGCTGTGCGTACCGCCCCTATTACTGTGCGACAATCTGCAAGCCCGATTCCGGCGTTACCAATTTCTCCACTACGTTCTACACCATCTCAGGTTGCCAGTTTAGTTGCATCACCAACAACCACTCAGCAAGTATATTTGGCAACAAATTCTCAACCTGCTCCCAGCCATACCTTAGAAGGATTGTTAGAGTTAGGCAATAAATCTGCGGCTTTATTTCAAGTTGACGGTGTGACTCGCCGGATTAATGTTGGAGAAACCATCGGTAGTAGTGGTTGGACATTAGTAGATGTCAACAAAGGGGAAGCAATTGTTCGCCGTAACGGTGAAGTCCGATCCATCTACACAGGACAGAAGTTGTAAGAAGTTAGCGATCGCTTTTACCTTATAAAGTAAAATTCGTTAACCAAAAACATAACACTTAAAAAGTGGCAAAATGCTCATAAAAATGAGAGTAGTTTTTAACGTTAGTCTACTCTAATATAGATACGTAAACATGACGCTGCGTTTTGTTCAGCGTCAATAAATGTATTCACCTGCCTATGCAGGTTTTTTACTTTATGTAATACTGCTTAGTCAGTATAACATGCTTTTTTCACTCATCCAGTAATACTACCGTAATATTTTTTATGCGGTGAGGGGTATAACCATAAATTTTTCATCCGACAGTAAATTCATCCTCAGATTCAGCAACGCTAAAAAGTGAACCTTTGCCTTTGCGGCGAATATTTCCTTTAATTCGTAAACCGATTCCAATAACAGCCATACCAATGAAGGTTATGCTTGCTTTTGGTTCAGGAACTGGCTGAGAGGTTTGTAAGTTAAAGTTCAGTTTAGCCAAACCTTGAGAAGGAGTTCCCGGTGCGCCGAGTATGTCTTCCTGGGTAAAAGTTATCGTTCCTGTAGCATCCCGGAATAAGCCTGTACCACCAGAAACAGTTATAGTACCACCACCCCTGATTGTACCTTCATCAAAATTAATTTCAGCACTATCATTTGCTGTTCCAAATAACTCATTGGAACCACCATAATACCGATCAGATAGTATTGGTTCCTCATTTAAACCAAACACCCCAGGATCTGAATTAAAGGTATATCGGTTAATGGCTGGGTTTTCTATAGGCTCAAGCTTACCATAAGTATTGCTTGTAAAGAAATTCAAACCATAGGGAACAGGTTCTACACTTTCACCTGTAATGGTTGCTCTAACAATACCTAAATCCGGTCGGAAGTTTTGATCAATAGTAACAGAAGTAGTGTAGTCAGCGCTAAATGTATAAGAATTATATGCACCCTGAGCTTTTACACTTTGCACATTCAACCCTAAACTGACTATAGTTAAAGCCACAGGAACCAGCCAGCCGATTTTTAAATCAAACATAATTGTTTTTTTATCCGGTAAGCAACGAGGACAACCTCTCACTAACTAGGTAAATTTCAATTACCTAGTTTATTAGTGAAACCAAGTTTTAAAAACTGTTACAAATTATCTTAAATTTACTGCTTAACTATTTCAATATCTATTACTTGATATTCAATGAATTATTTTTAGATCATTTCTATAAGTTAGATAATATAGCCATCTTCTTTAATATTTAAACTTACTAGTAAAAAGAAGAAAAAGCCAATTAATTGGCAAGTATTTCTGCGGATAGATGACTTAGCGAGCAAAATACTCCTAAGTAACTGTGTTTTGTGCAGTCATTAGGAGATTTTTCTATGGAAACTAGAAAACTCGGTAAGCAAGGATTGGAAGTTTTACAGGACTAGGTTGCATGGAGATGTCTGAATTTTATAGTAGTTGTGACGAAGAAGAAGCGATCGCCACTAAAAAAGACATAAAATCCAGTTGGCTTGCTTTAGCATGGCTGTTAGCACAAGGAGGAGATGTTATTTCTTTATTAAAAACTAACCGCACATTTAATTCTGCTTGACATGGCTGATAGTAAAGCTTACATTAAGAACTGTATACAAGTATAAATTTAGAAACTACATCCAATAATTTTCTCAAAGTTGGCAAACTGTTCGCATTAATAGCCGTTTCGTGGATATCTTTATTGATGTCTTGACTAAAGGCTACTTTCACTAATAAATTATAAATAACGAGCGTTCGATATAAATAAATTTGACTCATGCCCAAGATTGTTGACCATGACCAATACCGTAAAGAACTTCTCAGCAAATGCTTTGATTTATTTGCCCAAAAAGGTTATGGCTCTATTACCATGCGCCAGATTGCTCAAGGTATGGGGGTTTCCACTGGGACTTTGTATCACTACTTTCCTAGTAAAGAAGCTTTATTTGAGCAATTAGTAGAAGAGATTTCGCAGCAGGATGTGAGTGCGGCTTTGGCAGAGTTAGAAGGAACAGAGACACTACAAGAAGCGATGGCAGCATTGGGAAGATATTTAGTAAAAAATGAGGATTACTTTATTAAATGGACATTTGTTTGGGTTGATTTTTGCCAGCATCAAGACTCAAAGAAAATGCTGAATCAGAACAGTGTATTTAAACGTGCTAATAAACGCTATCAGCAGGCGGCTTGTGAATTTTTGGGAGTTCAAGACAAAGTTTTAGCTTCATTTATTTTGAGCTTTGTAAATGGTCTAATTTTGGAGAAATTATGGGGTGATGAAACAATTGATTTCGTTGAACAATGCGCCTTACTGGGCAAAATGTTGACGGTTTATTTACAACATGACATGAATATTTTGGTCAATTAGAAAAATATTTTATAGAGGGGAATATGGGACAAAATTTTCTACTTAAACCTGCCAATAAAAAATTACTGGGGTTAGTAATTGCTGCCACGGCTGTTACGGGTGGAATTGTTGTTTATGGCATTTCTCAATTTGGGCAAATTGGTCGAACTACCTCACCCGAAACAGTCGTTACTACACCTATACCAAAAGTCACAGCCTTGGGCAGATTAGAACCAGAAGCAGAAGTAATTAGCTTATCTGCGCCCTTGGTTTTGGATGGCGATCGCATTATGGAAATGAAAGTTAAAGAAGGCGAGATTGTCAAAGCCGGACAGATGGTAGCAATTTTAGATTCACGCGATCGCCTAGAAACAGCCGTACTCCAGGCAGAAAAACAAGTCAAAGTTGCTCAAGCCAAACTTGATCAAGTAAAAGCTGGTGCAAAAGTTGGCGAAATTAAGGCACAACAAGCCAGCATCGAGCGCCTACAAGCCCAATCTCAAGGAGATACAATTGGACAACGAGAAGCGATCGCCCGTATAGAAGCCCAATGGCAAGGCGATAGAATCGCTCAAGAAGCCACAATTAAGAGGCTAGAGGCAGAACTTAAAAATGCCCAAGCCGAAGATAAACGTTATCAAAAGTTATACACCGAAGGTGCAATTTCTAATTCCGTCTTTGATAGTAAGCGCCTGATTGTAGACACAGCAAAACAACAATTAGACGAAGCCAAAGCAGTTTTGGCGCGAATTAACTCCACAGCAAGTAGACAACTAGCCGAAGCCAAAGTGTCACTAACACGGATTAACGCCACTGGCAAAATGCAAGTCAGCGAAGCCAAAGCCACACTTACCAGTATTGCCGAAGTCCGGCCTATTGATGTGCAAGCCGCCAAGACCGAAGTTGAAAATGCGATCGCTGCACTCAAACGCGCCCAGACTGACTTGCAAGCAGCTTATATCAAAGCGCCAATGGACGGGCAGATCCTCAAAATTCACACAAGAGTTGGCGAAAAAATGAGTGATAACGGCATTGCAGACTTAGCGCAAACCGAACAGATGATTGCAGTGGCAGAAGTCTATCAAACAGACATCGGCAAAGTCAAACTCGGACAATCAGCAGTAATCACTAGTCAAGCATTTAATGGAGAACTGCGCGGCGAAGTTTTCTACATTGGTTTACAGGTAAACCGCCAAAACGTTTTTAGTAATCAACCCGGAGAAAACTTAGATAGCCGAGTTGTGGAAGTAAAAATTCGCCTTAATCCTGAAGACAGTAAAAAAGTTGCAGGATTTACTAACTTGCAAGTACAAACAGCAATTGAACTGTAAATTTGCTTGTTTTTCAAGAATAAATTTTTAAATTTCAACATCAACCTTTTAGGTCAATTCAATTATGGTTAAAGCTACTTACATTGCGCTTTGTGTTATGGGAACCATATTACCTTACTCACAGTTTATCTCTTTCTTATGGGAACATGGTGTTGACATAAAGCTGTTTTTTGAACAACTTTTTGTAAATAAAATTTCTGGCTTTTTCGGCATGGATGTTTTGGTTTCATCCTTTGTATTATGGCTATTCGTATATGCGGAAGGAACAAAGCTGAAAATGTCAAATCTTTGGATTTATGTTGCCTGTAATCTTTTAGTAGGTGTTTCGTTAGGTCTTCCCTTATTTTTGTTAATGCGCCAGCGCCAGCTTGAACAGCGGATTGATACGATGGGTTATTAAAAAGCGAATCTGTGTGTATATGTTATCCAAACTATTTCTCAAAACGCCCTTAGCATGGCGACAATTATTAAAAGAAAAAACTCGCCTATTAGTAGCAGTCGCAGGTATTACCTTTGCCGACATGCTGATATTTATTCAAATGGGATTTGAAGGGGCGTTGTTTGATGCGGCTATCAAACCACATCGCAGTTTACAGGCCGATTTAGTATTAATTAATCCCCAATTTCAAACTTTATTTTCTGTCAAAAGCTTTTCTAGAGAGCGACTGTACCAAGCATTAGGTTACGATGGCGTACAATCAGTGAATCCTGTTTATATCAGCACTGGACAATGGCGAAACCCTGAAACACGTTTAGAACGTGCCATCTTAGTTTGGGGTATCGATCCGGTTAAATCTGCATTTAATTTTCCCGAAATTCAACAAAACCTAGACTCAATCAAACCGTTGAATCAAGTTCTGTTTGATCAAGCAAGTCGTCCAGAATATGGTGCTGTGGGCGAAATTTTCCAGAAAACAGGCAAATTTGACACAGAATTGAACAATAAAACAGTCAGTGTTAAGGGAATTTTTAGTAATGGTGCGTCTTTTGCAGCTGACGGTAACGTGATCACGAGTGATTCCACCTTTTTACAAATCTTTCCCGAACGGAAACCAGACCGCATTGAAGTTGGGTTAATTGGTCTCAAACCCGATGCTAATCCTATCAAAATACAAGCGCGACTTGTAGCTGGATTACCCAACGATGTCAGAGTCCTCACTCCAGAAGAATTTGCTCAAATCGAAAAAGCCTACTGGGCTAGTGGTACGGGTATTGGCTTTATTTTCAATTTAGGTGTGGGAGTTGGTTTTATTGTCGGCATCGTCATTGTCTACCAAATTCTTTACTCAGATGTCTCTGACCATTTGCCAGAATACGCCACCCTCAAAGCAATGGGTTACACCGATCGCTATCTCTTGGTAGTCTTACTTCAAGAAGCATTATTCCTCGCTTTCTTAGGTTTTATTCCAGCATTTTTATTTTCTTTAGGTCTGTATCAACTCGCCTACACTGCCACTATGCTGCCCATATTCATGAATACACAACGGGCAATTACAGTGTTTATGATGACCGTCATCATGTGTAGTGTGTCTGGGGCGATCGCTATGCGTAAACTAAGTGCTGCCGACCCGGCTGATATTTTTTCATAATCAAACTTTTATGTTGCAAGAATCTCTCTCAGCAAATTCCTACAATCCAGGCACTAATTTAGAGCCTGTAATTGCAGTTCGTAACTTGAATCATTACTTTGGTGAAGGTGGACTAAAAAAACAAGTTTTATTTGACATTAATTTAGAGATTAATGCGGGTGAAATTGTGATTATGACCGGCCCCTCAGGTTCTGGTAAAACCACCTTATTGACATTACTGGGTGGACTACGTTCTGCCCAAGAAGGTAGTTTGAAAATTTTAGAACAAGAAATTTGTGGAGCTAATAAACGAAAATTGACAGTGTTACGTCGTCAGATTGGCTATATTTTTCAGGCGCATAATTTGATGACATTTCTGACAGCGAAAGACAATGTCCGCATGTCTCTAGAATTGCATGATGAACACCTCAATCAAGATATTGATGCCACAGCGATCGCCATGCTAGAAACAGTTGGCTTGGCAGATCGTGTAAACTATTACCCAGAGAAACTTTCTGGCGGACAAAAACAACGAGTTGCGATCGCTCGTGCTTTAGTCAGTCATCCTAAAATAGTCTTAGCCGACGAACCAACCGCCGCACTCGATAAAAAATCTGGGCGCGATGTCGTGGAATTAATGCAGAAACTCGCCAAAGAACAAGGTTGTACAATTTTGCTAGTTACCCACGATAACCGCATCCTTGATATAGCCGATCGCATCATTTATATGGAAGATGGATTGCTGAAAAGTGATGGCGTAGATATAGCTACAACGATGCACTGAGTAGAAGCAGGCGGCAGAGAGAAGAAATAACAACTAATGATAAATGACCAATGGCTATTGATTAAATAATGAAAGCTAAAAAATAAAATTTCATACTTTAGACTACCCTGCGGGTTTTGCTTTAGCAGTACACACTTCATACTTCAGTTAACTCTTTCTGCTATTCTTAGTTTTGCAGAACGCGATCGCGGGTTATTGGCAATTTCCGATTCTTGTGCGGTGATTGGCTTTTTGGTAATCACTCGCAACAGTGGAGAATTGCGTAAACTATGCTTAACTAAGCGGTCTTCTAAACTATGAAAACTGATAACAGCGATTCTCCCACCAGGAACCAGCGCCTTTGGTGCTTTTTCTAAAAAAGTTTCTAGAGACTTTAACTCATCATTGACCACAATTCGCAAAGCTTGAAAAGCGCGGGTTGCGGGGTGAATTCTACCATAACGGTATTTGGGTGGAACAGCAGATGCGATCGCTGCTGCTAGTTCTGTCGTCGTGGATAACGGCCGACGTTCTACAATGCGTCTAGCAATGCGTCTAGATAGTCGTTCTTCACCGTATTTAAAGAAAATGTCTGCGAGTTCCCCCTCATCCCACTCATTAATCACATCAGCAGCAGTAAGTGAACCCTGCTTATCCATCCGCATATCTAAACTTGCAGTGTGACGAAAGCTAAAACCTCGTTCCGGCGTATCTAACTGATAAGAACTCACCCCTAAATCGGCGAGAATACCGTTAAAAGTCGCTGCGGGAAACTCATAAACAGCAAAATTACTGCAAATAAATTTTACACGTTCTCCAAACTCAGCTAATTCTTTCTTCGCTGCGGCTAAAGCATCCTCATCTTGATCAATTGCTGTGACTCGTGTATGTGGCAAAGTTTCTAAAATCAAGCGACTGTGACCGCCACCGCCTACAGTTGTATCGAGATAATGACCTCCTGCACACACCGCTAAACCTGCAATTACTTCTTGAGGTAACACAGGTAAATGAGCAAATATTTGTTCGTCAATAGCCAGCGATGAAGAAGAATCCGAATTCATTAGACTTGGGAAAAACCTGTAGTAGTTCTAAATAATTTGTGAAACCTTTCTCTTCTTTTTTTAGCGCCGTTAAGCGTTCTCGTAAGAGTAGCCACTTTGTGTCTAATGCGGTTCGTTAAAAAATATCTTCACAAACCAAATAGAATTTCCCTACAATACTACCACACAGATTTATTCACCTCATACCAATTCTCTAAAATCCGGCAACATATTCAAACCTCGAAACCCATACTGTATCTGACTTTCTTAATGACGAATTACGTTAGCGAGTCTTGCCTACGGCACCCCAAGGGTGAACGAGCGTCATTACGAATTACGAATTGGTATCACATATCCCAAAGGGCGATCGCTAACCTCAGCCTAAGTAGAACAAAACTACAAGAACTACTCTAATTGTACTTAAACTGGATAAAAGTTAGCGATCGCTCTCCTGAAGCAAAATTTTTCGATTCACTAACAGAGAGTTGAAAAAATTCCGATGCCTCAATTTCCGGCATCTCAAGCTCCATATAATAGTTGAAGAAGTGAAACAAAAAGAAACATCATAAAATCTCTCTGCTGCCACCTCTTCTCCAATAGACTCCTGTATTGGCAATAAGTACAGGGTTTACCCTCAAGATATTGCCCCTACAAACTTTATTTTGGCAGACACGATTTTATCGGTCTGGTTGGCATCTACGCGGTTCCATTCAAATTTTGATCATGGGAGAACACGGAATTTATGGCAAGACTAGAAACCCGCACTGAACCGATGGTGCTGAATATGGGGCCGCACCACCCCTCAATGCACGGGGTTCTGCGGCTAATTGTCACTTTGGATGGCGAAGATGTCATTGATTGTGAACCGGTGATTGGCTACCTACACCGAGGAATGGAAAAAATTGCTGAGAACCGCACCACCATCATGTATGTCCCATACGTTAGTCGATGGGACTACGCAGCGGGAATGTTCAACGAAGCTGTCACTGTTAACGCCCCAGAAAAATTAGCTGGTGTTGCTGTTCCTAAACGCGCCAGCTACATCCGCGTCATCATGCTGGAACTAAATCGCATCGCCAACCACTTGCTGTGGTTTGGCCCGTTCCTCGCTGACGTGGGCGCACAAACTCCCTTCTTTTACCAGTTCCGAGAACGGGAGATGATTTACGATTTGTGGGAAGCGGCTACAGGCTATCGGATGGTGAACAACAACTACTTCCGCGTTGGTGGTGTGGCTGCTGATTTGCCCTATGGTTGGGTAGATAAATGTCTAGAATTTTGCGACTACTTCCTACCTGTAGTTGACGAATATGAAAAATTAGTTACCAATAACCCCATCTTCCGCCGCCGGATTGAGGGTATTGGGACAATTACCCGCGAAGAAGCAATTAACTGGGGGCTTTCTGGCCCAATGTTACGCGCTTCTGGCGTGAAATGGGATTTACGCAAAGTTGACCATTACGAGTGCTACGACGATTTTGACTGGGACGTTCAATGGGAAACAGTTGGCGATTGTTTAGCCCGTTACATGGTGCGGATGCGGGAAATGCGCGAATCCGTGAAGATTATCAAGCAAGCCATCAAAGGACTACCCGGCGGCCCCTACGAAAATCTGGAAGCTAAACGCCTAGCCGCGGGCAAAAAATCCGAATGGGATGCTTTTGATTACCAGTACATTGGTAAGAAGGTTTCCCCCACTTTCAAAATGCCCAAAGGCGAAGTTTATGCCCGTGTTGAAAGCGGTAAAGGTGAATTAGGCATTTATCTAATTGGTGATGATAATGTCTTCCCCTGGCGCTGGAAAATTCGCGCAGCAGATTTCAACAACCTGCAAATTCTGCCTCATTTATTGCGGGGTATGAAAGTTGCAGATGTTGTGGTGATTCTCGGTAGTATTGACGTAATCATGGGTTCTGTAGACAGATAACTTTTAATGGGTGGGCAATGCCCACCCATTTATTATTCATAATTAGGTGGGGAAAATAACAAAATTAAATATAATCCATTAAAAATTATAAAATTGCCTCATTTTGTGATCAGGGGCGATGCACATTATCCCGCTTTTGTCACTTTCCGGGAGGGCAATTGCTAGAAGTCTTATGAGGCAATCAATACAAGCTATCCTATTAGAAAAAAATGGGTCTTGTATTTGTGATTAGAAAATAATCGTGCGATTGCCTACGGCACTGGCGAAGCCAATCGCTTGCTATGCAAAAGCTCTAGAATTCAGCAATAGCAAATGTTTTCGGAGAGTGACAGAACAGGGTTAAGTCCAGTAAAAAATATATCGGCATTATTGATGTGGATGGTAAAGAAGCTAAAAAATCCATTTCGAGTCTAGATGAAATTTATGGATTAGTAGAAATTCTAAAGGATAGAGCTAAATATTTAACTCAAAATAGTTTAAAGCAGTCAAAATCAGTGGATGTATATGAGTCATAGTTACTAGACCTCTTGCAAAAGCCATTATGGGACTTCCAGAGAATAAAATATACAACTTATGAAAATGATAATCATTCTGGTGGGGGGAAGGGAAAGGTTGCTAACGGCAACCTTTCCCTTCCCTTTTTGTAGTAAATTCAATGATGATTCGATTT
>NZ_JADEXZ010000046.1 GCF_015206815.1 Fortiea sp. LEGE XX443
TGGAACCACTCTGACCCCTTCCCGAACTCAGATGTGAAACGCTGCTGCGGCTACGATAGTTGGAGGGTCGCCTCCTGCCACAATAGCTCGATGCCAGGTCTCTATTTTCAAAAAGCCTCTTTCGTAATTTTACGAAAGAGGCTTTTTGCTTTGGTGTTGCTCAATGCTTCGGACACAATTAGGCAGCATTCACACCTTAAGAGCCTAGGTTTTGGTGGTTGTACCATTTCACGAAACATCTAATACAGATGTAAACCCTGAAAGCTTTGCTGCATCTCAGTCTTTTAACGTGAGTTCGACGGAACTAAAAAATGCCAGGATTCCTTATCTGTGCAATCAAATCAATGGTGTGGGTTGCTAGTTCCTGGCCTACACCAATCTTCAAACTCGAATTCCTGAAGGTTAGAAAAACGCTTCAATAACAAACCAAATGAAATTTCAGGAGGACAACAGGAAGATTGACAATGCCCGTGCGATCGCTACTCTTTGTTGTTGTCCTCCTCGCTGATGAACTCACAGGCGCACTTGATTCCCGTACAACTCAAGAAGTGTTGGAAATTTTCACTAAATTAAACGCAAGTGGTAAGCTGTTACGCAGCTTAATTGTATAATATAAGATTAATAATCTAAGCTATTATCAGCAGCCAATGCCAGCAAAAAACCATCTTGATCAAGAGCAAAAGGAACGGCTATTAAAAACGCTAAAAGAGCATGAAAATCCATATGTAAGAGAGAAGATTCTAATTTTACTGTTGATGAATGATGGAAAAACTTATCAAGAAATTAGTAATTTCTTAGATATTGCATACCCAACAGTAGCGTATTGGGCAGTTCACGGCGATCCAGATAACCTAGAAAGTTTTTTGGATGGAAGACGAGAAGGAAACTTCCGTAAAGTTACTAAGGAATATGAAGACATACTATTAGAAGTAATTGAAAAATCACCAGCAGAGTATGGATATGAATTTGGTCGATGGACAGCAGCGAGATTAGCAACTTATATGAAAGAGCCAACAGGAATTAACTTAAGTGGCTCTCAAGTTAGGAGAATATTAGAGAGAAAAAAGTACGTTTACCTTTGGGCAAAGTACAGCCTAGAGGAAAAACAGAATCCTGAAAAGCGTAAAGCATTTAAAGAAAAATTGCGGGAATATTTAAGAATAACGAAAGAATCGCCAGAGCGTTTACAGGTATGGTTTTGGGATGAAAGTGGATTTAGTTTGAGAGTGATAAGAAGAAAAAATTGGGGTAAAAAAGGTACAAGAAAACAAATTACAGGTCAGAGGAAAAGAGGAAGAGTAAATATTATGGGAGGCTTACGTTATCACGACAAAAAGAGAATAAATTTTGTAATTAAAAAAGGAAATGCAGATGTATTTTATGAGCAGATTCAATCTTGGAACAATTTTCTGTTACAAGAATGGTTAGAGCAAGGAAAAGCAATTGAAGAATTTAAAGATGGTTCAGCGAAAATAGTGATTATTCTTGATAATGCTAGTTTCCATAAAAGGAAAGATATTTTAGCTAAAATAGAGTCAGAAATGCCAAATATTATTCTAGAATTTTTACCCCCGTATAGTCCAGATTATAATTTAATTGAATTAGTTTGGCATTCAGCAAAAGAATATATAGCTCATAGATTATTCGAGTCTGTATCGCAGCTAGAACAATTGTTAAATAAATTGCTCAATCAAGGTGGTCTTATTATTAAATGGGAGCGTAAGATTAAAAATAAAGGTAATGCTGTTTATTAAATTTAGCTGCGTAGCAGCTTATTACCGTAGTCATAGTAATTCACGAACCAGATGTAGCTCGCCAAACTCAGCGCATCGTTTAGTTCCGTAATGGTGAAGTGGTAAACTCTAATTTTACACCAACTGATTTGACTCACTTGGCTGCTTGATGGCAAGTTATGATTACTTACAGACGTAATCTTGAAAACCTGGGCTGGAAGGAAATAAAAGAAATAAAACTCGCTTCTAGCCTGTGATGTTGACCATGAATGGATTTTAAAATTTTGAGATTTCCTATAAACCTCAGCTGTATGTTGGGCTATACGGTTATTCACTCAACATACAGCTATATCTGAATAATTATGCAGAAACTAAACGGCGCAAGGATTCAGCACGACGTTTAGCAGTTGCATTATTAGGCGCGAATTTAAGTGCTTCTTCGTAAGTTTGTAGCGCCTGGGAAGTGAGTTTTTTCCGTTCGTAGGCGTGAGCGAGATTATTCAGCGCTACTACATAATCTGGTTTATTTTTCAGTGCTTCTTTGTACTGACGAATTGCTAAATCGTATTGCTCTTGGGCAAAGTAAGTATAACCCAAGCCATTGTAAATGGGCGCAACAGATTCTTCGCTTTCTTCTTCAGCTGCTTTCAGAGCTTTTTGAAACAGCGCGATCGCCTGAGTGTACAATTTTTTTTCTGAATAGATACAGGCTAACTCGTAATATTCCTGAGTTGTGCCTTTTTCTTTATCTAATTTTTTTCGCAGTTTTGAAAGTGAGCTTTCTAACCTGCGAGTTTTGAAAATTTCCCGAAAAACACTCACAACAGCAAATGCGAGAATTGCTACCACAATTGAGAGGTAAACAACTGCTAGATTGTTATCCATTGCTTGCTAATACAAATATTAAAACTACTTTCTATATCTATTATCGACCGTAGAGAAGTTAAAAGTTAAAAGGCAAAAGTATAATATCTCTTTTGGCTTTTACCTTTTGCTTTTTGAATTTTTAAGGTAATCCCCAATATTGAGCGCGTTGTTTGAGCCAACCTTGGACTGTGTAACGAGCGATCGCTTCATTTACCTTACGTCGCAGTTCGTCATATTGCAAGCCCTTGGGCATAACGACAGATAAGGGTTCCGTCGATAGCCTTGTTGAGAGCAGTTGATATTGCGGGTACTGTTGTATCCAACCGCTGAGAACACTAGCATCGGCAGCAAAAGCTGCGACTGTATTGCTTTCTAGTTGCTCTCGCGCTGACTGATAAGAATTTACTCCCACTAACTCAGCATTGGGGAGATAATAACGTACTTGAGCAATTGTATTAGAGTGGTTGAGTACGGCTATTTTACGGGGTGCTAAATCCCGAAGCTCTTTTACAGAGGTATCTTTAGTAATCAAGTAAGTGCCATCGAAGTAATACGGCACACTGAAACTTACTAACCGAGAGCGTGACTCAGTGGCAGTGACTCTGGCAATAGTGAAATCAACTTTATGCTTTAAGACTACAGATAAGCGATCGCGATTCGCTACAGGTTGCAACTTGACAGCCTCTGCTTTACCTAGCAAGTCTGCTGCTAAACGTTGCGCCAAATCAATTTCTAAACCTTGCAGATTGCCGTTAGTATCCCTAAATCCTAAGGGACGCAAATTATCTTTGACAGCAATATTAAAATAACCCCGCCGCTGAATTTCTGGCATTTCTGCGGCAGATGCAGGTAATCCTGTGAATAAAAAGCAACAGCAGAAAATCCCAATAATGGTAATGGGTAATACCAGATGTAACCGAATAAAGGATAAAGGATAAAGGATCAAAGATGAAACAAAGATTTGCTGCATCACAAAGGTTTTTAGCAACGAGCTAATCTTTTTCACACCCCTCGATTCATTCTTGGGGTAAGTTTCAGCCTTCATACTTCATACTTCATCCTTCAAAGGTTATTCATCCGTTACTACCTTTATGCTTTAGCTTGGCTTGCCAATTCAGCAATTTTGCTGAAGCTGGTCGGATCGAGGACTGCCAATTGTGCTAACATCTTGCGATTGAGTTGGACATCAGCTTTTTTCAAGTTGCCAATAAACTGGCTATAGCTTAAACCATGCTGTCTAACAGCGGCATTGATCCGAGTGATCCACAGACGGCGGAAGTCGCGTTTGCGCTTTTTGCGATCGCGGTAGGCACTGCGTAGTGCCTTCATTACCTGCTGGTTAGCAGTTCTAAACAGGGTGGAGTGAGAACCACGAAAACCTTTAGCTAATTTGAGAATTTTATTGCGGCGTTTACGAGCTACGTTACCGCGTTTTACCCGTGTCATGTTTTAATTCCTAAAAAATTTAGATTACAAATAAGGCAGCATCAAGCGCACGTTTTCTTCGTCGCGCTCGTTTACAATTGCCATTTTGGACATTTTACGCTTTTTGTTAGTTGTCTTGTGTTCTAACAAGTGGTTTTTGAAGGCTTTGCGGCGGACGATTTTACCGCTACCAGTAGCGCGGAACCGTTTCGCAGCTGCTTTACGGGTTTTTAATTTAGGCATTGGCTGGCTTTAATTTGACGATTCGACACAATCCATAATTATATACTATTCAAAGTGCTGAAATGCCAATATATGCTAAATAAAGCAATCAAAAATCTGGATATAGTCCCGTTTGACAGCGAAATATAAAATATATCTGTAGAGATGCGATTAATTGCATCTCTACTAAAATACATCATTAGCTTTCATCGTGATCGCTACACAGAAACCAATCTATCGTCCAATTTCCGGATCTAAAACGATTTGGGAACCAGATTCATTAGCGTGATAAGTCCAAGACTGACGACGCACTCGGACAATTACCTCCCATCCTTGGATAGGATTATATTCCCTGGTGCAGATTTCGCCAAAGTTGAAGACACAACGATTACTAAAAGTTTTGCGTGTAGCTTCAGTAATTCTTAAATCACTCACGTCTTCGTCAGAACGACGAGCAGCATCCCGTAAAATATTGTTGGCGATCGCTCTTGGTAATTGATAGCTGTTCTCTGAGCCTGAGTCGGAAAATTGCGGATCTAAAACGATTTGGGAACCAGATTCATTACTGTGGTAAGTCCAAGACTGATTTTGAACACGTACAACCACTTCCCAACCTTGAATCGGGTTATATTCCCTGGTACACACTTCGCCAAAGTTGAAGACACAACGATTACTAAAAGTTTTGCGTGTAGCTTCAGTAATTCTTAAATCACTTACGTCTTCGCCAGAACGACGAGCAGCATCACGTAAAATATTGTTGGCGATCGCTCTTGGTAGTTGGTTATTGCTTCCTGAACCAGAGTCGCTAATATTCGGATCTAAAACGATTTGAGAACCAGATTCATTACTGTGGTAAGTCCACAACTGTCTCTCAACTCTCACAATTACTTCCCATCCTGAAATGGGATCATATTGTTGTGTGCAAACTTCGCCAAAGTTGAAGACACAAGTATTACTAAAGGTTTTGCGTGTAGCTTGGGTAATTCTTAAATTGTTAGTATTGACACCAGAACGGCGAGACGCATCACGTAAAATATTGTTGGCGATCGCTCTTGGTAATTGGCTATTGATTCCTGAACCGGAGTCGCCAATATTCGGATCTAAAACGATTTGAGAACCAGATTCATTGGTGTGGTAAATCCAAGATTGATTTTGAACTCGCACAACTACTTCCCAACCTTGAATCGGGTTATATTCCCTGGTGCAGACTTCGCCAAAGTTGAAGATGCAAGGATTACCAAAAGTTTTGCGCGTAGCTTGGGTAATCCTCACCTGATTGTTCGGGACTCTAGCACGCCGCGCCGCATCCCGAATTATCGTGTCAGCAATTCCTCGTGGTAGTCGATTTGCGCGATTACGAAAGTGATCAGGTAAGCGTTGAGACAATTGTATTGGTTCGCCACGCGGAGCAGCATCAGCCGCGTAATTACTCGCAAATCCCTGTCCAAAAGATAGTAAGCTTGTTAAAGCAAGGGTTAAAACAACACCTCTGGGTAACTTGCTGGTGTTGTTGATAATTGCAGACAACTTAATATTTGATGTCATACCGTCATACCTGCATAAGTACAAATACCATGTCAAACAGTCGAAAGCCTTGATGCACAAACCTTTCGACTTTCTCGTCTGTTGTAGGTGGGTTGACGGATGATGCGGGTTGATTGTTGCTGATGTTTCTTGGTAATCTTCAGGCGCTCTATATTTACTCATGTAAAATTTAGTAAATGCGTAGTAAATATTAAGTAGGGTGTGTTGAAGCGATCGCTCTCCTCATCGCCAAAAATACGATACCTGGGGCAAGCTATACTAACACTGACAAAAATTACCCAGATTCTTCACTTAGGTAAGATTGGCGACTGTGGCGAACATGAAGAATTGCTACAACATCTTCTTCAACGACAAACAAAACTCGATATTTTCTTCGTTTTCCAACCCAGAGTTGCCGAATTTCACGACCAATAACTGGTGCTTCTGGTGCTATGCTACAGCGATTAGGAAATTCTTGAAGCGAAGCAATAGGGTCTTGAAGTTCGTAATACCAGTTGTTAGCTACTTCAGCATTCAGGTTGTTGCACATCCAACGATAAGATGTTTCTATTTCTTGAAAGGCAGTAGGCTGAATGAGAATCTGGTAATTCATGGGTGAGGCGGAATGCCAAATTTCTGTTGTAGGGTTGCCAAGGCTTGCTCGGCAGGAATTCCTTCACCCTGCTCAAACTCATCTAGCCCTTTACGAATACCTACTATTGTTTCTAGGTAATCAATGCGTTCTAAGAGTTTTCTGTATGTGAGGGGCTGTTGTGGATCTGCTTTGAGTGATTTTAAAAATCCAAGTACATCCTCTAGCAGTTCCTTGGGAGTGTTATCAATTTCTTGCAATAGCAATTCTTTGATCGTCATTACATTTAATAGATAATAGATGAGATTTATGTTTCTAGTATAGCGATCACCAAATCCATATCAGCGATTCCAATTATAGAAAATGCGATCGCAAAATTTATATTAGTCTGCGCGCTCGCCTGATTTTTTAGTGTGTTGCACTGTCGCTGCAAGCTGGGCGATCATACTACTGTAGGCAATAGTTCACAACAAGTTTAGACAATAGTTCACGAGCTAGGGAGCCACTATAGTTCCTGTCAGTCAACCATTTTTTACCCTCATCTGAGATGAGATACTTACCACTTAATAGACTGTTATCCCTGATAATTTTGATTAATCCCAAATCTGATAATTCTCTCACCACTTGCGAGGCAGATTCATGAAAAACTAGTGGTTCACCGATTAGCATCATCAAGCGCTCCAGCTTGTACCAATGAAGTCCTTTATCACCTTTTAGATTAAGAAGTTCAAGAATAAGAGCATAATCTTTTCCATAAATTTCCACTTTTGTCTTCAAAAGGGTTTTAACCTAAATTCTCTTACTAGAGCTTTTACTTCTAATCTTAAGGCTTTAAAATGACAGAATGTGATCAGCTTATTTTATCGCACTTCATCGCTAGTTTAATTTCATACTTCAGACTTTAATTGATTCTGGAAACTGCCTTTTTAAAGCTGGGAAAACTGGACAAGGTGCTTGTTCTTGTAAATTGTCTGGTTTACTCCAAGTAAATGGTGCTTTCTGCGCCGCAGACATCCATAACAGGCGCTTGGCTCTCGTCATCGCCACATAAAGTAAACGGTACTCTTCAGCAGTTTTTAGATGTTTGGCTTGTTCCCAAGCTTGGGTAACATCGGGTATACCAGATTCTCCGTGAAGCGCGGCGCGAATTTGGGCGCGTGCGACTTCTGATAAGGTGAAGTCGCCTAAAAACTGGCTTTGAGGCGGAACCCAAAATCTACCAGGAATCAAGGTTTCATGCAAAAAGGGAATGAAAACATAGTCCCAATCTAACCCTTTGGCTTTGTGCATGGTAATGATGGTGAGTTGATTAGGACGGGTATAATGTGCTTCTAAATCTTCAGTTTCCACAGGCTCAAAGCGTTCTGAACTGACGATTTCGCTTAAAGCTCCCAACATTGCACCCATTGAACTACCACCAGCTATTTGCTGATTGACTCGTTCTGCAAGTTTATCAGCCGTTGCTAATTCTGCTTGGTCGTAATTTAAAGCCAAAGCGAGGAAGGAAATTAATTGATAAAGGGGTAACTCCAAACGGGCGCGGAGTAAGCTACGGCAAAGGTGCGCGGCTTTTTCTACTGGTTCTGCTTGCGGTGCTGCTAAGGGGCTGGGATACAAAAACTCTTCTGGTAAACTAGCCAAGGCGTTAAGGTCTTGGGTAGGAATTAATTGCCGTTGTACTAATACTTCTAATGCAGCTTTGAGGTAATCGGGGGAGTGGGGGCGATCGCAAAATTGCAATAATGCTAAAATTTCTTGAGGTACGTGAGAACGGCGATCGCGTTCACCCACATCATAAAGCGTAATTTTATGCTCTTTGCATACAGGTGCAAGCATTTCTGCTAACCATCGGCCTTGGCGATTTTCTCTCACTAACACCGCCACACGGGTATTTGTGGGGTCTGGTATAAATAACTCCACTACTCTTTTTGCCAATAATTCGACTGTGTGATGAATATCACGGGGGGTATATAGTTCTAGTCCTCTACCTTCTGGTTCAGGGTTGGCATTTTTTTGTGGGTCGTTATTATTGACTGGGTAAATTGTCTGCGGGCGGAAGGGAGAGGAAAGGGGAAAATGAGCAGATTTTTGATTTTTAGCGCCATAAAAACTATTCACCCATTCCAAGGCGAAGTTAGCCGCAGCGATGATAATTCTCGTACTACGTCCAGCTTGATTCATTGTTGCCAATCTTTCAACGCGATCGCACTCTTCGCAAAATTGGCGAAAATAAATAGGGTCGGCTGGTGTAAAAGTGGAGTTAATTGCTTGGTTAGGATCACCAACTCTCACCAGATTGAGTGCTGAGTGCTGAGTGCTGTTAGCGGTAGCGGGGCGTTCAGCCCGTGCTGAGTTGGAAGAATTATCTCTGTGTCTCCGTGTCTCCTTATCCCCGCATCTGTCATCTTCTCCATCACTTGCCAAAATTTCTAATAACCGAGTCTGGAGGGGGCTAGAATCTTGTGCTTCGTCTTCAAAGACGGCGAAAACTTGATTTTGCTCAATGCGACGGGCGCTGTCATTTTTTAATACTCGTAGGGCGGCGAGAATCATATCGTCGTAGTCGATGAAGTCACGCGATCGCATTAAATTTTGGTATTGTTCGTACAACCCTGCCGCTATGCTTAAAATTGCATATTCATCTGAGGTTTGTTGACTCCACTGTTGTAGTTGTTCTGGTGGTATCCCCGAACTTTTTGCTTCGTGAATTACTGTCGTTGCTAAATCTGGTAAAATTTCTGTTCGCAGTACAGATTGACGACGTAATCTTTCTGTTTCTTCACCGTCAAATTGTTGTCCTTCTAATAAACGAAAATATTTTTCGGGATGATTATTAATCCATTGTTCTACGGCTGTGCGAATGAAGCGATGGCTTTGACTAGGGGTGATTAATGTCAGATTTTCTAACTGTAAACCTGATAAATCAGGGTAGCGACTAGCTATATTTAATGCTAGACCGTGTAGGGTATAAACAGCAAAACCTGTTTGGGGTAAAGATAAATCCTCCCGGAGATATTTACGGATTTTCGCTTTAATATTAGCAGCAGCAGAACGAGTAAAGGTAACAACTACTAACTGGCGGTGAACAGATGAACGTGACTGCGCCAAGCGTTCATATTGACGCGCAATTGCGATCGCGGCGGCGGCAGCCATACCTGTAGATTTACCAGCACCAGGAACCGCAGAAACAGCTAATGGCCCAGATTCCCAATCACCCATCTGTTGTTGTCCTTGGCGCAGTCCATTACGGATTGTTAAAATCTTTTCTTGCAAAGACAAAACAGGCGATGACTGAGATAATTCCGATTGGGTAGATTTTAAAGGCACAGTAGCAGTAAAGTTAGTATCTGACATGGTAAATTTTATACTTTGGGCAAATGGATAAAAACTAACAGGATTATGTTAAGAAAAATCAAGTATGTAAACTCTCTTATTTTTTGCCTCCTATCTAGCCCAAAAAAAGTATTAATGTCTAACAACTTAAATGTAATTTTTAAACCACCGAGACGAATAACGTTTGTATTTATGTGCATTTATGGTGAAAAATTTCCATAGCTCAATAATGATCAATAGCAAACTTTCTCTACATTATCTCGGTTTAGTTGGAGCGATCGCACTCGGTGCTGTCTTGCGCTTTTGGCATTTAGATTTAAAACCTTTATGGATGGATGAAGTGATTACTTCCATCTTTAGTTTAGGAAAAAATTATCATGATTTGCCTTTGGATGTGGTGTTTCCTCTGGAACGTGTACAAGAAATTTTTACTTTTAATCCAGGTGTAAGTTGCAACCAAATTGCCACAGATGTTGATACGCAGTCTACCCATCCACCGTTATTTTTCTGCGCGATGTATGAGTGGTTAGGTTGGATGAGTCCTTTGGGAACAGACTGGGTGGCGAAATTGCGATCGCTTCCGGCTTTATTTGGTGTCGCGACTATCCCTGCAATTTACTGTCTAAATCGGCTTGCGTTTTCCAAAACTTCTGGAATTATAGCAGCCTTGGTTATGGCAACCTCGCCCTTTGCTGTTTACCTTTCCCAAGAGGCTAGACACTATACTGCGCCGATGTTTTTGATAACTTTATCCTTATTGGGATTGATGCAAATTCAGCAGGATATCTTTGAGCGATCGCGTCTGAGGATTTGGGTTTGGCTATCTTGGACAACTATTAATAGTATTTGTCTTTATATTCACTACTTTTTTGGACTGGCTTTAATTGCAGAAATTGCTACTTTAATATTACTAATTTACAGATATAAGCTAGATATTTTAATCATAAATAAAATCTGGTTAGCTCTATTTATTTCTAGCAGTCTTGTTTTTCTCAGTTTTACTCCTTGGTTGCTAGTAATATTCAACCATGTTCAGCGTGCAGAAACAAATTGGTTAGCAACTCCTAACTACATTTCACCTCTATATCAGACTGTGATTAACTGGATATTGATGATAATTACTATACCTGTAGAAAATCAGCCTCTACCAGTTACTATTATTAGTGGATTTTTGATGGTAGTTTTTTTTATTTGGGTAGGACAGAAAGTATTCCAAGGCTGGCATATCTTATGCACACAAAATAAAACTAAAGTGCCTACAATGACACTTTTAATTTTTACCACTTTCGTACTTTTAGAATTTTTTATTATTATTTATTTATTTAGTAAAGATATTACTCTTGTTCCTAGATATAATTTTGTTTATTACCCCAGTTTCTGTGCGCTTTTAGCAGCTAGTATTAACGTCAATAACAATTCTATAATCAAAAATAAAAAATTAATTCTAATATTGTTAACTGTTGGCACTGTTAGTTGTATTATTGTTGCTTCTAATCTAGCTTTTAAAAAGCCTTTTCAACCTGAAAAAGTGGCTCTAAATATAAATTTAGAGCCATCTATTCCAATCATGTTAGTTACCCGTTATGGCAGTTATCAAGATGTAGCACTAGGATTAAGTTTTGCTTTAGCTTTAGAACCGCTGAGAAATGCAGAAAAATTTGATAGCTTTGCGTTTATTAATCAAAACTCCCACATAACTCCTTTTTGGAAAAAACTTTCACAATTACCTATTCCATTTGCATCTAAACTAAATTTATGGATAGTAGCCCCTGGTTTGCGACGACGCGATTATCAACCGCAGGTTACACTATCTGGAAAAACTGTTTGTCATATAGACCATACACAGCATTATCGTATAGGTATTCCCTATCAGCTTTATCGATGTAGTAAAGCAGAAGTTTCTAGCAGACAAATAAGTAGGTAAGCATGAATATTTATGTTAACTATTCATCAATCAGCCAAGGTTCTTTGGTGACTTCTTCATCCAAAATCCTCTTTGGACGCACAATCACAATCACTTTTCCCAGGATGGAAATTTCTGGTTCAGTTTCCAGCCACTGAATGTCTAATTCCCCGTCATGATCGACTACAAAATAACTAGAAGCATCCCATTGACGTTGAGCGCGATCAACAACTATCAGTACTTCTTCTTTTGTGTTTTTTGCTTGATTAGGAAGGCGATCGCTATTCGCCAAAATCACTACCGGATCTTCTGCATTTAACAGCACTTGCCAACCAGGTACTGGAACCCATGCTTGTTCCCCGGCAAACTTCACCATCTGAAATGGTTCAATTGCTGTAATTAAAGGGACAGCTTGTAAGTCTTGAGGTGTCAAAGGAAATTTACCTACAACCGGAACTATCCGAGGCAGTTGTTCTTCCGAATCCAGGCGGTAAAAGGGCAGTAGAGGAGCCGGGCGCTTGGGGACAACGCTAAAATCAACTAGTAGTTGCTCTAGTTGCTTCCTGGCTGAGTCGGTGTGAGCAAAACGCAATCCTTTAGCAATCAGACGCGATCGCTCTGCCAAATCGGAGTTTTGTCGGGCTAATTTCCATGCTTGGTAAGCAACTGCATCCCCAGCATGGGCAGAAAATCCTTCTGGTAAATTGCGTAACCAGGAATAATCTTTGATTGCTTTGGCTACTTCTCGCGCCCCGTCTAAATCAATTTTGTGAATGAACGTCAGTTCAGCCGCAGCCGCGCGTTCTTCTTGACTGAGCAAACGTAATTCATATAAAACATCACTACCTCGCGTTGCATAGTGCGATCGCGTCGCTTCTGATGCCCCGGCTTTTTCTATAGAGTTGTAGACTTGAGCGCCAACTACTACCTGATTTTGTTGAATCGGTTCAAATCCAGTTGCTTCAAAAATTTCTTGGGGATTGTAGCCAGATTTTTGCAGAGTGGCGATCGCTGTTCCCCATTCCACCCAATTACCTTGCTTTTGCCTAAGTTTGCGGAGTAACTCTTGTGCGTTATTGTTTGCAGAAGCGTCAGGATTTTGTGGGTTTAGTGGTAAGTCAGTCATAATCTGGAGTAGCAGCCTGTAGTGAAGGAGATTACTGAGAACTAATCGGCAAGTCTTATTCTAATCTTTAACAGCAGACTATCTCTACACTCTATCGCCAAACACAATTCTAGGTTATCAAATAGTACGCACAAGTTCTACATTTCACTTATCAGTAACTTCACGCAAGGCTTACTCACTATATATCAACTAAGCTTGATGTAGAACATAACACTATAGTGAATTATTTACAGGAATTATCTCATGGATAATCCCACGCTCGAAATAAATACAAGTCGTCGGCAAGTGGCTACTTTAGAAAGAGCAAAAAAGCTCAAAATATTGGTAGTTGACGATGAGCCTGATAACCTCGATCTACTTTATCGGACTTTTCGGCGCGATTTTAATGTTTTAAAAGCTGATAGCGGCATAAATGCTCTGGAAGTTTTGGCAACAGAAGGGGAAGTAGCAGTAATTATTTCCGATCAGCGAATGCCAGAAATGAAAGGAACTGAGTTTCTGAGTAAAACTGTGCCGCAGTTTCCCGATACAGTCAGGATTATCCTCACCGGCTTTACTGATATTGAGGACTTAGTTGAAGCGATTAATGCTGGACAAGTTTACAAATATATTACCAAGCCTTGGGACCCAGGAGAACTGAAGGCAGTAGTTCAAAGGGCAGCAGAAACTTACGATTTGCTGAAGCAACGCACAGAAGAACTACGCCGCGCCAATGCTCAAATGGCTTTATTGTCTGTGTTAGTACAAGTTACCCAAGCAGCAGAAACCTTAGAGTCAATCTTGGAACCCATAGCTACAGCCTTTAGTGATAGTTTCGCTGCTGATGGCTGTATTTTGCAGTTAGTTGAGGGAAATCAATTAGCCAACATCCAAGGTTCTTATAGCCGTGTTGGTACTATAGTAAACTGGCTAGACAAAGACCTGTTGTTAAATGAGGCGATCGCTACTGGCAAGATGCAAGTGACTTTGAATGTCGCCAAAGACTCTAAACTAGCCGGACTGTCTCACTATCAAGATACAGGTGTACAAGCACATTTAGTTATCCCAATAACCTACCGGAATGGTATGTTAGGGGTGTTGTCACTCCAGTGGAAACAACCTTGCTCTTTGCGAGAAGATGAACTGAACCTCATTAATTTATCAGCACAGTTGGTAGCGATCGCACTTACTAGTAGTCGTTGCTATCAGTCCACTCAGTAGTTATTTGTCATTTGTCCGTTGTCTTTGGCTTGTGACGAATGACTTTTGAATAATAACTGTTGAATATTTACCAATGAATCAAGACGTTCGCGCCATTTTTGACAGTATTGCCCCAGTATATGACCAGCTAAATAATTGGTTAAGTCTGGGACAACACCGGATATGGAAGGAAATGGCTATTAAATGGACTGGTGCTAAACCTGGAGACACTTGTATTGATTTATGTTGCGGAAGCGGCGATTTAGCATTGCGTTTAGCACGGCGCGTAGGCAAAACAGGACATGTTTATGGTGTGGATTTTTCCCCTAACCTACTCACCACTGCTCAAGAACGTTCCCAACTACAATACCCCCAACCGCCTGTAACTTGGGTAGAAGCTGATGTTCTCAATTTGCCCTTTGAAAATAACCAATTTGATGCGGCGACAATGGGTTATGGGTTAAGAAATGTTACAGATATTCCCCGCAGCCTCAAAGAGATTCACCGTGTTCTTCAGCCAGGTGGTAAGGCTGCTATTTTAGACTTTCATCGACCAAATAATCAGCAATTGCGCGCTTTTCAGCAGTGGTATTTGGACTCTATAGTTGTACCAATGGCTGAAAATATGGGTTTAAGAGAACAGTATGCCTATATCAGCCCCAGCTTAGATCGCTTTCCGACAGGAGATGTACAAATGGAATTAGCCCGTCAAGCTGGTTTTGCATCAGTTACACACTACCCCATTGTGAACGGTATGATGGGAGTGCTGGTAGTCAGTAAATTTTAGATTTGAGATTTTGGATTGGCTTTGCTGGCAAATAAGCAGAAATAATTCAGAAATTAATCTCTTCGTCTAAATTCCCAAACTCAAAATTGGCAAGTCCAAAATCCTGTGGATTGGTCTCAGTCTCATCTTTGGCTTTATGTATCTCCCCCAATACTGGGCGGGATAATTGGCTATTTCACAAATGATATAGCCATCAAAATGTTATTTCGTCCCTACCGAGCAATTTATATTGCTGGACGACGAGTGCCTTTCACTCCTGGTTTGATTCCCCGCAATCAGGAACGTCTGGCTAAAAATATTTCTAGTACAATTATGGGTTCGCTGCTCACGCCAGAGGAATTACAAAATTTGGCGCGGCGCTTGTTGCAAACAGAACGAGTACAAGCAGCAATTTTGTGGTTATTACGTCTAGCAATTGAACAAATCAAAGCCGATAAAAACCAAAAAAGCGCCAAAATTGTGGCAGGAATTTTGCGCGATTTGTTGGGAGAATCTTTACCACGATTACTGAAAGTTTTAGCACGAAGGGAAGACTTTTTAGAAGCGCAAATAAATCAAATCTTTGATCAAATACTGCTAGATTTACAACTGACTGACGAACAAGCTACGCGTCTAGCTGATTGGTTGTTGCAGACAGTTTTACCACCAGATGTGTTACGACAGGCAATTGTTGATTTTTTAACTGATCGCACAATTCAAATTATCGATGAAAGCTTTCGAGAAAAAACCAGTGGGACTTATTGGGTAGTAGCAAATCTGTTTGGCTTACGCAATACTCTCACCAGACTGAGAACTTTTTGTTTAGATGAGAAAGAGGCTACCAATGCTCGCTTGCTAGAATTAACTCAAGATTTGCAAGTGCGCGATCGCCTCAAAAAAATCCTCCAAAATTTATCATTACAAAACTTGCCAATCGGCACGGTACGTCAGTTACGCAAAACCACACGGGAAACCGTTCGCCAATATATTCAAACCAGTGGAAGTGATTTGTTAAAAGGATTCACAGATTCTGTTAACTGGGAAAATATTGCCACACTGCTATTAAATCGGCTGAGTGCTTCACCTGTTGTCAGTTCTTCTTTAGAAGTTGTCAGCCTAGAATTAGCCTTGATTTTAGAGCGTTATTTAGAAAAAGATTTAGAAGTTATTGTGGCTCAAGTGATTCCTATTTTATCAATCGATCAAGTAATTATTGACCGTGTAAAATCAACTTCTCCTGCTGATTTAGAAGCAGCAATTGAAGGAATTGTTAAAAATGAATTACAGGCGATCGTGACTTTAGGCGGTGTCTTAGGTTTTGTTGTTGGGTTATTCCAGACAGTATTTTTGCTATTGAGTCAGCAGTCATTATAAAGGTAAAACAGAGGCGATCGCTTAACTCAAAATCTGGGCTAAATCTAAAATAAATCCTGATAAAACATCCTCTCCACTCAAGCTACTAGGAGATTGTAAAACCTCAACTTCTTGCCCCAATCGATAAATTTCCACTCGTTGATTTTGAGGATCAATCAGCCAGGCTAAACGTACACCATTATCAATATATTCTTGCATTTTGCGTTGTAGTAGTTGCAAGCTATCTGTAGCAGAGCGCAACTCGATCACAAAATCAGGAGCCATTGGTAAAAACTTGGCTGGATTAGGATTTAAGGCTTCTATGCGTTCTTTTTTCACCCAAGCCGCATCAGGCGAACGAGTTGCACCATTGGGAAGAATGAAACCTGTAGAAGAATCGAAAACTAAACCTGTACCATCAGCTTCTGCCCAGTTACTCAAGCGTTGGTTTAAACGGCTATTGCGATTTCCACTTTCCCAACCTGTTGGTGGCATGATAATTAATTCTCCCTGGGCTGTGCGTTCAAAACGTAAGTCTCGATTATTTTGACAAATTTCAAAAAACTGATCGTCTGTTAACTCAATAGTGGGGCTGAGGTTGAGAATCAAAGCAGTCATATTTGTTCCTCAATATTGATAACTTTTAGCCTAACAGCAAATTGCTAAGTCGTCTTGACTGTTGACTCTTGACTATTTAGCTAATTTTTCATTACTAGCCTTTAACTTGGGATAAGCAATGCGTTTGTGGTGGAATTGCTGCCAAACTTCGACAAAAATTTGAGCAATTTGCGTCATTTCATCCCGCGTTAGTCCTGAGTCTAGCAGTTGATTATCTTGCCATCGCGCCCGGAGAATATTATTCAGTGTGGTTAAAGCTTGTTCGGGTGTAACATCTTTTAGCGATCGCAGGGCTGCTTCACAGGCATCTGCTAACATGACAATTCCGGTTTCCCGTGATTGAGGAATCGGGCCGTCGTAGCGAAAATCTGCTTCATCAACTTTGAAGCTAGAGTCTGCTTGGGCTTGCTGTTCTGCCTGATGATAAAAATAGGCGATTAGCATTGTACCCTGATGTTCGGGAATAAAAGCTTGAATTGCTGTGGGCAAGAGGTGTTTACGTGCCATTACTAACCCTTCGCTGACATGCTTTTTGATAATTTCTGCACTTTTCCAAGGGTCTTGAATTTCTGTTTCGTGTTTATTTGGCCCTCCCATTTGGTTTTCAATAAAACCTAAAGGATCGTGCATTTTACCAATATCGTGGTAAAGAGTCCCAGCCCTGACTAGTTCGACATTACACCCCAACTTTTTAGCAGCTGCTTCGGCAAGAGTAGCGACAAATAGGGTGTGTTGAAAAGTTCCTGGGGTTTCTGTCGCAAGTCTTTTTAATAAGGGGCGATTGGGGTTTGCCAGTTCGGCTAACCGAATCGGGGTGACTAAATCAAATAGTTTTTCTAGATAAGGGCTTATACCTAGGGCTACAATACTCCAGGCTAAACCTGATAACGCAAATAATCCTGCTTCTTGAAAAACCATGTACCAGCCTGTACCAAATGCTGCACCGATGAATAAATTCAAAATCAGGTAAACGCCGCCTTGAGTTGCAGCGATAGCTACGCCTAATAATGCCAATTCCTCACGCGATCGCAGTTTTTGTGCTATAAAACTACCTAATATGCCTCCGGCTGCACCAGCTATCAGTGCTATCTGGCTCACTTCCAAACTGATAGGTATGACTAGCAACAACAGTCCTACTACTGTTGCACCTAAAATCGGCCCATAAAAGCTACCCAACAGTAAACCAAGAGCGCACCAAGTAGTATGAATTATACCCATTGCGATCGCCCCTGGTGTACTCAACGTCAGTAGTAACACCAAGAGGTGATCCCGTTGCCGTAATGGATACTTGTTTTGCTTTTCTACCCAAACAAAAATCCCTATTGCGCCTGTAATTATGGCTGCTAATTTCCCTAAACCCAGCCAGTTATTTTCCCGACGAATTAATTTATACTTTTCCAGTACATCAAACTGCCAATCAGTGATTTTTTTTCCTCTGTGGACAATCACCTCACCTTGCTTCACCAGTACTATGACTGGTTCTACTCCTTCTGCTGCTTGCTGTGCTTGTAGTTTGGTTTTTTCTTCGTCTTTTTTCAAATTAGGTTTTAGGACTGCCAACAAAAGCTTAGTTGCTAAATCTTCAGCATCTTTCGGCACAACAGCTTGTACATGTAAACTCACTGCATTTTGTAAAATACTGTCTGGTAGTCCTTCAGGAATTCCTTGAGTGAGAATGCGCTCGGCAATTTGGCGCACTTGTGTGTAAGTAGTTGACCAATTATCATCTGATAAATCTAAGATGATAGTTTCTGGATTAACTCTATCTGGGGTAGCAGTTTCTAATTGTAAAATTTGAGACTTTGCTTGGACATATGCTTGGCGTACTTGAGATATTTGCTGCACCAATGAGATTAAATTTTGTGCAGAAGTGCTGATGCGGTAAGCATCCAATTCGTCCACTGCTGGCTGGAAGTCTTTGTTTGGAGTAATATCAACAGGTTTAACTTCTTCAGATGGTAGAGACTGAGTAATATTCAGGGAATAGAAGTTAGTTAAATTTGACTGCTGCTGTTGAATAGATGAACTGGTTATGGATGGAAATAAGGGGGGAGATTTAGAAGGGTGATGTTTTTGTTCTGTGCTGAGGTGCTGCTTTTGACGAAGACTAGTTTTATTTTCTGCTAAAAGCCCTAATTTTTGTTTACTCTTATTTTCTAGAGCTACTAGCAGTGCTTTCCACTCTAAGTCAGAACAAGCACGCAGATACTGTTGGGTAGTTATAGATAAAACTGAGGTATCAAAAAAAGGAAAAGACCCAGCAACAGAACGAATTTCATTACCTTGGTCTAGAAGTTGTTGTAAATTTTGGTCGATTTTTGCTGTTATGTGGGCATCAACCATTAATACTGGTGCAGAACTTCTGCTAACAGCTTTGCGCTGCTCTTTAGTTTTTTGTTTATCTTCAATGCTGGTAGAGTAAGACGCTTTGAAAGTCTGTGGTGCGTAAGTTCCTACTTGCAGCTGGGGTTGGTTGTATAGCTTATGACCTAGCACCCCCGTAAGAGACACAACTGCGATCGCAAAAACCACGGAAGAACGTTTTTGATGTACCCAGCCTAAACCGACTGCACAAATTCCACTTTGAGTTTTGATCGATTTTACCATTGGTCTGGATACTGTTGCTCGTTTGTGGTGTTTGCTGTCGTTAACAATTTTTAATACAGATAGACGAAACTTGCTGAGGACATCTGCTTGAGGTCTACCACGGCAGCTTTGGTTCTTTTGATTTTTCTTAACTAGCCAACGCACTGGGCGATGTATTACTGTGTAACGTGGCCAGTTAGTTAATTGCTGGGTTAAGGACTGAAAAAATTGCTGCTTTTTCATTACCTCTAGCTGCTGATTTTGATAGCTCAGAACAAGATTATTTTAAGAAAAGTTTAAACTTTGGTCATAAGTAATTGACAACAATTAGTTATGGTATCTGTCTACAGAATCAGGTAGAGGTAAAAATTGAAACAGGAATGTAAAAATTATAAATTTTGGTAGTGGTTGGATTGATCGGTATTAATTGCTGTTTAGCACTTGCACTGATTAACGTGACCGAATGACGCGTGGTGCGGCAAAGACAGACACCGCATTTTGTTTGTCAAGCATAATACATCCTTCTTGTGGGAAATGTTTTGAATGTAGGGACAGGTCATACGCTCCTGACCACACAACTAAAAGTGCATCGGTCAATTCTAGCATTTGCGGAAAATCGACCAGTATCCTAGTGGAAGCATCAGTTGATGAGTACAAAAGCCTCCACTGGACAGGAATTCCTGCTGTACTGTTATAAGCTCCAGATAAAGCACCCGCGATCGCACTTATAGTCTGCGAAGGTAAAAGCCGCGTTGGATGGTGAGTAGAGCGCAAGACTGTTAAGCGAAAGTCTTCTAAGGTACTTAGGAAGTAGTAAAATGCTATGGCGATCGCACTGCTAATTTTATCTTCTGTACTTAACTCTGCTTCGGCTGTTTCTAACCCTGCATGTTTAGCTAACAAATCATTAACTTGTAATAATTTTTTTGGTAATGATGTTGGTGTGTCTCCAACAAAAGCAATTATTTGGGGGATGAGGGTTTGAGAATTAAGTTTTTCGGTTAAACATTGAGCAACAGTATACCCTACTGCTAAGATTCCATCCCGCACAACTGGGTCATCTCCCCAAATTTGGTAAGTACATAGCAGATTGTGGCGCAATTTTAGCAGATTGTCATGAAAAAAAAGTGCCACTGGTAAGGTGGCTAAAATTACTTTTAACGAGACACTATTACTTATATTTAAATCAGTTAATGCTTGTTGCTGTCGCTGTTTCCAGTCATCCAAATCTAATTTGCCTAACGAAATAAGACTTTCTGTACCCAGAAGCATTAATTTACCAATGTCAGAAAAACCTTGAGGTTCTTCTTCTCCAGACTTGGCTAAATTTGCACCTAATAATGCTCCTAATAAAGTTCCTCTAAATCGGCTGAAAAGTGAATAGCGCATATTCTGAAGTATATAGACACCCTTTGAGTGGCTTCCCGTACCCCTACGGGGAAGCAAGCGTTCGACTGAGCTCACGCCGAAGTCTACGACGCGTAGCGTCTCCGTTAGGAGAAGGGTAGTGTAAAGTATGAAGTATGAAATTTCAACATTCACACTTTATCCTTCATTTTTTTTCAAATGATGCACTAAAGCTTGTAAGCCCAATAAATAACTTTGTGCGCCGAAACCACTAATTTGTCCAATAACTACAGGGGCTATGTAAGAATTATGACGAAAATCTTCTCGGCGGTAAATATTGCTCAGGTGTACTTCTACTGTGGGTAAATTAACTGCGGCGATCGCGTCTCGCAATGCCACACTAGTATGTGTATATGCCCCAGCATTAATCAAAATGCCCTGGTGCTTCCCTAAAGCTTCATGAATTGCATCTACCAAAGCACCTTCATGATTAGATTGCATGGCAAAAGTACTTGCTTGCAGCTGCGCCGCTTTTTCTTGCAACAAGCGATTAATTTCAGCCAAAGTCATCGCACCATAGATTCCAGGCTCTCGCTGTCCTAGTAAATTTAGGTTTGGCCCATGCAGTACCAAAATGCTTAAAGGTTGCACCTTCTACTTCTGTTCCTTTAAGTGTTTAGCGACGACGGGAGCGTTCATTAACTGGAATCGGAATCAGTTCCGGTTCCGGCTCAGTTTCTGGCCCCAGTAGGGCTTCAATCAGCTTGCGAGCCAATTCCTTCAGCTTTTCCAGTACCTTTTCTATATAGTCCATGAACTGACCGCTCCTGAGATACTACCTCTTGTAATTAACAGTTACGCGGAAACTGGCGTAATTCTACACATTTGGCTACTAATTTAGCTAATACTGGATTTTGAATTCTGAGTATTAGCTATTTTGAAAGTTTTATGTTGTGATTTCCCTTACTTTTTAGAGTATCACATCAGCAACCTAATGAACGGCATTTCGCAAGGATGGGTATGTTGTGGAAATAGTCAATAGTCCTTGGTCAATAGTCCCATGACAATTGACCAAAGACTTTAACTAATTTTACACGTCATTTTTTTTTGCAGTCGTTTTTGATGACTTAGTGGTTGATTTAGCTCGTGAGCTAGTTGTTTTATTGGTCTTGCGGGTCGATTTAGATGACGAAGTTTTACTGGCTAACAATTCCAGCGCTTTAGATAGAGTCATATCTTCCACCGATTGCCCTTCTGGGATACTCACATTAGTTTTGCCATGTTTGATGTAAGGTCCGTAGGGGCCATCGTAAATATTAACAGGTGAATCGTCTTCTGGATGATTACCCAATTCGCGTAACGCTGCTTTGGATTTACTATTAGTAGAACTCCGCCCTTTTTTGGGTTCTGATAACAATTCCAACGCCCGTTCTAAAGAAATCATTAAGACATTATCCGCTGCTTTTAACGAGCGGTAGTCTTTACCTTCCTTACCCTGGTCGTGAACTACATAAGGGCCATAGGGGCCAATACTTGCTTGAATTTTGCCTCCCGTAGCTGGATGTGTTCCCAAGATCCGAGGGAGTGCCAAAAGACCGACAGCTATCTCTAAAGTAACGTTTTCTTTCGGCACGTTTTTGGGTATGGAAGCTTGTTTTGGTTTAGGATTTTCTTCTGTTTTGTCACCCAATTGGACATATGGCCCGTAAGTCCCAATTTTGAGATAAATCGGCTCACCTGTATCTGGATGGCGACCGAGTTCGTCGGGGCCTGTAGTTTTTTGCCGCAACAGAACTTCTACTTGTTCAGGGTCGAGGTCAGCAGGTGTTAAGTCTTTGGGGATGGAGGCTGTGACTACACCTTCTCCATTGTCCATTTCGATATAAGGCCCGTATTTCCCGATGCGGACTTTCACTGCCAAATTTTCTAGTTCTACAGTTCTAGCTTGAGTAACATCAATTTGACTCTTCTGTTCTTTGACTAAGGTTTCTAAACCTTTATCGCCTAAATAAAACTCCCGCAGGTAGGGTAGCCATTTAACTTCACCTTCAGCAATATCATCTAAGGTTTGCTCCATTTTGGAGGTAAAGCCAGGGTCGACGATATCGGGAAAATGTTTTTCTAATAAGCTGGTGACAGCAAAGGCAGTGAAGGTGGGTATTAGAGCATTACTTACTAATTGAGCATAACCTTTGTCAATAATTGTCCCAATAATGCTGGCGTAGGTACTAGGGCGACCAATACCTTCACTTTCTAAGGTTTTCACCAAAGTGGCTTCGGTGTATCGGGCTGGTGGTTGGGTTTCGTGGTCAAGCACTTCCAGTTCTTTACATTCTGGATGATCCCCGACTTTCAAGTTTGGCAAGATGATTTCTTGGTCTTCTAATGCGGCCTCAGGGTCGTCAGAACCTTCGACGTAGGCGCGTAAGTAACCCGGAAAGTCGATGCGTTTACCAGAGGAACGAAAACCAGCATCCTCGACTTGCAATTGCACGGTAATTTGAGTTTGGCGGGAATCTGCCATTTGACAGGCGACGGTGCGCTTCCAAATTAAGTCGTAGACGGCTAGTTCTCGACCGCTTAAACCAGTATCTTGGGGTGTGCGGAAGGTATTACCTGCTGGACGAATAGCTTCGTGGGCTTCTTGTGCGCCTTTGGATTTAGTGGTGTATTGCCGTGGTTGGGGGCTGAGATATTGCTTACCGTAAAGTTTTTCTACACAATCACGAGCAGCTGCGATCGCCTGTTCTGACAAATGCACCGAGTCTGTACGCATATAGGTAATATACCCTTGCTCGTACAAGTTTTGAGCAATCCGCATGGTATCACGCGCCGAAAGCCTGAGCTTGCGGTTCGCTTCTTGCTGCAAGGTGGAGGTTGTGAACGGTGGCGCAGGTTTGCGGGTAACTGGACGTTCTTCAATGTCTGTGATATTCCAGGTTTTTCCTGTCAGCCGTTCTTTAAGAGCAACAGCATCAGCTTCCTTGAGCAACACGACATTCCGTCCAGCAGTAATTTGTCCGGTAGCAGGGTCAAAATCACTGCCATTAGCTACTTTGGTTCCACGCAAGGTCACTAACTGGGATGTAAACGGTGCTTTTTTCTGCTCTAAGTACGCTTTTAAATCCCAGTATGTTCCTTCATGAAATGCCCGACGTTGGCGTTCTTTTTTCACCAATAACCGCACTGCTACCGATTGCACTCGCCCAGCAGATAATCCCCAGGCGATTTTCTCCCACAGCAGAGGAGAAAGTGTGTAACCAACAAGCCGATCTAAAATCCGCCGCGTTTCTTGAGCGCGTACTAGCTGCTCATCGATAGTGCGGCAGTTTTTTAAAGCTTTTTTGATCGCTTCTTGAGTGATTTCGTGAAACACCATTCGCTTGGTGGGAACCTTGGGCTTCAGCAGCTGGTATAAATGCCAACTGATGCTTTCTCCTTCCCGGTCTTCGTCTGTTGCCAGGATGAGTTCAGTTGCCTCTTTGAGGGCATCTTTCAGCTGGGTAACAATTTTCTTCTTGTCTTTGGGGACAACATACACCGGCTCAAAGTCTGCGTCCACATTTACCCCTAGCTGCGCCCATTTTTCCCCCTTAATATTGGTGGGAATTTCACTTGCTGACTGGGGTAAGTCACGGACATGACCCATAGACGCTTCTACCCGATAGTCTTTTGGCAGGTAGTTACGAATGGTACGAGCTTTGGTGGGAGATTCGACGATGACGAGAGTTGACATGGAAATTTCAAAAAAAGAATAGCTGCTTAAGCTAAACAGTCAAATTGAGGTAATTTCGGTGAAATGTCAAGAGAAAATTTCGAGCTTGGTGGCTGTGATTTCATCCTCACACAAACTGCCTGTAAGTGCGAAAATTCGCAAAACTTCAGGCGGAGTCTTTCTTAGAGCATAGGATATGGGACGGTTGGATGTGAATTTCCAACTATTTCAATCTTTAACTTATCTAGGGCATAATTGGCGACTACCGTTGGCAAAATCTCGCCCAAGTGTAATGGCACCATACTTATTTATAGTTTCTAGAATCGGGATAGAAAAAATTAGAGCGATATTTTTAGAGTTTTTATCCAGATGTACAACAGTACACGAAAAACTCAAATAAGTATAAAATAACACTGTTTGTTTTTATGACTATTTTGCTACTCACTCTATATTTTTATAGGTTATGCCAAAATTAAATCAAACTTGAGATAAAAAAACGAAGTAGGGTTGATTATCTATTGTTGGAATTGATTACTATGCAAGCGATTCGTCAAGGTGATGTTATTTTACTACCTGTACAGCAAGTTGATGGACAAAAGAAACTTGATTTAACCTTGGCAGAAGGTGAAGTCACAGGACACAAGCATCGAATTAGCAAGGGACAGGCAGAGTTATATGAAAAGGATAGTACTCTGTTTCTGCGGGTTTTATCAGATATAGCATTGCTAACCCACGAAGAACATGAGGCAATTCCTATCCCTCAAGGTAACTGGGTAGTCAAAATTCAGCGTGAATATGAGCCGGAAGGTTGGCGATATGTCGCAGATTGAAAAACTCACACCTGAGCAAGAGGCGTTGATTCCAGTTTATCGGGAGAAGTGGCGAAAAATTGCACTTTCTACTGAAAGGATTGATAGGAAGAAAGCGGCTGAAGCTGTGAAATCTGTTTATAAGTTTATGGGCTTCGATGAGCCTGAAATTTTATTTTTCGATAGTCCTTATGGTGCTTTGAAAGAATTTTCGCAGCAATTAGATAAGTCTCCATTTAACCAAAACGCTGACCAAATAGAAGAAAAAATAATTTTTCCAATCAAGCATCATATCCAATCTCAAATACTACGTGAAGAACTAACCATCTTTTTTAACCTGGAAATTATTGTCAAATTAATAGATGTTATAGCCCTAATATTTGATTGGATTATACCGAACCAACTAAATCAAGACTATAAAAATTTAAATGAAGAATTAAATATTAATATTTTTTCCCTAAATTACATATCACCGGAAGGATGGGTTCGTGACGCTAGTTTTATTGATTTTTGTATATCCGAGTTAAATTTTGATTTCTCTCAGCAAGATTGGTTGATGTTACAAAATTTAATTAAAAATTGTAGTTGGATTTTTCCTGATGAAAAAATAGCAATTATATGCGATCGCCCGATTCATCTCCGCTTTGATAATGAAAACCGCCTCCACGCCGAAGGTGAGCCTGCAATTGAATTTGCTGATGGATATAGCATTTACTCATATCATGGTGTCATCTTACCTGAAAAATACGGTAAAATTCATCCACAGCAATGGCAAGCCGAATGGTTATTAACAGAAACAAATGCTGAATTGCGGCGAGTGTTAATTCAAGGTATCGGTTACAGTCGTATTTGCCAAGATTTACAAGCAATTGAATTAGATAATTGGGCTGAATACACCCTGTTAAAAATTGATAATAATATTGATATTGAACCAATTTACTTATTAAAAATGACTTGTCCAAGCACAGGATTTATTCATGCTTTACGTGTTCCTCCAGATATGGTATCAGCCCGTGAAGCGATTCGCTGGGTAAATTGGGGGCTTGAGCCAGATGATTTTATAATAGAAACCTGAAAGATATGATTTTTGACTAATAAAGATCCCCGACTTCTTAAAGAAGTCGGGGATCTGAAGACCTTTAATTTTATTTTTAATATTTGTAAATTTTGGCAACTGAACCAGAGAATCAACCACAATCGAGTAACTTTACTCCTTACTACACTCAAAATTACGGCTCAATATACTTAGGCGATAGTCTACAACTAATTAAATTTTTGAAAGAAAGCAGCGTTAACTTAATCTTGACATCGCCTCCGTTTGCTTTGACTCGCAAAAAAGAATATGGTAATGAAAGTGCAGAAAAATATATTGAGTGGTTTCTGCCTTTTGCTCATGAATTTAAAAGAGTTTTAACAAATAACGGTTCATTTATTTTAGATTTAGGTGGTGCTTATCTTCCTGGTAATCCTGTGCGGAGTATTTATCAATACGAACTTTTGGTAAGACTGTGTAAGGAAGTTGGCTTTTTTCTGGCGCAAGAATTTTATCACTACAACCCAGCACGACTACCTACCCCGGCTGAGTGGGTGACAATTAGAAGAATTCGGGTAAAAGATGCAGTGAATGTGGTTTGGTGGTTGTCTAAAACACCAAATCCCAAAGCGGACAATAGGAAAGTATTGAAGCCTTATAGTCAGAGTATGCAGCGATTACTCAAAAATGGTTATGAAGCCAAAATGCGTCCTAGTGGACATGAGATTTCTGATAAATTCCAAAAAGACAATCAAGGTGCAATTCCACCAAATTTATTAGAAATCCCCAACACAGAATCAAATAGTGCTTATTTACGTCGCTGTAAAGTTGCAGGAATTAAACCCCATCCGGCACGGTTCCCTCAGGGGTTTGCTGAATTTTTTCTAAAATTCCTAACTGATGAAGGAGATATGGTTTTAGATCCATTTGCTGGTTCAAACACAACTGGTTTTGTGGCTGAGACTTTAAAACGCCAATGGATCTCTTTTGAAATTAATCAGGATTATGTCGTGGGGAGTGGTTATCGGTTTGTTGAGTAGCCCAATCTAATTGGGAATCAAAAGTAAAATTTATTAATTTTTACTCAAATCTCTCCATCCACTTGCATTTTATGAACCTGATCTGCTAATTCTTGACGACTTTGATCATCAAGCTTATCAATCGCTAACATCCCCATGAGGATGACTTCTTTGAGAGTTAAACGAGTCGAATGTGCCTGTTTTTGCACAATCTCCTTAATAATCGGACTAACACCGATCGCAGTACTAGCTCTAGCCACAGAACATAAAACATTAGAGACACCGCCTAAATTTTAGCATTTCCCTCTAAGTTGTTCTATATAACTTATATTCAATTTAATTCTGCAAAAAAGAATATTTACTTATCTAAGCGAAATAACCCTAGTTTAAACGAGTTTTACTACTGATTTTAGATACTTTCGCAGCATAGTTGAATTGACAAATTTTCGGGCGATCACTTCTAAAAATCTACTCTACCCTGAGTTAGTAAATTTCACGCTAGAAAAAGCCTAGAGACAATACTCCAATAAACAGTGTTCGCATACGTACTACATAAGTATATACAGTAACTTTAGTTGCTCACGAAAGTACTACCATTAAGTTAAGTAAATATATCTAGTTTTTAAGTAACAATATAAAATATCTGCAAAGAACTAAATCTGCCTCAGTAACAAGTTTACAGACTAACTTATAGTGTTTCAGCCAAATCATGCCAACCAATTAGAATCTTCTACTTTTGGAGAAAGTTGCTTTAAAGAGATGATGAAGTCCAAATATAATCTTGTTAAACTACTTTACAGTACTACTCAGTATAAATAAGAATAATAAATTAATCGAGAGAAAATTATCCTGAACACAGGTAACTGATGCTGTGATAAGGGAAAGCACTAAGTATGAGGAAATACAAAGCGATGAGGCACAATTATCTGTTGGCAGCAGGCTTGTTAACAGGATTGGTAATACCAGCATCGAAGCTTCCAAATTTGTCAAGCATTCTGCCAGTAAACTCTAGTTACCTGTGGAATTTAAAATATAATTCGCAGTCAACCGTGACTGAAAAAATCATCCCCAGCTTTGACACATCCTTACCAGAGTTTAGCTACCAAGCTTTACAACATATAAAAAATTCGCAGTTAACTGTAGGCGAAAAAAATGCTCCAAGGGTTGATACCTCATCACATACTTCTGAACATTCGCTGTCAATAGTTGATCAGAAAAACGTTTCAAATCTTGATGAAACTTCACCAGAAATTAGTGAGCAAGGATTTTTAGCACCAATAGAATCATTATTTGAGCGTAGCTCTCAATCACCAAATGTGCTACTAACATCAGGTTATCAACTTTATTACCAAAGACTAGCAGCTTTAAAAACTGGGCAAATTTATACACGTATATATTATGATGATTCGCAATCCTTTTCAGAGTCTAGTAAGCAGCGTCAATTAACTTATGAAGACTGGAAAAGTTTATTAGCTTTAGAAGCCAAAGCAGTTACCAAAGGTCAAGGTAAGAATTATCTAAGTATTATGGTTGGGGATTCTTTAAGTTTGTGGTTTCCCCCAGAAAAATTGCCAAGTGGCAAACTATGGTTAAATCAAGGTATATCTGGGGATACTTCTGGCGGAATTTTAAAAAGATTAAGAGCATTTTCAGCAACAAGACCAGAAATCATTTATGTCATGGCTGGGATTAACGATTTACGTAAAGGACTAAATGATGAAACAATTTTGCAAAATCACCGCCAAATCATCCGCAGCTTGCGACACACTCACCCAAAAACTCAGATAATTGTGCAATCAATTTTACCGACGCGCTTACCAACAATTTCTAATAGTCGAATTCGTCGGATTAATACACAACTTGCCTTAATTGCCAAACAAGAGGAAGCTAATTATTTAAATATTCATGATTGGTTTATGGATTTTCAAGGCAATTTACGTCCAGAGTTAACCACAGATGGTTTGCATCTATCTCGAGAAGGGTATGATGTTTGGCGTTCGGCAGTTGAACAAGTAGAATTCAAGCTTACACAGCGTGAAAATGAAAGATTGCGATCGCAATTTTAAAATGTATGGAAGTTAATGAAAGTAATTCTATTGCCATTCGTTCTGTGATTGAAGGTCAATTAGCAGCTTTTCAAAAAGATGATGCTCAAGCTGCTTTTAGCTTTGCTAGTCCTGGAATTCATCAGCAATTTCAAAGTCCAGAGAACTTTCTGCGGATGGTAATGCTTAGTTATCCAGCTGTGTATCGTCCCCGTTCAGTAGTTTTTGAAAAAATTACTACTATCCAAGATAATATAACTCAGCCTGTATTACTGCTTAGTCCTCATGGCGTGCCTTTAAGGGCATTATATTTTATGGAACAACAACCAGATAACATCTGGAAAATCAACGGCTGTATTTTGGTATCAGTGGAAGCAGAAATTATTTAAGGAAGCAGGAGACACAAAAAAGCTAATTCCTAAGTATTAGACTGATTTTTTCTATATTTACTGATTGCTTTCTTGCTCCACCTTAGTAGAAATTTTATAATTTAGCTTCTAAAACTTCTTTATTTAAGACTTGATTTAACTTGCCACTGCGATAACCTTCTAAGTCAAGGGTGACATAGATAAATCCAAATTCTTGAAAAGCCGAAACAACAGATGGTAAGTCAGTCGTTAATACAAAATCTCTGATTTTTTCTGGTGCTAACTCAATACGTGCTGTATCACCCTCCGAACGCACACGCAAATTATCCCAACCGTGTTTTCGCAGATAAATTTCTGCCCTACCAACTCGTTGTAACTTAGTTATAGTAATTTCTTCTCCGTAAGGGAAACGGGAACTCAAGCAAGGTTGAGCAGGTTTATCCCACCAAGGTAAACTCAGTTGTTGGGAAAGTTGACGAACTTCTAATTTTGTCACACCAACTTCTGCTAAAGGCGATCGCGCACCTCGTTCTTTAGCGGCTTGAATTCCTGGACGATAATCGTGCAAGTCATCGGCGTTCACTCCATCTACTACGTAGGGATAACCTAAGTTGACAGCTAACGGTTTGAGAGTGTCGTGTAATTCGCTTTTGCAAAAATAGCAACGGTTGACAGGATTTGATGTGTAATGAGGATTTTCCATTTCGTGCGTCTGAACGATTTGATGGGGAATCCCAATAGTTGCGGCTTGAATTTTTGCGTCTTCTAACTCTTCTGGTAACAACGAAGGCGAAACAGCAGTCACAGCCAAAGCGCGATCGCCCAACACATCAAAAGCAATTTTGGCAACTAACGTGCTGTCTACACCGCCAGAATAAGCAATTAAAGCACGTTCCATTTCACCAAATAAAGCTTTTAATTGCTCAAGTTTTTCGGTCAATTTCATTTCAAATTCCTAGTAAGACTTTGCATTTCCTCATAAATTTCATTTTAGAGGTGTAGAAAAAATCTGTGTTTCAACTACTCCTAGCCTAAGAGTTTGGTTGAGGTAATTTAATATACTTTGATACCAACTTAGCTAGAAGTGGTAAGTCAATAGGTTTAGAAATATATTCATTAACACCTGCGGCTAAACAAGTTTCGCGATCGCCTTTCATTGCCATTGCAGTTTGAGCAATTACCGGAATCATCTGATATTGCGGCTGTTGTCGTAATTGCTGCACTACATTCAGTCCGTTTTCATCTGGTAGCTGAACATCTATTAAAATTACACCTGGTTGAAGTTGGGAAAGAATCGACCACATTTGGGTAGCATTCTTACTCCACGTTACACAATAACCCAACCTCTTGAGATAAGTTTGCATCAACTCCCCATTAGATAAGTCATCTTCCACCAACAAAATCTCTGAGTTGGTGCTAAAAGCTAAAGGAGATGAAGGCGCAATATCTTCTTCATCTGCTTTGTCACTCATATCCATCACTGGTTTAATGGGAAGGATAATGGTAAAACGCGAACCACTGTTAACTTCTGATTCGACTTCCACAGAACCGCCGTGAATTTCAGCGAGTTTGCGAGTCACAACTAAACCCAAACCGGTACCTTCATCACGACTAGTTACAGAGTTAGCAATCTGAAAATAAGGTTGAAAAAGTTGAGCTTGGTTGATTTTAGAGATCCCAATCCCAGTATCCCAAACTGTAAAATGTACGGTTGCATCTTGAGGTAAAACCTGTAAACCAACCGCCCCAGTCTGAGTAAATTTAACAGCATTGAATAGCAAATTTAACAACATTTGCTTAAGCCGTAAGGGATCAGCAACTAAGGTTTTAACTGTGGGGTCTAATTCTAGGCGCAGCTTCAAACCTTTGTTAGCGGCTTTCTCTTTGACTAATGACAGAACATTGCGGCACAGTTCTGGTACATTTACTTCTTCCTGTTGCACTTCCAACTGGTTAGCTTCAATTTTGGAGAGGTCTAAAATGTCATTAATCAGTGCTAACAGGTGTTTGCCACTAGATTGAATGATATTTAGATATTCTTGATGGCGTTCTTTGGTAGGTTCGTAACCTTGGGCTAATAGTAAGTGGGTGAATCCGATAATGGAACTCAGTGGTGTCCGAATTTCGTGGCTTGTATTTGCCAGAAATTGATTTTTGAGTTGATTTGTCCTTTCTAATTCTTGATTAGAACTGCCGATATTTTGAGAGTGTTGCTGCCAAGATTGTATTTGTTGAAGTTGTGCCAGAGCATCAGTACATTGTTGGGTAACTCTGGTTAATAATTGTGGTTTAAGTTGTACCTGTGATGCTGTCAGGAGTTCACGAGGTGCTTGAGGAATAATTAGCCAGCCAACAATACCAGAATCACTAGCTAAAGGCCAAGCACTGGGCGGTTGCTGATTTACTAGATGTTGCAAATCTTCGATTTCAATAACTTGTGCCAATTTCAACCGCAGTTTTTTGCCTTTTTTGGGCATCACTTCTACCACTGGGCATGGAGAAGAAGATACATAACAAACTTTAGCAAATGTTGCTTGTACTTGAGACAGAGCGATCGCTACTCTACTATTGTTCAAAGCAATATCGAGTTCGTTGACCACAGTTTGAAAAATATCTGCTTCTGTAGTTCCTACTTGTACCGTCATGACAGAAGCGGAAAGTAGGTAATCATTCAGGCGACTTTGCAACTTGTTCAAACTGCGCTCCAACCATAACTCGGCTTGGAGTTGTTGAATTGTTGCCAAAAGTGTTGGCGTTGCATCTACCTGTGAGTTTTGTTCTGGTAAGCTTGAATACTGCTGCATGGTCAACTAGACCGCTGAACAAGTTTAGCCTCGCGCAAAATTGCGAACAAGATTCTATGTATATTAGCTCACAAATCTTTATTGTTCACAAACTCTAACTTTTACTGTTGATGGTAACAGGCGTAACAATTTTTTTGAAGAAATCACCCACATCAAATTTCTTTAGAGGAACTTATTTACTTAAAAATCATGGATACACAACTTATACAACTGATCGTCAATGGCATTGCTTTGGGGAGCATTATTGCTCTGGCTGCTGTTGGACTCACTCTTACCTACGGGATTTTACGGTTGTCTAATTTTGCTCATGGAGACTTTCTCACATTAGGAGCTTATTTGACTTTACTGGTAAATGCTAGTGGGGTAAATATTTGGCTATCAATGATTTTCGCAGTGGTCGGGACAGTGGCGGCAATGCTGTTGTCAGAAAAGCTGTTGTGGTCAAGGATGCGCTTGATTCGTGCTACTTCCACGACTTTGATTATTATTTCTATTGGTCTGGCCTTATTCCTCCGCAATGGCATTATCTTGCTTTGGGGTGGCAAAAACCAAAATTACGATGTTCCTGTGACTTCTGCTTGGGAATTTTTTGGTGTGAAAATACCGCAAAATCAATTGTTGGTATTAGGGCTGGCTGTGTTAGCAATTGTAGGGCTGCATTACCTCCTGCAAAACACGAAAATTGGTAAAGCGATGCGAGCAGTGGCAGATGATTTAGATTTAGCCAGAGTTTCGGGTATCAATGTCGAGCAAGTTATCCTTTGGACTTGGCTGATTGCTGGCACACTTACTTCTTTGGGTGGCAGCATGTATGGTTTGATTACAGCAGTGCGCCCAAATATGGGATGGTTTTTAATTTTGCCTTTGTTTGCTTCTGTAATTTTAGGGGGAATTGGTAATCCCTATGGAGCGATCGCCGCAGCTTTTATCATCGGTATTGCTCAAGAGGTCAGCACTATTTGGCTGGGTTCTCAATACAAACAAGGCATAGCACTGCTGATGATGATTTTGGTGCTGCTCATTCGTCCCAAAGGTTTATTCAAAGGCACGATTTGAGCAGCACCAGTCCACTTCTAACTATTGAATGATGTTGAAGTAGTAAGCTGCTACCAAGAAGTTAACAGCTAAAAGAAGCAATGCCCAACCTGTGCGAAAGGCATAGGGGGGTTTTGCTCCACTATCGGCAACTGCGGAACTCTTGCTTTGACTAGCCATAAGTGGTTCTCCTAAATGTCATGACTTTTTCAGAAATACCAAATAGCTGCACCAATTACCCACATTCGTTAAAAATATTTGTCTAGCGGGAAGTAGTGCTGAGTGCTGTACACTGAGCGCAGCCGAAGTGTGAGTCCTGAGTTAAGAGAGTTTTATATGTTTGGTTGTGATTTTGCTGTGAACACTTCATACTTCACACTTCAGACTTCAGATTTGTCTCTTCTCCTGCATGATAGGAACTCCGAACTAGAGGAGCGGAACGGACATGAGTGAATCCCATTTGCGATGCTAGGTTGCCAAGTTGCTCAAATTCTTCTGGAGTCCAGTATTTTTGTACTGGCAGATGTTCTAAGGAAGGACGCATATACTGGCCAATCGTTAGGCGATCGCATCCTACTGCTCTTAAATCTGCCATTGCTTCTTCCACTTCTTCCACGGTTTCTCCATGTCCCAGCATTAAACCGGACTTGGTGGGAATGGTCGGGTCAATTTCTTTCACTATAGCCAAGACTCGGAGGGAGCGATCGTATTTTGCCCCCCGACGGACTGGGCTAGTTAAACGCCGTACCGTCTCAATATTGTGATTAAAACAGGCTGGTTTGGCTGTGGCGATCATGGTAATCCGTTGACGTTGACCTTCTTCTCCCGCACCTGCACCGCCCCAAAAATCTGGTGTCAACACTTCAATTTGAGTGTCTGAGTTCAACTGCCTAATAGTTTCCATTGTTTTTACAAAGTGTCCTGCTCCTTGATCTGACAAATCATCACGAGCCACAGAAGTCAATACCACATAACGCAATCCTAAAAGCTGGACTGCCTCTGCTACCTTTTGTGGTTCTTCTAAGTCAAGAGGCATTGGCGCGTGACCTTTATCAACTTGACAAAAAGCACAAGAACGTGTGCATGTTGGCCCCATGAGTAAAAAAGTTGCCGTTTTTTGGGCGTAGCACTCTCCTCTGTTAGGGCAACGTCCTTCCTCGCAGATTGTATGAATCTGGCGTTGCTTAATAATGCGTTGTACAGTTGAGATTTCACTGGCTTTGCCAATGGGGCGACGTAACCAGCTAGGCATGGCCATAATTTCTGACTTGGATTGGGCTGGTTGTAACGAAGTCATAGATATCCCAGGTGATTCTAAAAGTAGAGCAAGGTTCAAGCCTTAAATATCACCATGACACAATCTGCGAAGACTACGGGGACAAGTTTTACAAAACACTGCTAATAAAGCCATTTATACCGAAATATACTATCCCCCAATCCATAACAAATTTGGATATAGTGGGATGACTCTCAAGGTCAAGCGGCATAGCCGTTATTTAAACTTAAATTTTCTGTTAGAGAAATCAGTTGTGGCTAGTAACAAAATTTTAGTTATCGATGACACTACCGTTGTCAGGGTAAAAGTACGAGAAATGTTGCCTCCAGGTAACTTTGAGGTATTAGAAGCTAAAGACGGGGTGGAAGGACTCAATTTTATCCGTCAAGAAAAACTCAGCTTGATTATGTTAGATTTCCTGCTACCTAAAATGAGTGGTTGGGAAGTTTTTCAACAAATTCAAGCCCAGCCTGAGTTAAGAAAAATTCCTTTAGTGATCATGTCTGGTCGTAAGGAAGAGGTGACGGAAAAAATCACTGAACCATTTGAATATTTTGATTTTCTAGGGAAACCATTTGATAAAAAACAGTTGATTGATGCTATTAAATCAGCGATGGCTAAAGCTAAACTGCCACGTCAAGAGCCAGTTTTGGTCGGAGCAGTTGCTGCTAAAAATGGTACAGGTGCAGTTGCGATCGCCGAGCATGGTACAGTAGCCACAGTTAGTATTGAAAGTCCTCCATTAATAACAAAATCTCCCTCTGAAGCAGATTCTTTGGTAGAGATTAAAGCGCTGAATGAGAAAATTGTCAAAATGCAAGCTGAAATAGAAGGCTTGAAAAAACAGTTAACTCAGGTAGTAACCTTTATTAAGCAGAAAATTAAGTAGTTGTCATGAACTGGGCATACCAGAACACATGAAAAATGGATTGAAAATTAGGGATTAGGGATGAGAAATGAGTCTTTTTAACTCAGCATTTTTTTAAAGTTTTGCAAGTCAGCTAATCATAAAAATGCCTTTTTTTTCTACACCCTAAACCCTTTTTCAAGCTAAAGTTAATATTTATTTTTTCTATTCTGTACATCTTTATACAGAATTGGTATAAAATAATAAACTAAATATGTGCTGATTAACATGACTAATGACTAGCGATCGCCTTGCCATTTTCTCATTTTTCGCTGGTTCGGGTTTTCTTAATTTAGGCTTTGAAGCTAACGGCTTTAATATTGTCTATGTCAAGGAAATTTTTTCTCCTTCTTATTCAAGAAAATTCAGCAGTACATTCATTTGTTTACTTTTTGAGCTAAATCTGTAGATTTTGCGGAGAAGAAAGTTTTTTATTCATCTGTACTGACAAATTTGTATCACGAATCACAGGTATATTAACTGCTGCTATAGAAGCTAATTGAGATGGTGCTTTCGATTCTCTAGCAAGATTATTTGATGGTAGTTCAGCATTAACGTTATTCATGCCAAGGTAGCCAATACTCTGTAAATTATTTTCCGTTCGCTGTACGTTCACTGTATTGAAATTATTTCTAATATAATTACCACTGATTCTGTTAGTTGATAAGTTTGATAATGGGTTACTCATGGTATTGATGATCTTTCCGCCTGTTGTAGATATCATTCTTTGCTCAACAGATAACGTGGCTTCTTGATCTTCATCCTTTCGCCTATTATTCCTCTTCACAGATTTAGTATTAACAGGTCTAGTAGGCATGGCAATAACTGGTTTTATATTTGTACTGAAGATTGTTCCAAATATAAGTAATGCTATGTAGCATCGATTTTTATTGAGTAACATAAAAGTTTTGATATGTTCTAGTAATCTCATTCAGATGCTCTATTCCTTGTTCTACAAGGAATAGAGTATAGGAAATAGAAATTTACTTATTTTTGCAATGTCTAAGAGGAAGCCTGTATGAGAAAAACAGCTTTTAGCTATAAATATTTGTGACTTTAAGTGCGATTCTATAAAGATAAGTCAAGTTTTATGATGAAAAGTTAAATTTAAATTAAATTTTTAATAGAGAAATTACTTCAATCAAATGACTGAACCCATCACTGCTTTTTAGAAGACAAACCAAGGGGTAAGCTCAAAACCTAAGTAGAAAGGTGCAAATAAACCGAACTATGTAACGGAAAGTAAAGTAGCTTGAAAACCTCTTCCCTTCTGCCTTCTGCCCTCTGCCTCCTGCCTTGTCATAACGACAATTTTTAACACCGACCTACTTACCCTTAATTTTTAACTCTACAAGATTTTTCATAGGTAACTGCTATCAATCTAGGCAGTTTTTATCACACTCCTGGTATTCTAAACGCTGTTTACCCTGCGATCACCCGTTATTTTTGAGAGAATGTTTTAAAAGTTGACAGCAGTCAAAAATCAGGCAGTTTGTCTGACCATAATACGAATCATGGCAATATAAATGAACATCTCTAAGATTTCCGGGAGGCGTTCATGATCCTTACTCAAACGTCCTTTTAGATTCGGGTAAAAGAAGGAAAATTACATCTCACATTCAGCGAACGGAGTAGTTGGCACGCTAAATTTGTAATAGATATGATTTAATATATAATAAAGTGTATTAATTTTTTATAAAGTTTAATAATCTTCATAGGCAAAAGACTCAATGGCAGCAGGCTATCCAGATATTGATATTGCGCCATTTATCGATCACGCCCTGTTAACGCCAACGGCCACTCCAGAGCAGGTTGAGCAATGGTGTGAACAAGCATATAGATTTAATTTTGCAGCGGTTTGCATTTATCCTACCTACGTTAAGCAAGTAGCAGAACTCCTCAAAGGGAAAAAGCCGAAAGTTTGTACAGTCATTGGCTTTCCGACTGGGGCGACAACTTCAGCCGTTAAGCTGTATGAAGCTCAGGAAGCGGTAGAAAATGGAGCTACTGAGTTGGATGTAGTGCTTAACTTAGGCTGGTTGAAGGTTGGCAAAACCGAGGAAGTTCACCGAGAAATTGCCGAGATTTGCGAAGAAACAGGGCAAACAGTTAAGGTAATTTTGGAAACCAGCCTGCTGACGGATGCGGAAAAAAAACTAGCAGCAGAAATATGTATGGATGCGGGGGCAGCATTCCTAAAAACTAGTACAGGTTGGAATGGCGGAGCAACAGTAGAAGATGTGCATTTTTTAAAAGAATTAGTACGAGAGAGAATAGGAATTAAAGCTTCAGGGGGTATTCGGACTCATGAGCAAGCCCTAGACTTAATCATAGAAGGTGCAACCAGATTGGGTACATCTCGTGGTATCGATTTGATTCGCCAGCGCGATAATCTAAAGAAAGGGGAATAGTCATTTTGTCCTTTGTCCTGAGCTAATGACTAACGACTTATGACTCATGGCTAATGATCGATGACTAATGACTAATGACTCATGAGTAAAACTTATAAAGCAACTGGAATTAATCTTAAAACTCAAGTGCTGGGAGAGTCAGACAAAATAGTGACCATTTTGACACGAGAGTTCGGTCTGATTCGAGCAGTTGCACCAGGGGCGCGCAAGCATAACTCTAGCCTTGGTGGTAGGAGTGGAATGTTTGTGGTGAATGAACTACTGATCGCCAAAGGGCGATCGCTCGATAAAATTACTCAAGCACAAACTCTCAAAACCTATCCCGGATTGGCTAAAGATTTAGGAAAATTAGCCGCAGGTCAGTATTTAACAGAAATAGTCATATCTCAAGCTTTGAGTGAACAACCCCAAGAAGAACTTTATGATTTACTCAATGAATACCTACATCGGTTAGAAATACTCTCAAAAACTGAGATATCTGGTATTTACGGATACCTAGCTCATGGGGTATTTCAGCTTTTAGCCTTGGCAGGACTGACACCTCAAATCCAAACGTGTTGTCTGACTCAACGCTCCTTAACACCAGATTTTGTAAATCCCAAATGGCAAGTAGGATTTAGTGTTGCGGCTGGTGGAGCAATTTGTTTGGAGGCTTGGGAACATTTACGCAGAAAACAGGAGATAGAAAGGTGGGAAGATAGAGATGATCCCCAGCTTTCCTCATCGCCGCCTTCTCCTATCCCTAGTTACGAGACTGTTGTCCATAGACAAGAAATTCCAGTAATTTCCAGTCGTCTGAGTGCTACAGAATTTGCTCTGCTCCAACAGTTGTCACAACCAGAGATAATGCAGATTGATGCAGTTAGAGATAATGACTGGTTATCTATTGAGCAGATTTTGCGCCAGTATGCTCAGTATCATCTAGGCCACTTGATTCGCTCCGCTACCCTGATTGACTCTTATTTTGCTGCCAACCATGATGCAACCATCTGATTTGGATAGAAAAATCCTGCCTTTATCACCAAGCCATGCCAAAAAACAGAGTAGGGCATCAGATCCCACTGTTAACAATAATCTGAGATCCATTCCCGCTTCTACAAATAGTCAAATTCACAATCACGAAATGTCAAAACCAGACATTTCGACAAATGGTAAACAGTGGAAATCGGAAAAATCCAAAACTGATGTGCCTAGTCAAGATGATCAACAAGCTAACGATCCATTAATCAATGTTGAGAAAAGCGGCAATGAGGGTAGTTTGCCAGTAGATACTACTCCAGAAAAAGCAGATTGGAATGGATCAGGTGGTGAAGCAAAATCAGAAAACTTACAACAGCAGGGATTTTTACCTGTGTTGCAAAATCCAAATTTTCTGGCACTTTGGGGTGGTCAAGTGTTTTGCCAACTGGCTGATAAAGTATATCTGGTATTGATGATTGCTTTAATTAATAGTCACTTTCAAGCAGGTAGTCAGAGCATTAGTGCTTGGGTGTCAGCGTTGATGATGGCATTTACCATCCCAGCAGTATTATTTGGTTCTGTAGCTGGAGTGTTTGTAGATCGCTGGTCGAAAAAAGTAGTTTTGGTAGCATCAAATGTTTGGCGTGGCATTTTGGTTTTAATAATTCCGTTTTTGCTGTGGTTAACTCATGATTGGCAACCTATAGGAGTTTTGCCAGTAGGTTTTGCGATTATTCTAGGTGTAACTTTTTTAGTATCTACACTGACACAGTTTTTTGCCCCGGCGGAACAAGCAGCAATTCCTTTAGTAGTGGAAGAACAGCATTTACTTTCAGCCAATTCCCTTTACACAACAACCATGATGGCATCGGTGATTATTGGGTTTGCCATTGGGGAACCAATTTTAGCGATCGCTGATAATATTTGGGCGCAGTTTGGTGGTAACAATGGACTGGGTAAAGAAATTTTAGTGGGTGGCAGTTATGCGATCGCTGGGATAATTTTAATGTTGTTGGCAACCAACGAAAAACCCCACCCTCCTGACACAGAGTTTCCCCACGTTTTATCAGACTTACGGGATGGTTTCGCTTATCTCAAAGCCAATCATCATGTCCGTAATGCTTTAGTAAGACTAATTATTTTATTTTCTGTCTTTGCAGCATTAACTGTCCTAGCCGTTCGCATGGCAGAAGTAATTCCTAACTTAAAAGCCTCCCAGTTTGGCTTTTTACTAGCAGCAGGCGGTGTGGGTATTGCAGCTGGAGCGACAATTCTTGGTCAGTTTGGGCAACGCTTCTCTTATTCTCAACTCGGCTTGTGTGGTTGTTTAGGGATGGCCGGAGCTTTAATTGGTCTTGCCTTATTTACAACACAATTATGGCTAGTCCTGCTGTTTGTGGCTATATTGGGCATTTTTGGGGCGCTCGTTGGGATTCCCATGCAAACCGCTATTCAAACAGAAACTCCACCAGAAATGCGCGGTAAAGTCTTTGGCCTGCAAAATAATGTAATTAATATTGCTCTGACTTTACCTTTGGCATTAGCCGGTGTAGCAGAAACCTTTGTGGGATTGAAAGCCGTTTTTTTGGGATTAGCCGCGATCGTATTTTTTGGTGGTATCTTAACCTGGTATAACTCCCGTCAGTATTTATAAAAAATAGGAGTTATTAATTAATTACTTGACAAAACTAATAATTTACTATTGACTTTGATTTCATGGTAAACTAAATCCACAAATAATTTAGTGCCTAGTCGCTGGGAATAAACCTGATATTACACAGAATTAAGTTGTATTCCAAGTGAAAAATCAGCAACTTATTCATTAAGATAAATCAAGCCGAAAATCCATTGTTTTTATCAGTTGATACCCAACTTTAACAATGGCTTACATCGGTATTATTGTATCAAAAATCATCAAGTAAAATCAGGATCAAGTTAAATACAGCTAAGGCGCAAAACTAATAAATGAAACTAGCTTTCTTATAACTAACTTTAAAGAATGCGTATAGCCTGGATTGGAAAAAAATCGCCCTTTTGTGGCAATGTCACCTACAGCCGAGAGATTACAAATGCTTTGCTAGATAGAGGACATCAAGTTAGTTTTCTTCACTTCGCTCAAGAAGAACCTGAACCAGACAACTGGCCGAAATTCCAAGAAGTTTCTCTACCCTTCATTTACAAGTCTCAGGTTTATACAATTCCCGCGCTGAAAGCAACCAAAGTTCTAACCGAATCGTTAAGGGAAATCAAACCGGACATAGTTCATGCTTCCTTGACTCTATCTCCGCTTGATTTTTTTCTACCAGAAATTTGCGAACAGCTAAATTTGCCTCTAGTTGCAACGTTTCACACACCGTTTGCAGGCAAAGGAGCAAAGCTCATATCAGGAACTCAACTGTTAGCTTATCAATTATATGCACCTTTTTTAGATAACTACGATCGCGTAATTGTATTTTCTCAAATTCAGCGAGAATTACTGGCAAGTATGAGTGTGCGGAAGGAAAATATTGCCGTTATTCCTAATGGTGTAGATACTGTCAAATATTCCCCTGGATATTCTCAAATTAAAACAGAATTCAACGCTGAACGCTTATTTGTCTACCAAGGACGCGTAGCCCCAGAAAAAAATGTTGAAGCCCTCCTTCGAGCTTGGAAACAGTCGAATATGGGGACGGATAGTAAGTTATTAATTGTAGGTGATGGCCCTTTAAGAGCTTCTTTAGAACCATTTTATGGTTGGGAATATGGCATTATCTGGCTAGGTTTTATAGCTGAAGAAGAAAGACGCATCGAAATTTTACGGGGCGCGGATGTATTTATTTTGCCTTCTTTGGTAGAAGGTCTGTCTCTATCGTTATTAGAAGCAATGGCTTGTGGAGTCGCTTGTATAGCCACAGATGTAGGTGCAGATGGAGAAGTATTGGAAAAAGGGGCAGGCATAGTTTTAAATACTAAAACAGTGCGATCGCAATTGAAAACCCTATTGCCACTATGTCAAGATCATCCAGAGTTAACAACATTATTAGGGCAGAAGGCTAGAAAACGCGTACTAGAAAGCTATACCCTGAGTAAGAATATTACTCAGCTAGAAGAATTATATAAGGAAATTTTAGTACAGCGACCTGTACATCTGAGTTGGGGTGCATAGGAGAAAATTAAATAGTAGCCTATGACTTTGTGACTTTTTTAATAATTAATGTCCCAAACTTTTGCTGCCAATTGTGCTAACATTTCTTGGCGGTACTCTATGGACTCAGAGTTCCAAACAGTAAATGTGCTTAAGTCTTTTGCTGCACGGTCAATTGCTGTGTTTAATCCAATATTTATTGGTTCTACTATTGACTTAGTAATTAAAAACTTTGACTTTTGATAAGCATTTTTCTTAAATTCAAATGTTTTATTTTTTATTGAAGTATTAATAGACTTTTCTATTAAAGTAAGATTTCCTAAATATTTAACATATTTGTATATTTGGTCTTCTTTATCAAAAGAAGCTCTTACTAACTCATAGTTTTGAGGTAGTATATGCTCTATTTCAACAGTTCTATTTATGTAGTTTTTTAAATTAGTATGAGCTTCTATATCTCCATAGGCTAATTCATCAATATATTGCGTAAGTTTAGCTAGGATATACTGTAATACTTTTTTACGTACAGAATTCTCATCAAGTTGACGAAAAGCAAGTAAAAATTTTTCTGATAATTTTTGTTTTTCTGTCTGGATTTCTTCAGATATAAACTTATCAAGTGACTGCTGATTGTTAATTTGCCTTAACTTGGATGCCCATTTTACAAATAAAACCTCAAGTTTACTTGACCTAGCCTCGGTAATAATATAGATGAATAAGAAATTCTCCAGATGTTTACAAATTTCTATAAACATTTCTTTTGAGAAATGTTGAGATGCTAAAAGTAAAACAAAATGCTGACTAGTTGAGAGATAAGATATATTTAATAAATAACGGTTATGTTTTCCAAAAATGTCTTTTCCTTCTTTAAAATTTGCAAATGCTTTTGCTGATTTTAACAAAGAATCAACAAATTCAAATGGGTTATCTTTATATTTACATTTACTTTCATTTTTATCAAACCATTCATAAATTTTATCTTCTCTTATCCGTTCCGAATCATATTTTGAAATAATAAAATAACGGAGAAATCTTATAGGATTTTCATTGGATTCATATAAAATTTTTAGCATTTCTTTCCACTTATTTTTAAGCCTTTCAAAGTCTTTATCTTTAATGATTTTATCTTTACTAATTTGGATAAACATGAGGTTTTTGAGTAAGTCCATAGAATCAAGGCCAACTCCACGATTATTAATAGTTGCAAAAACTTTGAGCGCTTGAGACATACTCTTGGTTTCTACACGAACTACCCTTACATTTTTAATAAAACGTGCAAAAAATAGTCTAACTTGCTGAATAGTAGTTTCGTTTCCACCAAATTCATCTTTTAGAAATTTTAATGCGACTTGATAAGCATTTTTGATACGTTGTACAGAACTATTTTCAGAAATATCTAAAAAATTTTGTTGCCTAGCAATTTTTTCCAAAACATGGCGGCTTTCGTCATCATACTGAAGCTCTATTCTTTCTTTTAATCTCTCATTTCCATTTTGTTCCACACAATATGAAGTAATAAATTCTTTAATTTTACCGACAGGTTCATCAGGATTTAATTCTAGTAAATAATCTCTAACGGCACACAAAATTAAATAAGCAGTGGTCATTCTTTGTTGACCATCGATAAGTTCATATAACTCCTGAGATTTACAGACAATGATACTCCCTATAAAACACTCCCAGTCAGAGCCAGATTTATTATCTAGAAATAGTTCGTAGACATCTTCAAGAAGTTCTAGAACTTGTTTTTCTTCCCAAACATATTCACGCTGGTACTCTTTAACTACATAAAAATCTTGAAATAATTCCTCTAAAGTATAATCACGAGATTCAATTGCTGCCATTAAGCTTTATTCTCCTTGCCTGCTTTAGCAGATAAATTTATGTATTCATTTTATTAAAAAAAATATTTAATTTTTAAACTTTAATTACTAATAATTAGATATTATCCACCCCAAACTTGTTGGCTGCTGATAAACTCTCTTCAAAGTATTCACATCCCTGGGCGAAATATTCGGCGAGTTACGAACTTGGGAAAAATATAAAGCATCAGTTTGTAATGGGCTATGACCCCAAATTCCCAAGGCGTGGCCGAGTTCATGGCGGGCGGCTGCAATGAGATAACTACCTGTTTGGCTAGGACTTAGTAGGATAGTGAAACGGTGTAATAAAAGATTATTGTTGGTGTATATTTCGTAGCTAGTTAGTGCAGAACGCGCGCGAGTGATTTTTTTATCAGGTGAAAGTTCTAATGGCGGTGCTTTCTGCAAAATTTTAATATCAGCAACTTCTGGTTCTTCAACTATAGTTAAAGGTAAATAAATACTCCATTCTTGTACAGTCTGTAAGACATCGTTAACCCATGCTTCAGCCTGTTGATTGCTAATTCCTTGTGGTCTTGCTAGATAAACTCGAACCGGAAATTGCGACCAAACTAAATAACCTAATTCGGTTGTCGCAACTTGAGAAAAGTAATCACCGCTGTTCGTACTATCTTGCCATTGTGCTAATGTGGGCGGCAGAGAATGCGCTTGTTGGGAAGGAAGGGATTTAGCTAGGATAGCATCGGATTTTAAACTAGCAAAAATAACTAGCAGTCCTGTACCAATAGCTAAGGTCAGGACTGCTAGTAAACGCCGTAAAACGAGATTTTCTTGGATATTAAATATTGGGTGTAGGGTGATTTTCCCCATTTCCCTATCCTTATTTAGGTAGCCAACCAGCACTCAAAACCACTGTCAAACCGAGAAAAATTACTGTTAAAGCCCAAGTAATTCGGTTTAAGGTGTTTTCTGCACTCTTGGTGCTGCTAAACAATTGGGCTTGTCCACCAATAGCACCAATACCGTCACCTTTGGGGCTGTGCAACAATACCAAAATAATTACGCCAAGGGCGGCTAAAGCCCAAACAATTTGTACGATGCTTGTTACTGTCATGTTAGTAATCTCATTTAAGTAGGTAGGTGTTAAAAATTGTCGTTATGACAAGGCAGGAGGCAGAGGGCAGAAGGGAAGAGGTTTTCAAGCTACTTTACTTTCCGTTACATAGTTCGGTTTATTTGCACCTTTCTACTTATAACTGTTTGAAAATGAAGAAGTCAGGAGTTAGAAGGACTTTGTTTCATCACTTTTAACTCTTAACTTCTAACTTTGTTTACAGACCAATTTGCATGGGTGTACGATCGCGTTTGAGGTCAAACTCTACTGGTTTCACCAGCGATCGCCCGGTCATTTCTGGTGGCTGAGGTAGCTGTAAAATCTCTAGAATGGTGGGCGCAATGTCGGCTAAGTTGCCATCGCTACGCAGTTCAACATTGGTACCATGTCCAGGAATTTTAACTTTTTCACCTTCCACCAAAATCCAGGGTACTGGATTGGTAGTGTGGGCTGTCCAATAATTACCCTCTTCATCTAGCATATACTCAGCGTTGCCATGATCGGCGGTAATAATTGTTGTTCCGCCAGCTTTGATAATGCTTTCCAGGAGACGACCCACACAGCGATCCACTTCTTCAATTGCTGTGATTGTGGCTGGCATTTGACCAGTATGCCCTACCATGTCTGGGTTAGCATAGTTAATCACCACTAGGGAATATATGCCCTTTTGAATTGCCGAGATCGCCACATCTGTGACTGCTGCTGCTGACATGGTTGGGGCTTCGTCATAAGTCGCCACCATCGGACTGTTGACAAGTTCTCGGTCTTCCCCAGCAAAAGGTTCTTCCAAACCACCGTTAAAAAAGTAGGTGACGTGGGCGTATTTTTCTGTTTCCGCAGTCCGAAATTGCTTCAGACCATGATTAGCAATGACTTCACCGAGAATATTAGTCAAGTTCTGCGGCTCAAAGGCTACCGTCACTGGTAGGTCTGAATCGTACTGGGTAAAGGTAACAAACGACAGTGGCTGAATTTGTTGTCTTTCAAAGCCCGTAAATTCTGAACTGACAAAGGCTTGAGTCAGTTGTCTAGCACGGTCAGGGCGGAAATTGAAAAATATTACCCCATCTTCTGGTTCCACTGCACCAGGAGCAATGCGGACTGGGATAATAAACTCGTCTGTCACGCCTTCGGCGTAAGATGCTTGCAAGACTTGTGTTGCTGTTCGTCCATCACCTGCACCATCTTGGGACATGACATCGTAAGCACGCTTGACTCGATCCCAGCGGCGATCGCGATCCATCGCGTAGTAACGGCCGCTGAGGGTAGCTATGCGTCCAATACCAATGTGGTCGATGTAATCTTGCAACTGCCGTATCGTTTTTATACCTTCGCTAGGGGAAGTGTCACGACCATCAGTAATCGCATGGATACAAACTTCTGAAATTCGCTGATCTTTGGCTAAGTCAAGTAGTCCGAACAGGTGGGTAATGTGCGAGTGTACCCCTCCATCAGAACAAAGCCCTACTAAGTGCAGCTTGCCATTCCGAGAGCGAACTTCCTGGCAAATTTTAACCAGTGCAGGGTTGCTGAGGATTGAACCGTCTTCCACCGCATCTGAGATGCGTACTAGTTCTTGTGGCACAACTCGCCCAGCGCCGATATTCAAATGACCAACTTCTGAGTTACCCATTTGACCCTCTGGCAAGCCTACGGCTTTTCCTGATGTGCGGATGAGTGTATGCGGATACGCCGCCCACAAGCTGTCCATAATTGGTGTTTTAGCGGCAGCAATGGCGTTTCCTCGCGTCTGGTCGCAGTAGCCCCATCCGTCTAAAATGACTAGCACCACAGGAGCAACAGGTGCTTTGGTCATAGTCATATTGCCCTTTACTTTTTGTAATACCCGAATGATACCACTGCTAATCACAGGTGCAAGTGAATTTTGCTTACTAACTTAATTTCTCATGTATTCACAGCTTTTTTAGATTTTTTTGCAGTTTTGCAAATTTTACACATCAATGGTGTGATACTGCATTTCAAAAATTAATTTTTTGATCTGCCTTAGCTCAAACTTATACCAAAGAGAGTAGAAAGCACCAAATTTAAATCACTAGGAACGGCGTATGTGTTGGTATCTTTGTAAACTATTTTTTCTTGTCGCTGAAAACTACCAAATTTCCAAGTATCCCCCGTGGTTACAGAGCCATAGAGCATGGGAACTGTTGAATCAGTCCATTGATCAAGGGCAATTAATTCTACCGCTAGTTGGGTGAAGCCTCTTGCTAAATCTGCATTTTTAGCTTCAATTACTAATAAATTTTGTTCAGTAGAAATGAAATAATCAAAAGTGCCTTTGAGCCAATTGTTCACTCTCACAGGATATTCAATTTTGAGAGGGACTTCAATGAATTTACAAACAGTTTTGAGAATTGGAAATATCAGTGCTTCCCTTCTAGCTATCTCTGAAACAGGATCTACCAAAGTCAGATTTTCTTGTAATTCTATTTTTAGTGGTTCAGGATCGATTGGTAACTGTTGTGGGAGTTGGAGGGAGCTATTTTTGAGAGTTACACCAAATTCAGCTAGGATATCGGCGCTATCGTAGGCTAATTCGGCATATTTACTAAAGGTATAACTCTCCGATTGGTTAAGAATTTTGGCTTTGCTCATGAATTAGGCGATCGCAGCCAACGCATAGTGATATATGGTGTTAATAATAATTGTACTCATTATTTTGATTTGATATACAGAATTTTTTTGTATAATACTTAGGAAAAATCTAATTTTTTAAAATAGCGATCACACATTATGGATGTTCCTGATATTTTTAAGGGGTTTGAGTCAGTTGGAAAGTGGGAAAGTTTCGAGTGGGGTTGTCGTTGGGAACTTACTAACGATGAAATCGATACAGCGTTGGCAAAAATTGATGTAGAAAGAAACGCTTATGCAGCACTCGGAGGAGTTGCAACAATTGTGTCTGGAGTTATTGCACCGGGTGTAGGTGCTATGATGGCTGGTGGTATCACGGGTTCAATACTTGCACTTTATGAACTTATGAAATCAAGAATCAAATCGGTTAGGAATGAGGATAAAATAAGATCCAGAATTATGAGGTCTGCGGGACTGCTGTATAATTCCATTGCGGTAAATAATCATCAAATACAATTTCCATCATCTGCTTAAATTCATCTGTTACCTTGCGACC